>JBAVSY010000127.1:0-61416 GCA_049695855.1 Candidatus Korobacteraceae bacterium | reverse complement strand
GTTACGAAACTGTGCCGTCGCTACGCGACTCGGAGATTTTTCCCACTTCACCCAGCACTCCGCCTCCGGCTCCGTGCTGGGCTAGGTTATGTCGTGCCTCCGGCACTCGATTTTCGCGCGGTCTATTCCACCGATGCAAGCGCGGACCGAGTTTCGTAGCAGCCTCTTACGCCGCCCGGCTAACTTCATCCCGCCGCGTTGCGGTTAGTTTGATCGGTTATTCCGCCCTTTGTTCCACCACAAAATTTCCTCTTGGGGTTGCGAGACAGTCTCCTGCGGGACGGCGGCCGGTGGAAGCAAAAGATGAATTCAACTGAAATTCCCTGACTGCAAAAGGAGCAGGTCGGGGGCTGAACCCAGATAGTTGAATGGTGAGGGGTAACGGCCGAAAGCCAAGTGTTATTCGTAACGCAGCGCTTCGACGGGATCGAGCTTGGAGGCCTTGACGGCAGGATAGATCCCGAAGAACAGGCCGACGGAGACCGATGTCACCACGGCGGAGACGACGGCCCAGATCGGCACCGATGTCGGCATCGAAGGAAAGATCAGCGGCAGGCAGGCGGCTGCGCCCACTCCGACCAGCACCCCAGCCAGGCCGCCCAGCCCGGTCAAGACCATGGCCTCGGTGAGGAACTGGCGGATCACATCGCCGCGGCGAGCGCCGATGGCTTTGCGCACGCCGATTTCGTGGGTGCGCTCGGTCACCGACATCAACATGATGTTCATCACCCCGACGCCGCCCACCAGCAAGCCGATCGAACTGACCACGATGGTCATCAGGGCGACCGTGCTCATGATCTGACGGAAGTTTTCAGCAATGGCTGCGGCGCTGCTGATGCCAAAGTTGTCGGGCTTGTTGAAAGGAACGTTGCGGCGGCGGCGCAACAGGCCGCGAATCTCGTCTTCGGCGGCGTCTTTGAATCCGGGATACGCCTCGGCGCCGATGAAGTGGTCTTCGTCGGCGGGATAGTGCTTGCGATACGAGTAGTACGGGACCTTGACCGTGCGATCGGCCGACTGGTTTTTGAAGAGTTGTCCCTTACGTTTGCCCAGCACGCCGATCACCTGGTAGGGAACGCCCTCGACCAGAATCGTTTTGCCGATCCCGTCATGGGCGGGGAAAAAGTTGCGGTCGATTTCGTATCCGATCACCGCTACGTCTTCGCGATGCAGGTCTTCGAAATCGGAGAAAAATCGGCCCTGAACCACATGCGCGTTATAGACGTCCTGATAAGCGGAGTTGGTGCCGGTGTAGTCGAGATCGGTAATCTCGTGGGTGCCGTAGCGCGCCACCTGCGGAGTGGGCCGAACGTCCGGGTCGAAACGCGGAAAGATTTCCACGGTCACGTTCTTGACGTGCGGGCACTCGGCAAGAATGGCCTTGGCATCTTCCAGGGTGAGCGACTTACGATTGCGCTCCTCGGCCGTCAATCGGCCAGTATGGATACCGGCATCGAAGCGGTAGATAAACAATGTATCGGTGCCGTAGTCTTCGAGAAAGCCCTGGAAGTCGCGGCTGATGCCGACCAGGATGGAGGCCACGAAGATCATGGCCGCCACGCCAATCACCACGCCCAGCACGGTCAGGAAGGAGCGTGTCTTGTGCTCGCGCACCGTCTCCAACGCCATCTTCGAATTTACGCCCAGATGCATCCGCATAAAGAAAACCAGTGGCTAGGGGTTAGTGGTCAGGGGCTAGTAGGCACTGAATCAGTTCGGCCTCGATCGCGTCTACCGTCTTTTTGTATCCACTTGCCCCTAGTCCCTAACCCCTTAATTCTCGTACCGCAACGCTTCGATCGGATCCAGCTTGGCCGCCTTCCTTGCCGGATACACCCCGAAGAACATTCCCACGCCCGAGGAGATTGCAATCGCCAACACCACGGCAGGAATCGGAACCGACATGGGCACCGGCGTCGCCGTACGCACGATCACCGCCAGAATCCAGGCGATCAGCACGCCGATGGCGCCGCCGACCAGCGCCATCACCGTGGACTCCACCAGAAACTGCATGAGGATGTCGCGCCGCTTGGCCCCCAGCGACTTGCGTATGCCGATCTCGCGGGTACGCTCGGTAACGGAGGCGAGCATGACATTCATAATCACCACTCCACCGATGACCAGGAAAATGGAGACCAGACCTACCATGCCGGTAGCGAGCGTGCCGGTAAGGTTCTTCCAAAGGCTCATCAGGCTATCGCTGGCCAGGATGCCGAAATTGTCCTCGTCGTTATATCCGAGATGGCGCCGGGCCCGCATCAGCATTCGGGCTTCTTCCTGGGTGCGGGCCAGCCACTCCGGACCGCGCACCTGAACATTAATATTCAGGCTGTTGTTGCGCCCGTAGATCTTCAACCAGGTTTCGATCGGGATATAGACAAAATTGTCCTGCGACTGCCCAAAGGTGTTGCCGATTTTCTTGGCCACCCCAACTACCTGAAACTCCTGGCCATCGATGGCCAGGGTTTTGCCCAGCGGATCGGTCGTAGGGAAAAGCTTGTCGGCCACGTCGGCGCCGATCATGCAAACCATGTCGCGATGTTGGTTGTCGGTATCGGTGATGTAACGGCCAGTCGCGACTTCTTCCACATCCATGTCGCCAATGTTGGCGGTCACTCCCCGCAGCTCGACATCTTCCATGCTCTGGTGCTCGGCCCGCAGGTTGGCTGTACGGTCGCCCTGCACGCCGACCGCTTTGGGAAGCTTGAGATTGTCGCGCAGCGACTCATAGTCTTCCCAGGTGATATCGCGATTGCGTCGGGTCGCCTTCAGCAGCTCCTTGCTGTCACTGATGATGGGAAACTTCAGAACCAGGAAAACATTCGATCCCAGGTTGGCGATGCGGGTGGCAAAGTACTGATTCATCCCGGCGACCAGCGCGACCACCAGGATGAGAGTGGAGACCGAGAGAATGACGCCCAGCAGCATGAGAAAGGAGCGCAGCTTGTGCGCGACCATATTTTGCAGCGCGATCAGCGTTGGCTCGCGCAGGAAATGTGCCCGCCCGACTTTCCGTTGCGGAGTGGCCGCAGCTACGGTCGACACTTGCAGTCTTGGAGTTGCCATAGTTTCGGGTTCAGCAGGCGGTTGGCGCCTGCCCATGCTGCCCGTTTTGATGAACCAGGAGCTATAGACCTATTTTACGCACTCGGACAAACTGGGCCGATTCATAATACGGAATATCCCGAGCCTAAGTTGCATCCAGTCGGGAATTATCCTTCCGCCAACATGGGTTTAGGTTCTGAAACCTTATACGGCGAAGAAGGGCCTTGGGTAGCAGCGTTCCGTCGGAATAAAGCGGTTGGAGATCGGAAACGTGTTGAACGGCAGCTGGGTGGGCTCAAAACCGGGGCAGGAACCCTCTACTGCAATTCGAACTGAGATAGGTAACGAATTGAACTGACTTGCAAAATGTTGCGTTCATACTCGTCATCGCCGAGAGAGACGTCACGGAATCTTTCCAGCTCGGTAGCGTGTTGAATTCGCCGTGATTGACGAGCATAATAAGCCTAAGAAAGTGGCGGCAGGTGCGTTTTCTCCGAACTTGGGGAGGTGGGGCCATGGTGCGTAGTTGGTGTTTCCTGATATGCCTGATCGCTCTGGCACCCGGGGCGGCGTTTGCTGGAAGCATTCCTGGCAGCGGCTTCGCAGCCGGCGGCACGATGCTGGCCGATCAATCCTTCGCCTATAACCTCGACCATGACGCCTTCGAACCAGATGCGGGGCTTCCAGGTCTGAGCACTGGGGCAGCTATTTTGAACTCCCAAATCATCCCCAGTTTCCAGAGCTTCGATGGAAACCTTTTCCTGGCTTCCCCCAGTGACATTCTTGGGCAAGGCGATGGATGTAGCAGCAGCACGGCCGCAGGCACTCCATTCTGCCCCCAGCCCGTGGTTCGCATTGGCGACAACACGGTGGCTTTCCCCACGGCCTCGGTTGGCTATTTGACGGACGAAGATCCTTTTGCCAAGAACGGTACCTTTGCCGGTGGTGAGCCCAGCCGAGCCAGTCTCTCCAGCGACGTGCCGTCGGTCGTGCCCGAGCCCGGCAGCGTGATCCTGTTTGGCACGGGCATCCTGGCAATAGCAGCGATTCTTGGTATTCGCAAACTTTAGGGAAACCCTGATTAAATCTAATGTTCGAAGGGACAGGCCCTTGTTAACGGCACCTATCCGTAACCCGAAATGCAATCTAAAGTAGTCGGCGCGATTCGGCTGCTGCGCGGATTCTCCGCAAGCTGACCGTTTCGAGGACTCCCTTCCATACCCTCCGCCTTTGGCATCCCCTGGCCATCACGTCTTTAAGCGGCAGCGGTCACTGACAGAGGTCAACCGCAAGCGGGAGAATTGATTTGGCAGCCGGGGAAGGATTGCCGACTTTCTTCTCGTCCACACCTGGCGCACGAGCAGCAACGACCCGACTCGCCACCTTTCCTTCTCTCAGGCATTCAACTGCGCTGGCCATGTTCACGGAACTTCTGGGCTAAAGGAGGACTCCTCATGCGAGACACGAAATTTTCCACTGGATTAAAGTCGACTTTGGCGATTCTTAGTGTAGCCCTGTTTGCGACCAGCCTCTGGGCTAATGACGAAAAGGTACTGCATAGCTTCGCCCTAGGCACGCATGGGGCATCTCCCCAGGCTGGTCTGGTCATGGATGCTGCCGGCAATCTTTACGGCACGACCAGCTTGGGTGGGATTCACCCCTGCAATCACAATGGCGGCCTCGGTTGCGGGACGGTGTTCGAGTTGTCGCCCAACGAGGATGGGGGTTGGACGGAAACGGTGCTGCACAGCTTCGGCGAAGGCACAGATGGGATTTATCCCGCCGCCGCTCTGATCTTCGATGCCGAGGGCAATCTCTACGGCACGACCAACCTGGGCGGGATTCACCCGTGCCAGGGGGCAGGATGCGGGACGGTGTTCGAATTGTCGCCTAGAGAAGACGGAGGCTGGACGGAGAAGGTGCTACATAGCTTCGGCCGCGGCACGGACGGGAATTATCCCCAAGCTGGTCTGATCATGGATGCCGCCGGCAATCTGTACGGCACGACGTTGTATGGCGGCTACAACCCGTGCCCCTGGGGAGGAGGATGCGGGACGGTGTTCGAGTTGTCGCCTAGAGAAGACGGAGGCTGGACAGAGAGGGTCCTACATAACTTCAACTACAACGCCTACAGCGAGTTTGGCGGAGCTTATCCCAAGGCAGGCCTGATCTTCGATGCCGCTGGCAATCTTTACAGCACGACCAGCGGGGGCGGCGGTTACATATGCCAAGGATCAGGATGCGGAACCGTGTTCGAGTTGTCCCCCACAGAGGGCGGCGGCTGGGCCGAGAAGGATCTGAGGGACTTCTGCAGTTGCGGAGAAGGGACTAACCCCGTAGCCGGCCTGATCATGGATACTGCCGGCAATCTCTATGGCACAGTCGGGGAGGGCGGTATGGGTGGGGGAGGGGCCGCGTTTGAGCTGACGCTCCAGGCGGACGGGAGCTGGTCGGAGACGAATGTGTATTACTTCAGCTACGACCACGGCGGCGGGCCTGACGGAGCTTATCCCAATGCCAGTCTGATCTTCGATGCCGCTGGCAATCTCTACAGCACGACCAAGCAGGGCGGCGTTCACGACACTGGGACGGTGTTCGAGTTGACGCCCACCGACGGCGGGACCTGGTCGGAGAAGGTGCTTCACAGCTTCGGCGACGGCACCGACGGGTTTTATCCCTTGGCCAACCTGATCCTGGATGCGGGGGGCAATCTTTATAGCACGACCAGCGCTGGCGGCATTCACGGAGACGGCGCGGTGTTCGAGATCATGCATTAGTTTCGCTGTTGAGAAGGAGGACTCCTTATGCGAGGCAGGAAATTTTCTAACGGAATAAAAGCGTCTTTGGCGATTCTTACTGTAGCCCTGTTTGCGACCAGCCTCTGGGCTAGTGACGAGACGGTGCTGCATAGCTTCGGCCGTGGCACGGACGGGATTAATGCTCCCAACAATTGGATTTCCCAGGGCAGCCTAATCATGGACGCCGCCGGCAATCTCTACGGCATGACCACCTATGGCGGCATTCACGGCTGCTGGGACTATTCCCAAGACACCGGATGCGGGACGGTGTTCGAGTTGTCGCCCAACCAGGACGGTAGCTGGACAGAGAAAGTGCTACATAGCTTCGGCAAGGGAGCGGACGGCGCTTATCCCTACGGTGGCCTGATCTTCGATGCCGCCGGCAATCTCTACGGCACGACCTCGGCTGGCGGCACTCACAGCAGCTGCTATCAGGGTAGTACTTGCGGGACGGTATTCGAGTTATCGCCCAACGGAGACGGAACCTGGAGGGAGAAGGTGCTGCACAGCTTTGGCAATGCCACGGATGGATGTGTCCCCTACGCCAGTCTTATCTTCGATACCGCGGGCAATCTCTACGGCACGACCAGTCAGGGAGGCATTCACATCAGCTGCTCTAATTCCGGCGTCTATGGTGGAACCGTGTTCGAGTTGTCGCCTAGAGAAGGCGGAGGCTGGACAGAGAGGCTGCTGCACACCTTCGGCGGCCGCGACGGGGATAACCCCGCCTCCGGCCTGATCTTTGATGCCGCCGGCAATCTCTATGGCACAGCCCGAAATGGCGGCGACGTAGGCTATGGAACAGTGTTCGAGTTAACGCCCAACCAGGACGGAGGCTGGACAGCGCTGGTGCGGCACAACTTCGGCCGTGGCGGCGCGGATGGTTCTGGTCCAACGGGCAACCTGATCATCGACGCCGCGGGCAATCTCTACGGCACGACCAGTGGTGGCGGTATTCACGATGGCGGCACGGCATTCGAATTGTCGCCCACCGGCAATGGGCTGTGGACGGAGACGGTGCTGCACGGGTTTGGTAATGGCCAGGGCACGGACGGCGCTGGTCCCGCCGCTGGCCTGATCTTCGATGGAGCAGGCAATCTCTACGGCACGACCTCCGGTGGCGGCATTCACCAGACATGCCCGTCGTTGCCCCCCTTCAACAGGTGCGGGACGGTGTTCGAGTTGTCGTCCAGGCAAGACGGAGGTTGGACGGAAACGGTGCTGCACAGCTTCAACGGCACGGACGGATCTGGCCCTGCCGCCGGCCTGATCTTCGACGCTGCGGGCAATCTCTACAGCACAACCGCAAATGGCGGTATTCATCAGTGCTCTAACAACTGGGGGACTTTCGGTTGCGGGACCGTGTTCGAGATCATGCATTAGCTTCACTCGAGAGATAGCCGGTAACTGCGAACCAGCCCGCGCCCTGCTGACCCTCGGATAGCGGTCAACATGTCGCGCTATATCGTCAGTAACCGCCGGAGACGGCATTTGTCAGAGGAGTTGGTGACGCTCTAGTTTTCCGTCGTGCCGGCAGCTACCGCCATCGGAGCTACTCGCGCGAAGTCCGTCAGATTCAGCTGTATTCCGCCGAATTCGGGATGCTGATTGTAATCGACGGTGAAAGCCAGGTCGAGAACGTCGCCTGCCAACAGGGGATCTTGCGCGGCGCGCTCAGCCATGCGCCAGCCCAACACATCGTGAGCCCGCTGAAAACGGCGGCCGTTCGCTTGCGGATCGCCCGCCACGGCACGAAGCTTGAGGTGCTTCTCTTTCAACACCCGAGCCGGTTGCACCAGCTTGGTATTTCGCGCAACAAACACTGGGACAGGATTCCCTACCCCAAACGGCTCCAGCTTTTGCAAAGCCAGCCAGAAATCATGCTTGATGTCTTCCAGCCCGACTTCGGCGTCATATTCGAGTACGGGAACAAAATCTGCGGGCGTCAACCGCTGACGGGCATAGGCATCCAGCCGCGAACGTAACTCAGCAATGCGCTCCACCGGAAGCGTACATCCCACAGCGTGGGAGTGCCCGCCGAACCGCGTAAACAACTCAGGACAAGATTCCAGCGCCTCCAGCAGGTGAAACGCGCTGATCGAGCGGCCCGATCCGTGCGCCTCACCGTCTTCGCAGGAGAAGATCAGCGTTGGCCGGCAATATCGCTCAACAATGCGCGTGGCACAAATACCGATAACGCCGCGATGCCAGTTGTCGCCATCCACCACCAGGCAGTACGCGTCTTTCATCTCGGGCGACGATTCGATCTTCTGCTGAATCTCATCCAGGATGCGCTGCTCTTCCTGCTGCCGATTGCCATTCAGTTCGTTCAGCTGCATGGCCATCTCGGCCGCTTTGCCCGCGTCTTTCTCGGTAAACAACTGAATCACGCGTTCAGCAATGTCCATGCGCCCGGCGGCATTCAAACGGGGCGCGACACGAAAGGCGATATCGCCTGCCCCCAAGGGACGCGAGCCATCGAGATCGCAGTTGGCCAGCAGCGCGCGCAGTCCGGCGTTGACCGGCTTGCGCAATCCTTCCAGCCCAAGTTTGGCGAAGACGCGATTTTCGCCCATCAACGGCACGGCATCGGCAATGGTCGCAATCGCAACCATCTTGAGGAAGGAGGGCAGTAGCCGCTCGCGGCCGCTCTCCACCAACAGGGCTTGCGCGATCTTGAACGCAACTCCTGCTCCGCATAGCGACTTGCACGGATACTCACAACCCTGCTGATTGGGATTGACCACGGCCAGCGCTTTGGGCACGCCATCGGCTTGCGGCAGATGATGATCGGTAACAATGAGATCGATCCCGCGCCGCTCGGCTGTCTCCGCGGCGGCGAATGCCCGAATGCCGGTGTCGACGCTGATAATGATTCGAATGCCGCGATCAGCAGCCTGCTCGATGACCTCATCGCGCATTCCATAGCCTTCGCGAATGCGGTGCGGAACGTGGTAGTCGACTTTGCCGCCGCAAATCTCCAGCGCGGTCTTCAGGATAACGATGGCTGTGGTGCCGTCAACGTCGTAGTCGCCATAGATGAGCACGGTCTCGCCGCGCTCGATGGCCGCACGCAGACGCTCTACGGCAGCGCGAAGTCCGGTCATCAAGTAGGGTGAGTGCAGATCTTGCAACGATGGAGAAAGGAATTTGTGCGCCTGCTCGGCGGTCTGAATGCCCCGCACGGCCAGCAGGCGCGCCAGGGAAACGGGCAACGCCATTTCCAGCGCGAGTCGCTGCACCAGTCCTGATTCGGCGTTGCGAAGGACCCAGCGCACTATTTACCGCTCACCACGCAACTTCTTAGCGGTTCATCATTCATCCGGCAAGTCTCTTCGCGCCGCAACCGGGAATCCCCGGAACACGCCGCATTTGCGTCTTCTGGGGTGGTTCAGTGTTCGTCGTCCTGATCGCCGTCGTCAATCGCCAGGGTTCCGAAGTCCTCGACCAGGTCGAGTAAATGCTGATAACGCTCGTACCATTCGGTAGTAGCTTCGTAAAGGAACATGATGCCCTGATGCGGCCATCCCAACTGAATGAAGCCGGTCTTCCCAACGTAGTTACGCAGCCAGCGTGCCTCTTCCATGTCTTCATCGCTGGGATAACTCGCATGCTGCAGGCGCTGGATGAGATAGTCGAGTTCGTCGCGCTCCAGAACTTCCTCATCCATGGAGAGGAATTCCGCGCCCGCCTTCTTGGCCAGTTCCACGAAGTCTTTCCAGCTCTCGGGATTGTCCCGCGGATCCCACATGACGCTGTGAACTTCTTCGGTGACATAGCCCTGAAAGCGGCTTAGACCGTGCCCCAGAATGAAGGCGTTCATATCGTCTTTCAGGGTTGATAGATCGTCTGGCATAAAAGTCTCTCGCGCGGTGCGGGGCCCAAATCAGGCAGCAGAGAAAATCATCATACTCCGATGTAGCCACGCTGACACGGCGCGGAGGTGCTAAATTGCTGGCCCGAATCCTCGCGGTTCGAAGTGCAGCGACCCGAAAGCATTGTGTTAGACTAAGTGTTTCCCTAGCCGATTCGGATAAGCATGCTCTTCTCGAAAGAATACGTGGGCTATCTGGCCCGCGAAGTCACCAACAAGCTCATTGAGGGCGAGTTCATCGAAACCGCGGACAAGGCGGCGGTGAAAGATCGCATCAACGCGGCTCTGCTCGAGGAACTGACGTTGGAAGACCGCATCAATGACGAAGTCCGCATCATTCTCGACACCTACGCCGACGAAATGCAGCGCAGTGGCGCCAATTATCAGGAAATGTTCAAGAAGATCAAGAACGAGCTGGTGCGCAAATACAAGGCGGTGTTATGAGAACCGGGCTGGGCTTGGAACCTGTCATCTCGAGCGGAAGTGACCTGGTTCTGGCCGCCGGAGCCGGGGGATATGCGGTTCTGTTGTACCAGGCAGTGCTATGAGAATCAGCCGCGAGAAGATCAATAAGCTGGCGCACGCCGTGGCTGACACTCTGGCTGAAGTGGAAAGTGTCGATTTCGTCGAAGACCGCAATACCATCCGCCTCGAAGTTCGCCGTGTTCTGGAAAACCTGATGGCACAGGAAGCCAAGATCGATGCTGCCGCCCGGCAGAAGATCGAAAGCCAGCGCCGCACCATCCTGGAAGGCTCCCAGGAATGGGACATCCTCTACCGAAAGTATTACAACGAGGAAGTGAAGAAGCTGGGGATTTAGGGAAGCAACCCTAAATTGATGAGATGGCCAGATGGCTTCTCGAAACAACAGGTCCCTTGGCGGCAGGAGCCGCTTTCCGCCAGATCAATCGCACCGGCAACCCGATCCCGCGCCCTTGAAGCGGTGCTCCTTCCCGGGCTCGAAGCGTGAAATTGCCGCTGACGTCTGCAAACCCTTGCATAATTCTTTCAAGAAGTTAACTAGTCAGTAAGCCGTCGTGACGAGCCTCTCGCACATCCAATGGACAGATGGAAAAAGCCTGGTGTATCGACCGCGTCGAACCAAGGCGGGAAACAACTCAGCGGACGCTGATTCCATCTCATTCAGACAGCCTGATTCCGGTTGGCTAAAGATCGGGCTGGCAAGTTGGCACTATTATGAAGACCGGATTGAACGCTACCCTGGATCCCACGCAACGCAGCAGCGACGCGCTGGAGTTTGAAACCGCATTACGCCGAAAGATTGTTGGACAGGATGCCGCCGTCGAAAAAGTTGCCGAACTTTATCAGATGTTTCTCGCGGGTTTGAATGCTCCCGGACGGCCTATCGGAAATCTCCTGTTTCTCGGCCCTACTGGCTCCGGCAAGACGCGCGTGGTGGAAGCCATGGCGGAGTCGCTGTTTGGCGATCCGCACGCCTGCATCAAGATTGATTGTGCAGAGTTTCAGCACTCGCATGAGATCGCCAAGCTGGTGGGCTCGCCGCCGGGTTATCTGGGGCATCGCGAAACCCATCCCGTACTGACCCAGGAAGCGATCAACCAGTGGCACACCGAGAAACTGAAGCTGTCGATCGTGCTGTTCGATGAAATCGAAAAGGCGTCGGACTCGCTGTGGCAGCTGTTGCTGGGCATTCTTGACAAAGCTACGCTGACGCTAGGGGACAATCGCCGGGTCGATCTTTCGCAGTGCGTGATCGTGATGACCTCGAACCTGGGGGCATCGGAAATGAACGAGATGATTAACGGCACCATGGGTTTTGCGCAGACGCCCCCGCAGATGGATACCCGGCTCGACGACAAGATTAATCGCGCTGCGGTGGAAGCGGCTCGCCGCAAGTTTTCGCCCGAGTTCATGAACCGCATCGACAAGATCGTGGTCTTTCGTATGCTGCGCGCGGAACATCTGGAACAGATCCTGGAGATTGAGTTGGGACTGGTGCAGCAGCGCATTCTTCAGGCCACCGGCAACAATCAGTTCGTATTCAGTTGTACTCCGGCGGTTAAGCAGTTCCTGCTGTTCGAGGGGACGGACTTGAAGTATGGAGCTCGCCATTTGAAGCGCGCTATCGAGCGCAACATTGTGTTTCCGCTCGCCAACCTGGTGGCCACCGGACAGGTGAAGCTGGGGGACTTCATCCGCATCGACATGAATGGTGCGGGTAAATTGACGTTCGTGAAAGAAGCCGAAGGAGCGTTGGTTCCGGTCCTGCTGGAACGCTACGGGCCGGAGGCTTCGGCACATGTGGCCGCTGCCGGAAAGGGAAGTAAGATCGCCGCCAGCGGACGAGGTCGCGAGGTGGGAACCGCGCCGTCACTCGATCGAAAGTGAAATCCGCCTCGGGATCAAAAATTTAAAGGGCTTGCAACGGCCGCAGCTGAAGCTTCGCCCCTTCAAAAACCGTCGCTCATCGAGTTTTTCAGCAAAGTGTAAAGCCTGATTGATTTTCGGGTAGTTAACGAACTGCCTGTAACCGCCTTGAAAGGGCGCGGCTACAGCCGCGCCGATCGGCGCTACCCGAGCTCGGCCTTTTAGGCCCTGAGGGCCCTCAGCGGCTAAAGCCAATGTCTTGCACCCAGCTTTTCGGCACGCCTAAGGCGTGCCCCTTCAAAGCGGATACAGCCACTCTGAATTGCTCTAGTTTGATGGGATTACTCGAGCCATTTCTTCCACCACAGAAATCGTTTGCCGGTTGCGACACAGTCCGTGAAAGGCCGTCCCCTTCAAAGCGGGACTTGATCAGCGTTTCCCCAGAAATTATTGCGGAAGATGATTGTCGTCGTAATCTTGCGTCAAGGATTGCAGGAATGCGACCAGATTGCTCACGTCACTTTGGTCGATGGACATATTCTGAAACTGCGGCGGAGCGTTCCGCAGGTTTCCCTGTCGCGCCAGTTGTGAATTGAAGATATAAAAGTTCACCACGTCCGTCAGGGTAAGCTTGCTGCCATTGTGGAAATAGGGGTTCGAGTCGGCAAGATCGCGCAAGCTGGGCGTCTTGAATTGCGCGATGGTGTTGGCCAGGCCCTGATCGACCGAGCAGTCATTGCCAGCCGCACACACCACACTCGCCAGATCCGATTGGGGATTTGGCATATCGGGGTTCAGGTACACGTTCCACAGTCCAAGATCGGCGAATTGCGGTTGTCCTTGCACCGCGATGTGCCGCAAGGCCTCGCTGGCGGTCGGATGATTGAGCGTCATGGGAAGGTATTGGTTGTAGTTGGCATTTCGCTGAGCCAGAGAGGGAACGGCTAAATTCAGAAATGCCCCTGTCCCGTTGGCCGCGTCATACTCTTCCTGCGAAACTCCGGTGCAATGAAAAACCATGTCGGTGAAATTGGGCGCGGTGTGGCAGGAAGCGCAATTGCCGGCATGTTGCGAGCCGTCGGTGGGATTTACCCCGCTGCTGAGGAAGATCTTCAAGCCGGCCAATTCATTGCTGCCAAACGCAAACGGTTGCGAGTGATATTGGAACGACTCGCTGCTGCCGGTGACGAACCTGGGGCTCTTCAGCGCCGTAATGCTTTGCAGTAAACGCTGGTTATAAGCCGCAACGGTCTCCCCCGGGTTGGGTTGCCGGGGCAACAGGTTCAACTCCAAAAAATGGTCGTAGGGCGATCCGGTGTACAAACCTGTACTACTTTGCTTGAACAGCAACGCTGCCATGTATGCCTGGATGAGTTTTGCAACCGCCGCAACCACCTGCTGGTCAGACGCATTTTGGACATCGAGGCGATAGGCAGCAGGAATCACGAATTGCGCAGGAATGCTGGCCGATGTTCCCAGGAATAAAGTGCTGTAGGAAAGGCCGCCGGAGCGTTGCGCCGCCAGAGCTCCGGTGCCGTCGTCTTGGCGGATGACGCTCGCAATTTGCGCGATGGCCTGGCTTTGCTGGTCGGGGGACCAACCGAAGTTACGTCCCGTCATCGTACTCTGCACCAGATCGATGGGGTCATTGAACTCTCCGTCGGAATGCAGAAAAGTCGGGCCGGAGCGGGTCATCAACGATCCCACCATCTGTTCCGCGTTTCGCGGCGTGTGGTCAAATCCGTTGATCGTCCGGGGTAGCGGACTGCGGGAAGTGAAGTCGGCGTACGTCCGGTTTCCCGCGCCCGACACGCCTTTGAACTCCACCACAAAGTGACAGGAGCGGCAGTTGATCGACTGCCCGGCAAAGGGCCCAGGCAATGTGCCGGATGTGGTTTGCACAGTTGCCACTACCGGATCGCCTGCGCTCAGAGGCTGATTGATGCCGGTCATGTTAGCGGCAAAGAACTGGGCGAAACGTGTTTCCAGAAACAGCCGTTCGCCCAACGCAACCTCCGGGTTGGGATAGACGGTTGTCTCTTGCGTGGTCTGGGTCCCGTTATTGGAGGAGGAAGAACCGGAATGGTTCGCGCCGCAAGCTCCCGCAACCAATAGACCCGCTATGCCTAGAGCCCCTAAAAGCAGCCAGATGATGATGGTGATTCGCAATTCCCGCATGGCCCGTCAACTCGCTTCTGCGTTGGACACAACCAAGTCCAGTGTTAAATAAGTACATGACGTGAGCAAGTAGCCAATCAGGCAACCTTCTCTCACATTGAGGGTGGGGGCGGAGTTGGTGCGGTGTTGCCGGGTGGAGATGGCTCGGCGGGAATGGGTATGCTCTGGTCGCGCTGCGGAGGTAGCGGATAGTATCCATGCTTGGCGAAGACTTCCAGCCCGGGCCGCTTCACCCGAACTTCGATATCACGATAATTGCTGGAAGGTTTTTGTGTGGTGTTATAACCCAGGGTGTATTGATTGCGGGCTTCGAGGGTGATGCGCTGGTAGGCGCTTTCAATCGATTCCTTGGAGAACTCATCGAGAACGTCGCCGCCGGTAGCGTTGGTATAGCGCGGCATAACGTTGCTATACCCAAAGCCAGGAATACGGGCCTTGGCGACTTTGTTGTAGACGGGCATGGCTGCGGTGTCGACGCCGATGGCATACACGGCGATCCCGTCGGTCAGTAGCACTTTCAACACCTGGGTATAGCTGGCGCGGCTGCCGTACTCTTGCCCGTCGCTGATGACGAAGATGATTTTGCGATTCGCCGCGGGACGGTGCGCCAGTTCCTGGGCCGCCATCAGAATGGCATCGTTCAGCACATGATATTCGCGCGATGGAGTCAGCACCTGGGTAGCGCCCGGCATGGGCTTGCTGTTGGTCTCAGGCCCCGATCCGAACGGGCCACCGACCACCGATGCACCGGCATTCGCGCCGGTGTCATCACGAATGCGTTGCAACGCCAATTCCATACGGGTGGTGTTGCCGAAGTCCTGGCGCTTGTTTACGGTGTTGCCATAGGTGAAGACGGCCACTTCGTCGAAAGGACCGAATGCTCCGCCTAACGCGCCAAAGGTCTGGTTGATTTTACGCAGCACCGGATCAGGCAAGCCCTGATCGATTACCAGCGCAGCCGATAACGGGAAAGGATCGCTGGTAAAGAGCGTGAGTTTCTGCAGAACTCCGTCCTCGTAAATGCTGAAGTCTTTGGCCAGCAAACCGTCGACCAGTTTTCCCTCGTCATCTTTCACCGTGACCGGCACGCTCACGAAGCTGACGGTTTTCTGCAGGGTCATGAGTTCGTCGCGTCCGCTTCCGCCCGTGTTGGGGACGCTGCCGGGCGGTACGGTCTTGATCTCTTGCGAGCCGGGAGGCGGCGGCTGAGGATTGGCCTGGCCAGGCGTCGACGATTGCCCGGGCTCGCGAGTATTTGCCGGCTGCTCGGGGTTTCCACTGGAGGATGAAGAGCCTTGGTCATCGGACGCGCCCGGAGGCGGCACGTTAACGTTAGGCGCAGGCGCGTTGTTCTGGGGCGCGGGGGCGTCAGGCAGCTTCTGTTCCTGCGGCAGAGCGTAAGCTGCGGTAAAGGCGAGCACCGCCGAAAGCAGGGCGCCTCTGATCCAAGAGCTCAATCGGCGATTGAACATCGGTCTCTGTTGTCTCCAAGATTGCCAGAACTCTGGACAGTATAACCGCAGCGGGGCGTCGTGGCAGCTTTCGTCGCTGATTCCATCGCCTTGCACTACAATGGATGCATCCCATAGGAAAGAGAAGCTATGCGGTTCCACCAATTTCGCCACTTTGTCCCAGTAGTGTCCTTGATCCTGGCCTCGTGTCTGGGATTGGCAGCGCAGTCGCAAACCCCACCGGCCCAGGCTCCGGCACAAGACCAGCAAGCGCAACCTCCGGCCAGTGACGAGCCTTTGCAGACCTTCAAGGCCGAGGTCAACGTTGTCAACTTGTTCTTCAACGTGAAAGACAAACACGGCATGCTGATTCCTAACCTGACGAAGGACGATTTCCAGGTCATGGAGGACGGTAAGCCGCAGGCTATCAAGTATTTCTCATCGGAGTCGAACCAGCCGTTGACCCTGGGAATCATGATCGACACCAGCGCCAGCCAGACGCGAGTGTTGGATATCGAGCAGGAATCCTGCGCTGAATTCCTGCGGGCCGTGCTGCGCAGCAAGGATTTGGCGTTTGTTATTAATTTCGATGTGGACGTGGACCTGGACCAGGACTTCACCAACAATGTTCACGACCTGACGCGCTCACTAAACAAGATGCAGATCAACGCCGGCATGGGCGGTGGTCCGCCGGGATTGGGCGGTGGCCCGATTCCTACGACACCCCGGGGAACATTGCTTTACGATGCCATTTATCTGGGTGCGAATGAGAAGCTGAAAAACGAAGTCGGCCGCAAGGCAATGATCATCTTTACCGACGGCGAAGATCAGGGCAGCCGCTTGAAGATCCAGGATGCCATTGAAGCGGCGCAAAAGGCCGACACCATCTGCTATGTGATTTTGATTGCCGATCGCGGATTTTACGGCGGATTCGGTTACAGCGGCGACTATGACATGAGGAAACTGGCCGAGCAGACTGGCGGCCGCGTGATCGAGGTCGGCAACAAGCAGGACAAGTTGAAACAGGCGTTCGACCAGATCCAAAACGAGTTGCGCAGCCAGTACAACATTGGATACACGCCGTCCAATACCAAGCTCGATGGCTCGTATCGCAAAATCCAGATTCACTCCAAGGGCGATTACAAGGTGCAGGCGCGCCAAGGCTATTACGCGATGGCCAAGGATTGAAGAGCAGTGGATGGTGGATAGTTGCTAGTGGATATCATATTTTCTGGTGATTTGTATGAGGGCTCGGCTTCAGCCGAGCCGCAGCTGAAAGGGATTGATTTGGACCCCAGCCCGCTGATTGTGGTTTTGTGGAGGCTGCGCCGCGAGGGTGTCGCCGCTCCGCGGCTGGCTGATTTTCTTGGGACTTTACCGCGGGTTCACGCCCACGGCAAAACAAATGACGCCGCTCCACGGCTGTCTCTACCACAATTCCTTATATACAACCCAACAAAAAAGCGGAGATCCTGGTGGACCTCCGCCACTGCCAGCAAGGAATTCGTGGGTTCTTAGTTTAAGGGATGACGCTCCGCCGGCATGTACATCATGTCGCCCGGCTTGCCGGTTTCAATCTTGTAATCCGATGGCACCTGGAACAACGAGGGGTCGGGTTCGGCGCGGGTGATGCTGGTCACGTTGCTGATCACCGTCCCCATCATGGGATCGTTGTGCGTCATGCTGATCGGAATCTGCAGGTCGGTCGAGACCCAGCGCTCGGTCACGACCGAGATGGCCTTGGCATTGCCGATCTGTCCGGCGGGAATGGTACGGGTAACTCGCGTGCCTTGAGCTTGCAGGCCGAGGATGGTTTTTGTGCCCAGGGACTCGGTGGTGACATTGGCATTCTCAGGTCCCGACCCTCGTTCTCCTTCACGCGCGCCGTTAGGGGGCTTAGGAGGATGCAGCGGCATCTGATGCGCCGTCTTGTTCTGGGGATTAAGCATGTAGCGATTGCCGGAGACCGGATCGGTGATCACGATCATAGTTCGCTTGGTAGCGCCAGTGGCGGGCGTAGCCAGTTCGAACTGGATTTCGCGGCGGACCCGGCCCTGCGAGTCGCGATACACCGTGCTCTGATTGTCAGTATGGATGGTATTGCCGTCTGACAGTGTGGTATCCCGGGTGGTATCGATGACCGCGGTCATCGGCGCACCGGTTACCACCTTGTGACCCTCGCCGATTTCCTCATGGAAGAATCCTCCGCCGAAGCCGGGACCTTGCATGGTGATCATCATGCCGGGTCCGCCTGGAGGCGGAGGCGGTGGGCCGGGTTCACCTTGTGCAGCCGATATTGCAGATAAGCCGACGATCAAAAACCCAAGTGACAGCCATCTCGAAACGGCGCGAATACTTGGAGTGTTGCTGTTGCTCATAGCCAGATCCTCATTCTCGATTCTCAAATTGACTTCGTCCGCTAATGACTTACATTGCGCTCCGAAATCCATTGCCCTCAGTTGACGATGCGAACCGCCCGCACCAGGCCGTCGTAGCCGACCACTACGTCCGCAATCTGCGGCTGAGCGTCCTGACTGGCAGCCGGTAACTCCATCCGCACCACCTGCGAATCGCTGGAACAGCTCAACGGATCGCAGAACATCAAGGCGACATAGCCGTCGTCAACACTGGTCTGCGATGCCTCCGGGACTGCCGACTGTGCGCTGGCGGCCACCTTATCCGAAACTGGCGGATGTTGCCGCTGCACTCGGCTGTGAAGCACCGCTGGCGGGCGGCTGCTTGACCCGGACGTCTCGCTCATTTCGTTCGGCTCGGCAGCGACGGGCTTTTGGGCGACCGGGGTCGCGCTTGCGGGCGCCGACGCGACCTGCGACGTCATTGGCCGGGAGCGGTGCTCCAGAAGGTGCGTCCCCAGGAACACCCCAACCACAATTGCGGCTGCCACCGCGGCATAGGCTCCAATCTCGAAGAAGCGGCTCAGTCGCATCGCCATGGGCATGACACGACCCTTGTCCCCGGACGGCAGAGACTCGGAGCGGAGCAGCATCGCAGCCGCCGGAAGAGCGGCCCGGGCGGCAGCGGTCCGGCGAAATTCCTTCAGCAGCGCCTCCTCCACATATGGACCGGCTTCCCGGCCGGCCGCCTGCACCTGCAGCGTCCGCATCGACGACGCCAGAGAGTGCTGCTTCTGCAACCAAGTCCCGCAAGCCTGGCAGCCGTCCGCGTGCTTCAGGAGTCGCTCGTTCCGGGTCCGCGACACCTCCCACAATGTGAGAGCCGCGGCGTTATGTTTGAATTCACGGCATGTCATGATATGCACCTCGCCGTAACGCTTGCCACCGCCGGAGCCAGCGCCGCCGAGTGTTGCAGCTTCTTGCTCAGCATGTCGTGCGCCCGATGCAGCCGCGAGCGGATGGTGCCAATGGCACAACCCACCGCCGCCGCCGCGTCCGCATAGCTCTGCTCCTGCAAATCGCACAACACCACCACCTCGCGATAATGTTCCGGCAAGGAAAGCACCGCCTTCCAGACGGCGACCGATGTCTGGTGGCGGGCGATACCTTCACTGGGATCGTTCTCCACTATCAGCGAGGCGGCTTCGTCTTCGACTGGACTACTCAGCATCATCTCCGGATAATTCCGCTCCAGCGCACGCCGCACGTAGTTTCGCGCGACTCCGAACAGATAAGCGCCCAAGGCCCCGCGTTCGGCGTCAAAGCCTTCACCGCGTTGCAGCAGGAACATGAAGACATCCTGCGTAACTTCTTCGGCGATCTGCGAAGATCCGCTCATGTGCAAGGCAAAGCGAAAGACAGGCCCTTGCCGCCTGCGATACAGGACGGTAAACGCGTCTTCATCTCCGGCTAGAGTCTGCGTCAGCAGTTGCTCGTCGGTTAAATCGGTCAGCAACGTCACCTCAGGGGTGAACCTGATCTTGTTTCCGCCAGTAATTCACCCGGACGAAACGTAAAGTTCCGTAAAGTTAGGATCGACCATGGGAGGTTTGGCACCGCCCGCGATACTCCTCTTTATCGTAGTCTTTTCAAGCAGTTTTGGGATAGGACGGCCGGAATTGGTGCTGCAATATCCGCGACTGTTGGAAGCTACGTTCAAGAGGGCTCCGAAAGCGCGCGCCGCGGCGGTAGAGCAGTTGAAGTTCGATGGCGGGGAATAGTGTGTCGTCTCCCACTCTAGCCAAAATCGGGCTAGGATGGGGCACCCGCGCACCCGCGCGGTTTCCCCAATTGAAAAATGGGAGGGTTACGAAAGTACAATACGGGCGATTGGACTTTCGTAATCTTGACGGATTCGGGGCAAGGGCTATGCTGATAGGTTGGGCTTAGTGTCCCGATGGGCAGCGGAGTTGGTTGGACGCTTCGCGGTCGATGATCTTTGAAAACAGTTGTCCGTTATGAAGACTCTGATGCAGTGAAAGCAAGCTCCCGCAGCGGCTAAAGCCGGGTGATTTTCGGATGCTTAACGGACGGCCTGAGGAGACGGTGTCGCGAGTGGTGTCGCCGCTCTGCGGCTCATGACTATTTCCCACTTTACCCGGCGCTTACGCGCCGGGCTAACTTCATAGCCGCCGCTGCGCGGCTAGTATGACTGGCTATTCTAGCTGTATGTTCCACCAGAAACCTTTCGTTCCGGTTGCGACACAGTCTCTGAAGGCCGTCCCCTTCAAAACAAGGCTCAATCATTAATCAGGGCTCCTTATCAGTTGAGAGTTGGCAGTAACAGGGGTGCGCGGGGTTGTTAGAGGTAAAGCCATCGGCGAGTGTAATCAACACTCCGGAATCGGGCAGGGAAGCGACTTAGTGCTTGTTCGTTCCTTAAAGTGACGGGTGTAACCCCTGACGGGTCAAGATTCTGACACTTAAAGCTTTAGGAATCAAGACTTTGCGGGATACTTTGAGGCTAAGCCGATGGCAATCAATACTTTGAAAATTGAATGGGGGGAGGGGGGTACCTGGTGACCGGGAGCGAGATTTCCCCAAACGGACCGATCACCTGCGTCCGGAAAACTCCCCTGTTGAGTCGTCGCCAAACCTACATGGCTGGTGACGGATCGGGACGGAAATCGGCGGTATTTTGCTCGCTGACCTCGGCGAAGCTGAACTTCTTGCTGATCCCTTCGTAGATTTTGCCATCGACCTCGACGTAGGGATAGACAAAGTAGTTCAGCGGCGGACCATCCTGCTTGGGCGACAGCGTAATGTCGCGGCCGGTAGAAAACTGCACTCGATTGGTGTCGACGCTGCCGAAGAAATAGTCGGCTTTCTCCTTGGCCTTCCACGCCTCGGAGATATCGACCGGGATCCAGCCGATGTTGCGGGCGAAGAACTCCGCCCAACAGTGATATCCGGGGATGTCGCCCTGATCCTTGCCTTCGGGCAGGGGAAAGCCGATATCGAAGCGGGCGGGAATGTCATCGGAGCGCATCATGCCGATGAAGACGGAATGGAAATCGGTACAGTTGCCGTGCTTGGAATCGCAAGCCCAGACGGCATCGCCGCGTCCCCAACCGGTGCCGGTCTTGTCGTAGCGCATGGTCGCAAACAGATAGTCGTAGGCAGCTTTGGACTTAGCGACCGTGCCCGTCTGGCCGGCGGTTACTTTGTCAGCCAGCGACTTGATCTCGCCGCTGGTGGGAACCAACTTGTCCGGCTCGACATAGCGTTGCATCGATGCCAGAACCACACCGGGCTTGGTGTCTTTTGGTTCCAGTTGGGCATAATCGCCGCGGGCATACTCACGCCGGGTGACCTCGTACTCCAGGGTGAATTCGGCTGTGGCTTGCGCCGGATTGTGGATCTCGGCATACAGGATGTGATTGCCGTATTCCGACTCCTCGGCCATTCGGGTCTGCACCGGAGCCTTGACGTTGAGCAGCCTTACCGTCTGATGCTCATCGGTGTGCGCCACCGGTACCCACACTCGCACCAGCTTGGTGCCGCTGGGAATATCTTTCACAGTGAAGGAGTAGGTGAAGCGAAACTTGCGCGAAGGTGGACTGAACTTTGGCTTGTCGGGAGCAGGCGTCTGCCCCACCAAGGTCGAAACAGCGATGAAGACCAATAACGATAACGAAAGAGCCCGAAGCTTCATGGCGGAACTCCTGCGAACATTGGATGTACGGCGATGCAAATTCGGCCCGTGATTATTTTGCAAGACCCGACCCGCCGCGTCCAGCATACAGCTGGCTTGCTTTACAAACCTGCGTCACAGGTCCAGCATGGTAAATGGTATCGCGACTCCGGCTACCTCAGGTAGATCCGGTTTCATATTTGGAGGAAATATCATGGTAAGCATTCCTAAGTATGTCCAAGATTTTCTGCCGGGCAAGCTGGCGTGGGTGGCAACTGCCTCCCACGATGGAGAGCCCAACGTTACTCCCAAAGGCACGCTCAAACTGATGGACGAGAATCACGTGGTGTTTTCCGACTTGTTTTCCCTGAAGACCAGAAAAAATCTGCTGGAGAACAATAAAGTTGCGATCACCGTCGCGGATGCCGCAACCGCCAAGGGTTATCAAATCAAGGGAACGGCAGAGGTTGTGGATTCGGGCGCGCTGTTCGAGGAGACACGCAAGCAGCTGCAGGAATCGCCCCAGGGATTGCCGCCGCTGCACCATGTGGTGAAGGTCACGGTGGAGTCGGTGTTCGATCAGTCGGTTGGCCCGGAGGCAGGCAAGCAAATCGCCTGATGATCAGGCGGCTGCCGGCGACCGAGCGAATCTGGCGGCGATAAAGAACCCGGCAGCGAATGCCGCGAATACTAAGCCGCAACCCAAGGTGATCAGCGGAACCGCGAAGAAGCGGCGGTTCCAGCCGGCGCCGATGCGGGCTTGCGTGGGAGTGTTCGGGTCGTATCGGATCTGGTGTCGGCTGCCGGCCGGAAACTCGGCCGCGCGCCGCACCGTCTCCTCGTAGTTGCTGCTCTGGAAGCTGGTGAGCTCGGCAGTGATCGGCTGGCCGTCCACGACGTAGACGATCTGCAACTGGGCGGCGTAGAGCTGGTCATGCTTCGCTGCCGGAAGAGTCACGACCTCGCTGCGCAGGATCCGTGCCTGGGTGGCTGGCCAGGAATGCAGCACGCGATATTGTCCCAGGAAAAACGGCAGGCTGAGAATGACGAACAGCACGCAGACAATCAGGCAGGCCACGCCGATGAATTGGAGAACGCCGCGCCGCTCGCTGGTCACGCGGTTTCCTTAAAACTGCAATCACCACAGAGACACAGAGGCACGGAGAAAATCGGTTTTGACAAAAAATACATTGGCGTGGACATTGGCGTGGACATTGGCGTGGAAACTTTGAGCGTTCGAATATTCAAGGCCAAGCTGCCTCGGTGTCTCTGTGGTGAATTGCTTACTGCCTTGAGGAGCCGGAATTGCTATTCCTCAGTTCCGCCATTTCCGCTTCCACTTTTTTCATGCGCAGCAGGATTCGTCCTAGATATCCCAGATAAACCACCCACGCTATGATGTACGCCGCTTTTAGAAAGGCAATAGGATTCATCGCGAAACTCCCTTCAGCGCCGCCTGGGCATGAGCCGATTCCAGCGCCTGCTCGGCGAGCTGCAACTTATAACGCAACCATACATAGAGAATTCCCAGCACGGTGAAGGCCGCCAGATTCGTTAGGAAGACGTGCAGCATCGCTGGAGCCAGGCCTGAGTTTTCTCCGCCTCCCATCACCGGCGAAGGGTGTTGCGTGCGAAACCAGCGAATCGAAAAATACACGAGAGGCACATCGGCGAAGCCAAAGACGGCAAAGGCCGCAGCGATCACCTGGGTTTGTCCTCCGGCGGCGAAGCGCCGCAGCACCAGATAGCTGACGTAGATCAGCCACAGCACCAGCGTGCTGGTCAGACGCGCATCCCAGGTCCACCAGATGCCCCAGACCGGCCGCGCCCACAGCGGTCCGGTGATCAGAAGAACCGCGCAATACACCACGCCCACTTCGGCCGACGCTGCTGCCAAAGCATCGCTGGCCGGGCTTCGTTTCCACAGATACCAGACCGAGGCGATGAAGTTGACGCCGAAGCACAACATTCCCACCCAGCCCGACGGCACGTGGTAGTAGAAGATGCGTTGCACGTCGCCCATGGTCTGCTCGGTAGGAGCCACCACCAGCGCCAGGTAGGTTGTGAATCCTAACAGCGCCAAGGTTACCAGGATTGAGATTGGAGCAAGCTTTTTCATTCCGCGTTTCACATTCTTTATTCAGCGTTCAAGACGGTCTCGAACAGCAATAAGCAAATCGCCGTAAACACGATATCGTAAACCGCCAGCATCTTGATCCAGAAGTCGGGCGAAGCTTCGCCGGTCAGAATGGATGTGGTCGCATCTACCATTCCCAGCAACGCGGGAATCGTGATCGGGAACAGCATGAGCGGCAGCATGATTTCGCGGTTGCGCGTGCGAATCGACAAGCCTGCGAAGAACGTTCCATTGACCACCAGCGCCCAGGTTCCCAGCAGCGCTATGACCAGCAGTTGCCACAGCGGTCCCACCGATCGCAGCTCATAAAACACGACGAACAGCGGTGTCATCAGAATTTCCAGCACCACGACGAAGAGAAAATTCCCCACTGTCTTGGCCAGGAACAATGCATTCGGCGGCGCAGGCGACACGCGATAAGCGTCGAGTACTTGATTGCGCAGCTCGCGCGCCCAGGTCTGATTCAGCGCCACCACCGCTGCGAACAGGAACGCGACCCAGATCAGGCCGCCGGCGATACGTCGCGACTCTTCCGCCGTGGGGTTGAAGGCGAAGCTGAAGATCACCACTACCAGCAGCGAAAAGAACAGCATGGAGTTGATGGCATCTTTGGATCGCCATTCCATGCGCAGATCTTTCACCAGCGTTGCGCGGGTCACGCCGAGGGTACTCATTGCGTGGCCCTCAGCGCGGGGTCAGAGGCTGCGTTGCGAATCACTTCTTCCCGCGAGACAATTTGTCCCGCGGCCATGTGCACGAATTCGTCCGCCACGCCTTCCATCAGCGGCGCCTGGTGAGTGACCACGAAGATCGTTTTACCCTGATCGCGGACTCTTCCCAGAATTGCAGCCATGTCGCGTGCGGAATGCACATCCACGTTGGAAAATGGCTCGTCCAGCAGCATCAGCTCGGGATCGTGCAGCACGGCGCGAGCTAGCGAAAGGCGCTGTCGCATGCCTTGCGAGTATTGTCCAACCCGGCGTATGAGTTCGGGATCGAGTCCGACCATCTGCATGGCGTTGCGGCCGACAGCGTCGTCATGCAATCCGTACAATCCGGCGAAGTAGCGCAGGTTCTCCATGCCGCTGAGTTCGTCATAAAGCAAGGGCGCGTGTCCCATGTAGCCGACACGATGAGCCACTTCGCGGACGGTCTTGGCTCCCAGTAATGTGAAACTGCCTTGGCTCGGCTCCATCAAGCCGGCAACGATGCGCAGCAAGGTGCTCTTGCCTGCGCCGTTATCACCCAGCACGACGTACAGGCGGCCGCGAGCAAAGCTGGCTGAGATGCCGCGGATGGCGGCGAACCGGCCAAAGAACTTCACCAGATTTTCGAGAACAATGACCGGCGGATATTGAGAGTCGCTGCTACCTGCCACTGCGTGCGATTCCGTGAAATCGGCTGGCAATGAATTACTGGCCCATTGCGCCAGATGTCGTCAATGCAGCCTTTTGTGCGGGAGCGGCACCGGGCTGGTCAGGCTGCTTAGGCGCGTACTTGGAGGCGCACTTAGCTTGAATGGTACTGGCGCGAAAAACACCATCGCGTCCAAATTTTCCTTCCGCCAGCGCTTGCGCATTGTCTTTGAAGGTATCAGGCGGAGCTTCCGTCCCGTTGTAAACCACCGGCAAAGTCCGGTCCTGCTCTACCAGCAGGAACTCCAGATGAGTGCCCTGGCGCTTGATCGATCCCGGCTGCACGTTGCCGGCTACGCGCAGGCGCTTGCTGTAAGCGCCGTTGCCCATACCATTCAGTTCCTTGATGGTGACGTAGTAGCTCTTGCTGTCCTGCACGCCGGTGTAGGCGAGATAGCCGAGGGCGATGAGGATCACCGCCATCACTCCGCCGAAGCGCAAATATCTGCGTCCCTGTTCAGACATCGGACAATACTCCTTCGCGGCCTCACCGTCGCCGATAATGGTAACAACCCTTAAAACCGCATCCCTTCCCAACAGGCGCCCAATAACCCGGGGATCGCCGCAATCCAGCAATGGTGATCTGTTAAGACCCGGGATGCAGGTTTAAGGATAGCGCCTTTGTCCTCACAGCGCTATGTGACTTTAGTCACATACGGAGGGGTTATGCTGCGCCGCGACGTTCTTCAGCGCGGGCCAGGCTGGAGCGAACGAGCTCAATGAGTTCGGCAGGCGGCAGGGGCTTAGGCCGGAAGATCACTTCCATGCCGTCGTACTCGGGTTCGGCATCCGCCAAGCCGCTCAACACAATGATCGGCAGCCAGTCGTTAGCGGCGCGGATTTGCCCCACGAGTTCCGAGCCGCTACAGCCAGGCATCAAATGATCGGTGACTACGACTCCAATGAGGTCGCGCCGCCCGCGCAAGATGGCTAGGGCGCTTTCCGCCGTGGTAGCGATGGAAACCTGGAAGCCCGCTTTCCGCAGAACCGCTTCGCGGACACTGAGTTGCGAAGGATTATCGTCGATGAGCAGAACCTGGCTCAAACTATTCACAGTAATCTTGGCCCGCGTTTTCCACCCGGCGGAAAGCGCAGAGCAACGGACTAACCCCAACCGTCCAGCATCTTAGTTCAATTCGCTGGAAAGCGCAAAACACACTTCCCTTATCCGGTGATCGCATAAGGGTAAACGCCAGATCGCCCCGGTTACCAGCTGTCCAGCAGCAAACCGCCTGCCGGACCCTTCACTAGGGACTCGCCAGCCAACCCAAAACTCGGCCTAAATGCACAATCTCCAGGGCTAAACGGTACGCTGCTGACCGCAGATTTCTTCTACTGCGCGAAGCCAGTCCTGTTCCGGAGAGCCGCCATTTCCGCCACGTTGCAGATAAAACTCATACGCCCGTACACGGATCTTCTCTTCGACATTCGGCGAGACCACAGCTTCGCTAGCGATTTCGGGTGACGCCACCACGGCCTGCGCAACTTCAGCGCCATTCCCGTTTTCCGGATGAACTCCATTTCCGGGGCTGGATGTGGCCTTGCGAGTCCGCTTTTTGGGTGTCGTATTTTCCTTGTCCCGAGGTGCTTTCGGCATCGTACTTGGCTCCTAATTTCACAGATTTTTCGCATTTCGGTCCGCGCTCAATCAGGCTGGTCGCGGCCAGATGCATTACGTCTACTATACCCAATTTCGCCGTCCTTTGGGGGCGCGAAGGTGCCGATTTCCACGATTTTCATCAACGGGGAATCGTTTGATCGCTGCTGGTCTCATTTCCCGATAAGTCGCTATCGTTTCTCGACTTAATCGTGTCCAATGAAGGTAGGAATTGTCTTTTAGAGGAACCAAGGTTGTCATAGTCGCGTATATCAGATTGGGGCTGGAGTCCCTGCGAACCCGATGATGTTTTTTGAGACACTCCGGCAGATGTTGCGCACCTTATGGGCGCACAAGTTGCGCTCCTTCCTCACCATGTTTGGTATTGCCTGGGGAGTGGGATCGCTGCTGCTTCTGGTCGGCTTGGGCGAAGGGTTCCGCTCCGGCAACCGGCGCGAGCTCAACTCGCTGGGTGAAGACATCATGTTCGTCTTCCCCGGACGCGCTCCGGCCATCGCCGGGAATATGAGTTCCGCCCGCGACTACAACCTGACCGACGAGGACTATCAGGACATCGTGCGCGAGGCGCCTCACGTGCGGGCCGCCGCCCCTGTGTTGTCGCGGATGGACATCCAGGAGGTAAGCGACTACGGCAACACCAATGGCGAAGTCAGCGGCGTTCCTCCGAACTATGACCAGATCCGCTACCTGCCCTTGGCGGCGGGACGCTGGTTGAATCCAGACGACGAATCGCAGAAGCGCCTGGTTGCCGTGCTAGGCGACGAGATGCTGAAGAACCTGTTTCCCGGGCGGCCGGCAGTGGGCAACACCATTCTGCTGAACGGGATCCGCTTTAACGTGATTGGCGTCGTCCAGCGGGTCGGCCACGGCGACAACAATTCCACCAACAACCGCCTTTTTCTGCCGTTCACTACCATGCGGGAATACTTTCCCCTGATCAAGGACGGGCAGGAGCAGGCGGTTTCGTTTATCAATTATCGTCCGCGGATTCGCCAGGAGCACGCCGAGGCCCGCGAAGAAGTCCGCAAGATCATCGCCCGCAATCACGGCTTCGACTGGCACAACGAAGATGCTTTCGAAGATTGGGACACCATCAAGAATTCCGAGATGGTGGGCAAGATCTTTGACGCGATGGATATCTTCCTCGGCGGGGTCGGCTTGGTGACACTGACCTTGGGAGCCATTGGCATCATCAACATCATGCTGGTCGCCGTCAGCGAACGTACGCGCGAGATCGGTTTGCGCAAGGCGCTGGGGGCTACCAATCGCAGTATCTTGCTGCAGTTTTTCCTGGAAGGCGCGTTTCTCACTCTGATGAGCGGTGGCATTGGCATGGGCGGAGCCGCGCTGCTCATGTTCATGATGCGCGGCGTGGGAGAAGTGCCGGGCTTCGATCCTCCGACCATGTCGTTTATGTCGGCGACGCTGGCCATCGGCACGCTGGCCATTGCTGGAATCGTTGCCGGAATTTATCCTGCGCGCAAGGCTGCCATGTTGCAACCGGTTGATGCACTGAGGGCGGAGTAAAAGACCGCTATTCGCCGCTCGCTTTTGGCAGAACGCCTCAATTGCGATCTCTGGCGAAAGGCGAAGAGCGAAGAGCGAAAAGGATTTTCAGTTATGATGCGCGATCTGTTGACCCAGGCTTACGGCGCTATGCGCCACAATCGCCGCCGCACCGCACTCACCATGCTGGGCATGGCGTGGGGCATCGCGACCGTGGTCCTTCTGCTGGCTTATGGCGCCGGATTTGGCCGCGCCATCGAAGTGATTTTTGCCAACTGGGGCACGCGTATCATCGGCGTCTTTCCCGGACGAACTTCCATGCAGGCAGGGGGGCAAAAAGCCGGCGTCCAGATCAAGTTCACCATCGACGACATCGACCGCATCGTAGCAGCTGCTCCCCTGGTAAATCGCGTTACCCCAGAGGTGGACAAGCAGATCAGCGTGCAGCGCGACGTGCGCACCTACGATCTTCCTATCCAGGGCGTCTATCCCAGCATGTTTCAGATACTGGCGTTGAACCTGGGCGAAGGCCGCCTGCTGAACGAAGAGGATGAATCCTCGCGCGCCCGCGTTGCCGTCATCAGCTCCGACGCCAAACTCAAGCTCTTCTCCGGCGAATATGCCATCGGCCAGCACATCCGTATTGGAGGCATCAGCTATCAGGTGGTCGGCGTGCTCACGCCCCACATGCAGGAAGGCGACGACAGCGTCAACAAAACCATCTACATCCCCTTCAGTACCATGAGCGATTTCAAGGACACGCACTATCTTGATGGCATCTGGGTTTCCTACGAGGGCAACGATTACGAGTTGATCGAGAAGCAGGTGCGGGGCGCTCTGGCCAAGCAGTACAACTTCAATCCCGATGACAAGCGCGCTGTCTTTCTCTACAACATGATGAAGCAGTTGAAGCAGTTCGGGATAATCATTACCGGACTGAAAGTTCTGCTCGGCTTCATCGGCACCTTGACGCTGGGCATCGGCGGCGTGGGCCTGATGAACATTATGCTGGTGTCGGTGACCCAGCGCACCCGCGAGATCGGGGTGGAGAAGGCGCTGGGCGGCCGGCGTCGCGACATTCTTTTCCAGTTTCTGGCCGAAGCGCTGGCCATTACCTTCGTCGGCGGAATTGCCGGCATTATTCTGGCCTATGCCGTCTCCATTGGAGTAGGACGAATCACCTTCTACAGCGCGGTCGCCAAAAACGCCGAGGCGGCCGACATCCGCCTCATCATTGATCCCTCGACGGTGGTCGTCGCGACGGTCATCCTGGTGCTGGTGGGCTTAGTGAGTGGAATGTTGCCTGCTATCAAAGCCTCGCGCCTCGATCCGATTGAAGCGTTGCGCTACGAATAGCCGCGGCGTTCGCTCTTACACGAACCACGAACCACGAACCACGAATCAATGGCTCTCGTTCGCCGTGAGCGCCGCAGCGCGCGCCTCCGCCCGTTGCTGATCCACCGTCCGCCCTTGCCGCTGATAGAGTTTCGCCAGATGAGACCAGGCATCGGCGGCATCGGGATCAAGTTCGACCGCCTCTTCCGCGAACGAAGTAGCTTTTTGCAGGTCGCCCTGAGACCTCCAGACGGCAGCGCGTCCCTGGGCAACATCGAATTTGAAACTGCGCCCCTCGGTTTCGGCCAGCAACTCGGGAGGAGCGCTGGCAACCGCCTGGTCCAGGGTTTGCAACGCCGCCTTGGGCTGTCCGGTCAGAAAATAGAGGCGCGCCAACTTGACCAGGGCCAGCGGTTTTGTCGTCGGATCGGTCGGCGATCGGATGGCTTCCTGCAAAGCGTGCGCGGCTTCCGGGATCCGCTCTTCACGTTGATATAAGTCGGCCAGCGAAGACCAGACAATACCTTCGCCGGGGGCCAAGGCCAGAGCTGCATTCCATTCCTTCTCGGCGTCGGAACGCTGGTCCAGAGCATAGAAAATATTTCCTCGGAGCCAGCGTGCGCTGGCGCTGTCGGGAAAAATTGAGATTGCAGTGTTGGCGGCCGCAAGTGCTTCGGAATTGCGCCCCAGGGCAGCCAGAATACTAGCCGTGTTGGTCCACTGATTAAACGAAGCGGCGGAAATGGGCAGTTGTTGGCGCGGCAGGGCTGCGGTGGCGCAGTTTACCTCCAGGCGCTTGATCAGATCTTCCGTTTCCGGCTTGCGGCGTACCAGGACCATAGACACATCGTCCAGGTAAACCGGCCGCCAAGCGCTGCTGTTGCAGAGTTGCTTAAGCCGTGCGAACGGGATTTCATTGCCCAGGGGAAAGAGGATAGTGTTGATGTCGTAGCTGTCTGCTTCCTGTTGCCACTCGGCGGAATCAAGAGATGCCCCCAACAGCTGATTTTCATGCAGGAGCAAGGTTGGACCGAAGGGAATGGCGCGGCCATCGATGTAATCGCGACGCTGCTCGCCCAGCTTCCAGGTGAAGTAGCCGCCCTCGTTATAGGTATTGAAGATTTGTCCCGGAAGGTTTTCGCGTTCGATGAATTCGGCTCCGCCTTGTGGGAACCACCAGGTTAATCCCGGACCGAATGTCGAAATGCTCTTAGTCGCAAGATAGTGATGGTTCGTGACCAGGTCGACGGATCGCAGCAGAGCAAGCGCGGCAAAAAGCACGACGGCAGCAACGCTGAGGATAAATCGCGTTCGTGCCGCGGGAATCCGCGAACGCACCCAGGGAATCGTCGAAAACAGAACCGAACCCGCAACCACTACAACGACGCAGCCGGTGAGCGCTGCCATCCGAACGTGCCGCGTGGTCTCATACATCGCTCCTATCAGCAGGATCGCCGCCGCCGGCCTGCGCTGCAGGAAAGCCGATACCACGGCAATGACGACAATCACGAATAAAAGATTGAAGGTTTCGTTGGTATCGCGTAGCGAGAAACTGCTTAGCGGATTGCCCCATTTCCACCCTGCGCTCGCCCACTCAGCAATGAAGTGAGAGTGCAACTCCATGGCCTCGTTTTGCCGGACCAGCGCCTTATAAAGTCCCCAGCCCCAGGGATTGACCAGGGTGGCGAGGGCGGTGACCGCATACCAGGGCAAGGCGCGTTTCAGTCTCCGCAGCGCCTCGCGCCGCCGCGTTTCAGAAGACGGCAGTTCCAGCAGTTCAACTCCCACGAAAGCCGCGATCAGTCCTAACCCCGCAACGAACCCCAGGTGAAGATTGACCCAAGCGATCATCAGCAACGGCAAGAGCCACAAAGCAGCGCGCCCAGTTCGATAGTTCTCCCACAGCAGCGAAAGATATGCCGCGAACAGAACCACCGTAAACATTTCGGCACGGGGAGTGGTGCGCGATGCGATCAGGGGCACAGTCAGGATGGCGATCGCCGCGCTGACGACGTTGCCTCGGCGGAGCAGCAAAGCGATCGTGCCGACGCACGCTGCCGCGCCCAGCCATGAAATCAGTGCGAAGCCCCCGAGCAGGTAAGCGCCATAGAATAGAAGCCCCGACCCTACCGGATAAATCCAAGGCTCGCCGTCGGCAGTGTAGGAAAAGACATCGGTCGAAAAAATATGATGATGCTGCGCTACCCAGCGTCCGCTCGCCATTTGCCAGCCCAGATCCGGATCTGAGACTGTTCGCAAGCCCGCCAGAAGCGCATACAGGAGAGCTATCGCGGCCAGCACAAGAAACAAGCGTCGCAGGAACGGGGAACTCTCCATTGCAGAAGAGTTCGCTGCAGCCAGATCGGTCGAGGGGGCAAGTGAGTCGAACGTGGTCAAAATCCGTTAGCCATCCATTTCCTGTTTTACAGAATAACCTGCCCGTCGATTTTCCGTGAAGTGCGACTCGCAATGTCCAGCACGACGTGATCGGTGACGCCCTGTTCGCGCTTTACGGTTGCTCTGGACCGCGGGTGACGGCGCATAAACTCACCGCCGTTCCCAGCATGATTCTTCGGTCGGCTACAATCGCTGCCATGAGTTCCTCCCGCCTCGACCGCGTGCAGCAGCAGTTGCGCCTCTACGAACATCCGCTGGTGGAGTTCGACGCTCGCGCCAAAGGCGAGGCGGTCGAGGTGATGATCCGTCCGCGCTTCACTGATCCTCCCGTCCACACCTATTACTTCGAACTGCATCCTCGCGATCTCGATGATGCGCAGTTCGAGTGGACCTTTCAGCGCCAGATCTTCGACTGCTTGCACGATTACCTGGTGGAAATGTTTATCCGTACGCCGCAGCATCGCAAAGAGCATCAGCAGATGGAGCGCGAGGGGAAACTGTGAGTCCGGACTCCGACGCGCGCGAATTCGTTGGGCTTTCCCCGGCCCGGCTGCGCGAACGCATTGCGGATGAGATCCGCCGCAACGGCCCCATCCCGTTTTCGCGCTATATGGAGCTGTGCCTGTACGAGCCTGAGCTCGGCTACTACTCGCGAGTCCGCGAGCAGTTCGGCAAAGCCGGCGACTTCTATACCTCCAGCGATGTGCATGCTGTCTTTGGCCGACTGCTGGCGCGGCAGTTCGAGGAAATGTGGCGCGCTCTGGATTCGCCTGACAGACTGGATGTCATCGAACTGGGCCCCGGACGCGGGCTTTTCGCGCGTGACGTACTCGACTGGTCAGCCAAACATTTTCCCGATTTCGCCCGCGTCTTGCATTACTCTGTCGTCGAACAATCGCCTCATCTGCGGCAGAAGTTGCGGGAACGCCTGTCCGATCACATCGCGGCAGGAAAATGCGACGTCTTCGATTCCCTTGAGTCCGGCGCATCAGCTTTCAATAAAGGAAGGCAAGAGGATGTGATGTCCGGCGTGTCTGGAAGGGGCGCAGCTTTAGCTGCGCCGTCACCGGATGTATCTTCTTGTCATTCCGAGCAGGCTTTAGCCCGCGAGGAATCTGCTTTGCCGCCTGCCAGTACAGCGCCAAGTGGCAACTTGATTCTCTTTGCCAACGAGTTTTTCGACGCTTTGCCAGTCGAGGTTATCGATCATCGCGGCGCGTTACGTATCGATATCGAGCACGGCAACTTTAGAGAAACTTTTGCAGCTCCGTCCGCTGCCGAAGTCGAATTTCTCGGTCGCTATGGAGTTCGTCCCGAGCCGGGCGAGCGCGTCGAAGCGCCGTTGGCAGCGCTCGCGTGGATGGATCGTATCGCCAGCGTTTTCCAGGATCGTCGCGGGTTTCTGGTGCTTATCGACTATGGCTACACTCGCGAGGAGCAACTGGCCGGGCGCCATCGCGACACGGTGATGAGCTATCGCCAGCACACGGCCAGTGCTTCACCTTACGAAGCTCCGGGCGAGCAGGACATCACTGCCCACGTAAACTTTACCGCATTACGAACTCGCGGAATCGATCATGGTCTCGATCTTCTCGCTCTGTTGACGCAATCGCAGTTTCTCCTCGGCATCGGTGAGGAGACGCAGTTTGCTGACGCCTTCCAGGATTGCCGGCTTCCGCAGGAGCAGGCCAAGGTTGCTCTACAGCTAAAGCACCTGATCAGCCCCTCGGGCATGGGAGAAACCTTCCAGGTATTGCTGATGTCCCACAATGTGGCAAAGGAAAAAGCAATGACTTTAAGTGGCCTGAAATTGGCTCATTGAACGTCTGCAACTGCGTGGGGAATGGGATCCTAACCGTCTGTCTATGCAGCCCTCCGCAGTCGGACCGACAAGCGCGCTTTCACTGACGCGGCGATTATGTCCTAATTGAAGCCCTCGCTCGCCATCAATGGACAATTGCCTCCTACCGCCAATATCAGCTATGCGTTAACCGATTTTGGAGCGATGTTCGTTGCTACGTGTAGAGGTTCAAAGACTGTGGCCTGACCTTCATTCTGCTGCTCACTTCTCAATCAAGTGCCGATTTAGTCCGGCGCTGTGAATCCCGCTGCAACTCGCGGCGTTCTCTTGATTTCGGTGCGGTCGTAGCCGCCATTCGCCAGCGCGCGGATTTTGTCTGCGGTCGTGTGGAGACCCTGGATTATTTCTGAAACAGTGTTGCGCTGATTCATGGACTTCTTCGTTGTTGTTTGGCCCGAGCCCTGGTATTCCTACGTGATAAACGGGATTATCGCGCGCCGAACGCATTGCCAAGATGCCTCGGGATCAAGGATTAAGATTTTGCGTCGGTGCGCAGAAGCAACTTTACTTGGGAGCGTGGGGCATCTCTCGCCGAAGAGGGGCAAGAATAGCGAGCGAAGAGTTCCTCCCAGCCGCAGGTCGTGCCGTTGGCAAATGAACGTCCTCACAAATGGTTTCGTGAACAACTGTGGTCGGCCGGGTTTTGGATACAAAAGCCATTGTGGATAGCGCAGCTAAACAGTTCGACTTCCCGGTGCTTTAGAGCATCACATCGACAGCGTTGTTTTCTATTTGAGGCCAGACGTTGAAACACAATAATGAGCCTTGGCTGGGCAACTTCATCCGCGAACTGATAAAGCACGGGAACGATACGCTTATTCGCTCCAGATGTGGCGATTGCGGGAAGTGGGCAGCCGCAAACATGATTGACGGTAAGATCCTCTTATGGGAGCAGTCCCACGTCTGTGAGAGCGTAAAGCGTCGATCCGGTGGATCTTCGGCAACTCAAGACCCTGCCCCACAAGACCATTGAGCAACCTCGTGAGCCCATCACAGATGTCGTCGTGGCTGGCCACTCCGAGATTGAAATCTGGCCTAGCAACTGCTCCCATCCAATCCGCGGAAATAATGCTATCCCATTCTTGATATATGGCGCGACCACCTGCGACCGGCTCCGCTTGTCGGTCGTACTCCCAATGGGGAGGATCTCGGAAGATACCTAACAGATCGCACGCGATGGGAAGCGACCAGTGAATTCCGGGATGGGCCGCACATCCTGATCGTCGGGCTGGACCAGAAGACGAAGCTGACATTGAACCAGGATGGATCGAATGGCGAGCCTTACTGCAACCATCTTGCCGGTAACCCGAGATATTTCCGGTAGTCCCAATGCGTGAAGGGGGAGATGCGCATACAGTTCGCACTATTGGCCCAGCGATGCGACATTCTTTTTCAGAACCTCGCAGGGTACGCAGATGATCACATTACTCGAAAAGAGTGGGTAGAGGGTCAGTTCGACAAATCAAGGACGTGCGCCTGTCGCGCACCGGCGCGAATCGTGGGCCTAGATTCCTCGCTTCGCAAAAAGAAATGCTCGCTCGGAATGACACTTTCCGAAGGTCCGGAGAGGCTGGGCGACTTCAAACTAACCCGCTTCCAAAGAGTTGCCAGAATGGACAAGAATCGTCAGGAATCGGAGATCCTCAAATTGTTTTCGAAGACGAAGTCTATCGTGATGTTGCAAGGAGTCGCCTGTGAGGCTCATCACAAACATCCTCTTTCCAGTTGACTTCTTATCCCCCTGCATAGCCATGGCCTCTTACGTGAAGAGAGCCGCCACTTTGTTCGACGCCAGAGTGTCGCTGATTCACGTGTTTGAACCGGACAGCTACAACGCGCTGGAAGGTTTCGAACTTTACGTGAGGAGAGCTCCAGAGATCGCAGAAGAACATCAGGAGATCGCCCGCAACCGGCTCGATTCCTTTCTCGGAGCTGAGTTTCCTGTATCTCAATACCCGAGAATCCTCGTTACCGGAGATGCGGCAACACGGATCGCCGAGGCCGCCAGGAGGGGGTTCGATTTCATCATCATGCCTACGCACGCCGGTACTTTCAGGCGGATGCTGCTTGGCTCTACAACAGCCAAGGTGCTCAATGACGCGGATTGTCCGGTCCTGACCAGCAGACACGCAGAGACGAACGCTGCGCGGCCGTTGGAGCACCGCGAATGGTTGTGTGCCGTCGGCTTAGGCGAAGACTCAGAAAGAGTGCTCCGCTATGCCCACCTGGCAGCTATGGAAGCGCGCAGTAAGCTCCACATTATTCATGCCATCCAGGCCTCCGATCCGGATTTGCGCATTCGATTGGAACACGAGGAGCAGATTCAGTATGAGGAAAGTCAGAAGGCGCGTCAGCGCATTGCCGAGCTGCAAGGAAGAGTGGGAGCTCATTCGCCCGTTCGAATCGCTATCGGCCCCGTCAAGGAGGCATTGCTTGAAGCTGCTCGGCAATTCGACGCTGACGTGTTGATGATCGGAAGAAGTCCTCAATCAGGCGCTCATGGCCGCTTACGGGATTTGACCTACGCTATAGTACGGGAGTCACCGTTCCCAGTTCTAAGTATCTGAACTCGTTCTAGCGATTCTCTCGATAGACTGCATGTTTTGTTTTTTGCTTCAGCTTCGCGGTTGGTATGCAATTTCAAGGATTGCGTGTTGCGAATTAGTCCATGGGCTTTGGCATCACCCAGCAGATATGGATTGACGCCGAGTAGCACAGTCCTAGCGAGTATCGTAGTATTCGGATCGCTTGCAATCAGGGAAGCACGTGAATTTCCGCGTCTTGACTTCTAACTCGATAATGCAGAGCATTTTTAGCTCACCGGCGCGGCTATAAGCGAGCGTAGTTGGCGAGAAACCGTGGAAGCCGGGCCGGTGAGCTAAAAATGCATTGGACTAAACCGCCACGATGCCGCCCGCGGTATGGGCATTGAATCGTGAAGATGCTCGCGGCAAAGTTGCTTTCGGCCAGCGCTCGTCATGAATGTTCGAAAGGGATTTCGCTTACCATCACATTTGAGAGCGCTTCGGCAACGCCCGTCTATGAACGCCACTCCTAGGGTTCGGCGGTTCAGGCATAAGCTGAGAAACAGATTCCTCCGCTTCCGCTTCGAACGGGAATGACAACAATTAAGCAATGTCGATCGTGTCGCAGTAAGTTCCTGTCATGCTGTAACCATCTTCGCCGACCAGTTCTTTACGAAGGCTCCGAAACGGTCGAGCGCCTTCGAGAAATTGTCCCCGACGGCCGCAAAACCGAGACGGAAATGGGAGGACGCATCGAAGCAATCGCCGGGAGCCAGTAGGATTCCACGCTCGGCGGCGGCCTGACAGAACGGGCGGGCGTTCTCTCCGCTTGCCAGCCAGGGGAACGCGGTCATGCCGCCTTGCGGCGGGATCCAGCCGATTGCATCGCGATGCTCCGCCATGAAGCCATCGAGAAGCTTGAGGTTTCTGGTGGCCGTTTCTTGGGCCTTGCCGAGCACGACGTCACGTTTGCGGATGGCGATTTCCGAAAGAATCTCTCCGGTAGTGGTGTTCGAGATCGAGAAGTAGGCGCGGGCAGTCCAGTATTGCTGGCGGCGTCGGGGGTCGTGCTCGATCATCCATCCCGTGCGCACGCCCGCAATCGAAAATGCCTTCGACAGGTCGGCGATCACGGTTGCGTGCGGCAGGCGCGCCGCCGATTGCGTTCGCCTTCCGTGGTAGATGGGATGATAGACCTCGTCACTCACCAGCTGGATTCCACGCCCGGCAGTGAAGTCGTGCAGGGCTTCCATTTCTTCGTCGCCAATGGTCGCGCCCGTGGGATTGTGCGGACTGTTGATTAGGATGAGCTTGGTCTTCGAGTCAGCCAGCCGACTGATCTCGTCAGGGTCGATGCGGAACCCGTTCTCGCGACGCACGCGGTAGAAGCGAGTCTCCAGGCCCAGAGATTCCGGCAGCGCCGAGAACGTGGTGAATCCCGGCAGCGGGATGATGACGTTCGCGCCGGGCTCGGCAGCCAGCCACATCAGGGCCACGAGCGCTTCGGAGGCGCCGGTTACAACTTGAACGGACTCGACTGGGACACGCTGCATCTCAGCGATCGCCTCACGCAGACTGTCGGCGCCGGCGGGGCGGCTGTAGACCAAGTCGTGGTTTAGGAAGCGATGGCGCGTTTCGTCGTCGGTGAGGGCGAGGATGTCGTTGACCGTCCAGACCGGTCCGGTACTCGCAGCCAGATTGAATTCTATGTCGTGTTCGTATTGATCGAGCCAGGCATCGAGCAGGAAGGGCTTGAGTTGCACGCGAGCACCTCGAAAAGACTAGCTGGTTCTGTTATTGATTCTGCGAGTGGGCCCACGGATGGTTTTTCGTCAGAGTGATGCCGTGTCCTGTGGTGTTGTGAATACCGTTCCGTCGCAGGCACCGCATAGTTAACAGGTTACGTGCAAGATGGCATTGGTCTCGGGAGGGTTCTGCTTCAGCAGTTCGATGGCTTGTTCTGTAGGCATGATGAGCAACTCGATTTTGCGACGCTCGGCCTCGGCCTGCACCTCCTTCATCACCGGCAGAGCACCAGTGCCGGTGCCGACGACTAAACGGCGGCACTTCCACGGTACCCCTTCCTCCAACGACAGCGGTGTGTGTCCGAAAGCTTCACGGAACTTCTTGGAAGCTTTTTTCTTCCGCCTGCGTACCTGGCCACGGTCGATCACGACGTCGTGGTCGTAGCTGACCCCATCGATCCGGATGGAGCCAAAGGAGAATGCTTCGAATCGCACAACCTCATCTCCTTGGAGCACGTTCAAATGTACAACCAATGTCTTCGCCAATCTGCCGTGATACTGCACGATGCGCCACGTGCAATGCCAAGCGGCGTACCTTACCCGTCAGTTCTTTCGCGCCACCATCAGATACAGCTTAGGTTCATCACGATACGCGATCACCTCCAGGCCCAATGCCTCAAGGATCGCCCCAAACTCCTCTTTGGTCGGAAGGGATTCAATAAACAGGTCACTGATGGCCCGCAGTTGATCAACGAAGGCTCTGCCTTCGGGATGGCTGACCACAAGCCGCCCTCCCGGCCGAAGCATGCGCGCCGCATTGCGGCACGCAGCAGGCTTGTCTGCAATGTTGCCGTACATGCCATTCATGAAGATATCGTCGACGCTGGTTGAGGCCAACTCCAGCGAAATGATATCGGCGTGGTAAGTATGGACTAAAGGGTATTTGTCGTGCACACGCTGCAACATTTTTTCCGCCACATCGCAAGCCAACACCGTTGCGGGCTGGTAGGACTGAATCAACAGGATCAAAACCCCAGTTCCCGTTCCTACATCCAGGACCACCACGCCGGGACGCAGCTCTGCTGCAGCAACAATCTCCCACAGGCGTGCCATTACTTCAGGTGGCTGTGATCGATCAAAGATATCCACCAGTTCATTGAAGCGGTGACGCTGGTGCTCCGCTATCGCTTTGGCTTCGTCAGGGAGCATTACACTTCCACATAAACAACCATATCCTTCCTCGGTGGAAACCCGCCGTCGCTGAGGAGATGAAGCCCCTCGCCATCCGCAACTGGCTCGTTGACCTCCACGATGGCGAAGACCATGTATGGGAAACCTGCACAAAGATTGCGGGAATCATGTCATTCGTCTTCAGCTTCGTTGACCACAACGAGATTTGCTCCATCCGCAATCCGCTGGATAAGGTCGCCATTCCGGCCAGCGAGGAGGATCAAGATGAAGTAAAGGTGCTCTTGCCCGAGCAGGTCATCGCTCTGCTGGAGCGACTCCCCTACCCGGTGAAGATTGCCGTGCTTTTGGTCGCTTCCACGGGCGTCCGCCGCTCCGAGTGTCTTGGCTTGACGTGGAAGCACGTGGAGTGGGCGAACGATCGCATCTTCATTCACCAGACGTTCAGGCGGGGCGAGATGCAGAATCGGACGAGGACCAAGGCCAGCAACGCACCCGTTCCGATGTGTGCCTCTGGCGGCGTTCCTCACTGATTGGCGGCAGCAAACCCCGTACGACAAGGACGAGGACTTCATTCTTGCCTCGCCAAAGCTGAAGGGAAAGCAACCGCTGTGGGGTCAGACCATGAACGCCGACTTCGTTAAGCCGGCTGTCGTGGCTCTGGGGCTGCGGGCCAAGGGTGAGCGTTTTGGTTGGCACCGTTTTCGCCACAGCTTGAGCACGTGGGCTAACGAGACCACCAAGGACATCACGGTCTCCCAAACCCTACTTCGTCACAGCAAGCCTGAGATGACCGCCGTCTACACCCACGGAAATTTTCCCGAGGCCTTGGACGCACAACGGCAGTACATGGAACAGCTGCTGGCAGCCAAACCCGCGTCGGAGGCCACTCAGTGACTTCCATCGGGTTGGCATCGGGCTGGGATTTTAACAGCAAAAAACAACAGTCGGCCGTAAGTGGCTGTGCGGTAACCAGATATGTTGGTGGGCGCTACAGGATTCGAACCTGTGACTTCCACCGTGTGAATCTGGCAAGAATAGGTATTTCAACAACTTACAAGACCGCGGGAACTGCCTAAGAACACGCTGGTCTCACAGGACATCTCGTTCTGTTGGTCGGATTGTTGGTTCGACTGTTGCTGGGTGGACGAAGAGCGAAACGTGATTCATGCATGGCGGGAGCGTGAGGACACGCTGAAATCAAGCACGAAGCGACAAGCCTCGTCGAAGCGGCGCGTGATCAGGGCGAGTGATTGACACGCAAGATTCCGATTGATGAGCGGTTCCCGTAGCGTGAGCAGTTCGGCCTCGCTGCGCGAGGACTGATCCTACTCCTTCCGACCCGCCAACACGGATCCCAGAAACAGTCACGGTTTGAAAATGGTGCTTCTTCTGTCGGTTGACAGAATCGTTAGGCTGGCGCCGAGCGAAATGGCGGCCGCCGCAAACCCCATCGTTGTACTCCCAAAAGCACCCTAGTTGACTTTCCTTTTTGGAACGAGGCGGCAGTCCCTCGCGAAAATGTTCAATTCTGCTCAGACCTGCGAACGCTTCAACATTAGAAAGGTGTCAGGACAAGGCGAAGCTCAGCAGCCGTACAACACGAGCTTCCTGCGAGCGGAGAAGACTATGAAAACCAGCACGAAGGACAAGATCGAGGGCAGCTTTCACCAAGCTAAGGGCACTTTCAAGGAGCAGATCGGGAAGGCTATCAATGATCGCGGACTGAAAGCCGAAGGAAAATCCGAAAAGAGAGTGGGAAAGGTTCAGCAGCAGTTGGGCCGCGCCAAAGATGCGGTTGCACAGTTGAAGGTTAGTCTGAAACAAACCACAGCCGCAAAAACCCCTCACAAATAATCAGCTGCCGATTGGGAGTTCCAGGAGCGGAGTGCGTCCCTCCGAGGCAACAACCGGCGACCATCCTATTGTCGGACGCACCAGTTTTGCAGAGCCGTGTTTTCTCTCAGAATTCACTTGAGCTGCATGCTGGCAGAGATCGCTCGGCAGAGACTACGGTGTGAGGACTTCCGTCTGCGAATCGGCAGCGCGTCCGGTTGGCCTGTGACGACATCGCAGAAACCGCCTGGATACGTCAACAAGTCTCCGTCGCAGTCGACCAGAATGCCGCATCTTGGGTACGTCGCACTCAATTACTTATTCAGCCGGAGATGCGGGGTGTCCTTGGGTGCTACAGTGCAAGTCGAACACAGGGCTTTGACAAAGGAGTTTTGTGTCTGATTCTGAACGCGTAGCGATCGCCGGCGTGACGGGCTACATCGGTGGCCGTCTTGCCCCTCGCTTGATCGAGCACGGCTATGCAATCCGCTGTCTAGTGCGGGCACCTGCCAAATTGCAGAACCGCCCTTGGGGTACTGATCCAAAGGTTCAAATCAGACTGGCCGACCTGGCCGACCAAACATCCCTGACCCGCGAGTTGGAGGGATGCTGGGCAGCGTATTACCTGGTCCATTCCATGATGTCCGCGGGTTCGGACTACGCCGACCGCGACCGTCAATTGGCCTTGACCTTCGCACGTGCCGCGAAGAATGCCGGGATCAAACGAGTCATCTATCTCGGTGGACTGGGAGAGACTGGTCCCGATTTGAGTGAGCATCTGTCCTCGCGGCGAGAGGTGGAAGAATCGCTTGCCTCAACTGGCATACCTGTCACGGTATTGCGTGCGGCAATGATTATCGGATCAGGCTCGGCGTCCTTCGAAATCCTGCGCTACCTGGTGGAACGATTGCCAATTATGGTGACCCCGAAATGGGTGAGCACCCGGTGCCAGCCGATTGCAGTCAGAAATGTAATCGGGTACCTGGTTGGTGTTCTCGCGGTACCAGAGACCGCCGGCGGCGTGTTCGACATTGGCGGCCCCGATGTCTTCTGTTATCGCGACATCATGACCATCATGGCGGAGGAGATGGGATTGCGCCGTCGCCTCGTCATTCCAGTACCCGTCTTGACGCCACGTTTGAGTTCTTACTGGATCCAGTTGATCACGCCGCTCAGTAACACCATTGCCAGGCCTCTGGCAGAGGGACTCAAGAATCCTGTGGTCTGCCGGGAAAATCGCATCGCTGGCCTCATTCCGCAGGAACTTCTTGGCGTCCGCGACGCCATACACGCAGCTCTCAGCAAGATGGCTGAACACGGGGTGGAGACCTGTTGGTCGATGGCTGGTCCTATCCCAGGCGATCCGGATTGGGCTGGCGGGACCGTGTTCCGTGACGTCCGCCAGATTACGGTGGAAGCACCTGCCTGGGCAGTGTTTCGCGCGGTCTGCAGGGTTGGCGGTGGGAATGGGTGGTACGCCGCGGACATTCTGTGGAAGATCCGCGGATGGCTGGACCAGTTAGCTGGCGGTCCCGGCCTGCGGCGAGGGCGGAGGGATTCCGAGATGGTCGGATACGGAGAGGCGTTGGACTTCTGGCGCGTCGTGGGTTTCGAGCTCGATTGCCGGTTGGCCTTGCGTGCCGAGATGAAGTTGCCAGGTGAGGCGCTACTGGAGTTCCGGATTGAAGCGCTCAGTGATCAGCAATGCGTTTTGCGCCAGTCGGCGTTATTCAGGCCGCGAGGCTTGTTCGGTTTGGCCTACTGGTACAGCGTGCTGCCTTTTCACGCGATTGTTTTCAGGGGCATGCTAAGAGGCATCGAACGGGAAGCCATTTTGCTTGCGACCGGCTCCCAGAACGGGGTTCCTCAGAAAGTGCAAACATAACCCGCGATGACACCGGCGAGGTAGTTTGCGATCAGACCAGAGGATCCTGCCGGCTCGGTCTATCGGCTATCCGAAGAGGTAGCTCTCTAGATTTCCATCATCCTGCTATGGTCACGGAACACAGGTTAGGCAACATCATCGCTAACTCCGTCACGCATGGCGTGGGGGCAATACTGGCTCTCGCAGGAGCCGTCGTACTTATGGTCACTGCAATGGGCGGGACAGCCTACCAGGTGGTCAGTTGCTCGGTTTTTGGCGGCACCCTGATACTGGTCTATGTCTGCTCGACGCTGTATCACTCGCTCGTCCGCACTCGGGCGCGTCAGGTGTTGCGAATCATTGATCATGCGGCAATCTATCTTCTGATCGCCGGCACCTATACCCCATTCGTGCTTGTGCCGCTGCACGGACAGTTGGGATGGCGTCTTTTCGGTGTCGTGTGGAGCCTTGCCACCGTGGGAGTTGTCTTCAAGAGTTTCGCAGTCGACCGATTCGCCGTCGCGTCGGTGGTCGTATATCTGGGGATGGGTTGGCTGGTCGTGGTTGCCGTGCGTCCTTTGCTAAACGCGCTCACATGGCCCGGGATATCCTGGATTGCGTTGGGTGGACTCTTCTACACCGCGGGCGTCGTCTTCTACGCTTTCGATCATCTGTCGTACTTTCACGCGTTCTGGCATCTATTTGTGCTGGCCGGAAGCACCTGCCACTACTTCGCCGTACTGTTCTACGTTGCCAAGTTGCGCGGCTGACGATAGGCCGACTGTCGTCCAGACAGACCAGTTCCCCGAAGATCTGTCGCTCAAAGCGGGACTCTCGCGGTACGTCAAATAACATCGCCATGATCGCGGGCTACATGCCTGTGGAAGTCGCCCAAAAGGGCAAGAGTTGAATAGCCTCGCAGATAGTCAGCCGCGCGCTGAAGTGCGAATGATTTCTGCGAAAGATCTGGCATGGATTGACCGAGTTGAGCAGAACAGAACAGATTGACTCCTCTTTGAGGTGCGATCCTAGCTGAACGGGCGCTACATCGCGAGTGAGGGGAAGACTCTCATCCCCGGCGAACCCCCTCCCCGTTCAGCATTACATGGAATACCTGCCGTTCCCGCTGAGGAAGAAGCCTTGCGCGGTCGTTCTTGACAACGGTTGAAGCTCGTCAATCGATTGAGTGGGCATACTCAATCAGCACACCCATAACGAATTACCTGCCGTGCCACAGGTGCCTGGAGAAACGCAATGCCGCTTGATTCCCGCGAACTTAGTCAGAGACTGCAGAACCTACGCAGGAGCCTTGATAGGTTTCCCAAGGACTCTTCGCCAGACGAGGTTCATCTTCTCCGCAGCAGTACTCGTCGCGTTGAATCCATCTTGCAAGCCCTCGACATGAATTCCTCGGAAAATGAGGAAAAACTGCTGGCCCGGCTGAAGTCGGTTCGAGCTCGCGCAGGAAAGGTGCGAGACATGGATGTACTTACGGCTTACGTTGTGGCATTTGGGCTTAAGGATGACCCGAATTGTGTAATCCGCCTGTTGCAGAATCTCAGTATGGAGCGCTATCGCCAGGCCTGCAAGCTGCACACGATAGTACGGCACAATGCCTCCGAACTCGCTCAACGTTTGAACCAATCACGGCGAAAGCTCAGCTCGGCCGTTAATCGTTTCGCGAAGGCGAAATTCGATTTGGATCGCGAGAGCGACCATCAAGCTGACGAACGACCGCTGCACGCCATGAGCGTGGCATTGCGACTCTCGAAGGAACTGGTGTCTGTGCCAAAATTGGGACCGAGTAACCTCCATGCCTATCGTATCGAGGTAAAACGTCTTCGCTACGTTTTGGAAATGGCTGACTCCGACCGCGGGGGGCGAAAGCCACTTCTCGATGAATTGAAGCTGGTTCAGAAAACGATTGGGGAGTGGCACGATTGGATGGAGCTAAGCCGCATCGCCTGTGAGTTGCTGCAACGGGATAAAGGCTGCAAGATTGTTCGGAAGATAAAGCAGACAGTACACCAGAAGCTGGATGAAGCATTAACCGTCACTGAGCAGATGCGACATCGGTATCTGCAACCATTAAGAGGCAAGGAGAATCAGCAAGTAAGGAATACAAAACGGTCGCAACTCGCTGGTGCCGTGCTCCTTGCCACCTCAGAAATCGCCGGATGAACAGACGATAGTAGTTGCGCATCAGAAGAACCATTGCCCTAAGGTTGGCAAATATCAAGCGGATCGAAGATCTTATTCAGCGCCGGGGTTTAGCATTCGATTGGCCAGTTGCAGCCATTCCCCTCTCGACGGAACCAGTCCAGGCTTCTGCGGCTTCGACACCGAAAACACAATAGTGATTGCGCTCAGGAGCCAGGCATGAGCAGCGTTTTTCTTATCGGAAAAGAGACGGAGACCATACTTTCGATCGCGCAAGCCCTTGCCGCATGCGATTGCCATTGTGAGCGGGCCAGTGGAGGTGCGGGCGCGATTCGACGTTTGCGCCAACGCTCATTCGACGTTGTGATCAGCGATCCGGATACCACTATCGACGAAGGCCTTGCGCTGATCGAGGAGATGCGTGACATCCGGCCCGGCATGAAAGCCATCCTTCTCGCCCCTTCCAGCACGCCAGAGGAAATCATCGCCGCGCTACGAGCTCGCGTCTTTGTTTGTTTCAGCGCCCCGTTCGACGCTCACGAGATTGCTAGCTTCGCCAGCCGTGCTGCGACCGACTCAGACTGGCGCACTGAAATCGAAGTTCTCTCTGCGCAGCCCGACTGGGTTTCTCTTCGCGCCAACTGCCACATCCTGACCGCCGAACGCGTGGTGACCTTCCTCGGCGAGTTGCAGTCGGGATTGCCTGAGGCCATCCGGGACAAACTGATGCTGGCATTCCGCGAGATATTGCTTAGCGCAATGGGGCATGCGCAAGCCTCCGATCGCCACAAGGTGGTAGAGGTATCGGCGGTGCGCACCGAGCGCACCATCGTGTTTTATGTGCGCGATCCCGGAGCAGGCTCCCGCCGCCCGACATTGGCGCTTGCTGCTGCAGCCAGAGTCGCGGGCCCAACCGCTATCGTCGAGCAGGCTCCGGAGATGGGGATGCACCCCGGGGGATTTGCTACGCTGCTCGACCGGGGAGTGGTGGATGAGCTGATCTACAGCGAAACAGGCAGTGAAATCCTGATGATTAAACACACGACGTGAGAAGGGTCGCCTCGGCCCCAATGTTTAATCGCCAAGATCCCTTGACTTGCAGACGCAAGGGGATGTGAGCCAGCACGGAGTCGACGAAAGCCCGTGGGGCCGGGCCACAACTCCCCTTAGCTTGCACTATTAGCAAATTGGCGGCGTACCTGTACGGCTCCTTCGCACTAGGCTTCGCTGATTATTTTTCCGCGCCCCACGCCTGTTGAGCTGGGCATTACGTTGACTATTCCGGGTTCACCTTTCACGGTTTCAGCACAATAGTGAGCAACACTGAGCAGATTGTTGTTCTGCCCAGTGCGATGCTGTCATAAGTAGAAGAAATGATGTGTTCCAACGCCGCCAGCGTCATTCGAGCTTTGTCTTAGCTAAACCCGGCCTAATCTAAATATCGGCGGTCGGCTTCAACATGAGTGACTCGGGCAAGCGTCGGTTTCTCTCAACTGTCTTCTAAACCAACGAATTCAAGTGAAACAGGAGTCTGCACACATGGCGACACAATTTATCCCTCTCCACGACCGCGTTCTGGTGCGACGTATCGAAGAAGCTGGCACGACTCGGGGCGGAATTATCATCCCGGATTCCGCTAAAGACAAGCCTCAAGAAGGTGAAGTCGTTTCGGTTGGCAAAGGCAAGACCAATGACGAGGGCAAGCTTTTCCCTCTCGCGCTCAAGAAAGGCGATCACGTTCTGTTTGGCAAGTACTCCGGCACTGAAATCCAGATTGACGGGAACGATTTCCTCATCATGAAAGAGGAGGAGGTTCTTGGCGTAGTCACGGGTGCGGCGAAGGAGGAAACCGTGGGCGCCAGGGAGTGATTTCGGACGTGCGATTCGCGCTTTCCAGCATGATCTCGTCGCGCAGTGGCGGCAAAACGATACTCGACCGTTAATGACGTCCAACCGGGATGTCCATTCACCAGATCAGGAGAAGGCAGTCATGGCAAAGCAAATTGAACAGGGAGAAGGGTCGCGGCAGGCGATCCTGCGTGGCGTCAATATTATGGCCGACGCCGTGAAGGTGACGCTCGGCCCCAAGGGCCGCAACGTGGTAATTGAGAAGAAGTACGGCTCACCTCTCATCACCAAAGACGGCGTTACTGTAGCAAAAGAAATCGACCTGCAGGATCCTCTCGAGAACATCGGCGCGCAGATGGTGCGCGAGGTCGCCTCCAAGACCAGCGACGTAGCCGGTGACGGAACCACCACTGCCACCGTTCTGGCCCAGGCCATTTTCCGCGAAGGCGTCAAGACGGTTGCCGCCGGAGCCAATCCAATGGCTCTCAAACGCGGCATCGAGAGAGCGGTCACCGTAGTCTGTGGCGCCATCGACCCCAAGACCGGCGAGCGTGCCAACGGCGAACTCGACAAACTCTCTAAACCGGTGACCGGTGAAATGATCGCGCAGGTCGGCAGTATTTCCGCCAACAACGATGACACGATCGGCCACATCATCGCAGAGGCGATGAAGAAGGTTGGCAAGGATGGGGTGATCACGGTCGAAGAGTCCAAAACGCTCGAGACCCAACTCGAAGTTGTGGAAGGCATGCAGTTCGACCGCGGCTACCTTTCGCCTTATTTCGTTACTGGTCCCGAGCGCATGGAAGTCGCCTTCGAAAACGCCTACATCCTGATCAATGAAAAGAAGATCAGTTCCATGAAGGACATCCTTCCAGTGCTGGAACAGATATCCAAGAGCGGAATGCCGCTGCTCATCATTGCGGAGGACATCGAGGGGGAAGCTCTTGCGACCCTGGTGGTCAATAAGCTGCGTGGCAGCTTGAAGGTCGCCGCGGTGAAGGCGCCGGGATTCGGCGATCGCCGTAAGGCCATGCTGCAGGACATCGCAACTCTTACCGGCGGAAAGGCGATCACGGAAGACTTGGGCATCAAGCTGGAGAATGTGCAGCTCGATGATCTTGGACAAGCCAAGAAGGTCACGATCGATAAGGACAATACCACCATCATCGAAGGCAAAGGCAAGCCTGGCGATGTTGACAGCCGTGTGAAGGAGATTCGTGGCCAGATCGAGAAGACAACCAGCGACTATGATCGCGAAAAGCTGCAGGAGCGTTTAGCGAAACTGGTTGGTGGGGTCGCCATCATTAAGGTCGGGGCGGCAACTGAAACAGAGATGAAAGAAAAGAAAGCCCGGGTGGAAGACGCCATGCATGCGACTCGCGCAGCCGTTGAAGAGGGTATCGTGCCCGGCGGTGGGGTGGCTCTGGCGCGCTGCATTCCTGCCCTCAACAAATTGACGCTCGAAGGCGATGAGCAAATCGGAGTGAACATCGTGAAGCGTGCTCTGCAGGAGCCGCTCCGCCAGATCGCCGAAAATGCCGGCGAGGAAGGCGCTATCGTCCTGGGCAGAGTCAACGAATCGAAGGACAACAACTTTGGTTACAACGCGCTCACCGGCAAATATGAAGACTTAGTCAAGGCAGGGGTTCTCGACCCTACTAAGGTCGTGCGCACGGCCTTGACCAACGCTGGATCAATCGCGTCCCTGATGCTCACCACGGAGGCTCTGATTGCAGACCTTCCAGAAGAGAAGCCGGCAACGGCGGCTTCCAGTGGTCGCGGTGGCATGGGTGACATGTACTAAACGCCCGTGCTCGCTAGCTCGCACATGCGATGGCAATTCGAAGCGCAACGCCTCTTCGCCGGCCATGGATTGTCGAGCTCCTGAGCGAATAAATCCGAGGGTTGACGCCACAAACCGCCGGAACACTTAAGGCGTTTCTATCTTAACTGGCATGCAGGGATTGTATGCCCGAAGTCCTGATAAGTAATGGAGGATGAGGTAATGGGGAAAACTATAGGAATCGATCTAGGCACCACGAACTCGGTAGTTGCGGTAGTCGAGGGTGGTGAACCGAAGATCATTCCGAATGAGGAAGGCGGTCGAACGACGCCATCGGTGGTGGCTTTCACGAAGTCAGGCGAACGGCTAGTGGGTCAGGTCGCTAAGCGGCAGGCAATTACCAATCCCGAGAACACCATCTTTTCAATTAAGCGCTTCATGGGTCGTCGCTACGATGAGATCAAAGAAGAGCTGAAGACGGTGCCCTTCAAAGTGGAACCGGAAGGTGACCATGTCGTTATCTGGGCGGAAGGCAAACGATACACTCCTCCGGAAATCTCCGCGATGATTCTTCAGAAGCTCAAGAAGTCGGCTGAGGATTACCTGGGCGAGAAGGTGACTGACGCAGTCATTACCGTCCCGGCCTATTTTAACGACGCGCAGCGCCAAGCAACCAACGATGCAGGCAAGATCGCCGGACTGGACGTTAAGCGCATCATCAACGAGCCCACAGCGGCCGCGCTGGCCTACGGCCTCGACAAGAAAAAGGACGAGACCATCGCCGTCTATGATTTCGGGGGCGGCACCTTCGACATCTCGATCCTTGAGGTCGGCGATGGCCTCATTGAGGTAAAGGCGACCAATGGCGACACGCACCTGGGCGGCGACAACCTCGACCAGCACATGGTGGACTGGCTGGTTGACGAGTTTAAGAAAGCCGAGGGACTTGACCTGCGCGCTAAGGGCAACGAGATGGCGCTGCAGCGTCTGCGTGACGCAGCCGAACGCGCCAAGATCGAGCTTTCTACGACGATGGAGACTTCGATTAACCTCCCCTTTATCACCGCCGACGCCAGCGGGCCAAAGCATCTGGTAAAACAGCTGACGCGTGCCAAGCTGGAATCAATGGTGGAGGATCTCATCCAGCGATCTGTGCAACCCTCCAAACAATGTGTCAAGGACGCAGAAGTCGACAACAGCAAGATTGATGAAGTCGTGCTGGTGGGCGGACAAACTCGAATGCCTCGCATTCAGCGACTCGTAAAAGAGCTGTTCGGGAAAGAAGGCAACAAGGGCGTGAACCCGGACGAGGTGGTCGCAGCCGGTGCGGCAATTCAGGGTGGCGTGCTTAAGGGCGAAGTGAAGGAGATGCTCTTGTTAGATGTCACTCCCCTGACACTCTCGATGGAGACTCTAGGTGGTGTGGCTACGCCGATGATCCAACGCAATACCACGATTCCCTCACGGAAGACGCAAACCTTCTCGACGGCTGCCGACAACCAGAGCTTAGTTGAGGTTCATGTGTTGCAAGGCGAACGTCCGATGGCGAATCAGAATCGCACGCTGGGCAAGTTTCAGCTGACCGGCATCCCGCCAGCGCCGCGGGGCGTGCCCCAGATTGAAGTCACGTTTGACATCGACGCGAACGGCATCCTCAGTGTGAGCGCAAAGGACATGGCGACGGGCAAAAACCAGAGCATATCGATAACTTCGTCTTCCGGGCTCAGCAAGGAAGAAGTTAAGCGTATGGCGGGGGAGGCTGAAGCGCATGCCGCTGAGGACAAGACACAACGTGAGGCGATTGAGTCCAAGAACCAGCTCGACTCATTGACTTACAGTGTCGGAAAGATGCTGTCTGAGCATGGAGACAAGATCAGCGGCACCGGACGTGGTGAGGTCGAGAATGCCATCGCAGACGCCAAGAGAGCACTGGAGTCGAGCGATAAGCGAACCATGGACCAGGCCTGTGAACGACTAACCCAAGCCTCGCATAAGCTGGCCGAGCAGATGTACCAGGCGGCCCAACCTCAGGGTGGTACCGGCGCGCACCCCGGCGCCAATGGTAATGGCAATCGGCGTCCGGAAAGCACCGGCCAGGCCAAGCCGAACGACGGGGTAGTTGACGCCGAGTATGTAGACGTGGATGACAGAAAGACCGCCTGAGCGATACTGGCTGGACGGATCGCCAACGCCGTCCAGCCCAAGACCTTTCATCCAGCTGGTTGTTTTGTAGGCCGGCTGCTCGGATGACTAGCCTCTAGCACAGAGATTCCGAAAGCAGTGTGTGCGACCATCTGCGTTTTCCGCACAGTACCTTTCGTCATCATCCGCCAAGGTACTTTCGTACAAGGAAATGACCTCTCCAAAATGGGAGTGCGGGCAGTGAGTGCCTAAGCCCTCCTCGACTCTTGCCGGGATACAAGAAGTTATTTCTTGCCTTCGCGGGAATCGACGGCGACAAGCGCGTTAGCCCATAGCAGGTCGAGACCGCTGGCGAGGCGGTTCCTGCATTGACCGTGGCCATGCAAGGAAGCGATTCACAGCTTCGGGATCACGACACGTTTACTATATGCTCCTGTCGGCCGATACGAGCGGAGCCTCGGTTGTGATGACCGAAGAGTATTTTTGCCAACGCACCCAAACGATGCGGATGGTAGCAACGACCGGGATCGAAAGGTACACACCCAGAACACCGCCGAGTTCGCCGCCCATGAGAACCGCCGCGATTGCTGCCAGAGGATGCAACTCTAGCGTCCCGCCCATCACTCGCGGGGATACGACATAATCCTGCACCAACCGCCAACAAGCAAAGAACAGGATCAGCGCCCACAAATGAGGATACGCCGTCAGAAATCCAACGAAGACGATCGCTACGGCAGCGACCAACGGTCCCACGACGGGAACGAACTCCATAGCTCCGGCAGCGACTCCCAGTACCAGCGCGTACGGAAACCGCAGAGCCGACAACACCACGCTGTAAGCCACCAGCGAGATGCCGGCCAGTATGAGTTGCGCGCGGATGAAATGAGCCAGCATCACATCAAGATCGGTCATAATCAAGCGCAGAAATCGCCGCTGGTTGCCCTCGCCAAACATGTGCAGCAAGGTTGCTGAGAACTGTCTCCCATCGCGCAAGAAAAAGATGGCAAGGATGGGAATCAGAACGACCCAGACAACACTCTGTAAAGCCTTCGCTACCGCTGTACCTGCCTGACCGCTCCAGGCGAGAATCTCGGCCTGATGGGCCGCAATAAACTGCTCGATTTTGAGCTGACTGTCGTAGCTCCAGCCGTACCGATTGCCAAATTGCCACACGATCTTTCCGGTTGTTACCTTCTCTAGCAATCCGGGCAGCGACTGGCTCAGCAGCCGAGCATCCTCAACCAGCTTCGGTCCAAATAGAATGCCGAGCACCGCAAGAATCGCGCCAATCGCCAAATAGGTTTCCAGGATCGCGAGCCAACGCAAGCCTCTCGCGACCTTCGACCGTTCGATTCGGTAGACGACAGGTTCTAACAAATAAGCGAAGAGCACCGCGAATAGAATGGCGACGAGGGTGTGGCGCACCCCGTAAAGAAAGGCACCGATGGCGACACAGGCACAAATTGTGCCCAGTACCTTGGCCGTTCGCTGATCGAATATTGCCATTGAACAGTTGGGGCGTACCTAGGCTTCGTCTTCAAAGCCCTTTTTGATCCTCACGGCACTTTAAGAGCCAGCGCCGCGGCTATGGCCAGGCTATTCTTCAGAGCTATCTTGCCCTGAAGACGAAGTCTCAGCGACAGCTCTCGTTCGCTTCGATTTCTGGGGTGCTTGGGGGGGCGATGCCACACGGGCCGCTTTACCGGAATGCCGCGCGGGCGGCCATCCCGGGAGGCACCACAAAATACGATTGCCGGCATGCTGCATTTCGGCACACACGCCGGCAATCACCATCTACTTTGCTTCCGCAGCTTCGTGCTGGGTTGCCTGGTTGACGGCAGCCCTCACGCCTGCGAGAAACGGATCGCTGCCCGCCGGAGCGTGGACACCGCCTGACAATGTCTTGCGGAAAGAAACATTCTTGCCGTAAAACGCGACCGTGGAGTCATTGTCCTGCTGGATCTTAGCGCCATCGACGGCGATTCCGACAAAAAGACCCTTGGTGCGCGAGTAGCTCAAAGCTTCCGTGTCCATCTTCCAGTCGGTACCTGCCGAGGCATGCCTTCCGACGGGACCCGCTGTAGCGGATGCCTCACCGGTGAGCTCAAACTTACTCGAGAGCAGTCCTTGCACACCTTTGTCATTCATGAACAACATGATGAGATCGACTGACTGAGCACCAGCTTGGAAGCCAAAATTGCCTCCACCGATTGAAATGAATGCCGGGGCGCTCCAACCATGGGAAGTGCGGCAGGTGACCACGCCGCGCCCATGCTCGCCGCCGACGATGAATCCGCCTTTCGCCATGTCTGGGACCACGGCGATACACTTGGCGCCATTCAGCACCTCCTCCGGGATGCCCTTATCGGGCGCAGCCATGATCTCGTTCATGACCGTGCCGGCTGCTTGCAAGCGCGCGGTGGTGTCTTGCTGCCCCGGAGCAGCGAACGCGAAGGTGGACAAAGACATTGTTAAGAAAGCAATTACGTATTTCTTCATAAAGCACTCCCTTTGATTCCACGCTATTTTGTGTACAACCTTGTAGATCCGTGTTCCGCCGACCTATCGGTTCCGCTCGGCGATGCATAAATCGGACCGCACCTATCATTCCGTTTCACCGATCAAATGCCGATCTTATTTCTCAAAGACCTTTTCGATCTGGCCGACCTTTTTCTGGACTTTCCCGGCCTGGTGTTCGGCTTTGCCCTCGGCCTCCAAATCACGATTGTTTGTGACCTCGCCTGCCGTTTCTTTGATTTTGCCTTTCACTTCGTGAAAAGTGCCTTTAACCTCATCCTTCGTACTCGTAGTCATCGGTATTCTCCTTACCATTCCGAATCGTCTACTTAAGGAACGGGTCTTCGGTTAGCCCGCTCAGGGATCAGCAAGTGGTTAGCCGGACCGGACTCAGAGATTGGATCTTTGCCAATGGTCCGGCACGGGCTCAAGCTGCCTTGAGGCCGGAAATGGTGGTGACGGTCCACGCGGTTCGGGGTTTGATCGCGAGCATCTTCATCTGCGACCAGTCGTACGGGAACTCACGACCACAATCGAGGCAAACAACGTATGTCCCGGTTACGGAGGCCGCAGCAGAGCTGTGCCGCAATTTGCCGCGAACGGTGATGGGGAAGCTGCAACGTTTGTGCCAACAACCGAAGACCAGATCGAAGAGACTCATTAGCCCTTCCCGATTGAACCCGGCAGTTTGAGAACCGGTCATGTTAGCCGCGGCCGCGCTGCCAGTACCAACCGCCTCCACCAAGCAGGAACACAATCACGACGACAATCAAGATCGTTTCTAGGCTCATAGTGATGTTCTCCGAATGAAAGTCTGACAGACCGAAGCGTCGGCAGTCTGAGCACAAAAGAACATAGGCGCTTCCGATTGCCAAAACGGGCCGCATGCCTCTGTTCAATTTTGACCAGTCCCGGCTGGGGTCGGAACGAAACAATACTGATTGGCCTTCCGCCGTCTTTCTCAGGCTGCTGCGGCCTATTCGATCGTCGTGGATGAATCAAGAATCTTTGCTAACAACTAACAAGGGAGAAGCGTATGTCGAAGACTTGGGAGCACTACCATCACGCAGCCCGTCATCACGAGCGGGCGGCATACCATTACAAAGAAGCAGCGAAATACGACCAGGCCGAAGAACACGAAAAGGCTATGCATCACGCATACCTGGCTCACGGGCACACTCAACATGCGATTCTGCACGAAGTCGAGGCCGCAAAATCACATGCCGATCTATGCGATGGCCTACCAATTCCCACTTCCCAGCAGGTGGAGAATAAGAAGAGTGCCAAAGGCGTTGCTTAACCGTTTGGAAAAGCGTGCAATTTTGAACAGACAGGGTAGACAGACGGGTTTTAGGATGTACGGTGTAAAAGTGTAACGCCCCCTTGGAGGTGTCCAAATGAGTATCAGGGGCATGCCCTCAGATAGCACCGGCCGATCAGTCAAGCGTGCTTCATCGCTTGAAGCAGCTCGAACCGCAAAACCTCTAAAAGACGCGACTACAAAGCCTTTACGGCTTCGACCAACCTCGCAGCAACAAAAAAATGGAAACGGCGATTTTGATCCTGAGGCGTTCCTCGCGCAGACCGGCGTCGGACGGACGGTTCTTAGCCTGAAAAAGAACGAGACAGCCTTCGTCCAAGGAGACCGGGCCGACGCAATTTTTTATGTGCAGAAGGGCAGGCTGAGGGTAACGGTCATTTCCGCGACTGGAAAAGAAGCGACGATCACACTGGTGAGCGCCGGGGATTTTCTGGGCGAGGAGTGCATGGTCTCGTCTCACCCTCTTCGGCTCGCGACCGCTACAGCAATGACCGAATGTGCAGTGCTCCAAATTAGCAAGGCGGAAATGGTCCGGGTTCTTCATCAAGAACACGCGCTGTCGGATGTGTTTGTCTCCTTTCTTCTTTCGCGGAACGCGCGAATCCAGGCGGACCTGGTCGATCAGCTTTTCAACTCCAGCGAAAAGCGACTGGCGAGGACTCTGCTGCTGCTCGCCCAGTTCGGCAAAGAGAGCAAGCCTGAAACGGTTGTCCCCAAGATCAGCCAGGAGATGTTGGCTGAGATGATTGGCACCACGCGATCTCGCGTAAGTTTTTTTATGAATCGCTTTCGTAAACTGGGCTTTATCGAATACAACGGCGAGATTCGGGTTCACAACTCCCTTCTGAATATCTTTCTGCAGGAATAACGGCGCCTATTTCTTGGGGCGCACAATCCCCTTGGCGTGAGAGACCAACGAACTTCTGCGGCCGGTAGTTATCGGAGAGCCCTGGATGGGAAGGCCAACAACCGCTGTCGAGAGCTTCTGGGACCGGCCATTGCACGAACTATTCGAACTGCTACCGGCAACGCCAGCAGGGCTGACGACCGAAGAGGCGCGTCGACGATTGCGTCTTTACGGCCCAAACAGCTTTGTCCATGAGTCTCGCTTCGCCGCGCTGCTCAGTTTTCTGGGTTTTTTCCGTAACCCTCTGGTCGTCATTCTGGTCATTGCCAGCGGCGTATCTCTTGCGCTCGGAGAGCACGTCGGCGGGTTGATCATCCTTGCGATTGTTCTGTTCAGCGTAGTCCTGAATTTCCTGATGGAATTCCAGGCCCGACACGCCGTGGAAGAAATTCAAAAGCAGATTGCTCTCACCGCAGCGGTGATAAGGGATGGCAAAGAACAGGAACTGCCGACAGCCGAGTTGGTCCCGGGAGACATTGTCCGGCTCAATGCCGGAGATCTGGTGCCAGCGGACGGGCGCCTATTGGACGTAAAGGACCTGCATGTTCGCGAGTCAGTGCTCACCGGAGAGTCTCTCCCGGTAGAAAAGACGGTGGCTGACCTCCCTAAGGAGAAGCACGGCGTCGCCGACGCGAGCAACAGCGTTTTCCTCGGCACTGCAGTTCAGACAGGGATTGGCACCGCGGTCATCGTCTCTACCGGAAAAGATACCGCCTGTGGTGAGATTGCAAATCGTCTGGCGATGCGCCCGCCGGAAACGGAGTTCGGCCGCGGCATACGTCGCTTTGGAATGATGCTCACATGGGTGACCATGGCGCTTGTTCTTTTCGTCCTTCTAGTGAACATCATTTTCCACCGTCCGGTGCTCGAGTCTTTCCTTTTCTCAGTCGCGCTTGCCGTTGGGATGACACCTGAAATGATGCCCATGATTATTACCGTGACTTTGGCCCAGGGCGCGAGGCGGATGACTAAGAAGAAGGTCCTGGTCAAGCAACTATCGGCAATTGAGGATTTCGGCAGCGTGGATATTCTCTGCACTGACAAGACGGGCACCCTCACCGAAGGAGAGATCGTGCTTGACCGGCACGTGGACTTCCAGGGTAAGGACAACGAGAACGTCCTGCAACTCATTTACCTGAATAGCCACTTCGAGGCGGGGATCAAAAGCCCCCTTGACGATGCCATCTTGAAGCACGAAGCGCCGTCCATTGTGGGATATGACAAGGTGGACGAGATCCCATTTGACTTCAACCGCAAGCGCCTTTCAGTCGTGGTGCGACAAGCGGACCAGGACCTTCTCATCACCAAGGGTGAGGCCGAAAGCGTGTTCAACATTTGCGAGACGGTGACTGTCGATGGCGTTCCTCAGCCCTTCGACGATAGTCGGCGGGCAGAGGCAGAAGACACCCTGAAGAAGCTAAGTGCGGATGGATTCCGTGTGCTGGGGGTAGCAACCCTGAAGGTGGAAAAACAAGATGCGTACGCCGTGGCGGCTGAACACGCGATGACCCTGGTCGGGTTCGCCGCATTCCTCGATCCACCGAAGGAGGGAGTGCTTGCCGTCCTGAAGGCACTAAAACAGAATGGTATTTCTGTGGTTGTAATGACGGGGGACAACCAGTATGTAACTCAGAAAATAGCCCACGATGTGGGCTTGGATGCCGACAAAATTCTTGTGGGCAACCAGCTCGATACGATGGACGATGCCGCGGTGGCCTACCCGGCGGAGAACGGCGCCATCTTCGCCCGTGTATCCCCTGAACAGAAGAACCGGGTAATCCTCGCCCTTAAAGCCCGCGGGCACGTCGTCGGCTATATGGGAGATGGAATCAATGATGCTCCGTCGCTGCACACCGCGGATGTTGGAATTTCCGTCATGAATGGCGTGAATGTCGCAAAGGACGCGGCCAAAATCATCCTGTTGGAAAAGGACCTCGCGGTCATAAACGAGGGAGTGCTGGAGGGACGGCGCTCCTTTGCCAACATCATGAAATACATCATCATGGGTACGAGCTCGAATTTCGGCAACATGTTCAGCATGGCCGCGGCATCGCTCTTCCTGCCCTTCCTGCCAATGCTTCCGAGCCAGATACTGCTGAACAACTTTCTGTATGATGTGTCGCAGGTCAGCATCCCCACCGACAACGTTGATCCCACCATGGTGCAAAAGCCCAAGCGATGGCAGATTGGATTCATCCGCCAGTTCATGGCGATCATCGGTCCAATCAGCTCGATCTATGATTTTCTAACCTTCGGGGTGCTGCTCTGGGCGTTCCATGCTTCCACAAACGAGTCGCTTTTTCACACCGGATGGTTCGTGGAGTCCCTGGCGACACAAACGCTCGTGGTATTTGTGATCCGAACAGCAGCTAACCCGCTCAAGAGCCGGCCCAGTCGGCCGTTGTTGATCAGCGTGTTGGCCATCGTTACTGTAGCCACTGTGCTCCCGTACACGCCCTTGGGGAAACTGCTACGGTTTACGCCACTACCGTTATCGTTACTGGCAGCAATTGCGTTTCTCGCGATGACCTACCTCTTCGTCGTGCAGGCCGTGAAGACCTGGTTTTATCGCCGGCATGCACTACTTTGATGGCCCAGGTTGAAGACGGGCCAGAATCGTTCTTGCTCGCGGTTGTCGGCACTCACGCAACTGTCCCGAACAGCCAGCCGACTCCTGCGGTGATCGCCATGGCCAACGCACCCCAGAAGGTGACGCGAATTGCGCCCATCATCACTCTGGCTCCGCCCGCATGTGCAGCCAACCCTCCTAGAAGCGCGAGGAACAGCAGTGAAGTCCCTGAAACAAGGGGGATCAACCCCGTTTCCGACGCCACAGCAGTAACTAAGAGTGGCAGGACTGCTCCGATGGCGAAGCTGCCAGCCGACGCCAATGCCGCCTGAATAGGACGCGCACGAAGAGTCTCGGAGATGCCGAGTTCGTCGCGGGCGTGCGCCCCGAGAGCATCATGGGCCATCAGTTGTTCGGCAACCTGTTTCGCCAGTGAAGGTTCGAGCCCACGCTCGACATAGATGGCTTGTAGCTCTCGGTGCTCGCCCTTGTCGTCTGCCTTGAGCTCTGCGCGTTCGAGTTTGAGATCGGCCTGCTCGGTGTCGGCCTGCGAGTGGACTGACACGTACTCGCCGGCAGCCATCGACATCGCTCCCGCCACCAGGGCGGCCACTCCGGCAACCAATACACTACGGTGATTCGCATGCGCAGCGGCAACTCCGAGCACCAGACTCGCAGTTGAAAGAATGCCGTCATTCGCTCCCAGGACCGCTGCGCGCAACCAGCCAATACGTTGTGTACGATGTTGTTCGCCGAAACTTGAGCGCATGCTTTCGACCTTCTTGATCCGGTAATTGCCAGAAACCAACGAGCGCGCCCTGGTTCGGCGCAGGGGTCTACGATTCACGCAATTCAACGGTTTCTCATTGGGAACGTTCATGCCGTTGACATTGGGGGCTGCGGGAGGGGCGGCTTGTGAGCGCGATCCTTCTCCGGCGGTCCACCGGGCTCTGAAGGTGGTTCAAGGATCTTCTTACCTTTGGCGGTCGCCGTTTCGGGAGTCCCAGTTCCACTGTCATCGTTTAACACGACGCTCAGCAGTGAGCTGTGGACACGCAAGTGCTGTCCATTGTCGTAGTTAACGAAGCCAAGCTTTCTGAACTTGTTCATGAAGAAGCTGACTCGCGAACGGGTAGTTCCCACCATCTCGGCCAGCGTTTCCTGGCTCAACTTGGGGACCTCTATTTCGGCCACCACTCCTTCTTTGCCAAAATGCGCCATTAACAGGAGAATTCGCGCCAGCCGTTTTTCGCTGGAATTGAAAAGCTGATCCACCAGATCGTCCTGATACCGAATGTTTCTTTTCAGTAAATATTTGACAAAGGTAGCCGACAATTTCGGTTCACGACTCATGCCCCGCATCATCGCCTTTTTCTTGATGTGCAACAATACGCAGTCGGTCATGGCGGTTGCCGACGACATGCGTACTAACTGTCCAGCAAGACCACCTTCTCCGAAGAAATCGTCTTCGCCCAAAATGCCAAGGGTGGCTTCCTTCCCACCTTCCGACACAACGCTGAGCTGCACCTTCCCGGCTTGAATGAAAAATAGCCCATCCGAAGCTTCTCCTTGAGCGAAGATTAAGTGGTTTTTCTGAAAAGACAGTAAACGCCTGCCAGTCCCGATGGTCGTTAGAAACGTTCGGGGGTTGAAGCCACGTCCTATCGTCGAGGTCGCCATTCGTTTCACCTGGTGTTCCGTCACAGCAGGAAGAGAGGCTGTCAATGTGCATTACCGGAACAGGCATGTGCCGCCACAAGGTTAAGGGATCCTATTTAAAGAGATGCGAAGCCCCCTATTTCTCCTTAACCTTCTCGGCGAGGTCGCGAAACTCCTTGGCTTGCCGGTGACTTGCTTTCACTTGCAGTTGAGCAATCTCCCGAGACTTCTCGTTTGGCAAGATCGAAACCAGAGCCTCGAACTCACTCGCCGTGTCATGTGCGTGCTGAGCTTCCCTTGTGAACAGACTTTCACATTGCCGTACTGCCTCATTGTGATCCATGTTCCCTCTGCCTAGGAGGGTACATCCGACTGGCACGCCATAAGTGAGCACTCTTGCTCAGAAGCAGAGCATCGCAAGCCGCTAGCGTAGATAGCATCACAACAAGAGGATCTAAATTCCTGCCATTCATTTGCCGGTGCGATATGGCAGCTCGATCAGATGGAGCCCAATGAAGACCGAAACCCTAGAGGTTACCCGACTTGCCCCACGAAGACGGATGCGGAGTGACTTGGTACAAAGCACGACCACAGATACATTCGCGAAGCTGGTCTTGGAGGGGGAGGGACCAATCGCGGTTGAGTTCATGTCCTACGGCTGTGCACACTGTCAGGTGATCGAGCCGGTCCTTCAGCAAGTGGCCGCGATGGTGAAATCGAACGAAAAAATATTCAGAGTCAATATTGCGGTCGAACCAGAACTCGCAGAACGGTATGAGATCCAGGGAACCCCAACGTTGATTATGTTCTTGGACGGGACGGAAGTTGGGCGGGTCGAGGGACCAAGGCCGGCCGTTTCGAGCTTACTTACCGCCGTCAGACAGCCTTACGAGTCCTGAAAGAGGCCAGTTCTTGGAGACGCAGAAACAAACGAAGCCAATCCTATTGTTCGATGACGAGTGCGCTGTCTGCCGCCACATCGCACGCTGGGTGCAGAGGGTGGCACAGACCAAGTCGGGCGACGCGACCATCATCGAACGGCCGATCGGCAACGATCCGGAGTTGCTTCTGGCCCTCAATCCGGACCTTGATATATGGGACGCCTACGCGACGATTCATGTCCTGATGCCCGACGGCTCGATGAGGCTCGGGGGCGAAGCCGTCGCGGAGGTCCTGCGGAACCTACCTGGCACCAAATGGTTTACCGGAACCTTCGCGATCAGCGCATTTGGTTTCCGGCCCTTCCAAGCGATACTTAACTTTGCCTATACCATCCTGGCAGACGTGCGCCCGCTCTTTGGTTGTGAGAGTTGCGGCACTCCGAGATTTTGGGTAAG
>JBAVSY010000126.1:0-19581 GCA_049695855.1 Candidatus Korobacteraceae bacterium | reverse complement strand
TAGAGCATTTTCATAGTTGCTGTATCCCATACCCGCAGTGGCGGAAGAAGGCTTGCGCGTTTTGAGCGGTGATGGCAGCTAACGCTTGGGCGACCGCCGGTTCGAGCTGTTGCAGAACTCGGGCCTTCACGGCCCGCAACAGTTGTTTCACTTTGGACCAGGCTTGCTCGATGGGGTTAAAGTCGGGCGAGTACGGCGGCAGATAGAGCAGCTGCGCGCCGCGGCTTTCGATGAGCTGGCGCACGCCCTCCACCTTGTGGGCCGCCAAGTTGTCTAGGATGACGACGTGCCCCGGTTGCAGCCGTGGCCCCAGCACCTGTTCAACGAAGGCGAGAAAGACATCCCCATCAGTCGGCGACTCAATGGTCATGCTAGCCAGCACGCCGGCCGTGGTGAGCGCGGCCAACACGGTGAGGGTGCGCCAGTGGCCGGCGGGCACCGCTTCCGAGACGCGTTCGGGTCGGGGTGCCCAACCATAGCGGCGGGTCATCTCCGTGGTCACGCCGCTTTCGTCGAGAAACACCAGACAGGCGGGATCCAACTCGCTTACCTGCTCCCACCACGCCTGGCGACGCCAGAGGCTTGCGCCGCTCTCCTGCTCCTGCGCCCGGAGCGATTTTTTTTATGCCGTAAGCCCAACCGCTGCAGCCACACCCACAGTCGCGATCGACTGATGTCGACCCCGGCTCGGGCCGCCAGCCGGGGTTGCAGTTCCGCCAAGGTCAGATCGGGCTGTTGTCGGAGCATCGACCGCAACTGCTGCTCCCCGGCAGCCGTCAACCGACTGGCAGGACCATGCTGGCTCTGCGCCGGCCGCTCCTTCCGCCCCGTCTGCAACTGCTGGGCTCGAATCTTCTTGCTGTACCCCCAACTGACGCCGAACTGCTGCGCCAACTCCTGCAGGCTCCCACGGCCAGCCGCGTAGGCTTCCAGAAGCTTGCAGCGCAAATCGTCCGAATAGGCTCGTGGCATCGACGCTGCAGAGATCGCCATTGCCACTCTATCGTCAATTAAACCTTTCAGGATATAGCTACTAAGGAACTGCTCTAGGATCGCGCTATCGGCCACGATTACTGAAGTTTCCGCAAGCGAGGTTCCTTATGCAAGATATGAAAGTTTCCGGAATGTTGAAGGCTGCTTTGACGATCATTGCTGTGACTCTGTTTGCGAGCAGTGCTCGGGCGGCCACCCGCGAAACGATACTGCACAGCTTCAATGACAATGGAAGCGACGGATACTTTCCCTTTGCCAGCCTGATCAGCGATGCTGCCGGAAATCTCTACGGCACAACTGAGGGTGGCGGCATCCACAGCTGCAATGGCTTCGCTAGCGATTGCGGAACGGTCTTCGAGTTGTCGCCCAGACAGGGTGGAGGCTGGTCAGAGAAAGTACTGCACAGCTTTAACGGCACGGATGGGGCTAACCCCGAGGCCAGCCTGATCTTCGATGCCGCCGGAAATCTCTATGGTACGACCGCGAGCGGGGGCATCCACGCTTGCAATGGACACCCTAACAACTGCGGGACGGTGTTCAAGTTGTCGCCCAACTCCCATGGGGGCTGGACAGAGTCGGTGCTGCATAGCTTCGGAAATGGTGCGGACGGAATCTATCCCGTCGCTGGCCTGATCTTCGATGCCGCAGGTAATCTTTACGGCACAACTGAGAACGGCGGCGTCCACAACTGCAACGGCGGTTCCTATTGCGGGACAGTGTTCGAGTTGTCGCCCAACCAAGGCGGGGGTTGGACGGAGAAGGTGCTGCATAGCTTCGGCAACGGCACGGACGGGTACGGACCTGAGGCCGGCGTCGTCTTCGATGCCGCTGGCAATCTCTACGGCACGACTGAGAATGGCGGTATTCACAACCGCGGAACGGTTTTTGAGATGTCACCTAGAGGGGGCGGCGGTTGGTCAGAAACGGTGCTGCACAGCTTCGGCAACGGCGAGGACGGAATCTATCCCGTCGCTGGCCTGATCTTCGATGCCGCCGGCAATCTCTATGGCACGACCGAGGAGGGCGGCATCGGTAGGGAGTGCCCGTACGGTGGATGTGGCACGGTATTCGAGTTGACGCCTACAGAGGGTGGAGGCTGGACGGAGAAGAATCTGCATAACTTCGGGGTCGAGGAGCGCGACGGGACTTATCCGTCTGCGGGCTTGATCTTCGACGCCGCCGGCAATCTCTATGGCACGACAGGAATCGGAGGAGCTTACTGCAGCATCGGATGCGGGACAGTGTTCGAGTTGACGCCCACCGGCGGAGGAGACTGGATCGAGACGGTGCTGCACAGCTTTGGCAACGGCACGGACGGATATTATCCCTACAGTAGCTTGATCCTTGATGCCGCCGGTAATCTCTATGGCACCACGGAGGACGGCGGCATTCACGGGGTCTACGGCATAGTATTCGAGATCACGCCCTAGCTTCACATCAGGCAGATGAAGGCTCGGTAGACGAGCCTTCAGACCGAGCGCTAGAAGCTGCATGCTTCTCGTGGGGCCGCTGCGATCCTCGGACATAATCGCAGCGGCTGGCAGGTTCAGTGCCGTCGCGGACGCTGGCTTGATGCCCGGCTCTACCGACGCCGCAATAACCCCATTCCATCACGCCTGCGCTGCCTTTCGGTCATCTAAACTTCCTTTTTCTGATACTCTGCCAGATTGCAATTCTCTCTTCGATCGGAGTTGCTTCTCGCGATGTCACATCGAAATCTGCGCATTCTGTTTTCTCTCCTTATCACGTTCACGCTTCCCTTCTCCGCAACCGCCGCCGACAAATCGAAAACCAATTCCTCTTCCGCGAATCAACCGTCCTACGAACTGCCTCAGCCGCAGCAGGAGACGCTGGACCTCAACATGTATCAGCGGATTCGGATTGAAGGCCTCGACCACTCGCATGTGATGGAGTACGCCTCAGCCCTGGATGACGGCATCGGACCGCGTCTCACCGGGTCGGCGAATGTGAAGCATGCCAACGAGTGGACGCGCGATCAGTTCACCGCTATGGGCTGCAGCAATGCTCATCTGGAAGACTGGGGCGAGTTCGGCATGGGCTGGCAGCAACTCAATACCTGGGTTCGCATGACCTCGCCTGACTCCGGGGTCTTCATCGCGCAGGCCGCTCCCTGGTCTCCGGCGACGAACGGCGCCATTACCGCCCCGGCAGTCTGGATCGACGTCAACGACCCCAAGGACCTCGAACAATACAAGGGCAAGCTCGCGGGAAAGATCGTGCTCTTTGGCCCCATGCGCGATGTCCCTCCCGTAGAAAAGCCGCTCTGGGTGCGGCTGGACGATACGGAGCTGAAAAAGCTGACCGACTACCCGCTCAAGCCGCGCAATCAGGACTTCCTGCAGACCTTCATGAAGCGCCTGGAGCTGCGCCAGAAGACGGGAAGGTTTCTGGCCGACGAGCACGCGCTGGCAGTCATCACTCCCAGTCGCGACGGTCGCGATGGCGGTGGCTCGGGCGGCACCATGTTCGACGACAGCAATGCCGGCTTTGGTTGGGAAGTCTACAAACGCGAATCTGCCAATCCCCTGCCCGTCGTTGTGATGGCTATCGAAAACTACGGACGCGTCTACCGGCTGCTGAAGGCGCACGTGCCGGTCACGATTGAAATGAACGTTGACACCAAATTCACCGGCGATCACGAACACGGTTATGACACCATCGCCGAAATTCCCGGCACCGATCCCAAGCTCAAGGACGAGGTGGTGATGGTTGGCGGTCATCTCGACTCTTGGGCTTCCGCCACCGGCGCGACCGACAACGGCGCGGGCACGGTGGTCGCCATGGAAGTGATGCGCATTCTCACCACGCTGCAGGTAAAGCCGCGCCGCACCATCCGCGTGGCCTTATGGACGGGCGAGGAGGAAGGCGAGTTCGGTTCCTGCGGTTATGTGAAGCAGCACTTCGGACACGTGCCGCTGTCGACCGCGCCTGATCAGCTCAAGCTGCCCGAGTGGGTCCGCAAACCCGGCGGCCCGATCCAGATCAAGCCCGAGTATCAGAAGATTTCCGGCTACTTCAATCTCGACAATGGCAGCGGCAAGATTCGCGGCATCTACCTGCAGGAGAATGCCGCCATGGCGCCGATCTTCGCCCAGTGGATGGAACCGCTGAAGGACCTTGGCGTTACCACCATCACGTTGCGCAATACCGGCGGCACCGATCACGAAGCCTTCGACGGCATCGGCATCCCCGGATTCCAGTTCATCCAGGATCCGCTCGATTACGGATCGCGCGCGCATGGATACCTACGAGCGTCTTTCGCCGGAAGACCTGGCACAGGCCGCGGTGGTGGAAGCCATCTTTGTCTACAACACCGCCATGCGCGACCAGATGTTGCCACGTAAGCCGTTTCCTCATCCGGAATTGGATGAGCAACTGAAAGCGCCGCTGAGAAACCTGATGCCCGGAGCCGAAGCGGCGGAAAAGGACTCCAAGGAGAAAGCGGACCAGACGCCGCAGCAATAGTCCGGCCATCATCCAAACCGCAATCGCCCGCAGTCAACTTCGCATCGTTTCACCCGTTTCGATCATCGAAACTGCAACCCTTCTTTGCTTACGAGGAGCGTGTGCTTGCGGAGGTGATCGGCGCCGACTGATCGACCGCTGGTCACAGTTGGGAGAAAGTCATGGGCCGTCGCTTCGCAGAACTCGCCTTCACTCCGCTGGTCAAGCAGCAACAAGAGCAGCATGGCAGCCGACGCCAGTATGCCCGGATGGAGCAAATGGGCGAGGTCGATGAGCAGCTCGGCCCTTATGAGCGCCAGTTTATCCAGGAAAGAGACGGCTTCTACATGGCATCGGTGAGCGAGACCGGCTGGCCTTACATTCAGTTTCGCGGCGGAGCCAAGGGTTTCCTGCACGTACTCGACGGCCGCACTCTCGGCTTTGCGGACCTGCGCGGCAACAGACAATACATCAGCACCGGAAACCTCCAGCATGACGACCGCGTCGCTTTGTTTCTCATGGACTATCCTGCGCAGCGCCGACTGAAGATCCTGGGTCGCGTGACCATAAATGAGGGCGACGCGGTTGCCGCCGACTTGATCGAGAAGCTCCGCATGCCCGATGAGAAGACTGTCCCCGAACGCGCGGTGACGATTCATGTCGAAGCCTTCGATTGGAACTGTCCCCAGCACATCACGCCACGCTATACCCAGGAGGAACTAGAAGAGGTTCTGGCTCCGGTGCGCCGCCGCCTGGCTGCCTTGGAGGAAGAAAACGCCCGGCTGCGGAGCACTTTCGATACCCTGAAGGCCTAGGAAAACTCTGCTTAAATCTTGTTTTGAAGGGGACGGCCTTTAGGTCGTCGGTTAAGTGCTCGCGAATCGTCCGGCTTTAGCCGCTGAGGAACCTCGCTTTCACTTGATCAGAGTTCCCCTAGTCAGTGGTTTCGGGGCCGGCGTTACCCGCAATCATCCGGATGCTCACTCTTTCGGCTCTTTTGCGAACGGGCGGCAGCGCAAATCCTGGCTTAGAGAATCACTCGGCAACTATCCTGCAACGTTTTCAATCGCCTCCACTACTTCGGGCGAGAGCATCACTTCCCTGCTGGCCAGGTCCTGCTTCATGTGCTCCGCACTCGATGTCCCGGTCAGCGGAAGCATTCCAACAGACCGGGCAAAAGCGAAAATCACCTGTGCCGGAGTGATGCCACCCTTCGCAGCCAGCCCGCCGATCAGCGGATGATGCAGTACCTCCGCATTCGCGGTGAGCAGCGAGAAGCCCTGATACGCGATACTGTGCTCCCGACAGAAGCGGCGCATATCGCGGTCCCAGCCTAATCGTGCAAAACAACGATTCTGCACGCAGGCCGGTGGCTCCGCGTGGACAGCGATCATGTGTTCCAGATGATGCAGAGAAACATTGCTGACGCCGAGAAATCGTGTTCGTCCAGCATCGCGTTCCTTCCGCATCGCTTCCCAGACTTCGGCATCGAACTCGGTCCATCCGTTGCCCGAGGCTGGCCCGTGCAGCACATAACTATCGACGTAGTCGGTCCCTAGATTCTCCAGTGAGCTGGCCATCGACTGTGCTACTTGCACCGAAAAGCGAGCGGCAGAATCGTAGGGTAGTCGATGGTCCTGGCCGTGCCGATAGGTGAATTTCGTTTGTAGAAAAACATCGGCGCGCGTCACTATGCCCGCGCGATAAGCGGCGGCCAGTGCCTCGCCGACTGCGGCTTCGACGTAATGACGCCGCTGATTAGCGGTGTCGATTCCACGAAAACCTACGCTCAGCGCCAACTCGGTAAGCGCGACAGTGCGGTCTTCTTTCCAGGCAGTGCCATACAGGAAGTTGGGGACAGGTGCGAATGGTTCGGGCATCACGACATTCTGTCACGAAAGCTCCGAAAGTGGCCGACCTCTCTTCACCACCTTTGCTACACTACGCCGAAGGATGTCCGCTGCGACCGAAGCCGTCTCCACCAAGCGCGTTCGCATCGAATCGGTCGATGTGGTTCGTGGAGCGGTCATGGTGCTGATGGCGCTCGATCACGTCCGCGATTTCCTGGGCAAGCCCGGCCTGAATCCCACCGACCTTGCCACCACCACAGTTCCCCTGTTCTTCACCCGCTGGATCACCCATATCTGTGCCCCGGTTTTCTTCCTGCTGACCGGGACCGGCGCTTATCTCTCGCTGCGCCGAAAATCGAAACGTGAGCTGTCGCGCTTCCTGTTCACCCGCGGCCTGTGGCTGATCTTTGTAGAACTGGTGCCGCTGCGCTGCCTGGGATTCCAGTTCAACTTCGACTACCACGTCACCCTGCTCTTCATCTTGTGGGCGCTGGGCTGGGCGATGATCGCACTTGCGGCGCTGGTTTACCTGCCCACATGGCTGGTCACCGCATTCGGCGCGGCGATGATCTGCACGCACAACCTGTTCGACTCCATCCAGTCCAACAATCCGCTGTGGATCATTCTGCACCGGCAAGCCATCCTGCTGTCGGAGCCGGGGCATGTTGTCCGCGTGGTTTATCCGCTCATTCCCTGGATCGGAGTTACCGCCGTAGGTTACGGGCTGGGACAAATTTATGGCTGGCCTGCCGAGCGGCGAAAGAAGTTTCTGGCGCGCCTGGGCATTGGCCTCACGGCGGCTTTCTTTGTTCTCCGCGCCATCAATCTCTATGGCGATCCCAACCCCTGGAGTGTGCAGAAATCCGCGGCGCTCACTGTGCTCTCGTTTCTGAATACGACCAAGTATCCGCCATCGCTGCTGTTTCTATTGATGACGCTGGGCCCGGCGATGCTATGCCTATGGGCCTTCGACGGCCGAACTCCGCCAGGCTGGCGGCCAGTGCTGACCATCGGCAAGGTACCGATGTTCTACTACATTCTCCACATCCCGCTGATTCACCTCATTGCGTTGCTCATCTGCTACGTCCGCTACGGACAGGTGTACTGGATGTTCCAGTCGCCCGACTTGGCCAACTTTCCCTTCACGCCTCCGCCGGGCTGGGGACTGTCGCTGCCGGCAATTTACCTGGTGTGGGCAATCGTTGTCGTAATTCTGTATCCCCTGTGCCGCTGGTTCGCCGGCGTCAAGCAGCGCCGCAGCTAACCCTGGCTCAGCTATTTCTGAAGCACTCGGACGCCAGCGGAAGAGGCGAATCAAGTATGACCGGTTTTCCGTTACCAGTAGCCCTTGAAGAGCACATAGCAGGGCAGGCTGGATTTTCCCTGGGCCGCTGCTTGCAGGGTGCAGGTGTAGGTACGGCAATCGTGAAAAAGCGGGATGTAGGGGAAGACGAACTTGCGGTGACGCTGTTTTTCCACGATGGCGTCCGATCGCGCCAAGGTTAACTGAATCGGCTGACCAACGGTGTACCCGGCTCCGGGCACTTCCGCATAGCGATAGAAGATGGAGAAGAGGTGCGTCCACGACCTGCGATCGATGTGGCCGTGGGCGTCCTGTACCGATATCTGCCCTATATCGATAAACGGGATCGTGGCCGGGCCGAAGCCCAGGGTGACGGGTCCGTGTGAGCTCTCGACTTCGATCCAATGATGAGCAAAAAAGCCTGCGTGGCGAGTGCGGACGTCCATGGTCACCAGATGAGACGGACTCACAAACGGCAGCGATTCAGCCGAACCATCGTTGGAGCTGCGATCCAGCAAGCAATTGGCGTGGCCGCTGTCGCACAGCCGATCCTGGGCCGATTGCGCGCTGGCCCGTCCCCACAGGAGCAAGCTAAACGTTAGGAGTGCCAGATAGCATGCGTACCACTCCCCGCCAAGTTTTCTCATATCGTTCTGGTGGCCCTTTTAGATCGAGTCAGAATCCCCATCATGGATCGCGAGCCGAGTGTTACCGACGTCTTGGGTATTCAGATCGAACGCAGCTGTTATCGCGACGTGGCAGGTCCGTCTGCCCCTAACCCCGCTGGCGATGGTTAATTTAGATGGTGGGACGGGCAAAACGGGAGGGCTAACCCATCCGGGGAAAGTAACATCGCACAGTTGCTATGAGCTAGCCAACAGGGCCAACGAGACCGTCTGAAAACGGTCGATCCAGCGTTGTTGCCAAAATGACAAGCCTGTAGAGGACTCCGGCGGAGGGGCTCATAACAATGCCTTCCGTGTAATATGTAGCCATGTTGACTCGGGTTTACATCGACAATTTTCTCTGCTTCGTCAACTTCGAGTACCGGCCGGAGAGGAAACAGTTACTGCTGGGGCCGAATGGCAGCGGCAAATCGTCTCTGATCCGGGCCATCCGGGATCTAAAGCGATTTGTGAAAGGAGACGAAAACCCGTTCACACAGTCAACTCGAACTCGTTGGCAAGATCGGCCGCTGCAAGTCTTTGAGCTCGATGCCCATCTGGACGAACAAGACTACGAATACCGCGTCGAGATCCAGTTCGCAAAGGAAACTCGCGAGCAGTCAGTGAATTTAGAGCGCCTGACCGTATCAGGTACTCCCGTATTCGAGCTGACAAAAGGGGAGATTCGTTTTTTTCGTGATAACAGCAAGGAATCTACAGGGGTACCCTTTAGAGCGACGAAGTCCGCTTTGCAGCTATCCCACTTGAGCAATTCGCATGTGCGGCGTTTTGCCGAGTGGCTTGACACTGTCCACTGCATTTCGATTGACGCTTACCCGGGCGAAATGGACGAGGTCGCCGATAATGAACAGCAGCAGCCTGAGGACGACCTCGGGAATTTCGCCCCTTGGTATCGTTACTTAATCCAGGAATACCCCGAGGACAATGTTCGATTCCTCAGCTGCATGAGGGAATCGCTAAACGGGTTTCAGACCTTGCGTTTTGCTGCCGATGAGGATGGAACTCGAAAGCTCTGGGCTGACTTCGTGAGTCCCAGCCAAGAAAAGGCCAATTACAGGTTATCCGAGTTGTCCGAAGGACAGCGCTGCCTTCTTGGGTTGTATGCGGTTCTGCAATTTCTAATTACGAAACGCGAAACGGTCTTCATTGATGAGCCCGACAATTTTATCTCCTTACGCGAAATACAACCGTGGCTTCTGGCGGCAGAACAGGCGGTTGAGGACAGCGGTGGACAGCTTATTCTTATCTCCCATCATCCCGAACTGTTGAATCAGTGGGCGGTAAATTATGGATTGCTTTTCTTCCGCGCAGGAAATGACCAGGTTCGAACCGAGAGGTTTAGAGCTGATCAAAACGGTATTTTACTGCCCTCGGAATTAATCGCCCGGGGATGGGAAAATGAGTAAGCCGTCCCTGGTGATCTTGGTCTTTGAAGATCATCATCACAGGATGTTGCTCTATCGATATTTGATCAACTGCGGCATAAAGGGACGCGAAATACGGATTGAGCATTCTCCGGCGGGTAGAGGAAGCGCCGAGAGTTGGGTGCAGAAAACATTTGTCAAGCAAGTCAGCGCATACCGCAATCGTCAAGCGCGAGCCCGAACTGCACTGATCGTGATAATCGACGCCGATAGCCATACCGTTGAGGAAAGGCTGGCGCAGCTAGATCGGGCCTTGAAGGAAGAGTGCAAATCGGCCATCGCCGAGTCGGAACTAATAGCCCGCCTGGTTCCCAAGCGCAACATCGAAACATGGATTCTTTGCCTGAACGAGCACACCGTAGACGAGCAAACGGATTATAAGCATGAGCACCGCGACTGGAGCGGCTTGATTCCGCCTGCGGCGAATCGACTTTATGAATGGACCCGGCTCAACGCTGAACTGCCGGAACGGTGCATCGACTCGCTACGTACTGCGGTCGCAGAACTCAAACGGCTCACGTTCTGACTCTCTCGCGCAAGGGTTCATACCTCACCTTCTATAATTGAGTTTTACATCTATTACTCTGACACTTTGAGACACCAGGAATCACTGTGGCGCTTGATCAGAAAATTTACGAGCTACGTAAAGAAAAGCTGAAGCAGATTGAGGCGCTGGGACAGACGGCTTATCCCTATCGCTACGAAACCACCCACACCATTCCTCAGGTGGTCGACGAATTCTCCGCCAAGACCGGGCCGGAACTGGAATCGCCCCGCGTCAATGTCAGCGTCGCCGGACGCCTGATGTCCATTCGCGTGCAAGGCAAGGCGGGCTTCGCTCACATGCAGCAAGCTGGCAAGCGCCTGCAGATTTACGTCCGGCTCGATGCTGTCGGCGAAAAAGCATTCCAGCTTTACAAGCTGCTCGACATCGGCGACTACATTGGCGTGAAGGGATATCTGTTTCGCACCCGCACCAACGAGCTCACAATCCACGTGGAGGAAATAACTTTCCTGGTGAAAGACCTGCTTCCTTTGCCAGAGAAGTGGCACGGCCTGCAAGACGTGGAGACGCGCTATCGCCGGCGCTATGTCGATCTCTTCATGAATCCCGAAGTGCGCGAGGTCTTCACCAAGCGCGCCAAGGTTGTGCAGTCGATGCGGCGCTTTCTCGATGCGCACGGCTTCATCGAAGTGGAAACTCCAATGATGCACGCCATCGCCGGCGGGGCGGTGGCCAAGCCGTTTACCACTCATCACAACACGCTGGATATCGATCTCTACCTGCGCATCGCGCCCGAGCTGTATCTGAAGCGGCTGGTGGTCGGCGGCATGGACCGCGTCTACGAGATCAATCGCAACTTCCGCAATGAAGGCATCTCGACCCAGCACAATCCTGAGTTCACCATGCTGGAGTTCTACATGGCCTACGCGGATTATCGCGACATGATGGACTTCACCGCCGAGATGCTGGCCCAGGTGGCGCGCGACGTCAACGGCACAGCGGTGGCTCACTTCAACGGACACGAGGTTGACTTCGGCAATGTGCAGCGGCTGTCAATGCGCGAGGCCATTATCAAATTCTGGCCGGAGAGTGCCGGCGATAAGCCGGAGATGAGTGACTTCTCCAGTTCCGAGCAGATTGCCGCCATGGTTCGTCGCTACAATGCTGCCAATACGCACATCCCATACGATCCGGTCGCTCCCGATGGCAAAACTATCGCCGAAATTTTCGAGTTCGTCGCCGAGCCGCACCTGATCCAGCCAACGTTTATCTATGACTTCCCGCTGGCCATCTCGCCGCTGTCAAAGAACAAGCGCGAACCGGAAGAGAACGCGGAGTGGGTGGAACGCTTCGAAATCTTTGCCGGAGGACTGGAGATCGGCAACGCCTTCAGCGAATTGAACGATCCTGAGGAGCAGCGCCGCCGCTTCGAACAGCAACTGGGCGAACGCGCCCGTGGCGACGAGGAAGCCCACCAGATGGACGAAGACTACATCCGCGCACTGTCGTATGGTTTACCCCCGGCCGCCGGCGAAGGAGTGGGGATCGACCGGCTGACCATGCTGCTGACCGATTCGCGCTCCATTCGCGACGTGATCCTCTTCCCCCTGCTTCGTCCGCTGAAACGCGGGGAGGAAGAGGAGCTCGACAAAGCCGAAGAAGTGGACGCTCCCAAATAGAGCGCGCTTGCGACCCCCATTCCGACCTACAAAAATGCCCCTCTCGCGAGGGGCTTAGAGATTTCAGGAGAGGGGTTGAGATACGGCGGAAACAAAACTTATTTCGCCAGCAGCTCGCGCATGCGGAGCCGCGCCTGGTGAAGTCCATGGCGCGAGCCGTCTTCGGTGATGCTCAGCAGGCTCGCGATGCGGGCGTGATCGTAGCCTTCCACATCGTGCATCAGGAAAATCATTTTTTCGGTAGCCGGCAGCTGCACCACGGCTCGCTCCAGGTCCACGCGCAGCGTGTTGTGACGCACGGACAATACTTTCTGGCTCGGGAGACAATTTAGGGTTAGCGTGCCCAGCGGCGCATATTCGCGCAGTTCGGCGATCAGCGCGCGATCAATCTCTTCGGCGCTGGGGGCAGAGGCGCTGCCAAAGGCGCGGCAGAAGGTGTGGGTCATCAGTTCTTCCGCCGCCAATTCGTTGTCGGTCATCCAGAACGCCAAGGAGTAAACCCGATGGCGGTTCTGCTCGTATATCTCGCTAGGGCTTTCCACGGTAAGCTGTAGAACGGCTGGCATGTATGCGGCAAGACCGGTCATCTTTGCGTCCTGAATACTGAGGTTCATTGTTGTCTCCCTTTGGTAATTGCTGTCCGTCGCGGGCTTGGTCGATCCTTGAATCAGCGACACTTTAGTACTAAGCAATCGATGTGCCCAAACTTGCGCGGCCCGCTCGGTATCATTGCGATCCGTCACTAAATGCTTGAAAATTAAGTGTCTAACTATTTGATTGTTCAATAACGGCTGGGAGCTGGCACCGGTTCAGCCGGAAGTTTGCGGGGTCATCGGAGGGACAAGTTGGCGCTGAACTGCTCTGAGTTGGCATCCGGATACCAACTGCCACTGGAGCCGACGTGTAACTTTTTCCGAATCCCGGTACCTCGCGCGGGAAGAATTAAGAGCGCAAAAGAACGCAGCTTGCCAATCGGAAATTTAGACACAATTAAGGTTTACGTAGCTACAATCGAGCAATTGATAGTGAGCGTCACCTCGTGACCGACTCAGTTCTTACCATTTGCCATGGCCGACCAACGCATATTAGTCGTTGACGATGAAGATTCGATCCGGGACGTGATGTGCTCCATCCTGATTCAATCCGGATTCGTCTGCCAACCTGTTACCTCCGGCCACGACGCCCTGGCGATTCTGCGGGCTGACGATGGCATCTCCATCGTTCTTTCCGATTTGATTATGGAAGGGATGGACGGCCTCACCTTGCTCTCGCGCATGCAGATTGAGCATCCCGATATCCCCGTGGTCATGGTGACTGCCGTCCACGACATTTCGGTGGCGCTGGCAGCCATTCGCAACGGCGCGTATGACTACCTGCTGAAGCCGTTCGAGAGGGAGCAGTTACTGGCCATGGTGCGCCGGGCCATCGAGACTCGCCGGCTCAAGGTGGAGAACCTCGCTTATCAAACCAAGTTGGAGTCGCTGGTCTCGGCCCGCACCGAGATGCTGCGCAAAGCGCTGACCGATCTGGAGCGCTCCTATGACATCACCCTGGAGGCTCTGGGCGATGCTCTCGATCTCAAGGATGCCGAAACCGAAGGCCACTCCAAGCGCGTGACCGCCTTCACCATCGCTATCGCGCGCGCCATGGAGCTGCCGCAGGAGCGGGTGCGCATCATCGCGCGTGGCGCCTTTCTGCATGATGTCGGCAAAATGGCAATTCCCGACGCAATTCTGCGCAAGCCCGGACGGCTCAGCCCCGAGGAACAGGCGATCATGCGCGAGCATGCTCTGTTGGGCTATCAGATGTTGCGCAAAATCCCTTTCCTGCAGGAAGCTTCCGACATCGTGTATTCGCACCAGGAGCGTTACGACGGCAGCGGCTATCCGCGTGGCCTCAAGGGCGATCAGATTCCGCTGGGCGCGCGCATATTTGCCATTGCCGACACCTTCGATGCGATGACTTCCGACCGTCCCTATCGCGCCGCTCAGTCCATCTCCTCCGGACGGCGCGAGATTGAACGGAATGCCGGCAAACAGTTCGACCCCGAAGTGGTCAAGATTTTTCTGGGGATCCCGGAACACATCTGGCTGGAGCTGCGAAATGAAATTGAGAACCAGACTGCCCATCGACGCTACGGAATCAAGGCAGCCCGCGGATCCAACTGAAGACCCAGCGAGGTCAGGCTAGCGGCGCCTCGCCCGACGCGGGCGAGTGAGGAGTTATAGGAATCTGTGATGAGCACTGTCTTATCGGACGCCGAGATTCAGCAGGCCTTGCAACAACTCCCCGGCTGGAAGAAAAATGGCAACGCCATCGAGCGCGTTTTTCAGTTTGGTAATTTCGTCGAAGCCATGGAGTTCGTGAATCGTATCGCGGAAGCGGCGGAAGCGGTCAATCATCATCCCGACATTTTGATTAACTACAACAAAGTGACGCTGACTCTGGTTTCGCACGATTCCGGCGGCGTCACTCAACGCGACATCAAGATGGCAGGAAGAATCAACCAGCTGGCGCCGGCGTAACCGCTAAAAAACAATTACAAAATCGGGTGAGCTTTATTCCTGGCTCAGCTCAGGATGCGGACCAAGTGACTCCGCGATCTGATTCAGTGCCGTCCGGATGCGCTCCATCTCGCCGTCGATGGTATCGTTCCATTCCAGCCATCGGTCGGGAGCATCGCCGAAGCCCTCGAACAGCCCGCGCACTACACTCCGGCCCCGCTCGCTGAGCAGAAACGCACCAATACTTCCCAGCCCCAGCAGGGTAAGTGGCACATACCATCGGCGCATCGGAGCCTCGCAATTCCGACGCCGGTGCAGGAAGTGGCGTCTAGCAGAAACTTACCTGCTTAGATTCACCTTGACAACGTTTGGATGATGCCTGAGCCCTGAAAAGTACATAGTAAGCTTGATTCCCGCACGCTGTAGGCAGTAGATTCCAGAGACTCAAACCGGCTTTTACCGCGCCTCGTTCCCTTAACGGGAACCTAAGCAATTTATAGAAAGGCCGGATGATCCGAGGTGAGCGGTGTTGTCTTTATGACATTTGCACCAGCGTCCCATGGCCAAACTTGCTTTTCCGGATTATCATTCGGCGCTGGCAAACCCTTCGTCCCTGGCTGATGGCGTGCGATCGGCTTACTCTTCCAGCTACGAGGCGTCTAGAAAGTATCATGCAAAAACACATAATCCCCATCGTCGCAGGGTTACTGATCGTCGCGGCCGTTGCGATGCCGATGGCGGGGCAGGATCGCTCCGTTAATCCGCTGCCTAACACGTTATGGGTTGGAGCTGACGGCAAGTTCGATTCCGATCCCGACACTGCCCTGATGCAATTCAATGTTTCGGCCCAGGAAGACAAGCTGCAGGATGCAACTCAGAAAGCTACGCAGGCGGCCGAGCAGATCCGGCAACTGCTGCGCAACAATGGACTCGATCCCAAGGACGCCCAGATCAGCCGCTTTACCACCCAGCCGATCTATGATTACAAGAATCCGAAACGCAAGCTGGTGGGCTATCGCGTGGAAGCCAATATAAGTATCAAGCTGAAAGATTTTTCCAAGATAGGACCGCTCACCGAAGGACTGTCGAACATGGAGGTGACGGACACCTCGATCAGCTATCTGCTGGACGACATCGACGCGGCGAAGATCAAAGCCGTGGAAGACGCCTTGCGCCGCACCCATGACGAGGCCAATGCCGTAGCGCGTTCCAGCGGCCGAACGTTGGGAGAGTTGTCGTACGCCTCGGTCGATACCTACGAGCAAACTCCGGTCCGTCCCATGATGGCCAAGGCCATGACGGCCTCGGCCGGAGCGCCTGCTCCCGCGCCTCCTACTGCCGAGTTTGGAGCCGAAAAAATTACGGTCACCGCGCACGTCAACGCGTTGTATAACCTGAAGTAGGTTCTATAACCTGAGAAGCACAGTGGGCGCGACTTTTGTATCGCTATGGCGTTCATCTGAATGTGGGACCGGCCGGTTGGACTGGAGAGGACAATGAGAGCGCTCGTTTTGTTTGCCACGACCGTGAGCTTGAGCTTGGCCACGATTTCGGCCTCGGGTCAGACCAGCGCCGACGTGCCGCATCTCACGCCACGCACGACCTCGGCCGCTGCCTCCCCGCCTAATACCGATCCACCCGCCCCCACGCCAACCCCCATCACTGTCCCTGCCGGCACGAAAATTCCGCTTACCCTGAAGCAAGGTGTCAGCAGCAAGAATGCCCGCCCGGGCGATCCGGTTTATGCCCAGACCGCGTTTCCCATCACCCAGAATGACCAGATTGTTATTCCCGCCGGAACCTTTGTGCAAGGTGAGGTCCGCCGGGTGCTGCGTCCGGGACGGGTCAAGGGACGCGCCGAATTGCAGATGAGCTTCACCTCCATGATCTTTCCTAACGGATACACCATCCTGCTGCCGGGCGCGGTGCAAGGCACTCCGGGTTCGCAAGATACCAGCATGAAAGGCAAGGAAGGCACCATCGAGGGCGATAGCGGCAAAGGAAAGGACGCTGCAACCATCGCGGAGGCCACCATTCCGGGGGCTGGCATCGGGGCCATTGCTGACGGCGGAAAAGGTGCGGCCATCGGCGCCGGCGCCGGCGGCGTTATCGGACTGGCCACGGTGCTGTTGAGCCGCGGTCCGGAGATTCAGCTAGGCACCGGTTCTTCCATCGAGATGGTGCTGGAGAGCAACCTGGCTCTGGATCCGGCGAAGATGCATCGCCCGGCCAATGCTCAATAGAGCGCCGTAGGCGCGGCATAAGTTAGCCCAGCCCTATCAGGGCTGGGTTAGGAAGCAACCAGAAACGAGTGCCGTGGGCACGCCATAGCTTCTTGCACAGAAACGTCCCATTGCTTGTGATTCATGGCCAAGCGTGTTGAGGTGGAGAGAGGACAGTGCCGTGCCTACGGCACTCTCCATATCTTCTTCGCTCGCCCACCCAGCCCTGATAGGGCTGGGCTAACCTATATCCCGCCTACGGCGCTTGTTTCTTGACTCTCGCACTCCACTGCCGAAAGCTAAAACCAGTTGAGATACCGACACAAACGCGGGCTCAGCTCCAGTCCCCGCGAACCGATGCTCCTCAATAGATCAAATACTTCGCCCGCATCTCCATAAACTGGTCCAGCTTGTCCTGCCAATCGGCGGCAATGCGATGTGGATCCTCGCCTGCCAGCAGCGCTTTGAACGCCGCCTGATTCACCAACTGCTGATTAATGTGGCTGGTGTCGAATCCCATGGGATAGAACTTGTGCAGCGCCGCCGCCAGTTCCAGGCCCAGTTCCGGGGCGTCCAGCATGTCGCGATTGGTGACGATGATGCTCACTCCGGCGCACTGCTGGCGAGCGTGGGTGCTGGAGGTTGGCGTGAACGTGGTGGGCACAAATCGCACTCCGGCGATGTTGCGTTCGTTCAGATAGCTGGCCAGTTCTTTCGCATCGACCCACGGTGCTCCCACTAGCTTGAACGGGCTATCGGTGCCGCGTCCCACGGAAACGTTGGTTCCTTCGATCAGCGCCACTCCCGGATACAAAGCCGCCTGCTCGAGATCGCGAAGATTGGGCGAGGGACTGACCCAAAGATCTCCAGTCGAGTCGAACCAGTCACCCCGCAGCCAGCCTCGCATGGGAATTACGGTGAGATCGGCGTCAATGTGTTTTTCCTCGTTGAACAGCTTGGCCAGCTCCCCCATCGTCATGCCATGCCGCACTGGCAGCGAGTAGTAATTCACGAAGCTTTCCTGTCCCGGGTCGGAAACCGGACCCTGTACGTAGGCGCCGGTAATCGGATTAGGCCGATCGAGCACGATGATCGGCTTGTGCGCCTTGGCGGCGGCTTCCAGAAAATATCCCATGGTGGTGGCATAGGTATAGAAGCGAGCGCCTACATCCTGAAGATCGACTACCAGGACATCCAGATTCTTGATCACGTTGGGCGACGGCCGGCGTTTGGCGTCGGTGTCGCCGTACACGCTGTAAATCGGCACGCCCGAGGCACTGTCTTTGGAATTGGCGATGTCGGTGCTGTCGGCCGTGCCTTGCACCCCGTGTTCGGGACTGAAGATGGCTACCAGTTGGGCTCCCGGCACCCGCTCCAATACATCGATGGTTCGTTTCCCTCGGCTGTCGACGCCGGTCTGGTTGGTGAGCAGTCCCACGCGGGCAGTGGTTACGTTCGGCACTTTGAGCGGCTCAAACTGTCGTTCCTCCAGCACATCGATGCCGTTCAGCACCTTGCCATTGCGCACGATGATTCTGCGCGCGGCCATGGCCGCCTCGTTATACCCGGTGATTCGCGCCAGGCGCATCTTTTGCTCTTCGCTGGGCTTCAGCTGCAGCGCCGCGGCCACGGCCGTCGCCACTTCCGTGCGCAAGGCGACCACGTTGCCTTCCTTCAGGTTCACCGCGTTGGTCAGCAGAATGATGAAAGTATTGGTCGTGGGATCAATCCACAGCGAAGTGCCGGTAAAGCCGGTATGACCAAACGAACCCACCGGCAACAGTTCGCCGCGATTGGAGGAAAACGGCGAGTCGATGTCCCATCCCAGGCCGCGCACATCGGGATAATTCGCCGGCTGCTGCGGCGTGGTCATTTTCTCCACAATGAGCGGAGACAGGATCGGTGCTCCACCGTTCAACAGCGCTTGCGCAAACTTCGCTACATCGTCGGCGTTGGAAAACAGGCCGGCATCGCCGGCCACGCCGCCCATCTGATGTGCGCTGGGATCGTGCACTACCCCGCGCAAAACCTGTCCCGTATGTTCGTCCCTTTGCGTGGGAGCGATGCGCGGCACCCACGTCTGCGGCGGATTGAATCGCGTCGAGGTCATTCCCAGCGGACCGAAGATGTAGTTCTGGGCATACTGGTCCAGCGGCATGCCACTGACTTTCTGCACCAACTCGCCCAGTACGATGAAGCCAACGTCGCTGTAGCGGAAGGTCGAGCCCGGCGGGCTCACCAGGGTGGCTGCGTTGGCCCGGCTGTAGCCTTCCTCCAGTCCGCTCCACGGCTGTTTCAGATCAAGATCGGCAGGCAGCCCCGAATAATGGGTAAGCAACTGACGGATGGTCACTTCCCCCTTGCCGTTCTGCGCGAAGTCGGGAATATACTTCGCCACCGGATCGTTCAGCTTGATCTGGCCCAGCTGTTCCAGACGCATCACGCTGGTGGTTGTCGCGATGACTTTGGTGAGCGACGCCAGGTCGAAGATGGTGTCCGGCGTCATCGGCTCCGGCTTGGGTTCGACCACCCGATTGCCGAAGGCCTTGCGATAGACAAACATTCCATCGTGGCCTACCAGCAGCACCCCGCCCGGCGCGTTGCCGTTCTTCACTGCGTCGTGCAGCAGGTCGTCCAACGGCGCGAAGCGGTTTTGCACCTCCTTCGGAGCCATCGGAAGCGGCGGGGCAGCGCCTTCGGGAGGTGGATTCGTTCCCGACGCCGCTGGGTTTTGCCCGGCAGGAGGGCTGGAAGTGGCTCCGCCTTTCGCCGGCGCTGGCTTTTGCGCGACAACGGTCGCAGCGACGATGATCAGAAAACACAGGTAGACCAGCGCAATGGCTGGCCAGCGAAGACGCAGGCTCAATTGAACCGAGACCCTTCTGGCTGCAGATTGTGCCCGCGGTTTGGCAGGCAAGCTATTATAAGTTGCCACGCATTCGGTTGCACG
>JBAVSY010000125.1:0-9151 GCA_049695855.1 Candidatus Korobacteraceae bacterium | reverse complement strand
CGTTCAAGACATTGGCCATGCCCTCGGAGGCTACAAGCCTCTGCGGGCGTCAATGTCCCGGACGTTATTCTCGTTGGCCGGTTTTCAGGTGATTACCATTGGCCGGTTTTGGGTGATCGCTGAGGGTGCCAAAGCAAAGCGGTAGCCAAACAAAAACCCGCGAGTGGATCGCGGTCAACAAAATCAATGACTCCTCAGCCAACGCAATGCACTGCGGGCGTTACACCGGATTCACAAAGTGGGGCTGCATGCCTTCCGGCGCTTCCGCACCAGTCATCTACGGGAGCAACGGGTGTCGAGTGATCTGATCACTTTCTGGATCGGACATGCAACCAAGACGGTTACAGACGATTATGTGTTACAGATTCGGAGGAACGTGGCCTTTCGCAAGAAGGAAGCAGAAGCTGCAGGATTGGGCTTCAAACTGCCGTTTGGGCTACATGGGCTACAAACTGCCTCGGTGAAGGCTGGCACGCAGGCTGCTTAAGTGATTGATCTACAGGTGGATTAAGGTGGCGCGCCCTGAGAGATTCGAACTCCCGACCTTCTGGTTCGTAGCCAGATAATACTTTGTTGATCCGGCGCGACTTACGAGCTTTTTGGGTCGAAAAACACCACTTGAGTTGGTCCCAACTCTGGTCCCAACTCGTCTCAAGCCAGAAGGTCACGGGCAACCGTGGCCTGGCCTGCCCTTGGCTTTACCGATCCGGTTTGCTATCGAATGATCGAATGCCTTCCCGCAACCCTCGCACTGGAGATCATTGAAGTTCAGCCGCATGATGCGTGAAGGCGCTGAATCTAAAGAAGAAAATGGTAGGCACGAGGAGACTCGAACTCCTGACCTCTACCGTGTCAATCTAGCGTTAATAGGTTTTACAACGACTTACAAGTCCGCGGAGACTGCCTAAGTACGCGGAAGTCGTGCAAGACATCGCGTTTTGTGGGTTGGGTTGTGGGTTGAGATTCTCTAGGCCCCTCGTCGACTCAACGGCAATTTTCGCCAGCAAGTCGAGAACAACCTTGGTCGCCTTTCCAAGCCTTATCTCGATCAGTTCTTCCTTGCCGGTATCAGATCTGCCTTCGGGTCCGAAATGACATATTGCAGATCCGACCGAAGCGGCTTCCTGTCGTTCTCAGTTAACTAGTCATAACGATAGAGGAGCTCACGTGCCGTTTTAACCGCTCTAACTCCGCGAATCTGCTATCCGAAGGTGGGACATCGATCGATGCACGAAGCCCCTCTGGCGACGTCGGCCTCCTGGCTAGCCATTCCGTTGCCCGAGAAAAAGCTGGTACGCCCGACGGGACTCGAACCCGCACCTTCTGCCTTACCAGGGCAGTGCTCTCGGTAAGCTAGCAGCTTCACCTGTAGCACCTTCATACTGGACTCGCGCGTCGAGTCGTTCTGCGTTCGACTCTGCCACGCAGAAAGGACGGGGTCTCCTCCCTACCTACAGCCGTTAAGAACGCACCTTAGCGAACCTGAAGGCAAAAGCGCGCAAGATCCTTGGTAGTCCCCCTACAAGATGCTCAAGTGCCGCCTTGTTGTAGCTACACGATAACCTTGAGCTACGGGCGCATCTAGAGCGGCGATTGTATGCACCGTTGAACGGCTTGTCAAATTGCCGCTCGCCCGCTCAACGATTCGACGCTTCGACAAGCGATGTTACAAGTGAAACCAGATCCCGTAGACTGACAATCTCTTTTGGGCTTATCTCGATGGCCATTAAGTCCAACTTAAGTTCGTCTGCAAGTTCCATAATAATGCTCACCGACCCCAGCGAGTCGATTCCGAGGTCCTCGGCCAACCGGGTGGAAAGCGGCAGGGCCGCAGAAACACCCAGATATTTCTGAACGGTTGCCGTAACGATTCTCTCGATATCGTCATTGAGGGCTGTTCTCATATGCTCTACACTGGCCGGAAGCGCGAATGGGGTTGCGGTTCTGCCCGCTGAAATTTTTACACGCCGGAGTCGAAGAACCTCAGGTCGCTTCAGGATGAACAACCAGACGGATCGGTGTCAAGAAGTAACCGGGAGCACGCGACAGCAGCGGGCCCAGTGTGAGACCGAGCTCAAGATGCAGCTCGTCGAACAGCTTCTGAGCGGCAAGAGCCTCGAGACGCTTGCCAGGGAGACAGGCCGTTCGAAGAAGCAGCTTCGATTCTGGTATCGCCGTTTTCTGGCGGGTGGCGAAGCCTACCTCTCAAGTCGCGAGGATCTTGCGGAGATCTCGAAGCTGCGCGAATTGAATCAAGCACTTCTCACCAAGGCCGAGGATCTTGAGAAGCGCAATCGAGAACTTGTTAAGGCGCTCGAAGCTTCCCGGAACGCCGCACCCCCTCCGTCTTTCGCGCACCCGAAGTGTTCCGAACCGTATGCGAAGGCCTTCGAAGCAACCGGCAGAAAGGTATTCCACGTTCCCGAGTGGCGAACACATGTACTTCTAAAGACTGCTCCCAGCCTTCAGCAAGTTCAGCACGCAACCGGCGTTTCCGCGCATTCGTCGCTCGACCCGGACTGTGATCTCCGGGGCGGACTCGAGCGGCTGAGGCGCGCAGGCGTTGCGTCCGTGTCTCTGGTCACAGATCCGATGTGGTCTCCCAGCCAGACCGTCATGGAAGCTGCGTTTGGCAGTTGCCGCCCTTTCAACGAGAATTACTTGATCGATCGCGGGTTGGGACGGATGCGCCTTCACAAACGTCACCGGAAAATGATCGCCAATGCGAACAAGGTATGCGCTATCGATCGGCTTTCGTTGGCGCCATTGCTGGAACGCTGGTGGCAGCTGTACCAAAGCAACCGCGAAATACGGGTAGCGGTCGATTCCACACCGCCGAAGTATTTTGAGATGCTCGCAGGACTCGAAGGAGTAGACGTAATTGCCGCTCACCACGAACATGAAATCGTTACCATGAATATCTGGCTTCGGTTCAAGGACGTTCTTTACTACATCGATGGTGCGTCCAACCAGACCGGACTGGCGATTTCTGGTCCTTACGCGACGTTTGCTTATGTGATCGAGAACTATGTCGATTGCCGCTACATCTTCCTTGGCGGATCGGCAGATTTCAGGGGGCCGCGCTCCGACGGGCTGGCAAGATTCAAGCGCGGTTTTGCCAATGCCTCGGTTCGAGACTATCTCTGTACATCGCATCTAAGGCCACCCGGTTGATGGTGCGTGTTGGACCTTTGTTGTCAGATAGGGTATTGGCAAAACGAACGTTAGCAAATCTGAGTAGGAGCGGACTCTGTCTAGATGATGGACGCGACTCACGTTGTAAGCTGCCTTGGCGAACACGGCTTTGGCCCCTACCTGGGGGTGCCTTGCTCAACCCTGCAACCCCTGCTGGCCGGGGTCCTGAACTCCACCAATTGTTTCATAGCAACGCCCAATGAGGGCGATGCCATCGGAATTGCCGCAGGCGCATATCTGACAGGCAGGAGCCCAGTTGTACTCTCTCAGAATTCCGGGATCGGCAACATGATGGGCGCGCTCACTTCCCTTATGTATACCTTCCGGCTTCCCGTGTTGCTGATCATTTCCTGGAGGGGAGAGCCAGGACATGCTGACGAACCGCAGCATGATTTGATGGGTCGAATTACCTGTCAATCGATGGACTTGTTTGGGGTGAGGCATAGGCCCTTCCCGAGAACATTGGCTGAATTACGGGACAGCCTGGAGTCTTCCGTCCAATATATGAAAAGCCGTTCTTTGCCGTTCGCTTTCATTTTGAGCAACGGCGTCATGTCGTTTCAAGGCGAAGAGAAGACGTCGGCTCGCGATAGCAGGCCGCCAGGAACGATACAGCAGTTTCCCGCTGAACCTGCGTGCATGAGGCGCATTCATGCGATTGAGACCATCATGACACACGTGGGCTGCGACGACCTGGTTGTCTCAACGACAGGTTACACATCACGGGAACTCTACAACTGCTGTGATCGTCCTGGGAATTTCTATGTTATCGGCAGCATGGGTAGCGCCTCAATGATTGGATTAGGCCTGGCGCTGCACTACGCTCGCGGCAAGGTTATTGTGCTGGATGGCGACGGAGCCGCCCTCATGAGACTGCAAACCTTAGCGTCGATCGGGCATTATCAGCCACCCGGCCTTATACACATAGTGTTAGATAACGCACGATATGACTCGACCGGCGGTCAGCCAACTATCTCTCCCACCGTAGATTTCGCCGGGATTGCTCACGCATCGAGTTTCGCATCTTCTGTCAGTTTGGCTCGTCAGGAAGGCTTGGATGCCGTTCTACGTTGTTGCATGGATAGACCGGGACCACACTTCATTCATATTAGGCTTCTCGAAGGCACGGAAGGAAAAGTAGGACGGCCGGCCTTAACTCCTCTTGCTATACGGGATCGCTTCATCGAGTTTGTTCGACAACGCGGGGGCGACCCTGTTTGAGAGCTCGCTATTGACCCGCCGTAAAATTGTCGCGTGTTACCGGCGCGGCCTGGAGGTAGTCCCGCATGGAATCTAACGGTCTATTGCGACGGATGCCGCTTCGCTCCTTTGAAATTCACGGCATTTCATCCATGATGCGCGGCCTGGATTGGCTGGCCGACGATGTTCCTGCGCTGGAGGCGGCGATCCTCACCACGCAGCGAATGGATCATCGATTACGCGAAGAGTTAGAAGTCAGATCGGGAGATGAATTAATTGCCCGCGTAGGCGACGTCGTACTATTCCGCGTGCTGGAGCCCGGTCCTTTTCCAGATATGGAAACTACCTGGGGCGGAAGGGTTGATATTGTTTCTGGGCGCATATATGTCGGAGTGATTTGCGAGCGAAATTCGACAAAGTACTTCGCTGCCAGTTTCGGGGAGAAGCGCTGTTCGTACAACAAACTGGTCTTGCAGTGGATAGCACAATCCGGAGGCATAGGTTACTGTACGGGCTGTTCCCCTGCACTATCCGAGCAGACTGGATATGGCCGGCCGGCCGACGTCGAGGTGATAGGAATACTGTACGATTCTTCGCGGCAAACCTACCTCAATACGATATCCATCTCCGGCCTTGATTCAAGCGATCCTCAACCGCAGGTTGAAATATCGCCAGTATTGTTAGTTCTCGGAACCACTACAGATGTAGGTAAGACCACAGTAGCGTGCCGATTGCTGCAGGAATTATCACAGAAAGTTACTTGTGCTGCTATCAAAGCCTCCGGAACCGAGTGGGTTCAAGACTCGCTGCTCCATACAAACAGCGGTGCTGCCTGGGGAATGAATTTTGGCTTTGTCGGCTTGCCTACAACCTATTCGATCGATGCCGCTCTTTATAAGCGCGCCATCACTAGGCTATACCATTATCTCGACGACCCACGCCGTATTCCACGGTACAAAAGGCCACCAGCTGACCGGTATGAGCCGTGGCCGCGACCGGACATGGTGCTCATAGAGCACGGCGGAGATATTCTGGGAGCCAGCGTACCCGTGTTCCTCGATGATGACTACCTGACGGAACCGGTGCGGATGATTATCGTATGCAGTGAGAGCGCGTTAGCAATGATTGGTGCGTTGAAGGAGCTATCGGCGCGGCGGATTGGTACTCGGCGACACAGACTTTATGCTGCGATGCCCCGGATTAATCCGGAGGGATTCATTGATCGAATGACGCCGCACGTCGAGAGCGGTCATCTGCATGGCATAGTCGATATAAATAAGCCGAATACCGAACCGGTTCATGGCTGGCGTTGCGAATATGCGAATCGTCATCACCAGGTGTTAAGTGCCGGCGACCTGGTCATGGAGATGGAGAGCATTCTAGACGAGGAGAGACGGTCAAGAAGCAGGGTGTAAGGTGACCGCCCCGCTAAACATGGCGCGCAGTAGGGGGTAGGCTGGTTGAAACCGGGAGACACTGATGGAGCATGTCAGGAGTGCAAGCGGGATCATAGACAGAAGCGCGCAGCTTTATGGCGAAGGTATCGCTTATTGTCATGACGCGGCGACGCTGAGTTTCATCCAACTGGCGCGCGACTCGGATGACCTCTCGCATCAGCTCAGGATTCTGGAAGTACAGAAGGGAGAACCGGTCGCCGTAGTCCTGGATAAGTCACTGAACTTCATAAGGGCGCTGGCCGCCATCCTCAAAGTCGGCGCGATCTATTTGCCGGTTGACGCTAAGAATCACGACGACCGCATTCGGTACATTTTGAGCGATTCTAGGGCGCGGCATGTCATAACAAATTCTGCAAGTATCCCGCGCTTATCTACCCTGGCGGGCCCTGAAGTGCGCTTTATTTCCATAGACCAGTTGGAAAAGATCGACCGAACCACAGAGGTCCGGAGTCCAAGCCGGCGTGCGGTTACAGGGAACGATATTGCTTACATTATTTATACTTCGGGCTCTACCAACATGCCTAAAGGGGTAGCGATCAGGCATGAGAGTCTTCTCAACTATGTTCGGGAAACAGTTTTGATGTATGGCTTCAATGAGCACACTCGCATTATCAGTGTGAAGCCATTCTCGTTTGACGCCTCCTTCACCGATATCTTCTGCCCCTTGTATTCGGGCGGAACAGTCTACCTGATGGATGAGACGTTGATTTTTCCCCAAGTAATCGAAGAGAGAATACAGCGTTACGGCATCACCCATATAAGCTGCACATTACCGGTATTCAAGCTTCTGGCACAGAAAGGGGCCTTTCAGCCGAGGGCTTACGCCACTATGAAGACCATGTCCGTTGGCGGCGATGTGGTGATGCCCGAGGTTTTCCACAAAATTAAGAGTAAGCTTCCCCAAGTTCGCTTGTTCAACCGGTATGGACCAACCGAAACCACCGTCGCCTGTTGTACCTATGAGATCACAGAAGAGACCGATCCGAGCAAGCCGATCCCGATCGGAAAACCTCACAAGAATGTGAGCTTTCGAGCGATCAATGAACAAGGACGGGAAATCGGTGTAGGTGAGAGCGGCGAACTCTATATTGGCGGCGTGCAGGTTATGGCCGGGTATTGGAGAGCTCCGGAATTAACAGCAAAGGTGATTTCAAACTTCGAAGATGGGGTGCGTTACTATAAAACCTCGGATCTGGTCACCCTCGACGCGAATAGCGACTACGTCTTCCTGCGGCGTTTGGATAACATCATAAAAAAGCATGGATACCGCATAAGCCTCGAAGAGATTGAGGCCGCCATCGTAAGGGAAGGGATTACAGACGAGTGCGTGTGCGTGTTCATTCCAGAGGACGATAACCGCGATTTCAGCCGGGCTAGGATTGTCGCCTACCTGAGAACCGACGGGAGTGCCAGGCCGGATCAGGAAACGCGCAAGATGCTACACAGGCTGCTGCCAAACTTTATGGTTCCCGACGTCTTTATGCATACCGAGCAAATTCCCAAGGAGCTTTCCGGAAAGCCGGCCCGCCAGCTGCTGAAGCGCAGGTTTCTGGACGCGATTCAGGCGGCCGAAAATGCGCGCTGATGCCGCGTTCTTGCAGTAAGATTACTCGCTGATCTGTTTTCCGCCAGATCCACAAAGGAGTCCAGGGTTGAAAGCGATCATGAATGGGCGGACTACATGCTGAGCACCGCAGCACGGTTTCGCAAACGCCTTGAAACAGATACTTGCTTGATCGGCGTCGGTGCATACGATGCGCTTTCAGCCCGGCTGGTCCAGGCTCACGGCTTCGATGCCTTGTGGATTAGCAGCTTTTGCGTTTCCGCGGCTCGAGGGTTTCCGGATGCGGGCATACTGACGCTCACCGAGTTACTGCACACCACCGAGCAACTTTTGGAAGCGGCCGAAATGCCCGCGATTGTGGATTGCGACAATGGCTACGGAGACGTTGCCCAGCTAAGCCGCGCCATTCGCTCGCTGGAACGCGCGGGAGCCGCGGCTGTTTCCATCGAGGACAGCGTCTTTCCCAAGCGCTCAAGCCTCTACTCCATTCCCGATCGCATGCTGGTTCCAACCGAACAGTTCACCGCCAAGATCCGGATCGCCAAGGAGGCACAGCGGTCGACCGACTTCGCCGTCATTGCGCGTACCGAGGCGTTGGTGGCTGGCCTGGGGATGGCAGAGGCGCTGGAGCGCGCGGCTCGATATGCCGACGCAGGGGCGGACCTCATTCTCATCCATGCCGTGACGAAGGAGACGTTTGCCAGCGTCGTCAGCGTCGCCGGCAGCGCCTCGTTGAGCAAGCCACTTGCAATTGTCCCGACCACCGCCTGGCAGTATTCAACCGATGAGCTGCGCGACGCCGGTTTCAAGCTGATCATCTATGCGAATCAGCAGCTGCGCGCCGCTGCAAAAGGCATGGAAACGGTGATGATGGCGCTGAGGACTTCGGGACGGATCGACCCGGTCGCTTGCCAACTGGCCAGTATCGACGAGATCAATCGGTTAGTCGGTTACTCAGAATTTCAGACCTTGGAAGAGCGGTATCGGCTGCTGTGCGGCTTAGTTCCCAATAACAGCGGTCGAAAAACGAGAGGCGCCAAGCGCTGAGTTGCGGAGGTTGTGGCTCCTCTCGAAAAGGCTGGTCATCCTGAAAGCGCTTGTGAAGGGTGCGGGGGTTGAAGCTCTACCTGCCGCTGCCGCACCACGGCGGAGAAAACGCCATTCGAGTCCCACCTATTAATTGGCAGAAAGGTATCGCACTACCCTGTGCCGGAAGTTCTCGGCGGCGCATGGGCATGCTGTATATGGCCGAGGATTTGGAGGAAGGCCTTGACTGAAAGCTCCTTCTTTGACCCAGGCATGTCAGGGATTGTAGGCCGATGCTCACTTGTCGGCCGTTCTCGGAGCTGGTTTAGCGGTTCCGGTTGCTTCCAAGCCAAAAAGGCAACGGGATCACGATCAATAGTGTGGACAAAAACGAAGGCCAACCAGACACAGGATTGCGGTCTAATCGTATGTCTTGATTCTGGTTGCACTTTCGGAGCGGCTGAGATCGTGAATGATAAAGGACACTATCGCCAGCTACGTTTCCTGGGATCCTTCTCCGGTTTGCCGACTTCTCGTTCATGTGGGTTGCTGGACCTGGCGCGTTTCTTAGTACTACGGCCATTTCACAGTTAGTGTGGTCCTTCCGGCACCTTGAAAGGGCACGGCTTCAGCCGTGCCGTACGCAGCATTCATGCTGTCGGGCTTTAGCCCCTGAGGAAACTCGGTCTACACCTTCTCTGAAAATGCT
>JBAVSY010000124.1:0-3174 GCA_049695855.1 Candidatus Korobacteraceae bacterium | reverse complement strand
CCCTCGGCTGCGCTCGGGATGACAAACAAAAGGGGTGGCCATTTTCTACTTGCCATCCATATTCCCTACTTGTCATCTATATTTCTTTTTTGTCATTCCGAGCGCAGCCGAGGGATCTGCGGTCCTTCCCCGGCCGACAAGATCGCACCCAACGCAGAAAAGCCTGGACCGGGGTGATCCAGGCTCCTCTTCACTGCACGGCTGCTGCTTATGCGCCGAACTGCTTCCCTATCGTGGCTGACTTGCCATGCGGCTTGCCAGCGGTGAGGTTGATGCACTCTTCCAGCACATCCATCGCGATGTCGGCCTGTTCTTTGGTGACAATGAGCGGCGGCGCAATGCGAATGCTGTTCGGACCGCAGCCCAGCAACAGCACGCCGCGCTCAAAAGCCAGTTCCACAATGCGGTCGCGCTCAGCGCCAGCCTGCGTCTTGGCCTGCTTGTCGCTGACAATCTCGACGCCGATCATCAAACCCCGCCCGCGAACGTCGCCTACCAGATCGAGACGCTGCGGCCAATCCGCAATGCGCTCCATGATGTGGCGTCCCACGACCTCGGCGTTCTTGATGGCTTCGCGCTCGAGGATATCCATGGTGGCCATTGCCGCCGCGATGCATACTGGATTGCCGCCAAAAGTTGACGCGTGCGAACCCGGCACCCAGTCCATTATCTCGGCTTTCGACATCATGATGCCCAGCGGCATGCCGCTGGCGATGCCCTTGGCGCTGCAGACAATGTCGGGCTCGACCCCAGTGTGCTCGATGGCCCACCATTTGCCGGTACGCCCAGCGCCCGATTGCACTTCGTCGGCCACCAGCAAGATGCCGTGCCGATCGCAGATGCGCCGCAACTCCTGCATGAACACCGTCGGCGCGACCACGTATCCACCTTCGCCCTGGATGGGCTCGACAAAGATCGCCGCGACTTCCTCAGGCGGTAGCGTCGTCTTGAACAGCTTGTCTTCGATGAAGCGAGCGCAGCCCAGCGCGAAGGCTTCAGCTTCCTGTCCGCCACCAACGCATCCGCGATAAACGTCGGGATAGCGCACGTGGGTGACGCCGGGAACCAGCGGCGCGAAGCGGCGACGCTGTTGCGGCTTGGAGGCGGTCAGCGACAGCGCGCCCATGGTGCGTCCGTGAAACGCACCGTAAAAGGCGATAATGTTCTGGCGCTTGGTGTGATAGCGCGCCAGCTTCAGCGCGGCTTCAATGGCTTCAGCGCCGGAGTTGCCGTAATAAATCTTGTGCGGCCCCTTCATGGGCGCGACCTTCGACAGGCGCTCGGCGAGCGTCACCATGCTCTCGTAATAGAAGTCGGTGCCCGACATGTGAATCAGCTCGGCAGCCTGCTTCTGAATGGCAGCGACCACCTCGGGATGGCAGTGTCCGGTCGAGGTGACGGCAATGCCGGCAGAGAAATCGAGAAACTCGTTGCCATCGACGTCTTCGACGATGACACCGCATCCGCGCTTGGCCACCATGGGATAGGAACGGGTGTAAGACGGCGAAACGTAGCGCGCGTCTCCGTCGAGTACGCGGCGCGCATTGGGTCCGGGCAGAGTGGTCCGGATGTGCGGACCAGCAACGGGAGTAAGAGTATTGGCGGACATGATGTTTTCCTCCGAAAGGCTTGCGGCTCGAGTTGTGAGCCGGAGCTGGTGTCAGCCCGCATGTGCAGTCTGGTTGAACTGGAACAGCGCGGGAGGCCGACCGGAAAAACGGGAGATTAGTCGCCGGAGAAAAGGTTGGGACGAGCCATGCAAGGCGCCAGTTTGGAGTCGGCGCGGGAAGAAATCCGGGGTCCCCAACAAGTCCCGCCTTTGGACTTGGTGGGGTGGAAGATCGCTCGTGACCAGATGGCGCGCACGCCCAGGCCCCGCCACGGATTTGCGGCGAGGGCGAAGACATTCGGCTTGGTCAAACGGCTGGTCAAAGCGAGACTCCTAGCTTGATTATAGTCGGCCGAGGAGGCTGCCGTAACCCCCAAAAATCGGCCGGTATGGCGGCTGCCGGATATCGATTTTCGGGCAAGATCGGCTCCCTACGGGCAACTTCAGCCCATCTACTATCGTCGATAGTAGTATGCTGCGAAGGGGAGATTCGTGTACCTCCCCAGCGAAAGCGCGCATCTGACAAAATGGCCAACCAACCCTCCCGAATGTGCGGAGTTGAAAAGGAGCGTGGAAACGATGAAAAAAGTATCTCTGTGTTTGGCTCCCCTGATGTTGTTCTTTCTGTTTCCTGTCCTGCTGAGCGCGCAGGACAACATGGGCATGAGCGGCGGTAAGCAAGCCATGTCGGTCACCGGCTGCCTGAAGCAGGGCAGCGACACCGGCGGTTATTACATCATGGGGCAAGACAGCAAGATGTATGAACTGATGGGCAAGGGTCTGAGTGCTCATGTCGGACACACCGTAACCGTGACCGGCATGGAGGTCACGCTGCCGCCGGCGCAGGAACAGAAAAAAGAGGCGACCGAGAAGACGGAGGCCGGCGCCAGTACCGTGGTAGACATGAAGGTCAGCAATTTGAAGATGGTCAGTGAAAGCTGCCAGTAGACGCGTTCTCGGCCAGTTATAGAAAGCAAACCAGCAACCAACGAGCACAGTTCCAGACGGGGCTGTGCTCGTGGTGTTTTAGGATGCAGGCTCTTTCGCTTCTCCCATTCGGGTTGGCGGGATTTGTCCAAGAAAAACGCAGACCGCCAGTGAATCATCGAGTGCATGTTGACGATAGCGGCGGCTTCCGTGAACTGATGCCGCCTTAGGTCCTGGAAGGCTTTGCGGGAAAGAGCGCTAACCCGCTACACTCGATTCGAGAGCCCCGTGAGTAAGCCTCTGCCGCTGGTCCTGCGCCACGCCATGTATAACCTGCGTGGCGGCTTTTTGATTCGTCCGCTCACCATCGCACTGTCGCTGGGTTGCGCGGGCGCGTTCCTGTCGTGGCTGGAAGAGGAATATCCGGCCGTCAGCGCCTGGGTACCCACCACCCTGTTTCCCTCGCACGCCGACCCGCAAGTTGCCCAGGTCATTCTGGCGGGCATTGCCGCCTCCATCATGACGGTGGTATCGATTGTGTTCGCCATCCTGCTTATGACGCTCACCTTGGCGTCGATGCAGTTCTCTCCGCGTATCATCGTCAGTTTTTCCCGGGACCGGGTGACGCAATGGACGCT
>JBAVSY010000123.1:0-7898 GCA_049695855.1 Candidatus Korobacteraceae bacterium | reverse complement strand
ACCTCAACGTCGAGTTCGTCAGCTTTCGGGAGAATCTTGACACGGGCGGCCCACTGGGCCGCGCCGTCGTCATCATCATTGGCGCCATCGCCGAACTGGAGCGCAACCTTATAGTGGAGCGGGTTCGTGCCGGCATGCGGCGGGCCCGGCTCGATGGCCAGCACATCGGCCGGCCGCGGCTCAACGTAGATCGCGAGGCCCTACTCCGGGACCGTGCCCATGGTTTTAGCTTGCGCCAGCTGGCCAAGTTGCACCGTATATCGCGCACATCCGTCACGCGAACTTTACGGCAGTCCGATATAGGAGGTGAAGCTTGAGTGATGTGGTCCTTCTCAGTGTAGTGACCGCTGTTTCCGCTGCGGTCATCCTTTATATAGTCTGGAGCAACCGGCATGATCGCCAGGAGTCGGCCCGCAAACGCGATCAGCAGAACCTGCTGTTCCAGATCCAACAGGAACTAAATCAACACCAGACCGTCATACTCAACCGCTGTCGGGAACTGCACCGCAAGCTTGACGACCACTACCGCATCCTGAAATACCTGAAGCATCGCCTCTCCTAGCGTTGTCACAAAAGGGGCCGTGCAGGCCCCTTCCTATGTTGTTGAACCCCCTCAGACGAAATCGGCCGATTCTACTGTCCCTAAACGTATGGGTTGTGGCAGGGCACGGAAACATAATTGATCTTGCTGGAACGCCGCCTTACTGCTGGTCGACGATTCACCGGGAAGCTGTGATGGTTTAAGGCCGACATCCTAATTGAGGATGCCGGCCGTTGTCAGTCCAAGGCCTTTCAGCTGAGGCGTGACCTCGAAGACTACGCCACCACAGCTGGTTACATCGGCTTGCGCCTCGCCGTCGGGATTATCGTTTGTTTTGACTTTGCGTTTTGTCATCAACAGTGCCTGAGGGAGGCTTGCCAAAGTCTTGTGGTACCGCCGGGCCTTGAATCTGCACGGTGAAGTCCACACCGGCAATAGCGTGCAGGAACTGATAGTAGCCATTGTTGTTGGTCCTGGTGAGTTGCGGACCTGGTGCACCCGGCTGCAAGAGACTCACTCCTGCACCTGCCACTGGTGCCCCCTGGAGCGTGACATACCCAGAAACATCGGGAATAGGGGTGACGACGCAAGGACCACTTAGGCATTGAAGTTGAACCGAGTATGGACCAGTATTACCGCCGTAATAATCGTAGACAAGTATGGTGTAGGTGCCTGCCAGGGTTAGTGGTTGCGTCCTGATCTCGTGTTGACCACCATTACCGCAGACTGGCCAGCTAGTTGTCGTGTCGGGAGCATACAAGGTCATACAGGGATTAGATCCGGTGGCCACTATATCAACGACGTCCCCCACACTCGCCGTGAAAAAGAAGACGTCCAGATCCCCCCCTAGATCGAATTGTCCAGTAAGATACTGACCATATGTCATCTGTCGGCCATTGGGAGAAGGAGGCACCACACTTTCCAAATCAAGGTCGTAGCTCCCGGTATTGCCAGCGTAGTAATCATAAACTCGTATCGTATACTCTTGCGTCGTAGTCAGTACCGTATCGATCCAGTGTTGGCCTCCATTCCCGCATGCGGTTGTGACGCCAACTAGCTCTATGCAGGGATTCGCACCTTCCGCCTCAATGATTATCCGTTGTCCGGCCGTCCCATCGAATCGGTAAAGGTCGACAATTCCTGGCTGGTCAAACGAGCAACTAATCAAGTTCCCATACATGATGAACATGTCTACAGGGTCAGGTGTACACGGCATACCTTCTTGAGCTGTCGCGGCTGCTGAGAATAGCAAGCAGACACCCAGCATCAACGCCGACATCATCATGGCTGACTTCATCTTCGATTTCATAACAACCTCCTGCCGGCTTAACCGGCAATTTCGTTTGGGCGCAAAATCCCCACCCCTTTGCGAAGGGGACCACCACAGTCCTTAGGGGAACGCGCCTGTTACTTGGTTGGGCTCTCGACTTTTGCGGTCGGAACCGGTTGCGAGGGCTGCTTGGCCAGGGACTCATCCACCCGCTTCTTGAAATCGCCCTCGTCGTTGTGGATTAGCCCGCTGTAGGCGGTCTGAACCTGCATCTCACAAGTGTCCCCGTTGGAGTTCAGCACCACGGAGTTAATGCGCTTGCCGCCGAGTGACCCCCGATGACGAATGAGGACGTCATCTCGGTGTTGTCGATCGACAGGATTCCGTACTTCCCCGACTTGCGCAGGGCATCCTTCACTGCGGGCCATAACGCGCTGCAGGAAAGCGAATACATGTCCTTATGCGTCTTGGCGAATGCCGGCCCAGCGAAAACCAACATCAGCGTCACCAGAAGCGCGGCTGCTGCGCCTAAGCGTAGTTTGAAGATCAAATTTCGAAGTTGCCCTGGGTTTGCCATTGGCATTCTCCTTTCCGAACCGCCAAGCTTCAGCGCTGCGGTTGCAGAAACGCATCGCTGAAGCTTTATTTAGCGACCTACGGAATAGACAGGCTGAAGACGAGGCCGAAGTCGTGGGCTCCGCCCCCGAATGTTGTCCCGTAGAAATTCCCATCCATGCCTTGCCACAGCTCCGATTGAGGGCTGGCGCCGGTTGTCCAATCGAAGCTATAGAGCGTTGTCACGCCGCCGCCAAGGCTGCTTTGGAAAATGGTTCCCCGGTCGTGTTCGCCGCCCCCGGACGTTGTTCCATACAAGTTGCCATCAGAGGCCTGCATTAGCGCCGCTTCTGGGTTGGCACCGTGCGTCAAATCGAAGCTGAACAGCCTGGTCAGCGCGCCAGCAGTGGTGATTACAAAAATCGTGCCCCGATGAGAAGCCCCGCCCTCCGAGGTGGTGCCGTACAGGTTTCCATCGTTGGCAAGTGCCAGCCCCGCTTCAGGGTAAGCGCCGTGTGTCGAATCGAAGTTATACAGGGTTGACAGGCTGCCGCCCGGAGGAATTTTGAAGACCGTGCCCCGACGAGAGGTCCCGCCTCCGTACGTTGTCCCGTAGATGGTTCCGTCGAAGCCTTGCACCAGCCCACCGCGGGGGTCGAGGCCGTCGGCACAACCAGATTGCGTGCAAAAGCTATGCAGCCGGGTTGGCGTTCCGCTAGTGGTGACTTTGAAGACCACGCCGCGGTTGCCTAACCCACCGTTGCGTGTTGTCCCATATAGTTCTCCATCGGAGGCTAGGATCAGTCCACCGGAGGGGTTAGCGCCCATGGTCGAGTTGAAGCTGTACACGGTGCTGAACGTACCCGTTGGGGTGATATGGAATATGGTCCCGTAGTTATCGGCTCCGCCTTCGGCGGTCGTCCCATAGAAGGTTCCATCGCTGGCCTTAACCAGCCCGCCTTTGGGGGTAAGACCGTCCGCGCAGCCGCTTTGCGAGCAAAAGTTATACAGCGTAGTCAGCGTGCCGCCGCTAATCTTGAAGACGGTTCCACCATTGTGGCCTCCCCCCTCGGCTGTGGTTCCGTAGAGGCTTCCATCGGCGGCTTGAACCAGTCCCGTGACGGAATGTACTCCGTCTCCCCCGACGAAGGTGTGGATTATGTTGAAAGTCTCCGTTGGCGCGGGACAAGTACCGACCAGACACGAGGCTTCGAATGTGTAGGTAGCGGTGCCGTCGTTACCGGCTACCTGGAGGAAGGCCATGGCGGTGCCATTCTGAGTCGGCAGGAAGTCGATTTGGACGGTGTTTTGATAATGTGGATACCCTATACTGGTGCACGCATTCTGCACTTGGGTGCCATCGGGCAAATACACAGTCATACAAATATTTTGGGAAATAGTGCCGGTAAGGGTTGCGGACGCCCTTTCCCTTCCCGTGGTAGCAATCTGGAAAGTGAATGCATTTGTGTCGGTTATCGGGTTAATGTCACCGCTAACATCTACTCCGAGGTTGACTCCTTGCGCGTTTGGAGGAAACGGGTACAGACGCTCCAGTGCCACAGCATAATTGAGCGTGCCACTCCCGGCATCGGTTATAGCGATCGTGTATGTGCCCGTCACAGTCAGCATCTGGTCGACCACGACTGAGTTCTGGTAGTGTGGATAACCTATGCTGCTGCACCCGGAGAAGACGATCACCTGATTGGGGTCGTAGAGTGTCAAGCAAATGTTGGTGGGTGCAGCGCCGTTTATGCCCACAGCAAGCTGGTAGGTCTCCCCACTGGTTCCGGTGAACACGAAGGAATCGACATCCCCGGGAGATTGGAGGGTGCAGTTAGGACCTGCGTAGACCTCGCCGTCGTCAATGGCAGTGCCCGAGGCAGGCTCGGGAGGACAGTCGGTAGTCTCAGCCCGCGCGGCAGTGGAAGCCAGTAGCACTCCGAGAAGTAGAGTAGCCAGGGATAGCGCGAACCTAGTTGATATTCGCATGATGTTCCTCCTGTGCGCGGGCAATCCGGTAAGGTGTGGTATTGCGCGACATCTCTGATGAATGTTGACGTTTTTTCGCCTTGCCGCGCTGTTCCACTTCCGGGGAGCGTCGAAAATTGGGCGTGGCGTGTCAACCACGATGGAGGCAGAATGGGTCCGGCGCAAGTAGCATCGCGGGATGTTACGGTAACTCGCCAACTAAGTTATTGATTTACTTTGGCTCTTGTCAGCCAGCCGAAGCGTGGCTATACTGCCAAGCTATCCGGTCACATCTGGCTGCCCACCGAAACAGGCACCCGAAGGTGGAGTGTCATGCACGACGGGTCCTTACCAAACCATGCGGAACAGGAGCGCCCAGGCGCTGCCGAGGCGATCTCAGCGGAAGAGGTCGAAGCCGAGTTACAAAGAGTTCTGGCCTCGCCCATCTTCAGTAAGGCTCCCCGCCATAGTTGTTTCCTGACGTTCGTAGTTCGCAAGACCCTGGAAGGGTCAGCGGATCAGGTCAAGGAATATCTGATCGGGGTGGAGGTATTCCGCCGTCCCGCCGACTACGACCCCAGCACCGACCCTGGAGTGCGGGTGGAAGCGGGAAGGCTTCGTTCGCGCCTGGCAGAGTACTACAAGAAGCTGGGTAGGCAAGATCCCATCCATATCAGTTTGCCTAAAGGCACCTATGTTCCAGTCTTCTACCGCAATGGGGTTGAACCGGCCTTGGAAGAGGGACTATCGGACGCAGAACTGGCGCCGGATGCTGCCCGGGTGGATGAAGCCATCGTCCGCCACACTGGTAAAACTTGGGGATGGGTCGCCGCTACAGTGGTTGTAGTTGTAGCGGCAAGCGCGGTGACCTATGTCGTCTCCCATCGACCGCCGAAGTTTACCGATAAGGACAGCATCGTCCTTGCCGACTTCGATAACAATGCGGGCGACCCCGTCTTCGACGATACGCTGAAGCAAGGCCTCGGAGTACAGATTGCGCAATCGCCTTTTCTCCACCTAGTGTCTGACAGTCGGGTGAATGCAACCCTGAAGCTGATGGGTCGCGCGCCGGGCGACCGGCTGACGCCGGAGGTCACACGCGAGGTGTGCCAGCGCACGTCCAGTACAGCGATGTTGACAGGCGCGATTGCCAGGTTGGGCAGCCAGTACGTGATTGGCCTCAAAGTACTGGACTGCAATACCGGCGACGTGTTGGCGGAAGCCCAGCAGCAAGCGGCAAACAAGGAAGCGGTGCTGAAGGCCTTGGATACTGGGGCGGCCAGCTTGCGGAGGCAGCTGGGAGAGTCGCTACCGTCGGTGGAGAAATACGCCACTCCCCTGGCACAGGCGACCACGCCATCACTGGAGGCGTTAAGAGCCTATAGCCTGGCGCAGAAGACCCGTGCTTCGAAAGGGGAAACCGCCGCGCTACCCTTCTACAAGCGGGCTGTAGAACTCGATTCGAATTTTGCCATGGCCTACCGAACGATGGCGGTCGTCTACGGGAACCTCAGCGAATCGGCCCGGGCAGCCGAAATTGCACGCAAAGCCTACCAGTTGCGGGAGAACGTCAGCGAACGGGAGCGGTTCTCCATTGAGGCAAGCTATTACATCTACGCGACGGGAGAGCTGGAGAAGGCGGCACAGTCGTATGAACAGTGGCAGCAGATCTATCCCCGGGATAGCGTGCCGTACGTAAACTTGGGATTCATTTACGGCTTTCTTGGAAACTGGGAAAAGGCAGTGACAGAAGACCGCGAAGCGTTGCTCCTGGAGCCGAACGATGAGGCCAACTATGGCAACCTTGGCTACGCCTACGCGAGCCTCAACCGTTTGGACGAAGCGGAGGCGGTGTATAAGCAGGCTGAAAAGCATAACTTGGAGGGCGAGAGCCTGCTCGCCAACCGCTACCAATTGGCTTTTCTGAAGGGCGACGCTACACAGATGAAGCAGATGGTGGCGGCTGCGATGGGCAAGCTGGGCACGGAAGACCTGCTGCTGGCCACGCAAGCGGATACGGAGGCGTGGTCCGGGAAGTTGAAGAACGCACGCGAGCTGACGCAGCAGGCAATGGATTCGGCCCAGCACAACGACGCAAAAGAGACCGCCGCAACTTATCAAGCCACAACGGCTTTGGCTGAGGCGGAATCGGGCAACCGGCAGAAGGCGCGTGCCGAAGCCGAGGCTGCACTGAATCTCTCCGCAAACCTCGATGTGCGTGAAATGGCGGGACTAGCCTTGGCGCGGGCAGGCGATACCTTAGGCGCGGAGAAAATTGCGACCGAACTGGACAAGACGTTCCCGCTGGACACGATGGTCCAGAGATATTGGTTGCCGACGATACGAGCCGCAGTCGCATTAGAGCAGGATGATCCCAAGCGGGCAGTCGAACTATTAAGGGTGGCGAGCCCGATCGAGTTCAGCATAGACGGGCCCCTAGGCCCTGCCTATGTGAGCGGAGAAGCCTATCTAATGCTGCACGAGGGTGACGCTGCGGCGGGAGAATTTCGGAAGTTTATCGACCACTACGGTCTTGTGGGGAACTTCCCCTGGGCAGCGATGGCTCGCCTCGGACTGGCTCGCGCCTACGCTCTTGACGCAACGAAAGATTCCTCCAGCCGCGATAAAGCTCGGACCGCTTACAGGGATTTTCTCACGCTCTGGAAAGATGCCGACCCCGATATCCCCATCTATAAGCAAGCTAAAGTCGAGTACCGCCAGCTGCAATGATTTGTCGAAGAGGGTCGTGTTGGTATGACTTATTGTGCGAGCGACAAAAATCAAAAGCTCCCAGATGCGTCCTTGGATAACGCAACGGTTGGGCTTTTCAACGGCATGCCAAAGGTGATCTATAGACGTTCCTCCGAGTCGCCTTCTGCGACGTTAGACTTTCGATAGGTTTAGCTTCCGTGCCCTGCCACAACCCATACGTTTAGGGACAGCGGAATCAGGCGATTTCGCTTGAGTGGGTTCAACAAGATAGAAGGGGGCATGGAAGCCCCCTTTTGGACCACTCTCCGGGAAGCAGGCCATGATCTATGGTTTCAGCTGCTCGATGCGGGCCAGCAAGCGTTCCTGCCCATGTTGCAGCGTTTCCAGCCGGACCCGCAGATCGGTGACGTGGGCAGTACAGTCGTACTTTAGTTCTGAGGTCCAGCGCTGGAAACGATACTTCGCCCACCCGCCGATGATGGCCAACAGCATGAGGATCTGGGGTGCGATCAACCAGGCGAACTGAGAGTTGGTCATGCCGTTCTCCTTTTATAGGTGACTGCCGCAGTTGGCGGGTAACCGAGGTACGGGAAAGACGGTGTAGCTTGGCCAACTCACGTAAGCTAAAACCATGAGCACGGTCCCGGAGCAGCGCCTCGCGATCTACGTTGAGCCGCGGCCGGCCGATGTGCTGGCCATCGAGCCGGGCCCGCCGCATGCCGGCCCGAACCCGCTCCACTATAAGGTTGCGCTCCAGTTCGGCGATGGCGCCAATGATGATGACGACGGCGCGGCCCAGTGGGCCGCCCGTGTCAAGATTCTCCCGAAAGCTGACGAACTCGACGTTGAGGT
>JBAVSY010000122.1:0-35334 GCA_049695855.1 Candidatus Korobacteraceae bacterium | reverse complement strand
TGTGCCGTATCCGAAGTGTCTTTACTATTGCGACAGTCCGGGCCGCGTGATTATTTGCGCTGATCATCGAATGCCGCAGGTGCGAGGTTGCAGAATACTAAAGCAACTTGCGAGACAGGACACTAGATAGTTTTTTCAGTTCAAGGAGTCGCTACCGATGGCTAGAAAACTTTGCTGTGTCTTGCTGCTTTGGCTTGGACTGCCGGTCTGCTTGCTGACGGCGCAATCTCAAACTGCTCAGCCGGGTGCAACAAACTCAAGTACAACGCAATCCAAGACAGCGCAATCCAAGGCGAAGGCGGTCAAGCCGCCGCCATCGGAGTGGTGGAAACATGCCGTCTTCTACGAGGTCTATCCCCGCAGCTATGCCGACAGCAATGGGGACGGTATCGGCGACTTGAACGGGATCAATTCCAAACTGGATTACCTGAAGAAGCTGGGTGTGGATGCCATCTGGATCACACCTTGCTTCCCGTCTCCTCAAGTAGATTTCGGCTACGACGTTTCCAATTACGAGGACATCGATCCGGTCTATGGCACGCTGTCAGACTTTGATCAGATGCAGAAAGACGCGCAGCGCGACCACATTCACATCATCCTCGATTTTGTGTTGAACCACACTTCGGACCAGAACAAGTGGTTCATCGATTCCCGCAGTTCCCGCACTTCGAAGCATCGTGACTGGTACATCTGGAGAGATGGAAAGGGGCCAAACCAGCCCCCGAACAATTGGCTATCGTTGTTTGGCGGATCGGCCTGGCAGTTCGATGGCAAAACCAAACAGTACTATTACCATTTTTTCTATCCCCAGCAGCCCGACCTGAACTGGCGCAACCCGGCGGTAAAGGATGCGATGTTTGGGGTGACTCGCTGGTGGTACAACCGGGGCGTTGCCGGCTTTCGCCTGGATGCCGTGGACACCCTGTTTGAAGATCCTAACCTGCACGACAACCCGATCCTGCCGGGAAAGAACGCTTACGGCGATCCGAATATGGAGAACAAGTACAACCACAATCTGCCGGAGGTACACATTGTGCTGAAGGGCTTGCGGCAGGTGGCCGACAACTATGACGCCGTCTTAATTGGTGAGACGTGGACCGATAATATCGAGCAGCTCAATCGCTACTACGGCGACGGCAACGAATTGCAGATGCCGATGGACTTCATGTTCACGACCATCAACAAGCTATCGCCGGCCGACTTTCGCAAGCAGATTGCGGCGGTGAACTCGGCTAAGGGATGGCCGGTATTCGTGATTGGCAATCACGATATTCCGCGCTCCTACAATCGATACGGCGATGGGAAGCACAACGACGACATCGCCAAGGTTATGGCGGGGCTCTATCTCACCTTGCGCGGCACACCGATTATGTATTACGGAGAAGAGATTGGGATGCAGAACAACGATCCCAAGTTCAAGAAGGATGTGAAGGACCCGATCGGGAAGCTGGGATGGCCGAACGAGAAGGGCCGGGACGGTGAGAGAACTCCCATGCAGTGGAACAACACGCCTAACGCAGGCTTTACCACAGGCATTCCCTGGCTGCCGATTCCGGCGAGCTACAAGACGCACAACGTGGCCAGCGAGCTGAAAGATCCGAATTCGATTCTGATGTTCTACAAGAATCTGCTGGCATTGCGCCATACGAATTCAGCTCTGCTGAATGGCGATTATGTCGCCCTGAACCAGGACGATCCGAACGTGATGTCGTACCTTCGCCGTTATCAGGATGAAGCGGTGTTGGTAGTGCTGAACATGTCGGGATCGCCGCAGAAGGTGAGCTTTGATCTGGCGTCGCAGGGATTTGCCTCCGCGCAAGCCAAGACTTTGCTCACGACCATGCCGGCCATGCAGGGCAGCGCGTCGCTATCGAGTATGTCGGTGGCGCCGTTTTCCGTGTATATCGGGGAAATCAACAAATCTTCAGGAGAGGGCTCGGGCAGGTAGGCCGATGAGGCCTTTGTATTCCGGCCGAGGGGTTCATGTTACAACTTAAGCGGACCCATGATGAACAGCAAGCGCACGACCGTCATCTTTCTCTCGGTGCTCCTCGTGCTGGTGCTGCTTCTGGCCATCGTCATCACTTGGCCCTTTTTGAGGCCGTTTGCGTTCGCCGTGATTCTGGCTGTTGTCTTTCAGCCGCTGCATGAACGAGTTCTGTTCTTGACGAAACAGCGTCATGCCTGGGGAGCACTGATTTCCACGCTCGGAGTATTGCTGCTGTTCGGGGTTCCAGCCTTCATCATCACGACTCTGGCCGCAAATGAGGCCTTGAGCGCAGCCCACTACCTGGGCCGTAGAAGCGCCGAAGAAGGTGGAGTCACCATCTTCGTCACCACCCTGGCGGCCAAGCCGCTTCACTTTATCGGGCAATGGGTGGACCTTTCGAAATACGATTTCAGGGGCATGATCAGCTCCAGCGCCCAGAAGTTGAGTCTCGGGATGTTTGGATTCGGTGCGGCTGTGCTTGGCAATCTGGCCAGATTCACCGTCGATGCACTGATCACGTTCGTGATCCTGTTCTTTCTGTTTCGCGAAGGCAAGGATTGGGCGTATCGTGCCGGGCGGCTGATGCCGCTTTCGCCGGTGCAAGTGGCGCGGCTCTACGAGAACATCTCCGACACCATCATCGCCAACGTTTACGGCATCTTGACCGTGGGCGCCGCGCAGGGCGTACTTACCGGCATCGCCATGCGAATTGTTGGCATGCCGTCATCGTTGTTGCTGGGACTGGCCGCAGGATTCGCCTCGATCATCCCGGTCGTGGGTTCGTCGCTCATCTGGGCGCCAGTCGCGATTTATCTGCTGTTTACGGGCGCGATCTGGAAGGGCGTATTCCTGCTGATCTGGGGTGTCGTGGTGGTCAGTAGCATCGACAATGTGCTGCGGCCGTGGGTGGTGGCGGGACGAGTGGAATTGCATCCCATGGTGCTGCTGTTCTTTATCCTGGGAGGCGTGGAAGCGTTTGGCTTTATTGGATTGTTTCTGGGACCGGTCGTGGCTTCCGTTCTGGCGGCGGTGTTTTCCATTCTGCGCGAAGAACTGAGTGAGCCAAAAGATGCGTCGGCTGTATTGCCGGGCTAGCTGGCCGTGAGGAGCGAATAGAGGTCGCCCTGTTTGCGCTCACCGATGGGTGCCAGCGCCTTGATGGCGTACTGCTGAAAATGCGGCGTGTCGTGATGAGCTTTCAGCGCCGCTTCATCCCGGTATTGTTCGTAAATAAAAAAGTGCCGCGGGTCGTCTTTATGGCGATGAACAATATACATCAGACATCCCGGTTCCTGGCGGGAAGCGGCTTGCAGTTTGGTAAAGATTTCGGCTACTTCGTTTTCGTGTCCCGGATTCGCCATCCAGGTTACCGCCAATACGAGCATTGAATAACTCCGAAGTGGATGTCACACCACATGTAGACCGGTGGAGCGCGCCGTTTCAGGTGAGCGCAAAAAACTGTTTCGCGTAACCGCGCGCGAACTCAAACAAATTGTCAGGATACTGCCGTCCCTACAGGACTCCACTTATTTAGCCACCGTACCCAGGACTCCGCCTGCGGCTACGTCCTGGGCTAACTACTGAGCCGCCCTTACGGGCTCGATTCCAGGCTCATGTATCCCCTGACGAATAGCAAGTTCGCTTCTCGTGCAAGGGTGCCCGCCACCTCCGATGTACCAAGTCTGAAATGGCCGTAGCCGCGCATTGCGGTTCGCAAAAACACGCTCGGCACGGCTAATCAATTATGAGCCGAGCGTGTCCAGCACGTGCGCGAATTCCGGGACGATCATCGTCTGCTCGCGGTCCGGGCCGGTAGAAACGATTCCGACCTTGGCGCCCGACTCCTTCTCCACAAATTCCAGATAGCGTTTGGCCTTCTCGGGCAGCCGATCATAGTTATCGATGCCGAACGTGCTGCTCTGCCAGCCAGGCAGCCTGGTGTAAACCGGCTCGATCTTTTCGTATCCCGAGATTTGCGCGGGGATTTGTTGCGTCTCCTTGCCGTCGATTTTATAGCTGACGCAGACCGGGATTTCCGCCTGCTCGTCGAGCACATCGAGTTTTGTGACCACCAGCCAGCTGGTGCCGTTGATCATGTTGGAGTAGCGCAGCAGCGGCAGATCGAGCCAGCCGGTGCGGCGCGGACGCCCGGTCACGGCGCCGAATTCATTACCCTTTTTGCGCAAGGCCTCGCCTACTTCATCTTTTGATTCGGTAGGAAACGGACCTTCACCGACGCGAGTGCAGTAGGCTTTAGTCACACCGATGACGGTGTTGATCGCAGTCGGAGGCACACCGGTTCCGGTGGACGCTCCGCCCGAAGTTGCGCTCGACGAAGTCACGAAGGGATAGGTTCCGTGATCGATGTCGAGCATGGTGCCTTGCGCTCCCTCGAACATCACGGACTCGCCGTCGGCGATCGCGCGGTTCAGCAGCAGCGCCGTGTCGGTAACGAAGGGAGCAACGCGATCGGCGATGGCCGAGTAATCGGCGAACATCTTGTCGGCATCGAGCGGCTCGCTGTTGAAGAGCGTATGCGCGATGGTGTTCTTCTCATGGCAGGCGTTGGCAATGTGCTTCTGCAATAAGTTCTTGTCGAGCAGATCTTGTATACGCAGACCGCTGCGCGCCATCTTGTCCTCATACGTGGGACCAATCCCGCGAGACGTAGTGCCGATCTTGACCCGTCCGGGCGCGTTCTCCGCCGCCAGTTCGATCAGGCGGTGGTAGGGAAGAATCACGTGCGCGCGATTGCTGACGAACAGGTTGCCATCGACCTTGACGCCGGTAGCGCGGAGCGCGTCGACTTCCTTCATGAAGGCGAAAGGATCGAGAACGACTCCGTTGCCGATGACGCTGCGGCAGCCTTCGCGCAGCACGCCGCAAGGAATCAGCTGCAGGATAAACTTCTTTCCGTGGATAGTGACCGTGTGTCCGGCATTATGGCCGCCGGAATAACGCGCTACGACTTTGAAGCGCTCGGACAGAACGTCAACGATTTTACCTTTGCCTTCATCGCCCCACTGGGCTCCGACGACAACCGCCGTCTTACTGGTTTTCAATTGCCACTCCGTTCGCGATTCGCGGAAATCTGCTAGTGATCGCGCAGATTCGCACACAACTCGTCTGTCGTTGGTGAAACAAAGCCTGAATTCTGGGAAGTTATTATGAGACGGGCTGTGTAACTCTAGATTTTACAGGGTTAGGCGCGAGGGGCGCAATGTGGGGGCAACGGGTGCCCGGAGATTCTATTGTCCGCTGAACAGGATTATTGGACGGCGCGTACGCCGACTCCGATGTTCTTCAAGTCGTAGAATTCGAAATATACTTCGCGAGTTCTCTTATCTGTTGCCGGACAGTTTTGATACCACCAAATGCCGGGAAAGCTCTTGAGGATGTAATCCATTGCCTGCGACAAGGTTAGGTTGTCCAAGGGGCCGGTAACGTGTGGTGAGGTGAGTGACGGAGGCGTGCAGCAGGCGACGGAAACTATGCCACCGAGCTGTTGGATGTCCTGGGATTTCATGAAGCGTTGCACCTCCGGCGTCGCCAGAACATGGGTTATGGCAGCATTGGCGCTATAGATAGGCCGCGGCTCGGGCGGTTGCCCGCTCGCAAAGGGGATGTGTTCAATCCAGATGTTCAGGATGTCGGTCGCAACGCCTCGTTCAACCATTCGAACCGTTCCGTCCGGGTCCTGCGTAACCTGCATGGCTGGATCGTCGGCAAACATCTCGCGGACGGTCTTGAGAACCGACCCTTGGCTACTTGCAGCCTTTCGGAGCTCTGGGAATTCCGGAAAGTTCGAAAACGTGTGGACAGGTGACGGGCAGCTCCCGGTAAATTCCAGAGAACCCGAAACTCCGGCTTTGTTGAGCACCTCAAGAAGAGGCCGAAGAGATGACTGCTTGGTGGGGTAGTATTCTGGCGTTTGTGCCTGACACACGATCGCCAGACTGAAGACGAAGAGGAGCGTGAGCGTGTGACGCAGCATGGGAAGACCCCTGACAATTCGACATCCTGGTCTGTGCCGCCCCTGAAGGGGCTCGATCATAAAATTGCAGCCTACCCAGCGCTGAAGCGCTGGGCTATTATCTTTCGTCCCGCGGTGCGGGACTTGATTATCGTCGGTCCTGTTGTCCGCCCAACCGGGCCTTTTCTTAAGCAGGTGAACCGGGCCGACACCACGTTGACCGCTCATGCGTCGAGCCAACCTACATTGAAGCGGTGCTGTTTCTCTCTAAAGAATTAGACACCATATAGAACAGAAATGGGTGCAATCATTATGGCTCTTGTAAACAGCCTGTTGCAGCAGTGCGATAACCAAACCGCATTCGCTGGGTGGGCAATGCCGTACACTGTTTTGAATGCCTGAACTTCCTGAAGCTGAAACTAGTACTCGCGGTTTCGAGAAGCGCATCGCGGGTGATGTCATTGAGTCCGTCCGGCTGGGCGAAAAGCCTCTGGCACCATGCCTCGGCAAGCAGGTTCGTTTCTTCCTTTCAGTACTGGTGGTCGCGTGTTTCTTAAGAAGTGCGCCCGTCTCCGCTCAAAGCCAATCCGCACCGTCTAGCTGGCGCGCTCGCCGCACCTTGCCGCTTACGAAATTTTATGACACGCCGCATCCTTTGCCTGTGGGCAAACCTGGGCAACTGATTCGTTCCGAGCCTGCCGACGAGTATGACTTGTCGACGGATTTCTCAGCAGTTCGCATTCTTTATTGTTCGCGGTCGGCCAGCGGAGAGCTGGTTGCCGCATCCGGCGTGGTTCTGGTTCCGGATGCAACTCCTCCTAAAGGAGGCTGGCCGGTGATTGCCTGGGCACACGACTTCAGCGGCGCGGCGCGCCAATGTGCTCCCTCGCTGTTGAGGACCCTGGATGATGGATCGTTGCTTTCGATGTACATCAATCTTGGCTACGCCGTGGTTGCGACCGATTACACCGGACTGGGAACCAACTTTCGAAATGCCGTGATGGATGTGCAGTCCAATGCGACGGATGTGATCGATGCGATTTCCGCAGCGCACGCGGCGGTTCCTCAACTAGGAACAAAATGGATTGCCATGGGCGCTTCGCTGGGAGCGAATGTCGCCGTGGGCGTGGCAGAGATGGAAGATGGTCCCGGCTATCTGGGCAGCGTAGTTATTTCCCTGGTTCCGGATTTGAAGGCCGCTTATGCGCGACCAGCCAAGGAGCAATCGCCGGGGACGTTTGCATTGCTGGCGTACGGAATCAAGACGGTGTATCCAGCCTTCGACATACACGATATGTTGACCGAGAAGGCGATCCCTGCATACGAGCAGGTCGATAAGAGTTGCGGCACGTTGGGCAATAGCCTGGACCTTCCCGCGAACGACATGTTGAAGCCGAATTGGGAGAGTAACAAGTTCGTAGAGGAATTCTTTAGCAAGAACACGCCTGGCTTAAAACCGGTGCATGGCCCTCTGCTGGTAATCGGTGACGATCAAGATCCGGCTGCGCCGCTGTCCAGGACTGTGCAAGTGATTGCTCGCATGTGCAGGCAGGGCGATCGCATCCAATTCGACAAATTTTCCGACGCACAACCTAGCCTCATCCTAGGAGACTCGGTCAGAGATCAGATGGCCTGGATCGAGGCACGCTTTGCCGGTCGACCCGCTTCCAGCAATTGCCCTTGAGAAAACACCATGGTTGGCCGCTAAATCGCATTCGTTCCATGCCGTAAACTGGAAAGGATGCCTGAACTTCCTGAAGTTGAAACCATTGCCCGCGGGCTGAACAAGCGCATTGCGGGCGACATCATCGAATCGGTATGGCTGGGCGAAAAGCCGCAGCCGCTGAAGTCTTCGGCGGCCGAGATTGTCTCCGTGCTGGAGCACTCTCGCATCGTACATGTCAGGCGCGCCGGCAAGCATATTGTCTTTGATCTGGAAGGCCAACCCGAGGCCGGTAAGCGTCGACCCAGGTTAGGATCGGGAAAGAGGGAGCGAACTCGAGAGACTGCGCCGACGCGTGGTCAGTGGATCGTGCATCTCGGCATGACCGGTCAGTTGCTGATCGGACCTCCGGAAGCAGAGTTGCAGAAGCACACGCATGCGGTGCTGAAGCTGAAGTCTGGACGCGAGCTGCGCTTTGTCGACATGCGCAGGTTCGGCAGACTGGCCGTGGTACGACTCGGCTCGGAGAAGGAAACCGGTTTCGGCGCGCCGGGCCTCGAACCGCTGGACATCGATCTGGAACATTTCATCCCGCTCTTCCACGGACGCAACACTCCCATCAAGAGCGCGTTACTCAATCAGAAGCTGCTCAGCGGCGTGGGCAACATCTATGCCGACGAGTCGCTGTTCCGCGCCAAAGTCCGGCCACGCCGTCGCGCTACGTCACTCACGCGGGCTGAACTTGAGAAGCTTCACAAGGGCTTGCAGCGGGTTTTGCGTGAAGCGATTAAACTCGGCGGGTCGTCGGTGAGCGATTACGTCGACGCCGAAGGCCGCGAGGGATTCTTCCAATTGAAACACTACGTCTACGGAAGAGAAAACAAACCATGTTTGGTATGCGGAACGCCCATCAAGCGAGTTATTATCGCAGGACGCAGCAGTCATTATTGTCCGCATTGCCAGAAATAAAGTGTCACGCGGGAAGAACAGCAGGTCCCTCGGCTCCGGCGGAAGCCGCCTGCGCTCGGGATGACAACTGAGAATGAGGGCGCAGCCTGATTGCCGCCCGCGTTGTCAAGAGTAAAACATTCACCACGGAGACACGGAGATCACGGAGAGGATAAGAAGAAAACAAAACTCCGTGTACTCCGTGGGCTCCGTGGTAAAACTAATCCTCCGCGATGGAAGAGGATCTCTGAGGCCATATGAGCGTTTATTCGATTGCAGTGGATCTGGGTGGGACCAACCTGCGTATCGCCGCGGTTGACAGCGAGGGCAAGCTGCTGGAGAAGCTGACTACCGGGACGGAGGTGCAGCGCGGCCGTGACTTCGTCATCAGCGAAATGTGCGATGCGATTCAGTCGTTGATGACCAAGCACCGCAGCTCGGGCGATCTTGCGGGCATCGGCATCGGCGTTCCCGGCTTCATCGATATGGATACGGGAATGGTGATGCGGTCGCCGAATCTTCCCGACTGGGAGAAGTTTCCGGTGCGCCAGGAGATCGAGCGCCGCTTGAATACCAAGGTCATTCTGGAGAACGATGCCAACTCGGCAGCGATGGGCGAGAAGTGGCTGGGCGCGGGCCGCAACACCGATCACATGGCGATGTACACGCTCGGCACTGGCGTCGGCGGCGGCATCGTGCTGAACGGACGCTTGTGGCACGGCATGAACGGCATGGCTGCGGAACTGGGTCACTTCAACATCGAGTCCGAAGGACATCCTTGCGGCTGCGGTAACCGCGGCTGCCTTGAGCAGTATGCCTCGGCGACGGCCATTGTGCGCATGGCGCATGAGGAGATTGCCACCGGCAACGCCCCCGATCTGGCCGACGCCGCGCGCGGCAATGTCGAGTTCAGCTCGCGAGGAATTTATCAGCTGGCGATACAAGGTCACGCGTCGGCGCAACGTATTTATCAGCGAGTCGGTCGGGCGTTGGCGATCGGAATTGGCAGCATGGTCAACGCCCTGAATCTTCCCATGTACGTTATCGGTGGAGGCGTGGCGAGCGCCTGGGACGCCTTTGCTCCGACTATGTTTCAGGAGCTGAAAGTGCGCTCGTTCATCTATTCGATCACTTCGCCCGACAGCGTCGAGCAGGGGAAGAAACACACCGTCGTGACCATCGCGCTGATGGGCAGCGATGCCGGACTGTACGGAGCGGCGCGCTTGCCGATGCTGGGTCCAAGCGCACAAACCGAGCCGATGCGCAGCTCGACGCATTCTTGAGGAGCGGCTCACTGCAGTTCTGGCGTTCGCGACACGGCGCGTTTCAAGGCGTCCACAAATTGCTCGTTATGCTCGGGCGTACCGATGGTGACCCGGAACGCATCGGGCGCTCCCCAAGGCCCGTTCATGGGGCGCACAATAACGCCGTCTTCCTGCAGAAGCTGGCACAAGCTGCTGACGTCTTCGCCAACGTGGCAGAAGAGGAAGTTGGTCCAGGTGGGCACTACGCGAATCCCTAAATCGGAAATTGCCCTGGTCAGAAACTTCTCGCCGACGGCATTCACTTCGACGGCGCGACGAACATGATCGGCATCAGCCAGCGCAGCCAACGCTCCGACTTCGCCCAGCGATGAAACCATGAACGCCGGCTTCATGCGCGCGAAGTAGCTCATCAACTCCGCTGGACCCATGCCGTATCCCACGCGCAGACCAGCCAGACCGTGAGCTTTCGAAAACGTGCGCAGCACAACTACGGGACGTTCGCTCTGCACGTACTCCTGCCAGTGCGAATAATCCAGGCCGCGTTCGGCGGCGAAGTAGCTGGCATAATCGCAATACGCCTCATCCAGAACAGTGATCACGTGCGAGGGCAGCCGGTCGAGGAAGCGATCGACGGCATCGGCGTCGACAATCGTTCCGGTGGGATTGTTGGGATTGGCCAGGTACACCACGCGAGTATTGGCGTCGACGGCCTCTAGTATGCGCTCCAGATCGAAACCGTCATTCAGCGTTGGTACTTCGATCAGGTTCGCGCCAGTAGCCCGGGTCACGATGGGATAAACGATGAATGAGAGCTTGCTGGTAACGGCATTCAGTCCGGGACCCAGCAGCGTGCGCGCAATAATTTCCAGGAAGGTGGTTGAGCCCGCGGTCGCTAGAATCTGTTTGGGATCGATCTCGTGCAACTCAGCCAGACGGGTGGTCAATTCAGTGACACCGTTGTCGGGATAAAAGTTTACTTCGGAAGCGGCTGCCTTAATGGCCTCGATCGCCAGCGGCGAGGGTCCAAAAGGATTTTCGTTCGATGCCAGTTTGATACAACGCACGCCACTCTCCAATTCCGCTTGCCGCAATGGCTTGCCTGGCTTGTAGCTGGCCAGCGTATGCAGATGTTTCGGAACCAGCTTCCTGAAGTTTGTCATTCTATCTCCCGATCCTCACTGCTCCACCTCTTAGTTAGTCATCCCGATTAGTCATCCCGACTTATTCATTCTGTCATCCCGACCGAGGACTTTAGTCCGAGCGGAGGGACCTGCTGTTTCCGCCCGACGCGCTCGCACCCCGCTCGCCCACCCCACTCTTCAATTGCGCAACTTCCTTGGCGGTCAGATGCCGGAACTTGCCTGGCTCGACATCCAGCTGCAGCGGCCCATACCGCAAGCGCTTGATCTTCTCCACGTGATGTTCAATCTCTTCAAACATTCGCCGGATTTGTCGGTTGCGTCCTTCGACCAGCGTTACCTCGTACCAGGGATTGGTGGCCTCACGCAATAATTTGATGCGCACTGGAGCCGTCTTGACGGCCGTCGAACGCCGATACGATCCTGGCTTCGGCTCTCTCCCCGCTGGCGTCTTGAGCGGCGAACGTTTGGCCGGAAGCAGAATGCCGCCGCGCAGCTTCTCGATCTGCGCATCGGTTGGCTTACCACTGATCTTGACCAGATACGTCTTGGCCACATGCGACGAAGCGTGGGTCAACTTCTGCGCCAGCTCGCCGTCATTGGTCAACAGCAGCAACCCTTCGCTCAGGTAATCCAGCCGCCCTACCGGGTACACTCGCGCTCCAATGCCGCGCAATAAATCTAATACCGTAGGACGGCCCTCCGGGTCAGTGACCGTGGTCACGTATCCCTTCGGCTTGTGCAGCAGCAGGTAGACATGGCGCTCGGGACCGCTGAGCGGTTTGCCATTCACCTTGATTCGATCGTGCTCGGGATCGGCCTTGCTGCCCAGCTCGGTGACGGTCTGTCCATTCACCGAAACCAGCCCGCTGGTGATGAGCTCTTCGGCCTTGCGGCGCGAAGCGATACCGGCGGCGGCAATGATTTTCTGCAGACGCTCAGCCGGCATGGTTGGACACTCCGGGGCGGAGATGTCCGCTCTTCGCTATTCGCCTTTCGCTATTCGCCAGATTGGAGGGGTGCAACTTAAACTGCGCCGAAGGAAGCCTTCTATTCTTGTCGTCAAGAGGCGGCTTCACAGCTTGCGGAAGAAGCCTGATTCGACATGCTGTGAAGGGGCGCAGCTTCAGCTGCGCCGTCACCAGACCTTTACTTTTGTCATCCCGAACCGGCCTCAGCCGGTGAGGGATCTGCTCTCTTCTGCCGATCAACGAAGTATCAGGGTCATCAGCCGAAACCATTCGCCCGCTGGCGACGGCCAACTGACCACCGGCGACCGATAACCAGGGTATCCCCCTTCCCCCCCTCCTTTTCGCGCAAAGTATTGAAACCAAAGGACCACCCTTGTAAAGTATTCCATCAAAAAGAGTTAGAGGCAAAGTATTGCGGAATAAAGACTTATCGAGAGAATTTTCCAGATGAGCAGCGGCGCGATTAGCAAAGGTCTGGCAGGGCGGGCAGTCGGACAAACGAAGCTGGTGTCGAATCACTCAGTCACGCTCTGGAGGACATTGCGGAGTCGCAGCCCGAAACGCAACTCGACGTCATCCTTCCTTTTCACATTGTACTCTGTGCCCAGCAGCAAACCCAGAAACTATGTCACAAGCCGCTGTGATCTCAAGCCGGCTTATCTTGAGGTTGCTGTGGGCTCGGCTCAGATCCTCTGAAGTTATTCGTTGACAAGCGTTCACACACGGCCACAATCCCAGCCCATCGGCCCAAGTTCGTCCCGTTCTCAAGTCTTCCCCAACGAAAGGAACTCTTATGCGCCTTCTAAATTGCCCCATCGTTATCGCTTTGTCCGTCGTAATCTTGGTTTCTATTTGCTCAGCGCAACAAGCATCGAGTAACAATTCTTTCAACTCACAACGACAAGGCTCGCCTGCGCCGCCGCCGGGTCCGGTACTGGGCGGAGATGGTATCCCGTACTACATCCCTCTTTGGCGCACGAATGACTACTTGCTGAGTTCTGTGATTTACCAGACCGGTTCGAGTATAGGTATCGGCACTACCACGCCAGCGGCGACACTGGACGTCAATGGAGGAATTAATACCCCAGGTATTTGCCATTTGGTTTAAATTGGCAACGCCTCCTCCCTCAGCCTCATCCCAACCAGTGCTCCAGGTTCCGCTGGCAAATTTTTCCCGCAGGAAAGGTCGCTTATGCCCCGTCTCAGCTGCATGGTAATTGCTCTGTCCGTGTCAATACTGGTCTCCAATTCCTCAGCCCAACAGACAGCCAGTCACCGTTCCGCGGACTCAGAGCGACCGGGCTTGTCTGCGCCGCCACCGGGACCGGTGCTGGGCGGAGACGGCGCCACCAATTTCATCGCCATCTGGGCTACGCCTGACTACCTGCAAAATTCGGTGATTTATCAGGCCAGTGGCGGAAACGTCGGTATTGGAACCACGACGCCGGCGGCAACTCTGGACATCAATGGCGATATCAACGCGGCTCTTACCTACGGAATCGGTGGGTTCACGGTGTTGAGCATCGGCAGTCCGGCTGACCAGAATGTTTTTGTCGGTTTTGGTGCGGGGTCTGACAATGTGGCAGGGCAGGGGGTGAACAATACCTTTACCGGCTGTTACGCTGGTTACCGGAACACAACCGGAGACCGCAATACCTTCAACGGCTGCTTTGCCGGCCACTGGAACACTACCGGACAATACAACGCCTTCCTGGGCGAGGACGCCGGCTTCAGCAACACCACCGGCTATAGCAATACCTTCATCGGTATGCAGGCCGGATACTCCAACACGACTGGATCGTCCAACACCTTCACCGGTTACAATGCTGGCTACAACACCACCGGAGTCGCCGACACGTTTATCGGAGACAAGGCTGGAGCGAACAACACCAGCGGCAGCAGCGATATTTACATCGCCAATCAAGGGCCGAGTTCGGCACCCGAGTCGGGTACGATTCGTATCGGTGACTCGAGTCAAAACGCCACCTATATCGCCGGGATCTATAACGCTACCGTGCCCGACGGCGTTCCTCTCTATATCAACTCCGACGGACAAATCGGTATTCTGACCTCCTCATTGCGCTTCAAGGAGCAAGTGCGGGACATGGGAGACAGCAGCAGCGCCCTGATGAAGCTGCGTCCAGTGACGTTCTTCTACAAACCTGCATACAGCAACGGCGACCGCTCCCTGCAATACGGCCTGATCGCCGAGGAAGTGGCCAAGGTGTACCCGGAGTTAGTGGCCTATGACAACCAGGGTCAGCCCTACACGATTCGCTATCAGTACATCGCTACCATGCTGTTGAACGAAGTGCAGAAACAGTATCGCCGGGCCGAACAGCAAAGCGCAGTCGTAGAAATCCAGCAGAGGGAACTTGAAGCTCAGTCCCGGGAGATTGAAAGCCTGAGGCAAGAATTGAAATCCCAGAACGCAAGCCTGCAAGATCGCTTGTCGCGGCTCGAAGGATTGGTTGGCAGGGAAGCGCTGACCGTAGCTCAGGCCAAACCGTGAGCGAACTTTTTAATGTTTGTCATCCCGACCGGAGCGAAGACGGGGTCCCCGCCAAGCGCCGTCGTTGCGCTTGGTGGGGTGTTGGAGCGGAGTGGAGGGATCTGCGGTCCCGACGACGTTGTCCTCGATGCAGCTCTCGGTCGGCACCCTGACGTTTTGACGTATCGCACTACGACTTTTCCGGAGTTTCTCCTGGCTGGGCCTCGGTCGCATAGGTTCCGTCTGCGGGCACATCGGTTTCGCCCATGAGGTGTGACCCCGGCTCAGGCACGGCTTCGGTTACCGGTTCGTCCTCCGGTCCGGCCGATGCATCCGACGCTGATGTTTCCGGCGCAGGCGCGCTGAACAACTCGGTTTGCGGATCGCCCAGCTTCTCGAACTCCTCCATGCTAGGCAGTTCGCCAACGTCGTTCAATCCGAAGCGCATCAGGAACTCTTTGGTGGTCTTGTACAGAATCGGACGGCCGATGACCTGCTTGCGTCCGGAGGTAGTGATCAGTTTGCGGTCGAGTAGGGTAGCGATAACTCCGGCGGAATCGACGCCGCGAATCTCGCTGATCTCCGGCACGGTGACCGGTTGCTTGTAGGCGATGACGGCCAGCGTTTCCAGCGCCTGCAACGACAGCCGCACCGGCGGCTTCAGACTCTTGGCGAAGTTCACCACCGCGTCGTGATGCTCGGGCTTGGTGGCCATACGATAGCCGCCGGCGATCTGGCGAATCTCCATGCCACGGTCGCTGGAGCTGTAGTCGGTAATCAGCTCGTCGATCATGACACTGAGGCGAGCCTTCACCGTCTTCAACTCTTCCTTCGCCTGAACCTGTTTCTGATCTTTGGCGGCGCACGATGGCGCGGGCGAGGCGGCAGCTTCGGCAGGAGTTTCAGGCGGCGCTGGGGCCGCGGTCTCGGCCGATGTGGCAGATTCGTCTGGCGCGCCAGATTCGTCCAGGTTGAGGGAATCGTCAAGCACCGCGTCGCCGTAATCGGCGGCGTCTTCGGTGGCTGTGGTGCCATCAGAGACAATTTCGTTCAAAGCGAGACGCGCCGCTTCTTCCGCTTGCAGCTCCGCCAGCACAGCATCCTTTAACAGCGTGGCCAGCTCGTTCAGCGTGACCGGTTCCTCGGTGGCGTAAATAATGGCTTCGACTTTGGCTTTCAGGCTCATGAAGGTGTAAGACCAGTCCCGCTTGCGGGACGAAAGAGCTTAGCCCAGCGCTTCAGCGCTGGGATTGCGGTCATTTAAATATCTGAGTGCCGTAGGTACCGTAGTTCGCCTCCTGCCGTCCCTACGGGACTCTCGCGCTAATATACAAACCTACCCAGCGCTGAAGCGCTGGGCTATCTTATTCCGTCCCGCTGTGCAGGACTCGGATCATTGGGCCGCTCAGTGGAGCTTCCACAACGAATGTATGAAACCTAGTACACTCCGGAGCTACACTCTGCTTGTATGCTGCAGCTTGTAACCATAGCGAAAAGCGGAGAGCGAGAAGCGAAGAGCGGCCTTTTCTACCGCCAATCATCCTTCACCGGCGGATTCTCCGCCATCAGCGCGTCGAATCCCGTGTGCTTCTTCAACACGATCTCACCAAAGACATGGTCTTGGCGCGCCAGCACCGCTTGCAGGCGAATCAACTCCAGGATCGCCAGAAAAGCGCACACCAGCGCCGATCGCGAATGCAGGCTGCGCAACATCTGCTTCAGCCGTACTGGCCGGTCTTCCAGCGACAGTCTGCGCCGAACATAGTCAATCATTTGCGCAACTGTGACACTATCATCGTCCACGTCGAACGTAGGCCGTTTTCGCGCCCGATCCAGAATCTGCTGGAAGGTCTTGACCAGGTCGACCACGTCGGCGGCCATCTCCGGCTCAGCCCCTTCGGCATTTTGAAACTCTTTCAGCGCCGGATTCGACCATACCGCTTCTTCAATCTGCTGCTTCTGCAACAGCATCTGCGCCGCCGTCTTGAAGCGCTCGTGCTCCAGCAGGCGATTGACCAGCTCCAGTCGCGGATCTTCCTCTGCGCCCGGGCCGGCCGGATCGCGCGGCAACAGCATCTTCGACTTGATGTGGATCAGCAGCGATGCAGTGTAGATGAACTCGGCCGCAACGTCCACATCGAACTGCTTGATGGTCTCGACATATCTCAGATATTGCTCGGTGATCTTCGCGATGGGAATGTCGTAGATATCGATGTCCTGCTTGCGAATCAGGTCCAGCAGCAGATCGAGCGGCCCGTCGTAAACCTGGTCGACCATGACCGAGAACGACGAGTCGTCGTTCTTGCGCGGCATCGCCTGCGGTGCGCCTGGCGGGTTGGATGCGGGTTGCTGATTCTCAGTCATTTATCGAAGATGCTCTACTCTCGAACTTGTCACGTCGAGGCTATGTTTCTAATCGCCACTTAGCTATGTTTCTAATTGTCCCTTAACTATGTTTCTAATTGTCCCTTAAAAGAGACGATAATTTTAAATTGTCATCCCGACCGAGGACTTTAGTCCGAGCGGAGGGATCTGCGGTTCGTTTGCGACGCCGAGTTCGCAGGTTACGCTGCACCATGCCGTCCCTACGGGACTGCTACTCATTTTTCCACGCTACCCAGCACTCCGCCTGCGGCTCCGTGCTGGGCTAGACTATTTCGCGCCTACGGCGCTTGAGCGTCACGAATCCAAGACTATTCCGACCACAAGAGTCGAACCTCTCGAGGAAAAACATCCCTCTGAGGAAAAACATCACTGGGAAAACATCACTCTATCGAGAGAACACGTTCACCTTAATACGAACAATTCCCATAGCGCAGCAGGAATTTATTCTCGAATTCCTCCGTGCTCTCCGTGTCTCCGTGGTGATCACGCCTTTTCGCTCTGGGCCGGCGCCTCGTACGCATGCGACAAATTGGCCGCGGCGCGCGCTTCCACCATCGTCGCCTCGGCCACGGCCCGCGCCTTCCTCGATCCTTCTTCCAGAATGTCCCACGCGAGTTTGGGATTGGCTTCGTATTTCTGCCGCCGCTCCTGAATCGGAGCCAGCACTTGCCACAAGCTGTCCGCCGCCCAACCTTTGCACTCGATGCATCCTATACCAGCGGTACGGCAGCCTTCATACACTTTCGCCATCGTTTCGGCCGAACTGAAAATTTTGTGCAGATCGCCCACCGGACACTTATCGGGTTCGCCCGGATCGCGGCGCCGCACCCGCGCCGGGTCGGTCACCATGGTCTTCAGTTTTTTGCGCAGAGAAACTTCGGGCTCGCTGAGCAGGATGGTGTTGCCATACGATTTCGACATCTTACGGCCATCGGTGCCAGGCAGCTTCGGGTTAGGCGTCAGCAGCGGCTGCGGCTCGGGAAAGACCACCTCGCGCTGCGGATCGCGATCCCCGGAGCGCACTTTGCGGGGATAGAACTGATGAAATCGTCGCGCCACCTCGCGGGTTAGCTCCACGTGCGGCACCTGGTCTTCGCCGACAGGTACAAAGTTTGCCTGGTAAATCAGAATATCGGCTGACTGCAGCAGCGGATATCCCAGAAAGCCGTACGTCCCCAGGTCTTTGTCCTTGAGATTCTCGCGTTGCTCTTTGTAGCTGGGCACACGTTCCAGCCAGCTCAGCGGCGTGATCATACTGAACAACAGATGCAGCTCGGCATGTTGCGGCACGTGCGACTGAATGAACAATGTACTGCGCTCAGGGTCGAGGCCCGCGGCCAGGTAATCGAGAATGACTTCCAGCGAGTTCTGCTTGACGCTGCGCGTGTCGGCATAGTCGGTGGTCAGGGCGTGCCAATCCGCTATGAAGAAGAAGCACTCGTAGTTGTCTTGCAGCCCCACCCAATTACGCAGCGCGCCCACGTAGTTGCCGAGATGCAGTTTTCCGGTGGGTCGCATGCCGCTCAGAATGCGGCCTTTCTTCAGAGAGATATCGGTCATCGGAAACCCAGGAATAGAGCCAGCAGCGCTTCGAAGAATGCCATGAACGGCGCGATCAGGATACCAACCAGGTTGAGCCCGATCATGGGTAGGATAAACAGGAAAACGATCAAGCCGCCGTAGCCGATGCGGTCATACACGCGCAGCGCGTTGTAGGAAAGAAAATGGCGGATCACATGGCTTCCATCCAGCGGCGGCAACGGGATCAGGTTGAAGACCGCCAAAACCACGTTGATCCACATGGCATCGTAAAACAACTTGGCCAGCGGCTCGGCGATGTCGGTGCTGCGAGTGTGGCTGCCAATCGTGGTATTCGAGCCGTGCCAGAGGATGGCGAGCGCGATGATGGACAGAAACGCTGTCAGAAAATTGCTGACCGGGCCGGCCACCGCGGTGAGAATGTCGTCGCGCACCAGATTCTTAAAGTTGCGGGTATCGACCGGCGTCGGCTTGGCCCAGCCGAAAGGCGGGAATCCCAGCACAATGAGGATCAGCGGCATGATGATGGTGCCGAACAGATCGATGTGTACTAGGGGATTGAGCGAAACCCGGCCCAGCATCTTCGCCGTAGGATCGCCCAGGCGGTTGGCCATCCAGGCGTGCGCCGATTCGTGTACGCAAATAGCAAACAGCAAGACGATGATCTGGAAGAAGATGTCGACGGGGTTGATGCCATGCGAGAACATTGCGTTTTGCTTTCGATACTAACATGGGGCAAGCGGAGAGGGTTCGGCGGTGTCAACGCATCGAAGGTGCGGGAGAGTTGCGGACTGTTTTGAAGGGGCGCACCTTCAGGTGCGCCAAGGAAGGCCTTTTATTTTGTTGTTTTCAGTGGGCTTCAGCCCACGGGAGCTCGGAATCTTCAGCGTCCATTAAGCCGCCAACCTCAACCTCTTGTGCGGAATCTCCTGTTTATTCACCACGGAGGCACGGAGGGCACGGAGTTTCTTGAAAACAGATAACAGCGAGATACGCAACATCCCTCAAGCATTTTTCTGGGACTGGCCTACAGTCGATCCTGTTTTGTTTATGTATTTCTTATAAAGAGAATTTCTCCGTGCCTCCGTGGTGAAACCGCTCTTTACTTCTGCACCAGCCGCACCCGGCCCGTCTCTATTACGGCGCTATCGATTCGCAAGGGCAGCTTGAAGGTGCTGGTGATGCCGACGTTGGGATACTTGGTCGTGATGAAGTGCTCGACAAAGAGTTGCAACAGAAACTGCGGCACCTGCACGCCGTCGAGTTCAATCGACTGCACATGAATGCTGGCCGTGCCGTTGGCGCCGCTGGCTTGTGCCACGGCGTGAATGTCATGCGTCCCGCTGAACAGGCTGTACAGCGGATTGTTCGAACCGCGCCCGTTGGTGATGGCCTCGAAATCAACCTGAGCATGCGCGTCAATCACGCCCGGCTGCGAGGTGAGCCGCACGTGGCTTACCCCCTTCGGCAGCTTGACGCCGCCTTCGTTGAAGTAAGCATTGACTTCAGCTTCAGTCAGTTCGGTCGGCTTAGGGTCGGGATGAGGCCTGGCCGCATTCTGTTTTAAATAAGCCAGCTTCGCCTGAATCGAATGAAATTCGCGACTGTGATTGTCGGCGGGCGATTGCGGATGCTGTTCGCCAATCGCAACTCCCAGCATCAGCAACAGCAAGCAGGGGAGTAACGCTCTCATCGCAGCGCGGCCTCGGCTTGGGGGCTCGACACCGTCTGCACCCGCGGCTGGTCGAGCGTGCCGGAGATGACATAGGAGCGCCCGCCGGAGTGTTGCAATCGCAGATCCAGACTGCGGTCGTAGGACGCAGTGCCTTTGACCGCGTACAGAATACCGTTCGACTGGAGCTTGCAGTTGGTCAAGTTGAAGGTCCCATTCTGCAGCGTCACTTTTCCCCCGAAGGTCGAGAAGGTCATGGGAGCGCCGCGTCCTTCCAGGGTCACGTGGTGCAGCGAGCCGCCAGTCCAGGTGAAGTCGGCTGAGCCCGAGGCAGAGTCGCGCAAAGTCGCGGCACTCAGCCCGGCCATGGTCAAGCTGTACTCGGCATCGACATTTCCGGTCGCCCAGTTATCGTGCATCAGCCCGGCCAGCTGAGTCATCGACAGCTTGCTGACGATTCCGTTGCCCATGAAGCGGGGTGGGGAATCCGTGAAATCGGCGATCCACGAGCCGTTTTGATGTCCGCCAAGAATATCGGCTTTCAGCTCATTAACCCGTAACTTACCGCTGCTTAGTTCAACGATTCCATTAACATTGCTGGCGATCACCGTGCCGAGCTCAAGACGGGGCGTGGAAATGTGCCCGCTGGCGCTTAACTTCATCAAGGCGTCTTCGTGCTGACGTCCAATCGCCAGCAGGTGATACCAGGGCTGACTTCTGAAGCTGGGATTGAGCAACTGATTCAGCCGGCTGAGCGAGACCTCGCCTGCATGTACATCGAACCGAAGAACGCAATTCTCCGGACCGGTGCAGTGAACCGGAAAGCTTGCCGATCCGCCGAGTGCAGTTCCCTTGGCGAAGGCGGCGGCGAACGAGGTCACGTTGACCAGCCGATTCTGCAAGCTCACCGAAGCCGAGTCGATCAGCAGCGGCTCGGAGACGCCCTGCAACTCCGCCGTCACGGTGTTCAGTTGGATCGTGCCGGAGGGCGCGGGCGGGGCAAATCCCATCCACGATCCAGCCAGGTCAACGTCGAGTTGCGCCGGACCGGCCAGTCCCACGCCAGGCGTGCCGATGCCCAAAGCCTGCGCGATGTTCAGCAAGCGTGCCAACTCGGCATCGCCGCTCACGTGCAAACTGTAATGTTCTTCGTCAAAGTCGCCGCTGGCGGTTGCCGGAGAAGCTGCACCCAGAGGCATGGCGAAAGGCTTGATCGCCAGACGCAAACCCGCGTTCGTCACGGCCGGCGGAGTCTTGCGAGTGGCTCGTTTGTGCTTCAGATTACCCGATGGCTTGTTCGTTGGGATCAGAAACTGCACTTCTCCCAGCTCCAAGTCTTGCTTGAGCACGCCGGAGTGCAGAGCGAACAGGCTGGTGCGGCCGCCACCCGCCCAAACCGGCGCACCGCCGAGAGGCTTGCGGACGGTGAACACGGCTTCCACGTCGCCGGTCGCGGTGAGATCGGCGGGCAGATCTTTCTTGGCGTGGCGAACGAAAGCTACCACGCGTTCGGCGGGAATATTTTCCCCGGCAATGCTCAGTTCATAGCCGCCGCCCCAGCCCTGCGCATCTCCACGAACCTTGAGAACGCCAGCGCCGACCGGCGACTCACAACGCGCGTCATACAGCGAGTCGTTGGTGGACGAGTATGTTCCGGTGCAGTGCACGCGCAGCCGGAGGGCTTCTCCGGTGGCAATGTCGTAGCGCCGGAAGTCGTCGACCTGCGCGTCCAGCGTGACTCCCAGAGCGGCGGGTGTGCCAGTCAGAATCGCGTTGGAACTCAGGGTGCCGCGCCAGCCACGGTCGCGGGCATACAGCAGCTTCGTCATCTGACCCAGCGGACCATCGCTGAAAGTGAGCTTCAGATACAGCGGAGTGTCGCGCAGGTTGGAAGCGCGTTGGAAACGGCCATCCAGCTTGAGCGTGCCAGTGTCGGTGATATTGACGTCGGTGCGAACCGGACGGGCTTCCACCCGGATGCCCCACTGGTTTTCCGATTCCAGCCATAAGGCAAAATCGGCGTCGGTGAAGGCGAAAGCTTTCTTCACCTGGCCAATTTTGAAGTTGATGCGTCCGCTGGAGGCTTCCACGTAGGGGAAGCGCGGGCGCGCCTCGGGACGAAGCCTGGAGGTCGGAGCCGAAGTAGCTCGCGAGGTTCGCTCTACCAGCTCTTCGACATTCCAGTGGCCATCGGGGCGGCGCACCAGATTCAAGCTGGGATTGTCCAGGTCGAGGGTGCCGATCTCCAGACGCCCGCGCCACAGAGACGTCAGCCGGAGGTAAGCGGTGACCGTATCGGCGCGCAGCATCGGTTCAGCGCCATAGCTGGGATCTTCAGCGACTATGAAGTTAGAAAGCGCCAGCCCGGGCCGGGGCAGCAGTTTCAGGGTGATGTACGAAACAGTTACCTCGCGTCCCAGTGCCTGGCTGATAGCGCCGGCCACCCGACCGCGATAACGGTTGACGTTGACCAACGGAGGCACCAGCAAGGCCAGCACGAGCACCAGCGGGACCACCCACATCATCCGCCGTGATCTGCGGCTCAGCATCAATGCACCACGTGGAACATCCGGGACCAGCGTGTCTGATCGAAGAAGTGAATGACGATGTCGAACAGCCAGGCGATGCGGTCGCCGATGGATTGGCGCTCGTACTCGTCACGCGGCGTGATGAACGACCAATAGATAAACATCGGCCGGCCAATCACGTTTTCAAAGGGCACGAAGCCCCAGTAGCGGCTGTCCAGGCTGACGTCACGATGATCGCCCATGGCAAAGATACTGTTGGGCGGCACCACCAGATCGCCATCCTTAATGTAGTTCGGAAGTTCGGCTCGCCATTCGGGGGTCACATTCTGATAGTCGGTGACCGGCTGGTTGGGAAAGTCGTCACGGTAGGGAACGTATTCGTCCTGGCTGACAACGTAAGGCTCGGTAAGCTTTTCCCCATTGCGATAAACCACTCCATCTTTCAGATGAATGTGGTCGCCGGGAAGTCCAATAACGCGCTTCACCACGTACAGTCCTGGCTCGGCAGGATGAATGAAGACAAAAACATCGCCGTGCCGAGGCTCGCGATAGGGAATCAGTTTGCCGATCCACTTAGTCGCCGGCGCCAGCAGCATGCGATCGACGAACACGTGGTCGCCGATCAGCAGCGTGTTCTCCATCGAACTGGAAGGGATGGTAAAAGCCTGCAGCGTAAACGTAATAATGAAAAGCCCAGTCACCAGGATGACGCAGATCGAAGCGAAGAACTCCGGCATGGTCTCCTTGGGTTTCTCCGGAGCCGCCGGCTGCGCTTTGGCGGACGCGGGCTTCACAAGTTTCTTGGTAGCAGACAAATTCGTTTTTCCTCGAGATGTCGCTTGCTGCCTGCAACACAGGCTAATGCGGAATCCGCATCATACGGTGCCAGCGCAGGCTGTTGAAGAGGTGAGTGACATTCAACGTCAGCCCCGAAAGTTTACCAGACGGCGGCGCTTCGTCCCCAATGTCAGCCGCGGGCCGGTCCATCGACCAGTAGATCACCAGCGGCCGGCCGACCACGTTTTCCTGCGGCACGAAACCCCAGTAGCGCGAGTCGTAACTGTCGTCGCGATTGTCGCCCAGCACGAAATACGAGCCTTCGGGCACGATCAGCTCGCCATCCTCCAGCAACTTCTGGGCCTGCATAAACCAGCGCGCCGAGATATTTTCTCCATAGAATCCGCCGTCGGGAAAGGCATCCCGAAATTTGTCATGCCACGCCGAATTGAAGATCGCATAGCTGTCATCCTGGCGAACTCCGTTGACGTACACATGCTTGTCGATCAGCCGCAGGTGATCTCCCGGAACGGCGACCACGCGCTTGACGAAGTGCTGCCGCGGATTCATGGGATAGCGAAACACGATGATCTCCTGCCGGCGGATCGGACGGTAAGGCATCAGCCAATTCCACAGCCGCGAATGTCCGTAGTGAGCTTTGTCCACCAGGAGGTAGTCGCCGATCAGCAGCGTCTTCTCCATCGACTCGGATGGGATCTGGAATGCCTGCACAATAAAACTGATGACGAAGATGGCAATCACGATGGTGCTGGCCAGAGATTGCAGGGAATGCATGCCGCCGGAACGGCTGGGGACTGGCGGCTCGGCAAGGGCGGGCTGCGGTTCCTGGGCTAACGCGTTGATTTCGGGCTGGGCGCCGGCTTCGCTCATGAATGCTCGGAAGACAGGGAGTGCGGAGCAGGGTCCTCAAGCCCTGAACTGCTCTTCAATGATTGTAGATACTCCCAGGCCTGGCGGGCAGCTGCCTGTTCAGCCGCCTTCTTGGTGCTGCCTTCGCTGCGGCGTACGAATCCGTCCTCGCCGCCCGGCGAGGATGGCACATGGGCTTCCATGGTGAACGTCTTGCGATGGTCGGGGCCCTCGGCCTTCACCAGCACGTAACGCGGTTGGGGACGCCCGCTGGCATGCACCACTTCCTGCAACGCCGACTTGTAGTCCATGACCGGAAGCTTTTCGCCGCCTTGCTCGCGAACCTCCGCCAGCTCCGGTTCCAGAATATGCCGCAAGATGAAACCGTGAGCCGCTTCCAGGCCGGCATCCAGATAAAGCGCAGCGATGATGGCTTCCAGAGCGTTGACCAGCAGGGCACTTTTGCCCCGGCCTCCGCTACGGTCTTCGCCTTTACCCAGCCGCAGATAGTCGCCGATCTTCAGTTCCCGCGCCGGGCGAAGCAGGCGGCGAGCGCTGACAATATGCGCCCGCAGCTTCGACAGCTCTCCCTCCTGATATTCCGGAAAGCGGCGAAAAAGTTCCTGGCTTACCGCGAAGGAAAGCACGGCGTCACCCAGGAACTCCATCTGCTCATTGTCGCCTTCCAGCGTAGCCGCGCCCTCGGCTGCGCTCTGCGACTCGGCTTCACGGGCGAAAGAGGCATGGGTAAGCGCCTGCTCCAGCAGGTTGGGGCGCTGGAAGACATGTCCGATCGCTTCTTCCAGGGCGCTGATGTCAGTGGCAACGGACTTCATTGTGTGCTTCGCTATCCCGGCCCGGCAAGCGAGCCGGATCGAATTTCATCTATCCGCTCCAGCTCAACGCGGTGTAGTGGGAGTCGGTGACGGGTTCGACGTTGTCGCCGGCGCTGGGCCAGGCGCGCCCGGGGGCGTAGGTGCAGACGACCCGCCAGAAACGGCGGCAGCGGCCATCAGCTTCTGTACCCGAGCTTGCTGCTGCTTGCCCAGATTCTGGGCGGCGCTACCTTCCTTGGCGTACTGCACAGCCTTGTTGGCCGAGTCCAGCGCCTGCGGATATTGCTGCAAATGGTCCTGAGCCACCGAGAGCCGCAGATAGAGCACGGCCTCGGGATTCTCTTTGCTGATGTCGATGGCCTTTTGCAGGTTCTGCTCGGCCGCGGCATAGTCCTTCTTGTTCATATCGATCATGCCCAGGGTGTCGTAGGCCATGGTCTGAATATTGCGCTTGGCCGCGGCCACCTTTTGCGGATCGGCATTAGCCGGCAGGATCAGCCCGGTATCGATATTGTCGATGGCCCCATGGGCGTATTTAGCCGCCAAAGCCAGCTGCTGTTCGCGATCCAGATCGGTGTCGCGCGTGGTTTCGGCTATGGCAGAGGCAACCTGCACCAGCGGAATGGGATTGATGGGATCGTCGGCAATGGCCTTCTCGCCGGTCACAATTACCTTCTCCGTGTTGTTGGTCTGGCTGTACAGATTCATGGCGCGAATGTAGAGCGACGCCCGTAACTCGCTGTTGGGATACTTCGCGGCAAAGTCGTCAGCCGCAGCTTCCAGCAATGCCGGATCGGTTTTGGCAAACGCATCCTGATAAGCCTTTAGCTCTTCTTGCGACTTTGCCTGCAAGACGCGAGGCGCGTTGGACGCCGGTTTTGCGGCGGCTGCGCCCGAGTTCTGGTTCGGAGTGGTATTGGTCTGGCCCAGGGCCAGAGTTGCGGCCAGGATAGTTGCCGCCATAATTGCTGCGGATCTCATGGATTGTCCTTTCTGATAGGGAAGCGCCGGTCTTCCCGGGTAATGCCTAAGCTATTGCTCTTCCTGTTTGGCCGTTGGAGGCTGATAGGGCTCCTTCAACCCACGCTCGGCCGCAGTTTTCGTCTCGGCCGGGGCGTCGCTCATATTCAGCGCCGCCTGATATTGTGCGACGGCGCTTTCCCGCTCCCCTTGCAAATCGAGAATACGCCCCAGATAAATATGGCACCACGCCGTCACGTGTGGATCTTTGGAGGCATCGAGCGCCTTCTGAAAATTGGTTTGCGCTCCTGGCATGTCGCCTTTGAAGGCGGCAACCTTGGCCAACACGAAATAAGCCCGCGCCGGCTCCTGGTTCGCTTGCAAAGATTCCTGCGCTAACTTTCCAGCTTCCGCCGGATTGCCGCTGGCTAATGCCCGTTCCGCCAAATCCACCTTCTGTTGTGATGCCCGTTTGCTCGCTTGCATCACCTCGGGCGCGGCTTGCGTGGCAAATGCTATCTCGCTGGCACGCTTCTTTTCGTGCAGAACATCTATGCCATGCAACCAGTTCGGAAACGCATCCTGCAGGCCAACGTTGCCTTTGCCAAAATCATGCAGCTGCTCAAAGAAGTATCCGGTGAGCACGAAACCTTCCGCTTCATCGCGCTGCACCAGGGCCAGCCGATCTTTTTCCGGCAGCTTGGGATCGCTAGGGGTCTGGGCCTCGATGGCCCGAATCAGGCACTCGATTACCAGCAGGCCGGTGTCGAACTTATACTCTTCCGCCATGGGCGCGCGTTGCACCGCGATCAGAATCGGCTTCAAACGATCCAATGCCGTGGCTCGCTTGGCGATCAGGGGATCGAGTTCGAAGTGCAGATAGGTGTGCCGCAGGGCTTCCATATGGATGTTATTACCGGCAGGCGAAACCACCAGGTAATAGTAATCCTGCATATAGTTGCGCGAGTTTACCTGGCCGGGCGTGGCCATCGGCTCCAGATAGACGATAAAACTGCGACCCGCATAACCGGAGAGCGGCATGCGCAGATAGCTGTCGGTCGTGGTAATCATGTTGGCGACCGGCCCGTGATACTGGTCGATGAGCGCCAGGTATTCCGCTTGATGCCGTTGCCAGATCTCGTGCAACTTCGCCGCCGCGTAATAATCCTTCAGCAGAGGAACGAATCCCAGGATGTAAGCCGCGTCCGGCGGCATGTCGGCTTCTTTCAGCTTGGGAGCGAAATCCGGAGGTCCGCCTAGATTGAGCGCCAGCGATACGTATTGCGCCAGATCGTGCGCCGCGTCGCCCTGTTGATGATCACGATAGAAACCGCACATTTCCTTGGCCGCCGCAGCCACCGCGGGAGACTTGCTGGCCTCGACCAGGTCGGCGCGCACCTCGGAGCGAATCGGAGACGAGGACGACAGCTCCTGATCGTAGCCGCAGACGTTGATGGCCGCGACCACGCTGAACAGGGTCTCGCTGACGTCGAGGGTGGCCTTGGATTGCGCTATGGCGGAGCAACTCAGCAGCGTCATCAGGGCGGACAGAACAAGGATGCGGAAAAAGCTCAGACGGGTCTCCAGGTGCTTCGACAGGCTTTTAGCTCTTAGCCTTTAGCTATTAGCAATCATGCTCCAGACGACCGTCAATTGCTAAAAGCGAATAGCGAGAAGCTATCTTATAAAACGTTTTGTGTCAGGGCATGTCTTCAGACGTGCCGCAAAACCGCCCACTATGACTTGGGCTTTTAGCCCCTGAGAACCTGTCTCTGGCCGAGGCTAAAGCCCTGTTCAGAGTGATTGTTCGCAGCACGGCTGAAAGCCGCGCCCTTCCACCATTTCTTGCGGACATTTCTTTTGCAGCTATCAGTGTCCCTTAGGGAAGCTCTGATTAAGTTCCGGTTTTGAAAGGGCATGGCTTCAGCCGTGCCGCAAGTATCGCAAAATCAACGGGGCTTTAGCCACTGCGGCAAGTTTCGGCAAGTTATTCAGAGCTTCCTTAGTAATCGATCCTAGCAGCGGCTCGGACCCAGATAACCATCGAGTGCTAAAGGCTAACAGCTAAGAGCTAAAAGCCATTCCGGGCAAGGAAGTGCTCAATTCAGTTTACGAGGTTGGTAATCGGCGCGCAAACGCAGTCCACGTTTCAGCGTCCTAACCCCTCACCTGCACCTTGGAGAAGGTGAGCACTACGCGACTGGCGGTGGGCTGGCCGAAGGCGGTGGCGGGTTGGAAGGTAGCAAAGATCAGCATGTTCTTCAATTGCGGCAGAATCGCTTCCGCATTCTCGGGAGCGGATAGAATGCGATAGTCCTCCACCCGCCCATCGGGTCCGACGTAGGCCTCCACCACCAGCGAGTCTTCATTCGCCGCGCCCATCGACAGCTCGAAGGGAGCCGACTGCAACTGCGCCGGAGTATAGAGCATGGTCGGCACATCGTTGGCGGCACGCACCTGCGTGGGATAAAGGAAGCTGATCAGCAGCCCAAAAATGATGAGCGTCATCACCGCGCCGGCCGTTGCCGGAACCATGGTGGCGTGGAAAGCGTTATCCCAGCGCACCCGCAGCCTGTCCCAGCGCGAGCGCCGCGAATTGGCGATTTCCTGCGAGATGGCCACCCGCAACTTCAAATTCAGATCCGGCGGCGCCACCTTCCTGCCCAAGGAATTCACGATCGACTGCGTCCGCTGCACCGACGCAAAGCGGCCAGCGCATTCGCCACACTCGCGCAGATGTTCGTTCATCTGCGTCAACTGCTCACGCTTCACGGCGCCGTCCAGGTAGGACGACATGAGCCCCTTCGCAACTGAGCACGTCATGGTGTTACCTCAACCTTGTGACCAGCAACAGTTCCCTCTTTGCGGCGCTTGGTCTCGCGCGATTCATACTGCGTCATTCCGAAGGCCGGCAAGTGCCGCTCCAGACGCTTGCGTAAGGCTTCGCGTCCTCTCACCAGTCTCGACTTCACGGTTCCCAGCGAAGTTTGCATCACCTCCGCGATCTGCTCGTAGGTCAAGTCTTCAATGTCGCGCAGAATCACCGTGGTGCGATACGGTTCGGTCAACGCCTTCAGCTCGGTTTCCACCCGGATCCGCAACTCCTCGTCATACACGTTTTGCAGCGGAGACTTGCCATCATCCACCAGCGTGTCCTTCATGCCCAGAGAGACATGTTCGGCATCGCTGTCGGCGGCGGGCTCGATGGAAGTTTCGCGAAACTTGTGCCGGAACCACCAGCGCCGCCGGTTCGAAGCCTCATGCACGGCGATACGGTAGATCCAGGTCTTCAAACTGGAATCGGCATTGAAGTTCTTGATACCGCGAAAAACTTTGATAAAAACTTCCTGGGTGGTATCGGCGGCGTCGTTGGGATCGTCGAGAATCCGGTAAACCAGGCTATAGACGGGCTGATTGTAGTGTGCGATGAGCCAATAAAAAGCCTCCTCCGATTGGGCCTTCAATTCGGCCACAATGGCAGCTTCTTCGGTGCGGACTCCTATCGCACTTGCGAGGTCACTCAATGTTATTGCTCCCGCCACGGGCGGCACCTCAATGATAAATAGTTTCGTGACCCGCAACAACCGCTGGCAACGACTGCCGGCTCAAATATCCACCGCTTCATCCCAACTGGGAGGACTGGCGTCGTTTCGACAACCCGGCGCGCGCCTCCACCGCAGGACTAATGCAATAGAACCCGCGGCCCGTGGAATTGTTCCCACGAAGTTGCTGAAGATCGACGCACAGAGGTGGCGCTTGGGAGAACAGAGTTTCGGAGGGTGCACTTTTTCAAGCGCATGTCATCCTGAGCGGAGGCGGCCCGTTCTTGGCCGCCGGAGTCGAAGGACCCCTATTGACGGCAGACCTGTGCCGCAATAGAGGTTCTTCGACTTCGCTTTGGCCGCCTGGCGGCCTACGCTTCGCTCAGAATGACAAATATCTAAGGTCAGCGCCTGGTTATTGCGACTTGGGCGCGGCCGCCGGACTCGCACTGCTGTTGCTGCTATTCGATCCCGACGACCTTGAGCCCGAACTGTCACTGGGCGGCGTCGCCGGCTTCGTCTTCTTCTTGTGCGTCGTTTTCTTCACCGGCTCGTTATCGTCGACGATGACTTTCTTGGGCGGAGGCGGCGGCGTCGCCGCGGCTTGCTGCAACGTGTGAACCTGGGTTCGCAGCTGAGCCAACTCGGTCTGGGTCGAAGCCGTGAGACTCTCCAGCGCATTGCCCAGATCGCGGCGCACCGAATCGATCACATCGAGTTGCTGGGCCAGCGCCTCATAGTCACTCTTCGCGCCAAACGCTCCGGTCGACTCGGTGAGGGAAGCGAAGACGTCGTACAGAGCGTTCAGATTGCGATACAGCTTGAACTCCTCCGCCAAATCCTGCGGAGCGGAGCGCACATTGCTGATCAGCGTCGGCAACGCGCTGGTCAGATTTCGCTGCACCGAGTCAGCGGTGGCCTGCGCCTGCCGTTTGGAATCGCTATCGGCTTTCCACTTTTCGATACGCATGTAAGCCAGGTCATGATTGGCCTGCGTGGCCGCCGCTTGTAGCCGGTCCAAGTCGGGCAAAATCGAGGTCATCGAGGTACTGCCGGTGTTAGCAACACTGGTCGATGGCGGGCGAGTCGCGGTGGGAGGAGTTTGGGCTTGCGCCACAACTCCCGGAAAAGCCAACAGAAGACAGAGCAGAGTGCGAGCACTTCTCATTACGTTCCTACCGAAGAAATTTCGAGCTGGGAGCGACTGACGAGGTGGACCTATAGTGTAACAAGATTTCACGTAGCTGATTGGATGCCGTTGCGCGCGCGGAGGGCGGCGCAGTTTGTCCCACCTTGATCAGGGCGCGGTGGTGGCATTCAGAATGATGCTCAAAGGTGGGGTCTGGGCCGGCTTCACGTATCGGTCGATCAAGAAGCGCTTGCCGTCAGGTGTGACATCGTAGCTGAACAAGTCGCTGGAGGAAACCTCGGCCCGGGCATGCGTCTGAAACAGGGGCGTGGGAGAGCTGGTGGTAAGGCTGCCTTCGCTATTCACCGTGACCGACACCAGATTGCCTTTCGGGTCGAGATAGAAAATCTCCTGCCCGTCGCCGCGCCAGCGAGGCTCACGCCCGCCACCGCGGGAGACCTGCAACTTGCCTCCACCGCCGGGATAAGGAGTGATGTAGACCTCCCAGTCGCCGGTTTCATCCGACTCGTACGCCACCCACTTACCGTCGGGCGAGATTTGCCCGTCGGCCTTGTCGCCTTTGCCGGGCAGGAATGGGGTCACCTTCTTATCTTTGAGAGAAATGATCTCCAGGGCGGTGCCCCCGCTGGCGACTTGGGCGGTAGCCAGCAGCTTGTCATCGCCAGTGGCGAAGGAATTCGGAATTATGTCGATCACTCCCGGCGGAGGGGCTGCCAGCCCGCGATCCGTATCGAAGCCGCTGGAATTCTTCAGCCGCACTACCTCATCATTGGCGGCGGAGCGGTAAGCGATAGCCTTACCGTCACGCGACCACACGCCAGTCGTCTCTTCCGCCGGATCGAAGGTGAAACGCGTCGACGCGTTGTGCGAAAGATCGTGAATCCAGACATCGATGTTTCTGGCGTGCGGATCGGCAACGTCGAACACTAATCGATTTCCGTCGGGCGAAATACCGGGATTGGCCAGGATGCCGACGTCGCCGGCACGTCCCAGTTCCTTGCCCGTGCGGTCATACCAGGTGAGCTGCGACAGGGAAGAGCCAGTCTTCTGATCGAATATCACGGTTCCATTCAGGGCCACGCTGAAGGCGCTCCAGTAGGTGGAGGGGTGACGGCCAACCTGGTCGACCACGATCTGTGGCTTGCCCAGCAGTTTGGCTTGCGCAACGTCGAGTGGAGCGTCGACCAGCGAGCCCTTGAAGTCCACGTAGAATAGCCGGTCCCGGGCGTAACCGGGGTTGGACCAGGCCAGTACGAGGAGCTGCTTCTGCTCCCGGTTGTTCAGGGAACTTAAATAGATTCCGCTGTTGCGGTCATTGGGATGCTCGTTGAAATCGCCCGCCCAAAACAGAAAGTGATCGCCGTCGGGCAGAAAGACAGGCCAGCGATGCGACGACTCCTGGCCCACGAACACCTTGTCGGTCAGCGCTGCCGCGTCGCTCCCGTCAGCGTCGACCCGCCATAGTGGTCCGCCCGGGTCCGGCGCATAGATGATGATGCCTTTCTTGCTCCAGCTTCCACCGCGCGCCCGGCCCGCGCCGGTTAACACCTGAGGCGTGCCGCCGGTGGCGGGAATCTTCTTCAGCTTGCCTTGCGCGAAGAAGCCGATGTAATCGTTGCTCGGCGACCAGAATGGATAGGTCGCCCCTTCCGTTCCGCTCAACCGGGTCGCATCCGGCGAGCCAATCGGCTGCACGAAGATCACCCCTTCGCCAGAGGTCTCATCCACCGCAACGTAAGCCAGCATGCTGCCGTCGGGCGAAAGCGCCATGTGTCCCACTTCATACTGCACCGGGATAGCGAACTCCATGCGCGCGGCACGCGGCGCCGGCCGGAACAGGAAATAAAATCCTATCCCCAGAAGGATCAGCAGCAACGCCCCCTCCACCAGATCCCAAGGCGACCAGCGTTTGCGCTCGGACAATTGCGCCCGGACCGCTACATTGGATTCCGATCCCGACAGGGCTCCCAGAGCGAAAGTGAGATCGCGAACCGACTGAAAGCGATCGGCGGGATCTTTCTCCAGACAATGACCCACAATGCGATCCAGCGCGGGAGGAACCTTGGTCTGCTGCAGATCGAACTCGGGCGGCTCCGACTTCAGGATCGCAGTCATGATCTCAACCGAGGTGTCGCCGGCGAAGGCCCGCTTGCCGCAAAGCATCTCGTAGAGCACGGCGCCAAAGCTGAAAATGTCGGCGCGATAATCGACAGCCTCGCCTCGCACCTGCTCCGGCGCCATGTAGGGAGCGGTGCCCATCACCACGCCGGGCGCGGTCTGGCTGGTCTGCAGGGTGAGGGTAGAGACGCTTGCGGCCGCAACCGCCGCCGTGGCCTTGGCTAGCCCGAAGTCGAGCAGCTTAGTGTGACCATCCTTCGTAAGGAAGATATTTTCCGGCTTCAGGTCGCGATGTACGATGCCGCGCTCGTGGGCCGCGGCCAGGCCATGAGCAATTTGCGAGCCGATGTCGATCGCCTTGCGCACCGGGATGGGACCGTGATCGAGCCGCTCGCGCAGGGTCTCGCCTTCCAGCAGCTCTGTGACCAGGTACGGCGTGCCGTCCTGTACCCCAACGTCATACACGGCCAGAATGTTGGGATGATTGAGGGCGGCTACGGTGCGCGCTTCCTGCTCAAAGCGGCGCATGCGATCAGGATCATTGGCGATGGCCTGGGGAAGGACTTTGACCGCGACTGAGCGGTTCAGGCGGGTATCGCGGGCGCGATACACCTCGCCCATTCCGCCCTCGCCGATGTGGCCCTGTACTTCATAAGGACCGAATTTTTCGCCTGCCGCAACTGGCATAGCAATCTGGCCGCATTATAGCGGACGAACTCTGGGACCATACGCAAATCGATTTGTATTCCGCACGGCTTCATAGGCTGCTGAGAAAAGCGGCCGAGCGCGCCCGTCGCGCCCGCAGATGTTTGACTAAGCCACGAGGCTGCGAGAGAATGATTGAGGCGTTCCGGGTTGCGGAGCGTCATTCCTTCCGCAAAGTGGGCCTGTGGCGCAGCTGGGAGCGCGCTTCCATGGCATGGAAGAGGTCGCCGGTTCGATCCCGGCCAGGTCCACCAAATCCCTCAATGAGTTAGACGGGGCCGACCGCTCGCAGCCGCGACATTTGTGTCATGTGCCGGTGGCGACTTTGGACAAGGCTCTATATTTAACCTGACGCCCACCCGAAGCGGCTGGACGGAAACTGATCTCCACGACTTTACCGGCGGCAATGACGGGTCTTGTGCTTTCGGTGGGATAGCTCTTGACGCCACGGGGAATATCTACGGCACGACATCCTGGGGCGGCGGAAATGGCTGCGGTGGGTCCGGCTGTGGCGTGGTGTGGGAGATTACGCCGTAGCCGAGGCTCGTCATATTCAGCGTTCTGCAGTAACTGGCGTAACATCCTCATATCGCTCATTAACCAGCGGTCAAAACGTGCAATTGCACGAAGCAGATTGGAGAGCACATGAAGGTCGAGATCATTCACTGCGCAACATGACAGAACAACAAGGCCAAGGTCACGAGTCTCGTGACCCTAATCAAGAAGCGCCTGGATATTGAAGCAGTGATTAAGCCTGGGAAGACAGGTCAGTTCGAGGTTATCGCTGATGGTGAGAGGATAGCCGAGCGCGGGGGAAACTGGCTTACGCGGAGCTTTGGTGCTGGCTATCCCGATCTCGATAGCTTGGTCGATCAACTCGAGAAGCGCCGTGCGAGTGGGCGGCGCAGTAGGTGGCAGGTCTCTGGGTGCGGCCATATTTGAAGGCGGGCGTACATTCGGAATGGCATCGGACACCGAATGCAGTTTCCAGAGATAATTGTCGAAAAATCGCCATAGCACAAGCGACCGGCGCTGCGGCCCCGTTGCGCTGCGCTGAGGCTATCGCCGACGCAGAATTAAGTCATAGAGTGGACACTCGTTATTGCGTTACGTCGCTCATTACGCTCACCATCCAGAACTAGCACGGCCAAGGTCTCTTAGTATTCGGCCATGACCATGCGATCAGTGTTCGCAGACAGCATTGCAGGGTTCCTGCTGATCTCGGCCTATTGGCACATCTTCCGACCAGGCCAGACGGAACGCTGGATGGGCGACCGCAGTATAGTTCGTTTCGTCGGAGGATTGCTATTGCTGTTGGCCATATCCTGTCTGTGGTGGAACGGTTGGTTTTTCAGGACACTCTCCGTCCTCCTTGCCGTTTCCGGGGTTTGGAGGTTTTGTTTTCCCGACCATTCGATCCGAGCCCAGCGCGCGACGTATCCCAGGTGGGTGCACGGGTGCCTTTTGTTGGGTGGCGCAATAGCAGTTTGGACGCTAAAACCTTGAATACTCACCCAGTTTGCTGGATGGTCTTCACCTTGAAAACTGGGGCTGTTGACGTAATATCCCCAATTGCACTCAGAGCCGACTGGTTCTGAGTGCTATGGCCTGATAACGACAGTTGTCTGCGAGTAGGCCGCTACTCCCCTTTCGCCGCCCCGGACAGATCTTTGCAACCGAGCCGCTTTTTCAATACGGCGAGGTCGCAACTAACCGAGTGATCGCCGCTGGATAACCGCCCTGGTTTCAGGGGGTATCAGGTAGGTGATCCTAGCCGAGACCAAGTCGGGTGGATACTTCGAGGCTTACCGC
>JBAVSY010000121.1:0-21250 GCA_049695855.1 Candidatus Korobacteraceae bacterium | reverse complement strand
AAGCAGATACTTAGGGAAGCTCTGATTAACTCAACGCCGAGGCTCGCAGCGGCTAAAGCCGGGTCCGTTTGCGAGGCTTGCGGACCGCCTGAAGGCGGTCCCTTTCAAAGCAATACTTAATCAGAGGTTCCTTAGCGCTCGAAGGACGAGCAAGCCAGCCTGAAAGGCACAGGACTACGCGACCGGCTTTCCGGGAATACAGGGATTCACCTTACATCGGTCTGCCAACCCGACTCATCCAATATTCCATGAGGTGGAAGCGCGGAAATCGGCTGAAGCTGGTGACAGAGGGCGAGGCATCTGCGCCCACCCGCCAGATCTTCGACGAAATTCGTAATAGCTTCGGAGTTCCCGTCGTCCCCAAGTTGTATCAGGCTTATGCTGCCTATCCGGAATTTCTTCAACTGCACTGGCAAGCCTTTCGCCCCGCCATCGAGAATCGTCAATTCTTCTTGCTGGGCGCACGTCTGGCTGCCGAGTCCTATACCCGGGCACACAATTATTTCGAGGTTCGCAACCTGGGATCGCGCGACTTGCTTTCTGAGGAGTCCGGCGCGCTGCCGCTGGGCCAGGTATTGGATTATTACCAGTATCTCGATCCTCTGCTGCTGGTGATTGCGGCGGCGCAGATGCAAGCCTTTGAAGGTCCCATCGGTCAGCCGCAAGACCTCCCGCAGCGCGCCAATCATCCCAGCTTTCCGGTTCCGCCGCGTTTATTAAGCGACGCCGAAGCCACTCCGGTGGCGCGTCGTATCTGGGACGAACGGCGGCGCATGTTGGAGCTGGCCTTCATCTCCGACGAACATCGCGCCCTGGCTTGCTGGCCCGGATTCTATGAAGGCTATTGGCTGGCATTGAAGGAACTGTTGCGCTTGCCGCTCTATTCCGACTCGCAGTTTCGCATGGGCGAGAGCGCCTGGAGTCTGACCCGCGAACTGCCCGCGAAAGTCGACATCGGTATTCCTCTGCTGCTCGATGCCGACCTCGACGATGAGCAGGTGTCCTCGGTGGTCAAAATTAACGAAGCTTTTCTGCAAGCTCTCAGCGGGCTGCTGCTCGACGTGACCTTCGCCCGTATTGCCTACGAAGGCGGTACGCGCCGGGAAAGCCATCGCGAAAGCCCGTTGCCCGTGGAAAAGCCGCCGCAAAAGACCGGTTCACCCACCCGCGCGGCGTAGGCCCGTGACTGGCAATTATTAGGCAAAACCGACGATTGGATGGGTCTAGCTAGTCGCTAGTTGCTTTCTTTAGCTTCCTGATCTCTTCCAGCCGCGCTTGGATGCGTTTCTCGATGCCCTCGCCGGTGGGATGGTAGTACGCCCGATCCTTCAGGTTGTCAGGCAGGCATTGCATGTCGGCAACTTTCGATTCCAGGTTGTGCGCGTACTGATATCCTTCGCCGTAGCCGAATGCCTTCATCAAGCCGGTGGGCGCGTTGCGCAAGTGCAGCGGCACCGGGTCCTGCGCAGTACGCTCCACATCTTCCTGCACCGCGCCGTACGCGGCGTAGACGGCATTCGACTTTGGCGCGGCGCACAGGTAGACCACTGCCTGCGCCAGGGCGAGATCGCCTTCGGGGATACCGAGGAAATCGAAAGCATCGCGGGCGGCCAGCGTGATGCCAAGAGCGTTCGGATCAGCCAGCCCAATGTCTTCGACCGCCATGCGGACGATGCGACGGGCGACGTACAGCCGGTCTTCGCCGGCTTCCAACATTCGCGCCAGCCAGTAAAGTGCGGCGTCGGGATCGCTGTTGCGCACACTCTTGTGCAGCGCCGAGATCAGGTTGTAATGTTCCTCGCCTGCCTTGTCGTACATCAGCACGCGCTTCTGGAGAGCGTCGGTAACGATGGCGTCGGTGATGCGCGGCTCGGTGCCCTGCTCAACGGCCTGCTGCTCGATGGCCAGCGTTGCCGCTACGTCCAGAACGTTGTAGGCGCTGCGCGCGTCTCCGCTGGAGTAGGCGGCGACCTTGCGCAGTGCAGTCTCCTCCGCCTCAACATGCAACTCGCCCAAGCCTCGCGCTTCATCGTGCAGCGCGCGCTGCAGCAGGCCGACAACCTGCTCTTCAGACAGCGGCTTGAGCACATAGACCCGGGAACGCGACAGCAGCGCCGAAATAATTTCGAACGAAGGATTCTCCGTGGTAGCGCCGATGAGCCGGATGCTGCCCTTCTCGACATAAGGCAGAAATGCGTCCTGCTGAGCTTTGTTGAAACGATGCACTTCGTCGACGAAGACGATGGTGCGGGTACCGTACTGCCGCGCGCGTTCAGCGTCGGCCATCACCTGCTTGATTTCCTTGATCCCGCTGAGCACGGCGGAGAACTCGATGAAGTCGGCGTGCGTCATGCGGGCGATGACCTTGGCCAGCGTGGTTTTGCCAACGCCGGGGGGTCCCCAGAAGATCAGCGAGCCGGTGTCGTCGCGCTCGATCTGGACGCGCAGCGACTTGCCGGGACCGAGGATATGCTCCTGGCCAACAAATTCGTCGAGCGTGCGTGGACGCATGCGATCGGCCAGCGGACGGGATTTGTCGATCGCGTCATCACGAAGCGGGTTGGTTGGAAAGAGACTCAAGAACCTGATTCACCACGGAGGCACGGAGAACACGGAGTTCTTAGAGAATTCTCCGCAATATTCCTCGGCGCAAGATCGGCACGTTGAAATTAATGAGCAACCCAACTTTGATGCCACTCAATCGGAGATAGGTCAGCAGTTGGGCCTCGTGTACGGCAAGAACGCGCTCCAAAGCCTTCAGTTCCACCACAACTCGGTCATCGACGACCAAGTCAATACGATAGCTACAATCAATCCGAACGTCTTTGTACAAGACAGGTAACTCGACTTGTGCCCGATAGGGGATGCCTCTCAGGCTCAGCTCGCGACAGAGGCAAGCCTGGTATGCAGACTCCAACAAGCCCGGACCGAGCTCGCGATGAACTTCAATCGCGGCACCTATGATTTGTCCGGTGAGGTCGGCCTCAAGCAAGGAGGTTGCTGAAATGATCTCTCGCTCGGCAATTTCTATCGTAGGAATCATCGTGTCGGCCATACACGAATTGTATTCCTTCAATCTCCGTGCTCTCCGTGCCTCCGTGGTGAGATCGCCTTTTGTCTTTGCCTCGCCGCCTCATACAGCATGATCGACACGGCGATACCCGCGTTGAGGGACTCAACCCGGGATGATTGCGGGATCATCACCACCTCATCGGCTTGCGCCAGCACATCCTTAGGAACGCCTGCCCCCTCGCTGCCCACAACGAAGGCCAGCGGCCCGCGCAGGTCTGCCTGTGAAATTGAGCTGCCCTGATGCGACGATGTGGCCAGCACACGCACCCCGCCAGATTTGATTTCTGGCAAGGCTTTTGCCAGTTCGACTTTCACGGTTGGCAGGCGGAATAACGAGCCCGCTGAGGCCCGCACTGCTTTCCAGTTCCAGGGGCTGACGGTCTTCTCACCCAGCAGCAATCCAGTCACGCCAAACGCTTCGGCGGATCGCGCGATCGTCCCCAGATTCCCCGGATCCTGGAGTCCCGCAGTGATGACCAGCAACGCCGGCTTGGCCGTCAGCACACTATCCAAGTCGAATGACTTCACTCGCACCAGCGCGGCTACGCCCTGCGGAGTCTCGCTGGGCACAGCGCCGGCGAAAACCTCGTCCGGCAAAAGCAGGGCTTCCGTGTGAGCTGACAGTTGCGGCAGCAGTTTGCGCGTTCGCTCGCGAGCCGACTCGCTGAAAAATACGGCACTTAGCCGCAATCCGCTGCGGATGGCCTCTTCCACCAGATGCATGCCTTCGACCGCAATCTCGCCCTGATCGTTGGGAGCGGCTTCGGCGAAGCCGCGGCGCAACTCTTTCACGCGCGCGTTCTGGCGGCTATCAACCCGCCGCAACCGATCTGCGAAGTTTGCCGGAGCAGTCATTCGGTCAGGTAAAACCGGCGTCTATCGTACACCGCCGCTCACTCCCAAATCGGGCACGGTGTCGCGAGGCCGCTCATGATAATCTGCTGTGTTGCTGTTGCGCGGAGCGATGTGTTAGGGTCGCTCCGCAACCCTGCTTACGAAGAGAAGACACCGGTGCGTCCTGAAATCGTCAAGATCAACAGTAAAGAACCGGAAGCCTCGCTGGTCACCTACGTAGCGGAGAAGATTCGCGCCGGCGAGGTGCTGGGCATGCCGACCGACACCTTCTACGGTCTCGCCGTCGATCCCTTCAATCTGCACGCGGTCGATCGCGTGTACGAGATCAAAACGCGTTCGCGGCACAAGCCGCTGTCGCTGCTGATCGAGTCGGTCGATCAGGCGGCAGAACTAGCGTGGCCTGTCCCTGAGATTTTTTACCTGCTGGCGCGCCGCTTCTGGCCGGGACCGCTAACCATCATTGTGAAAGCCGACCCCAAGCTGCCGTTGAAGGTGACCGCCAATACCGGCAACGTGGCCTTGCGCGTGCCGGCGGCGGAGGTCCCCTTGGCGATCATTCGTTCCGCGGGGTTGCCCATCACGGCCACTTCGGCCAATCTTCATGGCGAGTCGGAGTGCACCTCGGCCATGCAGGTCCGCGACCAGTTGGGCGATTGCCTGTCAATCATTGTGGACGGCGGCCAGTCGCCGCGCGACATGCCCTCCACCATCATCGATCTGACCAGCGAAGATGGCCACTGGCGCCTGCTGCGGCATGGCGCGATTCCGGAAGAACAGATCATCGAGCTTTTGGGGCAGGAGTAATCGCCACGGCAGTAGTGAAAGGCAAATTCCATCCCATCCGCTGGATTCTGGCGCTCATCGTTCTGGCTGCGGTGGGATTTCTGCTTTATAGCAGCGCGCAAATCATGCGGGAAGCGGGCGTCGACGAAGAGCATTCGGTCGATGCCATCGTGGTGTTTGGCGCCGCCGAGTATGTTGGCCATCCCTCACCGGTTTACCGGGCCCGCCTGGACCACGCCTACAACCTGTTTGAGCGAGGATTGGCGCCAGTCGTCATCACCACGGGCGGGGCGGCCAACGATCCGCATTTCAGCGAAGGCCAGGTGGGCCGCGATTATCTGGAATCGCGGGGCGTGCCCGACGGAAATCTCATCGCCGAAACCCAGGGTGGTGATACCGACGAATCGGCGCAGCGAGTCGCGGTTATCCTGCGTGCCAACGACATGCATAGCTGCCTGCTGGTCAGCGATGCCTATCACATGTTCCGGGCCAAGCAGATGATGGCGGCGCAGGGCATTACGGCGTACGTGTCGCCTCGGCCGGGATCGATTCCCAAGACCTCGATCGGGCGATTTATGGGCGCCTTACGGGAAAGTTTCAGCTACTTGTTATATCGGGCGCATGTCAGGTGAAGCCGCGGCTGGCTGGTGGCCTACTCTGAGAAGCGCGAGGTGGATCTGGGATGTACGTTGCTAAAGAAGACTTCATTTTAAGGCTCGCCTCCGGCCGGAGTGTGCTGCATCTGGGTTGTGTGGGTTTTACCGATGTGGCGCCCGCCGACCGCGCTAAGTTCGCCAAGCAGAGCTTGCATTGGAAGCTCACTCAGACATCGGAAACTGTAGGTATCGATTACAGCCTTGCGGTGATCGACGAATACCGGAAACTCGGAGTATTCACCAACATCGTCGCCGGCGATGTCGAACGGCTGGACGAACTGCAAATCGCACGCACGTTCGACGTTGTAATCGCGGGCGACATCATCGAGCACTTATCCAATCCCGGGCGGATGCTGGATGGTATCAAACGATTCTGCAGCAGCAATACCCTGGTCGTCATCACCACCCCGAATGCGTTTGGCGCTCCGAACTTTCTTCGATATTCAGCAGGGACATTTCGGGAGGGCGCAGAACACGTGATGAGCTTCAACCAGCAGAATCTCGCGACTCTCTTACATAGGCACGGATACTCTCTGAGCGAATTGCACACCTGTTTTCAGCCGCGTTCCATGGACAAACACTTCGCTAGTTTCTTCACATTGGGAAGAAAAGTCTTCGAGTTGTTCCCTCGTTTTGGCGGCACTCTGCTGGTTGTTGCAAAGGTTCAACCACCAACCGCACGTGAGGTAGAAAGCCGTCAGCTTTCAGCCATCAGCTGTCAGCCAGAGCACGACTAAACACATTGATACAACGGTTCGATTGGTTCGGTAATCGTGCAGTAGCCGATGGCTGACGGCTGATAGCTGACGGCTACTTCACCAGCGCCAGCACCCGCGCCGGGCCGCCCGAGCCGTTCTCCAGTTTGATGGGAGCAACCACCACGGTCGCTCCGGCTGGCGGCACCAGTGCGAGATTGGCCACGTTCTCCAGGTGGTAGACGCTTTCCTTTGACGTGAAGTAGTGGACTGGGTAAGTGGTGGTTGCGCCTACGTCCACGCTCATAGTATCGATGCCAAGTCCCACAATGTCGCGGCTATTCACCAGAAACTTGGCGGCTTCCAGAGAAAATCCCGGATAGTGCGTTAGATGGTCGTTCTGCTCGTTGCGAAATGCCTTTGGTGAATTCCAGCGCTCGTCCCAGCCGGTATAAGCCATCACGACTGCACCGGAAGGAATTTGGCCGTGCGCATCTTCCCAGGAGGCAATGTCCTGTACGCTCACTTCGTAGTCAGGGTTGTGCTTGACTGCTTTGCGAACATCCAGAATCACCAGCGGGCGCACCAGTCGCTCGGCAGGAATCTGGTCGACCGTCCACATGCCTGCGGCGAAATGCGCCGGCGCGTCGAGATGGGTCCCGTAATGTTCCTGGGTGCTGAAGTGGCGCGAGTAGTATCCATCGCGCTCGATATTGCCCAGCTCTTTGGATTGAAACGGCGATTGCTCCGTGCCTTCCCAGTTGGGAGAGCGGTCGTTCAGGCCGTGAGTAAGATCGATGACCGCGCGATGAGTATTGGGATCGGGCATGGGAGCTTTGCGCGCGAACAATAAAAGCGCCAGCGCCAGACTACAGCCTATCGCAAATGTCTTCCAGTTCAACATGCCGGTCGAGGGGCAAAAGCCTTCTGTCACAGATGCCTGACAATGGTTAGACGCTTCCGGGAATTGGACGTAACGAATAGAGAACACGGCCAATCTGGGAAAGATGTGGTGAGAAGGTTGAATGTCGGGATGATTTGCAGGCGAAAGATCGCTCGGCTATAGGGGTCCTTCGACTCCGGCGTGCAAAAGCCGCACGCCTGCGCTCAGGATGACATCTTAACCCTTTGTCATCCCGACCTCACCCTTGTCATCCCGACTGGAGCGAAGCGGAACGGCGGGATCTGCGGCTCCGCAGCCTCGGTTTGATGCATGGTCCGAGACTGTCGATTATAGGGGTCCTTCGACTCCGGCGGCAGGAGCCGGCCGCCGGCGCTCAGGATGACAACTTGTGAAGGCTGAGAGCTGATGGCCGATAGCTGATAGCTGATAGCTGATAGCTACTGCCTCTGCATCGCAAAGCTGAACCACAGCGAATTCGATCCGTTGTAATTCACGCCGGAGCGCTGCTGGTTGGTGAAGCCCATGTGCTCGGCTTGCAGCGAGCAACTCTTGCAAGGTTTCTCCAGGATGATCTGGTAGCGGCCATCTCGTTTGGAGTTCGCCGTTCCGACGACAGCGCCGCCGGCATCGGTGAGCGTAACTTTGGCCCTAGGTACGGGCCAGCCGCCCTCATCGGTGATTACACCTTGCAGCTTTCCCCGCGGCGGCAGGCCTTCGGGATTGGAATCGCGGAACATGTATCCTGGCCCGCGCAACGGATGGCCGCCCATCTGGCCCGTTACCTTGTCGTGCTCCAGCGCCAGCACGCCGTTGACGAAGACATATTCGAAGCCAACCGACGTCCGGTTGGGATCGTCGAAGGTTGCCGTGTCACGTACTTTCTCCGGATCGAAGATAGTGATGTCTGCGAAGTAATCGGTGCGCAGCAAGCCGCGATGATCAAGCTTCTCGCGTTGCGCGGGTAGCGAAGTAAACTTGCGAATCGCGTCTTCCATCCGCAGGTTGTGCTCGTCTCGTACGTACTTTCCGAGGATTCGCGCAAAGCTGCCATAAGCGCGCGGATGCACCTTCGACTCGCTCAGCGGCCCGGTCGGGCTGACCGCACCGTAGTCGGTACCAACGCTCACCCAGGGCTGCTGCATGGCTAGCTTCACGTCGGCCTCGCTCATCAGAAAGTAGACTGCGCCGACGTTGTCGCGATCGGCAATGACCAGGTCCATCAATGCATCGAGCGGATCTTTGTTTTCCATCTTGGCAATCTGGGCGATTGTCTTGCCTTCATACTTGCGCAGATCGGGATTCAGCACCGAGATCACCAGCACGCCATCGGCGCCGCCCGCACCGAGCCACAGATTCTCGAAGGAAGTGCTGGGCCCCGCGAGTTCCTTGCGAATCTGGACGCGAGTTTTGGGATCTTGCAGCCGCTTGATCAAGGCATCCGTGCCGCCCGCGTGATACTTGGCCGGAATCGCTGCGCCCAGTGACGTGGCCGCTCCGGTGTAGGGATACTGATCGGCGGTGACATCAACTCCGCTGGCGCGCGCCTGCTCGATGGCGGCGATGACTTGCGGCATCTTGCCCCAGTTTTGTTTGCCGGCGCACTTCAGGTGAAAGATTTCGACTGGAATGCCGGCCTCGCGACCGATCTGGAAGGCCTCGTTCAGCGCATCCATCTCGGAATCGCTTTCATTGCGCATGTGCGTGGCGTAGATGCCGCCCTTCTTGGCCGCAACTTTGGCCAGCGCGATCAGTTCATCGGTCTTGGCGTAGGACCCGGGCGAGTAGATCAGCGCCGTCGACAACCCCATGGCGCCATCGCTCATGGCGTCGTCGACCATGATTTCCATCTGCTTCAACTCGTCGGCGGTAGGAGCGCGATCGGCGGTGCCAATCACCATGTGCCGCACCTGCGCCGCGCCCACGTAGGTTCCCAGATTGATGGCGCTCCCTTGTTTGGTCAGGCGCTCAAAATATTCTTCCAGCGATTGCCAGTCAGGGGTGAGATGGAAGTGCTGGTAATAATCCGCGCGCTCCTTGTTCAGCACGTCGTTGGTGGGAGCGATGGAATCGCCTTCACCGGTGATCTCGGTGGTGATGCCTTGGGTCAGCTTACTGACCGCCTGCTTGTCGATGAGCAGATTGGTCTCCGACTGGCCGAGCATGTCGATGAAGCCGGGCGCGACGATCAACCCCTTGGCATCGATCGTCCGTTTGGCAACCAGCGTGGGATCGGCCTTGCCTACGAAAACGATGCGATCGCCGATGATGCCGACGTCGGCGTAGATCCAGGGATTGCCGCTGCCATCGATGACGCGGCCATTGCGGATGAGGTAGTCGAACTCCTGGGCAAAGAGAGGAGCGGCGAGGGCAAGGAACAGCCAAAGCAGGAGGAGTTTCGTTCGTAGCAAGCTCAGCTCCGTTGAAGAAATTGGCGCAACCGTTGGATCAGGACATGCTACACCGGAACAGGCTGGCGTCTATTTGTATTTCGCTGAAGTCCCCGGTCGGGCATCATTGGGGAGATGGAACATCGCGAGGCCCGGGGCACCCGGCAAAGCACCGTCCGAGGGCAATTCGTGTAATGGGATAGCACGTTGGGTACGGAGAAGCCGTGGTTCCCGGTCGCTGCCGTCCCCGCAGGGGACAGCATATCTAAGCCCAGCATTTCAATGCTGGGTAAATGTCCAATCGGCCCGAGTCCCACCAGGGACGGCATAGGTTCAGCCGAACACATATCGCTTATCATAGGTTGCGTCCGATTTTTGCAGCAGAGTCATGAACTCCTGCTCAAAACTCCATTTCCTGTGATGCTCAGTCTGATGCGCGATATAGTCGGATACAACCTGCTTTTGCGATTGGCTGACGCTGAACGCTCCGTAGCCTTCCTGCCAGGCGAAATCCACACCCCGTTCTCGCAGCCATCGCGAACTGTTGCCCTTCAATTCCTGCACCGCCTTGGCCAGTGCAATCGTCGGTGGCACGGCGATCAAAAGATGGATGTGATTCGCGGTACCGCCGGCGGCACATAGCGTTACGTCCTTGGCTCGGGCGACGCCGGTGAGATAGCGGCAAAGTTCGGTCGGATCGGGAATCAGATTGGCACGCTGCTTGGTGCTGAACACACAGTGCACCAGGACCCAAGCGTGGGTGTGAGACATGTCTGCAGCTTAGCTGGCGCGCGTCAGAGTTGCGGTGACGGAACGCACAGCACGCGGTTCATATTCCGTCCCTGGCGGGACTCAGGTTTTCTGCCAGCCCACCCAGCATTGAAATGCTGGGCTTAGATGTGCTGTCCCCTGCGGGGACGGTTGCGTCGTGGATGCAGGGCCGTCGCCAAACTCGAAGCTGGATTGCTTGGGTAAGGGCGATATTACGCCAATTACTCAAGTGCGCCGTAGTCTGAGGGCTACTTTGGTCGCCGTGCGGGTCAGTGGTGCGCGAAATCGATTGCCACCGCAACCAGCCACATCGGAATTGTCAATAGCCACCACATGCCATTTCGCCATTGCTTTCGGGCGAGGATGAACGCGCCCCACGTCAAATTCAATGCAAGAAAGACAGCATAGATTGGAAAAACGTAAAGCGCCTATATATAAGGTTCTCCCGTCACAGAATGAATTCCAGCCGCCCGTTCTTGTGGTATTGCCCAACCGTGTGAGGCCGCACCTAGGTAAGTGATAGCGCCGACGAAATTGCACACGAGCAGGACTATGCTCCGTCGCCGTGCGACAAGGTCACGATTCAATCGTTTTGAGTACATGTGCATTCTGCAGTTGGCGATAACAGGCCTTATCGCAGGCAATCGGCGCGGAAAACTCATTAACGAACAACGAATGACGGAACCCACAAAATGCCGGGGCCGTGTAAATTCCTCACAGCCCCAGCCGCGTCATCAACATCGTCACAATCAGCGCGACATCGGCGGCGCACACCGTGCTCACGAAGTTCACCGAGTCGTTGCCCATCTTGCCGGAGTTCTCCCAGGTCGCGCCCATAACGCTGTCGAGGAACATGCCGCTGATTCCGGCCAGTGCGATAACCGGCGTCCAATGCCAATCCACCAATCCACTGGCGGCGCTCACCCACGACACGATGCAGGCAGCCACACATCCGGCCAGCGTTCCTTCCACGCTGATCGCGCCGTTGGTCCCGATGGGAGCTTCGCGAAAGTCGGTGATCATGTAGGCGCCGCGGCCGGTGGCCTGGCCGAGTTCGCTGGAAACGGTGTCGGCGGCCGCTTCAGCCAATGCCGCCATCGCGCCCACCAGCAATAGTTCACTCAGCTCCGGAAGCCAGATCAGAGGCAGCGCGCAAAGCGTCGCCGCGCCCAGGTTGGCGGCAATCTGCGAAGCATTGCGGCCACGACGGCGCTCGGCAACGCCGAGCCGCTCCTTACGCCGGCGACCCCAGCGGGTCGAGATCACCGTCAGCAGGAACACCGTGACCAGGGGAACAAAGCCGGCAAATCCAGAGGCCAGCATCAGGACGAAGGCCACCAGCACGCCCAGCAACGCGCCGCCGTCGCTGACCGAACCCATGGCCCGAGCCACCACAGCGAACCCGATGGCCACCACGGCGGCAGGTAAACCTCTGGAATGGAAGAAACTTGTCACGCGTGTCAGGTCAGTATCGCATGCCGCGAGGCAGTTCTCGGGTAGTCAACGGCCTGGTTACAAAATGACGAATCCATTTCCGAGTGCATCTCATCTACTTTGGACGACCTATGCGCCCAGAACTGTCGAAACCACGTCCCTTTGTCCAATGCGAGGAGTGCTGCGGGCCGAATGGCTATCACTCATCCAAATGCTCGCGAGCCGCTCTTTCGCTGGTCGAGAAGTTTGAAACCACCCTCACTCTGGCAGATTTTCAGTTTCTGCGGGAGCTGCGGATTGTTCTCAAGGCTGCTTGACTTTGGCCTTGACGTCAACGGGGGTAGCAATCAACTCGATACCCCCTGGATTCGTCGAATAGCGCTTGACGAACCTCCCGCCAGCGCCGGATGATATTGTGCCTAATTTTTCCACAGGGCAGTCTGTCCGGAAAAGGATGAAAACATGGCATCTTCCGTGTGGTCTGGATATTTGACGTTCGGTTTGATCTCGATGCCGGTGCGCTTGTTCTCGGGCGCGCGCGGCAATCACATCTCGTTCCACATGCTGCATCGCGACGACAACACCCGCATCAAGCAGCAACTCTGGTGTCCGCATGACGAGAGGGTGGTCGAGCGCAGTGAGATCGTGAAGGGCTACGAGTACCGCAAGGGCGAATACGTCATCATCGAGCCCGACGAGATCAAGAAGATCGAGCCCAAGACCGCGAAAGCCATGGAGATCCTGGAGTTCGTCAAAGGTTCGGAAGTCGACCCTATCTACTTCGAGTCGTCTTACTTCGTCACTCCGGAGGAAGCTGGTCGCCGTCCTTACGCTCTGCTGTGCAAGGCGCTGGAGGAGAGCGAGTACGTCGCCATCGCCAAGCTCACCATGCATAACCGCGAATACACGGTGTTCCTGCGCCCCTACAAAGGCGGCATGATGCTGCACACCATGTACTACAAGGACGAGGTGCGCGACCTGGACAACTTTGGCCGTCCCGATGTCGAGTTGAAGGACGCCGAGGTGAAAGTGGCGCATCAGCTGATCGAGGCGTTATCGGGTGAGTTCGAGCCGGAGAAATATAAAGACACCTTCGAGGAAAATTTGAAGACGCTGATCAAGGCTCGGCTGGAAGGCGAGGAAGTTACCTCGATCGAGAAGCCTCACAAGCCTGCACCGGTGGTCGACCTGATGGCTGCGCTCAAGGAAAGCCTGGCGCAGATGCCGAAGAAGCCGCCGCAACGCGTCCAGGACGCACAGCGGGAGTCGGAGATCAAAGTGGTGGCCAAGGGTACTACACCCGCTAAGAAGTCGCGCCGGAAGCCTGCGGCGTAGAGACTTGGAGAAGGTTTCACGTTCGGGAAGATCGGGAAAAGGCGGCGCCAGCTATCAGCGCCGCTTTCTATTTTGCGCTCGATAAAGCTATTTTGGCTGGTCGACTCCCATAGCATTTGTGCACATCACGTCCGGAGTGCAACACCGCCTCAGCAGTAGCCGGAGATGACCCGGCTTGCCGCGCACTTTGCTACAGACTTCCACTATTGTGCTACATATAATCGACCAAAGGGTGTTATAGCCTATTTGAGCAGCATTCTCTGGCCAACTATGAAAACTCCGCCGAAAACCACGATTCGCATCTCAGTTGTGGAAAGCGATCCTGTTCGGCTGTTGGGGCTTCGTTCCATCTTCGCTTCCGAATCTGACATGCAGGTTCATGCCGCCACCGTTCCCGCTGTCCTGCACAGCCCGAACGATGACATCATCCTGATGACCGCCAGCAATGGCGCAGCCTTCTATGCGGCCATGTCCGCTTTGAAAGCGGTGCGTCCCAGTGTCCGGATTATCGTGACCGGACCGGGCAGCCGCGACGAAGACATTCTGCGAGCGATCACCACGGGGGCGAAGGGGTACGTTTCCGAGGAAGCGTCGCCGGAGGAATTCAAGCGCGCGATTCGCGAAGTCCACGCCGGTTCCGTGTGGGCTCCGCGAAGAGTGCTGGCAACCTTCATCGAGCGCGCCACCGCTTCAGCTCGCAAGGTGCAACCGCTGACCGACGACAAGATCAGCGACCGCGAGCGCGAAGTACTCCGCCTGCTGGTTTCTGGCTGTTCCAATCGGGAGATCGCGGGCGAGTTGGGAATAGAAGAGCGCACGGTGAAGGCGCATGTTGCCCAGCTTTTGCGCAAAGTCGGCGTGCAAAACCGGATTGCGCTGTCGGTCCACGCTGTGACCCATTCTCTGCTTTCCACCAACCCGTAAGATGAAGTCTAACCTCGCCCTGCGTCCATGCCGCAACTCGGCCGCTGACAAAGTCGGGTTCGAGATGTCTTTGAAGGGGCACGGCTTTAGCCGCGCCATAGAGGCCCTTTATTTTTACAATTCCGAGTGGGCTTCAGCCCACGAGGAATCTTCTTTTTTGGCTTCTCAGCAGTCTGTGATGCCGACTTTGGGTGGTAGTCCCTACGCTTTGTAGAGGCGCTTCGAGAGGCCGGTTACCGAACAACTGTTCAGTTACTAAAGTACAATTACCCTACCTGTACCTTCGTTATCTTGCGCGAATTACTTGCGCGTTCCATACTGCATTCACCTACCACAGAACCTGGGAGACAGGGTTGGAAGAGGTTACGAGGGTCTCCTCTTCCAACCCTCATTTTTTTGCGGTGACGTGGTTACTGCGGTGACAAGTCAACACGTATCCTCCGGGGCTGGTTACTTTATAGCGACTCCGCTCCCTTAAAGGTCACTAAAGAGTAACCAGCCATAACCTTTCTTGACGCTCGATCCCCGATCAAAACACTCTAAGATGAAGTCGGCCAGCAAATACTGGCGGAGAGCCCGTCCCTGATCGGAGTTGAGCAAATGAAAAAGATCTTTGTGGCATTGATGATTCTGTGTTCCATGGCCATCTGCGCTGCCGGATCGGAGAGGCGAGACGCGGATCTTGAGCGGATTCAGACCGCCAGCACGGTCCTCAGCCAGATCATGTCCGCCCCTGACCGCGCTATCCCGGACGGAATCATGTCCGGTGCGAAGTGCATTGCGATCATGCCGTCGATGCTGAAGGCCAGTTTCGTGTTCGGCGCCAACTATGGGAAAGGCGTCGCCACTTGCCGCACCGAGCATGGTTGGAGTACTCCCGCATTCTTTAAGCTGACCGGCGGAAGCTTCGGTTTTCAGGCTGGAGGGCAGGCTTCCGACCTGGTACTGATCGTCCGCACCAATGACGGCATGCAACATCTACTGCAAAGCAAGTTCAAGCTGGGAGCGGACGCTTCGGCAGCCGCCGGGCCGGTCGGGCGCGACGCCCAGGCGATGACTGATCTCACGTTGCGCGCTCAGGTGCTTACCTATTCGCGTTCACGCGGATTATTTCTCGGAGTCTCGTTGAGCGGCGGCGTCATTAAACAGGACCAGGCCGATACGCAGGCCTTCTACGGCAAAGATTGGAGTTTTTACTCGCTGCTCAATGGACAAGTTCCGCCTCCCACGGAGGCCGACATTCTTTTGCAGACGGTGGAGAAGTACGCGCCCACGCCTAGACCGAAAGTTGCGCCAGTCGCGGCAGGACTTCAGTCTCCTGCGCCCAATGGAACTCCGGTGGCGGCTCCGGTTTCGCCCGCAAGCTCGTCGACTCCAGTGACGACAGCGGCGGCCAACCCCGCACCAACGCCGTCTCAGGCAGCCAAGTCCACGGATCAGGATACTGATTCCGCGATGGATTCAGCCGATGCGACGCCGGCGTCGGCAACAACCCAATCAACTGCGGAGCCAACGACAGGAGTAATGGGAACGCCAGACGCGGCTCCGGTGCCGGCGTCTACAGCGGCTCCGGCTTCCGCACCGCTTCCAACTTCGACGGCAACCCCGGTGGCCAATCCTGGGCGGCTTCCGGCGGCAACTCCTGCTCCGGCAACCGGCGCACCGGGCGGACGCTGAGGTGGTTTCGTTTCGTGCGGTGGCTGCGGCCACCGCTTTTCTATTTTGTGCAATCGTAGGCTTGTGACCGTTCGCGGTTTGACCGCGATTTTTGCCGGTGCTAACGTCAAAGCCGATACCTCTGATGGGTGATAGGCTGCAATACTGGCCGGTTGCGCTGCTGGTGCGCTTGATCGGCGCGTTGCCTCGTCCGCTCGCCCGTGGGGTTGGAATTCTGATTGGCGGGCTGGTCTATTACCTGCATCCCCGGCTGCGCCGCGTCGGCCTGCGCAATCTCGAAATGGCTTTTCCGGAGAAATCGCTGACGGAGCGGCGAAAGATCCTGCGTGGGGTTTATGTATCGCTAGGTCGCCTGCTGGGCGAAACCTGTCTCTTCCCGCGCTACACCGCGCGTAACGCTTCGCAGGTCGCCGTCTACCAGGGCTTCGAAAACTTCGAAGCCGCCGAGAAGCGTGGCAAAGGAGTTCTACTGCTGACCGGCCACTTTGGCGGTTGGGAGATTGGTTCGTTCTTTCACTCGCTGCAAGGTCATCCCATGCAGATCGTGGTGCGGCCGCTCGATAATCCCTACGTGGATGCGCTGGTGACCCGCTATCGCGGGCTGCATGGCAATACCATGATCGGCAAAGACGGATTCGCTCGCGGTTTGATCGCAGCCATGCGCAAGAACAAAACCGTCGGCATCCTGATGGACACCAACATGACGCCGCCCCAGGGGGTCTTCGTCGACTTCTTCGACATTCCGGCTTGCACCGCCAGCGGAGTGGCGCGCGTCGCCCTGCATACCGGAGCCACCGTGGTCCCGGCTTTCACCATCTGGGATCCAGTGTTGCGCAAGTATCGCGTGGAGTTCGACCGCCCTGTGGAGATGGTCCGCACCGGCGACGACGCCGCCGATACGGTTGCCAATACCGCAATCTTTACCCGGATCCTCGAGGAATATGTGCGCCGCTATCCGGATCAGTGGCTGTGGGTGCATCGCCGGTGGAAGACACGTCCGGCGGGAGAGGCGCCGCTGTACTAGCCGTCAGCCGTCAGCCCTCAGCTTTTTGACACTCGCTGATCGCTCGCCTTTACCTTTCACTTCCACTAAACCAAAACCTTGTCATGAATGATTTAGGTTTGTATCAGGGCACGACTTTGAGTCGTGCCGAAAAGGACGAGCAAGTGTTAGGGCTTCAGCCCCTGCAAAAGACCCTACCGGGGCTAAAGCCCGAATTCATTGCCGCGAGGGCGGCCCAGCTGAAGCCAGGCCCTGATACAAGTCGCAACATGACGCGATTTCCATGCTGCGATTTATCAGATGGCTTGTAGTGATTAGAACGGTGAGCCAGAATGAGGAGTCCATCTGCGGAGCAGCTGTCTGCTGACTCCAGAGAAAGGCGAAGAGCGAAAGCGAATGGCCAATAACGACCGGCGGCAAACCGGACTTCCTTCTGGCCACTGCTTTCCCCTATAAGAGACCCATGCCACAAACCCTGCAAGCTTTGGCGGAATTCATCTCGGCCCGCCTCATCGGCGATGGAAATATCGTAATTGCGAAAGTTGCCAGTATCGCGCAAGCTCAGCCCGGCGATTTGGTGTTTGTTCAGGAAGAGAAGGACCTCACGCAAGCAATGGCTTCGCGCGCTAGCGCGGTTATCGCCGGAGAATTCGTAGCGTCCACGATCGGATCGAAGCCGCTCCTGATCGCCGCCCAGCCTCGCCTGGCTTTTGCCCGGGCTGGAGCACTCTTGCATCCGCCGATGACTTATCCCGCCGGGGCCCATCCCACTGCCGTGGTGCATCCCTCGGCGAAGGTCGCGTCAACGGCTGCCGTGGATGCTCATGCCGTAATCGAAGCTAACGCGGTCATCGGCGAGCGTGTGCACATCGGTGCGGGATGCAGCGTCGGGGAAGGCGTGGTGATCGGCGATGACTGCGACCTCTACCCGCGCGTGGTCATCTATGCGGGTACGACGCTGGGCCGGCGGGTGGTCGTGCACGCGGGGGCGGTTCTCGGCTCCGACGGTTTCGGATTTGTGCGCGACGAGATCTACGGGCGATATCAGAAATTTCCCCAGATTGGCGAGCTGGTGATCGGCGACTACGTGGAGATCGGCGCCAACTGCACCATCGATCGGGGCGCGCTGGACAAGACGGTTATCGGCCCGGGCACCAAGCTGGATAACCTGGTGCACATCGGCCACAACGACATTGTGGGAGCCAACGTTGTGATTGCCGCGCAGACGGGAGTTTCGGGCAGCTCCGAGATCGGCGACGGCTGCGTCATCGGCGGCCAGGTCGGCATCGGAGATCATGTGAAAATTGAAGCGGGAACCATGTTGGGCGGGCAATCCGGCATTCTGCCACACAAGAACTTTCGCGGCAAAGGCGTTTTGTTTTTTGGCACGCCGGCAAAGCCGGTGCGCGAGTATTTCAAGGAGTTGGCAACGCTGTCGCGGTTGACGCGTAAAAAAGAAACTGGCCCTTAACAAAGTTGGCTAATTGCTGCAAGTGATTTCATGAATCCGAAATGCTTCCAACCGAGTAAACCTCAGGGGCTAAAGCCCGACATTCCAATAATTTCATACGGCACGGCTGAAGCCGTGCCCCTTCAAACGCGTTTTATGAGATGGTTTCTAATTACTAATTGCTAGTTACTAGTTGCTCCCTATGGCAATCATCGTTGTTGGTGGACATTCTCGCAGCGTGGGCAAGACCAGCGTGGTGGCCGGTCTCATTGCCGGGCTGCCTGAGTTGCACTGGACGGCCATGAAGATCACGCAATACGGCCACGGCATCTGTTCGGCGAACGGCGAGCTGTGCGATTGTGCCACCGACGATCATTCCTGGGCCGTCACCGAGGAGCGCGATCGCAGCGGCGAAAGCGATACCTCGCGATTTCTGGTGTCGGGAGCGGCGCGGTCGCTCTGGGTCCGTACCCGGCAGGGAATGCTGGCTGAAGCTATGCCGCGGGTGCGCCAGGAACTGGCTGCGGCGCAAAATGCCATCCTCGAATCCAACAGCGTGATGCGATTCCTTCGTCCTGACCTTTACCTCACTGTACTTGACCGGTCCACCGCCGACTTCAAATTATCAGCACAGGAATTTCTGGACCGCGCCGACGCTGTGATTCTGCACGACGGTGCCGATTCCGCCTCGTGGACGAACGTTTCGCTCAAACCGGTTGCCGGGAAGCCCACGTTCCATATCGAGCCGCCACAGTACGTTACGGACGAATTGATTGCGTTTGTTCGAGAGAGGCTGCGGAAGCGGTTAGTTGCTAGTGGCTAAGTGCTACTCCCGCCGGCGATGCTCTTTCAAAATGCACAGATCCATGACCACGAAGATGCCCGCCTGGCGCGCCTTCTCGGCGGCTTCTTCATGGACCACGCCTTCCTGCATCCAGATCGCCGGGGCTTTAATCTGGATCGCCTGATCCACTAATTCGGGCACAGCTTCGGAGCGGCGAAACACGTTCACGATGTCGATCTTTTCCGGCACGTCCAGCAGCGACGGATAAGCTTCCTCGCCCATCCACTCGGTGATGTTGGGATTCACCGGGATGATGCGGTAACCCCGCGAGTGCATGTAGTGCGAGACCCCGTAGCTGGGTCGCAGGGGAGAATCAGTCAGTCCGACTACAGCGATGGTCCTGGCGGTCTTCAGCAGTTCCGTAATGCGCTCGGCTTCGGTGGTGGCCACAGGCTCCTCGGATTGCAACAGGCGATTGTACGCGCCGCCCTCTACCGCTTGGCCTTCAGCTTGTTGACGATACGCCGCGGCGGGCGGATGGGAGAAGCCAGAATCCCGGAAAGATGCTCGACTTCGGTGACTACTCGGTCCAGATCGTCGATCAGCGGCTTAAGCCGATGCGTCACCCCGCCCAGACGATACTCCCTCACCAGCGAGCGGTAATACCACAGCGTCTTCGCTTTGGGCGCCGAGAAGCGGGCGAAAGCAATTTCGCCGTCATAACGCAGGTCGCGCAGCACGGCACGCACGTTATAAAGCTTGTCGGCCGCCGACACGAAGCGCGTCTCGGCATCTTCATGACGCACGCGATGCAGGTAGCGCAATTTGCGACGCTCCCAATTCTCCTTCTTCTTCGGATCCTCGACGTACGAGTCGGTGCAGCCGTCCACCATCTTGGCCACCCGCGGCCCAAAAATCTGCTCGATGACCTTCAGCATGGGACGCCCGCCATGGTCCTCGACGGCATCGTGCAGCAGCGCCGCGATGGCCATCTCCTCATCGCCGCCGTAGTCAAGCACGATGGAGGCGACGCCCAGCAAATGCGAGAGGTACGGAATACCGCTCTTCTTGCGGTCCTGATCGCGGTGTACCTGCGCGGCAAACAGCAGGGCGTGATCGAAGCGCGTGGTGAGCGGGATGAACTTGCGATCGAACGAGCTGGCAGCTTTGGTTGTCATAAATCAGTGCAGGATTTTGCTTCGAACAGAATAGCGGAAAAAGCGGGGAGCGGTAACTGGGAATTAGCGACTGGCTATAAGCCTTCAGCATTCAGCCATCGGCCACTACTTCAAACATTAGCTTCTTACGATTTGTCATCCCGAGATGATTTGTCATCCCGAGCGCAGCGAAGCGGAGCCGAGGGATCTGCGGTTCGCCTGCAGAGGATCAAAGCCTGCGGCAGCTATCGGTTGATTCAAATTCAGAAACCTCTGTGTCACTGTGCCTCTGTGGTGAATTACCCGCACTGACACTCGTCGCAACTCTCACCGCGCAGCCCTTGCACGCCCTCGCGAGCCATGATCGGCATCATGACCAGCGCGGCGGCCGGATCGGCCCACCACCATCCCAATAGAACGTCCAGCAGCAATCCCACCAGCAAAATGGCAGAAAGGTAAGCGCAAAAATCTGCCTGGCGCGAATCGGCGTGCAGAGCCCGGCTGCCGAGTTGCGCCGCCACCCGCCGTTTGGCGCGCCCTAGCAGCGGCATCACAATTACGGCGGCGATGGCGATCAGGATACCGGGAACACTGCGTTCCGGCTGCGCTTTGACGCAGAGCGCGCGGATGGATTCAAGCGCAATGTAAATGGCCAGCAACAGAAAACAAATTCCCACCAGCCGCCGCGCAATGCGTTCGGCCCGCTCACGCGCATCGACCGCCAGGTCGGCGCGCAGTCGCCACAGCAGAATTCCCGCCGAGACCGTTTCGATCGCCGAGTCGAGACCGAAGCCGACCAGTGCGATGCTGCCCGCCGCCAGTCCGGAAATCAGAGCAACCAGCCCTTCGAACCCGTTCCATGCGATGGTGAAGTATTCCAGCCGGCGTCCGCGAGCGACCAGAACTGCACGATCGTATGCGATGGGCGCGTTCGAGGAATGGATGACCGCGGGCTTCATGGCTGAGGAAAGTATAAGCGGGATGCTGCTTGGAACCATCGGTTTCCCGCTGCACAGGACCGCAGATCCCTCGGCTGCGCTCGGGAAAAAGCAGGAACCTACCGGCTGGAAGCCATCTCATAAATGATCTCGGGTTGTAATCAGGGCACGACTTTTAGAGGCTGCTGAAAAAGTCGGGTTCGATGTAGTTTGAAGGGGCGCACCTTCAGGTGTGCCGTCACAAGTTCTTTATATTTGTCATCACGAACCGGCTTCAGCCGGCGAGGAATCTGCTTTTCGACTTTTTCAGCTGTCGTCCAGGGCCTACGGCCCGCGAGAGCTCATGAAAATGAGTTCGAGCCTGGGACAGAATAACAGCGGCGCAGAGTGGCAAGATCGAAACAGGAATGGAGAAGTCGAGGCTG
>JBAVSY010000120.1:0-19913 GCA_049695855.1 Candidatus Korobacteraceae bacterium | reverse complement strand
TTTCCACTTCACCCAGCACTCCGCCTCCGGCTCCGTGCTGGGCTAGATTATGCCGTGCCTTCGGCACTCGATTTCGCGCGGTTTGTTCCACCGATATAAGCACGGACCGAGTTTCGTAACAGCCTCTTACGCCGCCCGGCTAACTTCATCCCGCCGCGTTGCGGCTAGTTTGATCGGTTATTCCAATCTTTATTCCCACCACAAAACTTTCTCCTCAGTTGCGACAAAGTCTCTGAAAGGCCGTCCCCTTCAAAAAAGACTTAATCAGAGCTTATCTGAGGGAGAAACAGCAGGTCCCTCCACTCCGCTTCGCTCCGGTCGGGATGACAAACATTCTGAGGTAAGCAGCGATATACTCCAACAGCTGACCTGATACGTAATCGATCTCTTGCTTTCAGCCAACGGCTAAATGCCAACTGCCAAACGCTGCCAAACAACAAAACCCGCCGACATGCGGCGGGCTTCCTAAGCGAATGAATCCGTCAGAACGTGAATGCCAATCCGCCGCGAACGCTGCGGGCCGATTGGACCAGATAAACCGTCTGGCCGTCGGGGCCGACCACCGGCACATATCCCTGCGCCAGCAAATTACGCAGATCGATCAGGGCTTCCATGTTGCCCGGCATGCCGTGGAAATGCGGCAGGGGCTGGCGAACGAAGAAGTTGAAGAAAGGATCGGTCTGTCCAGCCGAAGCGTCGAAGAGATCGACCGGGGTGAGAGTTTGGCCGCTGGTCCAACGGTAGGAAGCAATCCAGCGGGTCTTGGTGCGGGGCACGATGCCGTTCAGCTTCAGCGCCGCCGTGTGTCTCCAGCCGGGCTGCAGGCTGTTGCTTACCTGGTTCCAGTTGATGGCGGGCTGCGCCAACTCCAGAACGCCGCCGTAGGCATAATCGATGGTCGCGATCAGGTCATTCGATATTCTGCGCTGGAAGACAAAGCGTATGCCTTGCGCCTGCAATTCGCCGCCATTGTAGTTAAACGTTCCGGAGTAAACATCGGGCAGCACATCGCCGGTTTCCACGTCACCCACGCCGAGCAACGCCGGATCTTTGATGCGATCGTTGAAATATGCCAGCTGCAGCTTGTTGGCGCCCAGGCGCTGGGAGATCGAGACCTCGTGATGGTGAGCATTCTCCAGCAGTGGCTCGCCGTTGACCATGGTCATACGAGGACCGCTCTCGCTCAAGTCGGCAGGAGCTGAATCGAAACCCTTGCTGGCCCGGGTATTCGGCTCGGAAGTTGCGTAACTGTATTCCAAAATGGTGTTGGCGGTCAGATGGAAATCGGCGGTCGCTCCCGGCCGGAAGGCGTTGACTTCCTTTCCCAGGAACTGAATCGCCTGGGCGTCGCCACCAACCTTGATATCCAGAAGATCGCCCACGGAAAAGCCGTTGGCGTACGACATGCCAATGGCCTGCAACGCCCCGCCGCGAGGCGCGGTGTCGGGAGCCGAGAAGCGGCGCACAATCACCGCCATCGACTGGCTGTATCCGTCGTCGGAGTTGCGGACATAGGAGGCGCGCATGACGCCATCCGGGGTTCCGCTGCCATATCCCAAGTCGCCGGTGAAACCCAGGGTCCCGGTGTGGAACAGCGACTGTTCGATGTTGAAGGTCGTCCCCAGATCGGCGGCGCTGCCATAACCCTCATTGCCCGCGCCCGCCATCATCGACAACGAGCCCTTGAGGCTCTGGTCCTGCTGGTCGGTTTCAACCACGATGGCGGAATCTCCATCGAAGCGCAGCACAGGACGGTTGGCGGTGGAACGCAAGGTCCACTTCCAGCTGTCGTCGTCGGTATCGCCCTTCTTGAGCGGAGGAAGCATATGCACCGCTTCCAGCAGAGTATTCAGGGTGATGTTGAGTACTTTGCTGGCGCCGGATGCCAGCACCACATCTTCTCGCAAGGTGGGCAGGAAGGAAGGCGCGGAAACGTGGACATCGTAGTTGCCGGGAATCAGTCCTTTGAGGCTGAAGAAACCCTTGGCGTCAGAGTAAGCCAGTTGCGACTGTCCCGCCGCACTCACCACTTCGACCGCAGCGCCCATCTGAGGCACGCCAGCCGAGTTTCTAACGTATCCCGATATTGAGCCCGGACTGACCCCAGCTTGCGCCGCAACGCACAGCGAGGCCACTACCACAAACCATGCCAGTATTCGGGTCATTCTTCAACCCTCCTGTCAGAGGTTCCCGGGACCAAAAAATACTGGGGCAACCACCATCGCCCGCAGTTCCCAATGCAACCAACTACTCAACCGCAAATCGCACCGAAGGAGCGATCTGTTGTTTGGAAACGTTGTCGTCAACTTTCACGGTCAGCCGGTACGTGCCAGGCTGAAACGAATTCAACGACAAACTTTTTTCCAGCGTGACCTGATCGCCAATATTCCCCATGGTGTCGGTGGACTCCGAGGAGTGCAACACCGGCTGATTGTTGGCCAGATTGACGATTTCGTATTCGATCTTGGCCGACGACTTTTTCGTTTTCTCGTCTGGCTGAAGATTATAAACCTGCATCCACAAACTCATGCGCTGATCGTGTTTAAAGCTGGCCGGCTTGCCATCAGCGCCATCGAGGTGGGGATAGGTGAGCTTGGTTTCGCCAATGACGAAGCTGCCGGAACCCACGTTTTTGCTGGGCACTTTCTCCATGGTGTCAGCCAGAATCAGCGAAGAAGCAGCCAGCTTGTCTTCGTTGTATTCCGGGACCATGATGCCGTGGCTCCAGGTACCCACGCGATCGCCGTTCACGTCCTTGACCACAATATCGATGCGATAGCGGCCGGGACGAAGTGGAACCGCCTTCCAGTACAGCGAGGAGCGCTCGATGGTCTTTTCCAGCAGCTCGCTGGGGACGTCGACCTGCACCGTATCTTCAAACGTCTGAGCGATGCGTCCGGTGATTCCGGTGACGCGGCCGAAGATGTTGACCGTCCCCCACTGAATGCCATCCTTGGAGACAAACGTGATGTCCTTGTTCTTGACCTGCAAGGTCACCGGGACCAGTACCGTGTCACCGGTCACCTTCACGTAATCCGTGCGAACTTCGAAGGGCATCAGGTTCACGTTGATCTTGTGGCTCACCACTTCTTCCAAGTCTTTGAACTTGACTTGAGGCGGGGCCTGAACCTTGGCCATCATTTCCAGCTTGTCAAACTCTTTGCTGTTCTCCAGACCCTGCACCGGCGAGGCATTGGCGGCGAACGGATCCATACGATCGGTCCGGGTGCCCAATCCCATCTGTTCTTCCATGGTGGCGCCGCCCGGGGTGTGCAGCAATGCGTCCTTTTCGTTGGTGTCGGTGGTCAGGTGATAATCACCGCAGGAGCAGGGATCGACGAACTCCAGGTTGATGTTCTGACCGACGCCTTCCAGATAACGGTAGCGCCAATCCTCGTAAGGATACGTGGTGGTCGTGCCTCCGCCTTCTTCCTGCGGGCGATCATAGGTACCGCCGGTGGGATGCGATTCAATCTGATCAGGCGGTCCCCAGATAATGTAGATGCGGCCGCGATCGGTCTTCCAGCCGGGAATGCCGGCGGCAAAATGCTCGTTAGCATAAGCGATGCGGCGGTAGTGCTCTTCCTTGTATTCATTCTCCGGAGTATCGGGAGTGGGGTCGCGCCGCAACCAGAACTGCTCGATAAACTGATCGCGCTCCTCGTCGTTGGAGAGCTGCTTGAACGCCGCTTTCTCTTCCGGGGTGATGATGTAAACCACGTCCTGGCTCAACCACTTCTTGTAGGTCGAGCTCAACTCCTGTTTCAACGCTTTGGAGTTGGCCTTCTTTTGCTGTTCGGTCAGAGGACGCTTCAGAGGATCGGCGGTCTGGCTGCTGGCCGGCGCGGGGGCAGCGTTGTTCCCGCTGGCGCCGGACTGGGCCGCAGTATTGCTGGATTTGTCGTCCGAGGGAGCAACAGCAGAATTCTGGGCCACTGCCGAAGTGGCACAAAGACCAAACGCCAACAACAACACAGCACTGCACGAGAACAGACGTAACTTCATTTGTAGCAACGGACTCCTCGGAGAAACACTTGGGCTATTAGATTGTAAGTTTTCGCACCCTTGAAAGCAAGAATTGCCAGCCATAAACGCGCCTGAAATCTCTCGTCAGGTTCTTTGGATGCCAACCCACTTTGCGGTTGTAAGTTGCTCAGGATCTAAGGCCCTCGAAGGTCTCGCGGCGAGCAGGCACATTTGGGGTAGTGGCGTGGGAAATTCCTCGGCCCAAAGGTTGCCGTCAAAGAAACTCGCAGGTTGCGGCTATAATCGTGAGGTCGGGAGAGTCACACAGACTCAGGGCCGCACAGCCATGCGGCTGCCCCGTCCTCCGTCGGGCTGATTGCGTCAGAAACGCTGAAGATACGCTCTCCAAAGGAACCTTGGGCCGTCTCAATTCGTACTACATGACGGGATCAAGCTCGCAATAACTCGATACCGGATTGAGGATCGATGAGGAACTGGAAAAAAATCGCACTGATTGCCGGCGTCGTGATGGTCTTGCTGGCGATCGTTGGGTTCACGGTAGAGCAGAGCCGCAAGGGAGTGGTGGCAGTACAAACCGGGAAGGTGGTGCGGGAAGATATCACCTCGACGGTAACGGCCTCGGGTGAAATCAAGCCCAAAGTACAGGTAAACATCGATGCCAACGCGATGGCCAAGATCACGCACTTGTATGTCAAGGAAGGCGATCGGGTCACGAAGGGGAAAATGCTAGCCGTGCTGGACAACGTTCAACCGGCGGCGGACGTGTCCGCCGATGATTCGGCCCTGAACGCCTCTCGCACCGATGCGCTTGCCGCCCAAGCCACGGTGAATACCGAGGCAGCCGACCTGAAGTCGGCGCAGGCGGAGTTGGAACATGCCAAGCTCGATTATGATCGGAGCAAGGCTTTATACGACTCACAACTGATCGCCAAGTCCGACTACGACGCCAAGAAGGCAGCGTTCGATACGGCTACGGCGCAAGTGGGAATGGTGAAGGCCAAACTGGCGCAGGCCCAGGCTGCGCTCAATTCCGCGCAGGGCCATATCAGCCAGAGCGCCGCTATGTTGCGCCATGCCGCTGACGTGCTGAGCAAAACCCAGTATGAGGCGCCGTTCGACGGAGTGATCACCAATGTTCCAGTGCACGAAGGCGAAACCGTCGTTCCCGGAATCCAAAACTCACCCGGCAGCACGCTGATGACGATTGCGGACATGTCGATCATCACCGCCGAAGTGAAAGTGGATGAGAGCGATATCGTGAATGTGAAGCTGGGACAGCCGGCGGAAGTGACCATCGACGCCATACCGAAGCAGAAGTTTAAAGGAGTGGTCACCGAGATCGGCAGAAATGCGTTGCTCCGCTCCACTGGAGTTTCCACCGCACAAACCACCTCCAGCGGGCAGGAAGCGAAAGACTTCAAGGTGGTGGTGGCGTTGCAAGATCCGCCAGCCGATCTGCTTCCCGGTCTGTCGGCGACCGCCCGCATTACGACCGCTAAGCGAAGCAGCGCGCTGGCCATTCCAATTCAGGCTTTGACCATTCGTGAGCGCGGTGAACTGGCGCCGGAGAAGAAAGGCAAGGGCTCGTCGGTGGAGGCTGCAGCTCCCGCCGGCGGAAATCCCAAAGAAGAGTTGCAGGGCGTGTTCGTCCTCAAGAACAAAAAGGACGCAGTCTTCGTACCGGTAGCGACCGGGATCAGCGGCGCCACCGACATCGAAGTCACCAATGGCCTGCAGGAAGGCGACGAAATTGTTACCGGTAGCTACAAGGTGCTGCGTACGCTGCGTAACGGCGCCAGCGTGAAGGTGGATAACACGATCAAGCCTAAGGATGAAGAATCCTAGCGAGATTTGACTTCGTCCAGAATACGGCGCAAGTGGGGAATCAGAAACGGCCGCGTGGCAGGAAGGCGAACAGTCCGAATCCATGACCAACCCGGACCAGCGACCCCTGGAGGAGAAAAGGATGGCAACCGAAGTGGCGAGCCTGGCGGAACCGGCGACTGTGGTCGCGCCCGACTGCATCATCTGCACGGAAGACCTGTGGAAGACTTACGACATGGGATCAGAGCAGCAGGTGCAGGCGCTGCGCGGCATCACCATTCGCATCCAGCGTAACGAGTACGTTGCGATTATGGGCCCATCGGGCTCGGGCAAATCGACGTTGATGAACCTGATCGGCTGCCTGGATACACCCAGCAAAGGTAATTACTGGCTCAATGGACAACTGGTAAGCGAGCTGGATGACGATGAACTGGCGCGCATCCGTAACAAAGAGATTGGCTTCGTCTTCCAGACGTTTAATCTGCTGGCGCGCGCTACTTCCCTGCACAACGTCGAGCTGCCGCTGATCTACGCCGGGCTGCCGGCGGAAGAACGCATTGAGCGCGCCAAGAAGACCCTGGCCTCGGTCGGCATGGAAAAGCGCATGAATCACAAGCCTAACGAGCTGTCCGGCGGCCAGCGGCAGCGCGTAGCGATCGCTCGCGCGTTGGTGAATAACCCCTCGATCATTCTGGCTGACGAGCCGACCGGCAACCTGGACTCGCAGACCGGCGTGGAAATCATGGCGCTGTTCGATAACTTGCACGAGCAGGGCAATACCATCGTGCTGGTGACCCACGAGCACGACATCGCGGAGTACGCTCATCGCGTCATCCACATCCGCGACGGACAGGTGTTCAGCGATCAGAAAACGGCGCGGGCGTAAAGGTCCGATCGCAAAATCGCACTGAGCGGACGCTTGGCTTTTGGCGGCGTGCCGGGTGTACCCTTGAAGTGAGTGGTTATCTTGTTCAGGGGATGAACGCCGTGTCGCCGTATCGCCGCGTTTTATTAGCCGTCGCCTTCCTGGTCAGCGCACAATTCGTGCTGGCGCAGTTTCCAGTGGACCTCAATCACGCATCCAGTGACGCCCAGCCCGCGCAAATACGCGAGCTGGTCTCGAAATATTGCCGGACGGAATATGAAGGGGCGCGTCTGGATCAGCAGTCATGGTCAAAGATTCAGCCGCTGGTCTGGTGGAGAAGCAGTCCCGAATACACGCAGATCGATGTCATTTCCCGCTACACCGTGGACAACGAGCCGGAATCGAATCATGGCAAATACACGGTGGCCGTGCACTATCATTTGCTGGGCATTTACGATCTGGCGACCGGTTATGTGCCCGAGCCGGGAGGCACTACGCAGGATGTGTCATTCCTGGTTACCAGCGAGAATACAGAGTGGCGGATCTCCGATGCTGAGAATACCTATCCCCACCCCTCGCGAGCAGCGATGTTGAAATGGCTGAATGACAAGATCAGCACCACGCAGGACGATGCGGCCAAGGCCCGCTATCAGGACGCGCTAAAACAGTTGCAGGCACAATCGGCATCGCCGTTTGCGAAGTGAGGCCGAATCTAGAGCGGCGCTTGTTCCAACGGCACGATGAATTGGATACCGGGAACTTGGATGCGTTGGAGCCGCTTGTCGTTGGTGATGAAAAGGTCAGTCCCAACCGCCGCAGCACACGAAAGCTGGACCGCATCCGGGGCGCGAAGCGCACGGTCCTTGCGCAGGAAAGCATAAATTTTGGCTGCCTTGGTGTCGAAGGGAATCAACAACGACGTTTGCGCCAAAGCGCGTTCATACCGTTCACAGAGGTCCATATCGTTATGTTCCATGGGCTGCACCAATACTTCACCTAGGGTCAGCGTAGACGTCAGTAACTGATCGCCTCGCAATAACATGCTGGCGCGAAGACTAGCGGCCGTTTTGGACAAGACGCCGTAATCTTCGAATAAGTAGATGTAGATATTCGTGTCCCAGAATATCCGACTCATTCCCATCCCTCACGAAGTCGGCGCACATAATCGTCCGCATGCTCGTCGGCCCAAAGGCGCTTCCCCGAGCCACGCAATTGTAGAAGAGGATCTGATTTCAAGTTGTTGTCAAGAGCCGTAGAAGACCATTCGTGGTACCAATCAAGCAAGTCGCTGTATTGATCAGGAATGTCGGCTCTGGAAGGCGCAATTTTGCCTGCCTCGCGTTGAGGATTGTATGAATCGCCACGACGAAACAGACGCCGCCTTCCTGAGGACGTTTCAAAAAGCACTCGGTAGCGACCAGGATTTGGCGGACGATTGGCTACGCAGTGTTGAACCACATGAACGTAGAACCCAGGCCGCAGAGGCCGCGTGATGCCCTCTTCCTGCGCCCGAACCATGATTTGCTCGATCGTGAAGTCGGCTTGGGCAGGCCACTCTCGATGGAGAAGTGCTGCGATAATCCATACCTCATCCGCAATCTTGACATAAGTCTTCGACAAAACAGCGACCATGAGATTCCTCCTGTTTAGGAGATGTATATTCATTATTACCAAGTAGTAAGGAATTGTCAATCAAAACTTTAATCGGTGCAAACAATAAAAGCCTCCCGGTGGGGAGGCTTTTATTTGATTCTTGGGCTGACGCTACTGCTGCACGCCGACCGCTGGTGGCGCTATTCCCACCTTCTGGGCTGCAGTGTCCGGTGTCTTCACGGTAAAGAAATTGTGGTCGTAGAGGTTGCGGTACATCACGCCCGCCAGTTCCGCCGCCTTGGGACCGAAGGTGGGACGACCGCCCTCGAGGAAAACAACCGTCACAATCCGCCCATACTGCGTGTTGGCGAAGGAACCAAACCAGCCAAAGCGGGTGCCATCCTTGGAACAGGTTCCGGTCTTACCCAGAATCGGTTCCTCGATGAAATTGGTTCGCAACAGACGAGCGGTGCCATACTCCACGGCTCCAGACATTCCGTCAGAAATTTCGGGAATGAGCGGACCGATATCGAGCTTGCGCTTGAGCTTGGGAGTGAAGCTGGCCACTTGCTCGGGGGTGGTGGGATGCTGGAGGTAATACAGACTGCCGCCGTTGGCGATCGCCGCCATTAAAGCGCCCAGTTGAAGAGGCGTCATGGAAATGCTCTCGCCAAAGGAGCACATCTTACCGACGCCGCCGAGCCGCTCATCCAGCTCGGTCGAAGGATAGATTCCCGGAGACTCGCCAGGGATATTCACTCCGGCCAATTCTCCCAGTCCAAACTGGCGCTCGTAATAGCTGAGCTTCTCGAACCCGAGCTTGCGTCCGACGGCCTCAAAGTAGGCGTTGTTCGACTTGGCCAGCGCGGTGGTCAGGTCAACCTTCCAGTACTTGCCCAGCGGCACCTGGGTATCTTTGGTAATGATGTTTTCGCTCAGCGCGGCCAATGCCACCGCAACCTTGGTGGTCGAGCAGGGCTGCGCGCCAGCCGACAGCGCCAGCTTCTGATTCACCATGGCCAGAATGCGTCCGCTGTCGGGATCGATGGCGACGATGGTGCCGTTCATACCGCCCAGCGCTTCCACGGCGGCGGCGCGGACCACCGGATCTTCACCGGCCGTGATGTCGCCTTCCACCTGATCGTTGGCAAACGAGCTGGCGTAAAAGCGTTCGCCGTAGTAGTGGTGCCTCTTAGGCACGTAGTTGACAGAGGTTACGGAAGCTCCGACAGCGTGGGTCGAGCGGTTACGCTGGGCTACCGTGGCGCTGCTGTGCCGCATGCGAGCCATCTTCTTCTGGGTCGCCGCGCTTTCCGTGATGTGATGCGCCGACTTGCTGTGCGCCTTGTGAGTGGTGGTTGGATGACTGGCGATGGTAGCGGCGGAGGCACTGGTACAAGTAAGCAGCGCCAATAACGATATCAGTGCGGCAAAGGGGGAGCGCTTTAGCATTGAAAATCCTGGGTTCCCTGAATCAATCGACCATGTTTGCCGGAGAACGCTTGCTCCTCCGAGTTTCCGATGTTCCCGGTCACAAGAGCGAAAGACCCATACTAGGGAGTTCGAAGTTCGAATTCAACTTGAAAGCGCCATCGCCCCTGGAGAATCCGCTCGTTCCGGTAAAACAGATGTCTAAACCTGGAACTGAGTTGCGGGCCGGCCTGACAACCGGGGTAACCCTTTTTCAGCTCCAACTGATTACTTATCACACTTCTGCCGGAATGTGGCCGTAGCAAGACTGGTTCCCTCCCGCTGGCAGCTCGCTTTGGGCGAAGGCGAGATTCCATTCCAAATTGGGCGACCACCTTTCCTTTGCAAGCGATCCCCAGCGTTGGATGCTCCGTCATTCCTTTCAGGCAGCGGCCAGTACCGCGCTCCCCGGCGAGGTCCAGTCCGGTGCAGCGGGTTTCGCAAGCATACGGTGATGGATCACGAATAGCACCATTTCCAGGCGATCGGATACCCCCATCTTGTCATAGATCACGGCCATCGCATTCTTGATCATTTGCTCGCTAGTACCGAACTGCGCCGCGATTTCGCGATACTTGTAGCCCTGCACTGCGGCGGCAATGAGTTTGAGCTCGCGATCGGAAAGTTGGGAGGTCACGTGCTGTCCAACCAGATCTGCCTGCCGCTCTTCGATGGCTTGCGTATCTACGTAGAAGCCGCCGCGAGCCAGGTGACGCACAGCTTCGAGGAGCCGGTTGGAGTTGACGGAGCGGTAGAGGACGCCGTGCACGCCCTGGGACGCGAAACTGGAGGCATTCTCGGTCTTGCCGAACAGGATCAGCAAGGCGATCTGCCGCCGGTTTGTGATCTCGATGATCTTGGAAATCTCAGTCGGGACGGGAAGGAAACCGGAAGAGACGATCGCGACCCGGGGACTCAATCTCTCGATCGCGTTAAGCAGGTGAACCGGCGAAGCCGGCTGGGCAATGATGTGAATGTCCTCTTCCACGGCGAGGAGCTTGGCGATGCCGGCGCGGAAGATGGGCACGTGGTCAGCGATGATGACGTTAATCATAGCTGGCTTCCTCTCGGGAGCGATCTGACGTGAGAGGCACGGTCGATCTTTTCGTTCATTGTTTTGCTTACCAGCGGCCAGTCAAGGTATTTCCCTCCTTCAGAAGTGTCATAAATCTGTAACCTAATACTCGGGTGATTCCGGCGCGCCTGAATCTGGCCTTGGGCGCCCATAGACTATTAGCGAATCGATGCCGACTGGCTCGGCCGAAGTTGCTTAAAGCCAGACTGAGTACAAAAAAAGCTAATCGGAAGCGGCTTGTCGAATTCCGAATGCGGTTTTTGTGCACGTGAAACTTTTGCCAGACAGGCGAAACTTTTGCCAAAGAGGAGGGTTTAGCCGAGTACAACCCTGAGAATGGTCGTGTAAAAACGGCTACCCCTCCGATGTGCAATTCGCCCCTGTCCATCGGAGGGGATCTTTTTTGCGTTACGAAAACGCCATCCTCGCGAATGGCGTTTTTTTTGGATTTCCGACTGCGTATCCCCTAAGCTGCCGCCTTCACGATCCGCATGCCGTAGAACGACCGGTAGACGAAGACGAAGGAAATCGCGAAGAAGATGACAGCCAGGATGTGGGCGAAGCCCGATCCTTGCGAGGCCGTCAACTGCACGGCCAACTCCACGGCTAGCAATCCGAACAGCGTGGTGAACTTGATGATCGGATTCATGGCCACCGATGAGGTGTCCTTGAAGGGATCGCCCACGGTATCGCCGATAACGGTGGCGTCGTGCAGAGGAGTTCCCTTCTGCTTGAGATCGACTTCGACAATCTTCTTGGCGTTGTCCCAGGCGCCGCCGGCGTTAGCCATGAACATCGCCTGGTACAAACCGAAGGCCGCGATCGAGATCAGGTAGCCGATGAAGAAGAACGGCTCGATGAAGGCGAATGCCAAGGTCACGAAGAAGACCGCGAGAAAGATGTTGAACATGCCCTTCTGCGCATACTTGGTGCAGATTTCAACCACCTTCTTGCTATCGCTCACCGAGGCCTTCACCACGCCATCCAGCTTGATGTTGGCCTTGATGAACTCGACTGCGCGATAAGCGCCCGTGGTCACGGCCTGGGTGGAAGCTCCGGTGAACCAGTAGATGATGGCGCCGCCGCTGATCAGGCCGAGCACGAAAGGCGCGTGTAGCAGCGAAAGATCGCCGACGTTCTCGGTGAGACCGTGAGTGAGCGCCATGATGATGGAGAAAATCATGGTGGTAGCGCCGACCACGGCCGTGCCGATCAGCACTGGCTTGGCCGTCGCCTTGAAGGTGTTGCCTGCGCCGTCGTTCTCTTCCAGCAGATGCTTGGCGCGCTCGAAGTTGACGTCGTAGTTGTAGTCGCGTTTCAATTCGCTCTCGATGTTCGGTACCTGCTCGATCAGCGACAGCTCATATACCGACTGCGCATTGTCGGTGACCGGACCGTAAGAGTCGACGGCAATGGTTACCGGACCCATGCCGAGGAAGCCGAACGCCACCAGTCCGAAAGCAAAGACGGCCGGAGCCAGCATCAGCGCGCCCAAGCCGAAGGTGCTGACGTAGTAGCCGATGGACATGAGGGCGACCATGGTGAAGCCGAGGTAGTAGCAGGAGAAGTTTCCGGCCACGAAGCCTGACAGAATGCCGAGTGACGCACCGCCTTCGTCAGCCGAGGTCACGACTTCGCGCACGTGGCGAGACTCGGTCGAGGTAAAGACCTTGACTAACTCAGGAATGATGGCGCCCGCCAGAGTTCCGCACGAGATGATGGTCGCCAGCTTCCACCACTGCGTCGAATCGCCGCCCAGGATCGGCACGATCAGATACGACACGATGTAAGTAAGAACGATGGAGATGATCGAAGTCAGCCAGACCAGCGAGGTCAGCGGAGTTTCGAAGTTCATCTCGTCGGCATTGCCGAAACGGCCCTTGGCCACAGCTTCGTTTAGGAAGTAAGCCACGGTGCTGGAAACCAGCATCATGATGCGCATGACGAAGATCCAGACCAGCAACTGCACCTGCACGTGAGGATCTTTGACGCCCAGCAGGATGAAGGTGATCAGGGCCACTCCGGTGACGCCATAAGTTTCGAAGCCGTCAGCACTGGGGCCAACCGAGTCGCCCGCGTTGTCGCCCGTGCAGTCGGCAATAACGCCGGGGTTACGCGCGTCATCTTCCTTGATCTTGAAAACGATCTTCATCAGGTCGGCGCCAATGTCGGCGATCTTGGTGAAGATGCCGCCGGCAATACGCAGCGCAGCCGCGCCCAGCGACTCGCCGATAGCGAAGCCGATGAAGCACTGGCCGGCGTAGTCAGCAGGAATGAACAGCAGAATGCAGAGCATGATGAGCAACTCGACCGAGATCAGCATCATGCCGATACTCATGCCGGCCTTCAGCGGAATGGCGTAAATCGGATAGGGCTTGCCGCGCAATCCGGCAAACGCGGTGCGGGAGTTGGCGTAAGTATTGACGCGAATTCCGAACCACGCAACGCCGTAGCTACCGATGATGCCGATAACGCTGAACAGAAGAATCACGGGCAGAGTAACCGCGACCGGCTTGCCGGGAACGGGAGCCAGCCATCCGAAGTAGGCCAGAATGACGACTGCGATAAAGGCCCACAAGATCATCAGGAACTTGCCCTGGGTCACCAGATAGGTTTTGCAGGTTTCGTAGATCAGGTCGGAAATGTCGCCCATGGATTTATGGACCGGCATTTTCTTGAGCTGAAGGCAGATCGCCAGCCCGAACAGCAAGCCGAAGGCGCAGAAGATCAGGCCGATGGTGAGCAGCTTGTGGCCGTCCATGCCGAGAAAGCTGACGGAAGATAGATCAGGAAGCTGCAAGCTGGCTTCGCCCCCGGCAGTCTCGCTGGGCTGAGCGAAAGCCCGGGAAGCATTCAGCATAAGCATCGTGAGCGCGGCGCTTAGAAACTTCGCCGGGTGCTTGCGTGGTATGAACGACAGCCGCCGCAGTACGGCGAGCCAGGTGTGCATATGATTCCTCCAGTGGGAGCCCGCCGTAGCCAGACGAGCAGCACCCACGAAATGACAGTACGGTTTTTTCACTCTGCCGCAATCTTCCGCGGACATCGTTTCCTAAGATCGTTGACCACCCAACAGGCCGGGCGCGCACAGACCGATTGTCCACAAGTCCCACTTCGAACTTCTTGGGCAATCGGGGCCCCCGACAAGTCCCGACTTTGGACTTGTTGGGGCTGATAGACCTGCTGGAATCCCGGAAACGCGCTTCCACTTCAGACAGAAGTGCATGAGGCTTGGCCGCGTCGGGAACACTTGCACCATTTTGTGTGCATAAAGGCACACGATTGGCGCAGCACAAAGGGCGAGTTTTTATAACATTTTCGGGCGAGCAGGGTCAATGACACTTCAGATCGGGAAGTGGGAGGCAGGCGGGCACGATCTAAGAAAATCATAAGAATTCAGGCTACCAGCGTGGAAACGCACGTGCATCAGTAGCGGCGGGAAGGCTATGGATCGCCGGATTTGGGTAGTCGGCAAATGGGCTTTGACGGGTTCTTGCCTTCGAGTTGTTCGGGACATGGAAATCAAATCGGAAAGTTGGCGAGAACTCGTCCTGATCTCATAAATCGTCCTGTATCAGGGCACCCTTCGGCTGCGCTCAGGGCAGGCTCTTTTAGACGTGCCGCAAGAGCTTAAATCGTTTGGGCTTCAGCCCCTGCAGGCCGTGCTCTTTACAGGGGCTAAAGCCCTGTCTCCTCTAACCCGCTATCGGCACGACTAAAGTCATGCCCTGATACAAACCTGAGCGCTTATGAATTGATGCAATCCACAGCGACTTATGAATTGAGTTACGAACTTTTAACGATTCAATTGCCCGAAACTTGGCCCTTGGTGCAGCGCCCACCGGTTTCACCAAGATCCTAAATTGCACGTGTGTGTTGAGAAATTTAGCGAGCGGAGATTCTATGGCGGCCAAAGGAAAGAAACCAGGACTAACCAGACGTGACTTCGTTAAGAGCGTGGGAATTGGGATTGGCGCAATGCAGCTGGCCGCGTGCGGCAGCGGCAGCTCGCCCCAACCTAACCCGCCGGCTCCGCAAGTCGTGTCGTGGCCCATCGCCAAGAACGTGTACACCACGTCCCAGCAGCAGGTCTTGCCGGTTGCCGTGGCCCCATCTGCGCCGCAGATTGCTCCAGGAGACGTAGCGCTCTATGAGCCCTATGGTTATAGCGCCTGGACCCTGGGCGGCCCGTTACCGCACACGCTGAGGACCGAGCTTGCCCCCGGCTATAAAGGCGCGCCCGGCGTGGCCCGGCTGTTGTCGTTCTTCTCCATCTCCGACGTGCATGTCGCCGACAAGGAATCTCCGGCCCAGCCGCTGTATATCGGCTGGAGCGCGCCGTACGGGCCCAGCTCGGCGGGATTGTCGTCAGCCTATTCGCCGATCCTGCTGTCGACGCCCCACGTTCTCGATGCCGCTGTCCAGACCATCAACGCACTGCACAAAATCACCCCATTCGATTTCGGGATGTCGCTGGGCGATGCCGCCAACAACACCCAGTACAACGAGCTGCGCTGGTTTATCGATGTGATCGACGGCAAGGTCATCACGCCCAGTTCCGGCGCGCATGTCGGGGCTTACACTATCGATTATCAGAAGCCATTTCAGGCCGCCGGACTGAACCCGGCGATTCCCTGGTATGAGGTCATTGGCAATCATGATCAGTCCTGGATGGGCTCGGCCTGCGAGGACACCAAAACCCGAAATGCCCATGTGGCCAACGTCGTCCTGAACATGGAAGACAATACGAATCCGTCGGCCGATGCGGTGGATAACACTGGCGCCTACATGGGCGTGCTCGACGGCACCACGGTTTATGGCGAGCTTATCGAGGCAGGGCCGGAGGCGAATTTTCCAACTCCTCCAACCGTGGTTGCCGACTCCAATCGCCATTCCCTGACTACCCCGTTGTCGTGCCGGCAGAACTGGATGAACGAATTCTTTTCCACCACTTCTAACCCGGTCGGGCACGGCTTCAGCCAGAGCAATATCCAGCAGGACTTCGCCTGTTACAGCTTCATACCGAAATCCGACATACCGATCAAGATTATCGTTCTCGACGATACCGTCACCGGGCCGGATCAGGAAAACTACGCCGCCGGCGGCCTGGATCAACAGCGGTATGAGTGGCTTACCGGCGAACTTCAGGATGGGCAGAACGCCAACCAGTTGATGATTATCGCGGCCCACGTCCCGGTAAACCCCCAGAACACCCTTACCGACACCACGCCTCTTCCCATGTGGTCGGGACCGCAGTATACCGACGAATCCATGCTGACCATGCTGCACCAGTATCCCAATCTGATCTTGTGGATGGCTGGGCACCGTCATGTCAACGTGGTCACCCTGCAGGGTGGGCCGGTCAGCGATCCTACGCTCGGCTTCTGGGAAGTCGAGACGGCCTCGTTGCGGGATCACCCGCAGCAGTTCCGGACCTGGGATATCCGGCGCAACAGCGACAATACGATTTCCATCATCATCACCAATGTCGACCCGGCGGTAAGCCCGGGATCACCGGCGGCCAAATCGCGAGGCTATGCGCTGGGGGCTTTTCGGATCTTTGGCGCTACCCCGGCAATCATCGCCGACACTACGTCCCATGCCTACAATGCCGAACTGGTTGTACAGCTGACGCCGCAAATGCAGGCGATCATCGCTAGCACAGGATCGGCAATCAAATAGGCCGGGAGCGGCCAGGGAGGGCGGATTCTACCGCTTCAGCTTCTGGGCGATGGCGCGGCGGCGACCGTCAGACGCTCTGGGCGGGTAACGGTGCCGGCTTGGCTGGCCGCTTGGGCTCGGGCCGCAACTGTTTGCTGCTGAAGGAGACGCCACAGGTACTGCATTTCCATTGCACGTGGGCAATGCTCGCGCTGGAGGCGCGCTGCGGTTGCCAAACCCGGGACAGTTCGCCCTTACAGTTGGGGCAAATCATTGGATAGGCGTCCGGTTGCTGCTTACGGGCAGAATCGTAGCTCGCGAATCCAACCCGCTGTCGTCGGCGATGCCAAGCACTTTCCGGGCGTGTTTCTTCGCCTTCTCTTCGGTTCGGAAACGCTTGGGCACAGCCTGACTGGCAGTTCCAGTAGGAAATTCAACTTGGTAGTAAGTCATGGCTCTATTGTCTCACTTTATGGCCCGAAAAGTGCATAATTCGGATTACTGTCTAAAGATGTCATGTTGCAAATCTCAACTCATGAGATCCGTTGACATGTCAGGGCCTGGCTTTGGCCGGGCCGACAAGCACCCTGTTGGTCCGGGCTTTACAGGTTGCTGAAAAACTCGCCGAGAATGACGGATCGGGTAGTGCGGCGCTTCAGCGCCGCGTATAAGCCCTTTGTTTCTGTCATCACGAGTCGGCTTTAGCCGGCGAGGGATCTGCTCTTTTGAGTTCTTCAGCAAACTGTTTAGTCCCTGCAAAAACGGATCAGGGGCTAAAGCCCAAGTCATTGCGCGCCGTTTTGCGGCACGGCTGAAATAGCCTGCCCTGAGCGTAGCCGAAGGGTGCCCTGACACAAATCGCCACTCTTACGATTCATGAGACGGCGGCTAGTTGCTGTCTCCTACTCCATCCTCAATTGCCAGAAGAGAAACGAATAGATGTCGGTCCATTCCTCCACCAATTTGGAGATCGGCTTCCCGGCTCCGTGGCCGGCTTTGGGTTCGATGCGCAGCAGAATCGGGTTCGGACCGCCGTTGGCCGCCTGCAGCACCGCTGTCATCTTCTTGGCGTGCATGGGATCGACGCGAGTGTCGCTATCGGCAGTCATGAACAGCACGGCCGGATAAGCGGTTCCCGGTTTCACGTGGTGATAGGGCGAGTAGGCGTAGAGCCACTCGAACTGCTTGGGATCGGCGGAGGAGCCGTATTCCGGAATCCACAGCTTGGCGATCTGGAAGTTCTGATAGCGCAGCATGTCGAGCAGCGGAACCTGGCAGACAACGGCGCGAAACAGGTCGGGGCGTTGGGTCAGAGCCGCTCCCATCAGCAGGCCTCCGTTGCTGCCACCGCGGATAGCGAGGTGTTCCTTGTTGGTATAGCCTTCCTTCTCCAGATATTCGGCCGCGGCGAAGAAGTCGTCGAAGACATTCTGCTTCTTGTCCATCATGCCGGCGCGATGCCAGTCTTCGCCAAACTCGCTGCCGCCGCGCAGGTTGGCCATGGCGAAAATGCCGTCGCGATCGAGCCAGGGAAACAGCGTCTTGTTGAACTCGGGCGTCAGGCTGACATTGAAGCCGCCATAAGCGGTGAGTAGCGCCGGGCTATGTCCGGTGAGCTTGAGTCCCTTGCGCATGACCAGGAACATGGGCACGCGGGTGCCGTCTTTCGAGCCGTACCAGACCTGCCTGGTTTCGTACTTGCTGGTATCGATGCCGGTTTCGACCGAAGCCCAGACGGTGCTCTTTGCCGAGGCGATGTCGAAGCGATAGATCGTGGTCGGCACAGTGAACGAGGAGAAGAGATAGAACGCGCTGCTGCTGTCGTATTCTCCGCCGATCGCGGAGATGGTGCCCAGCGTCGGCAGTTCCACTTCGCGCAGAGGCATGCCGTCGAGGGTGAAGCGCCGGAGCAACGAGTGCGCGTTCAACTCGTAGCGGGCGAAAAGTTGTCCGCCGATAATTTGCAGCGAGGTGAGAACCGCGTCGGATTGCGGAATGATTTCGTGCCAGTGCTCACGAGTGGGCCTCGTCACCGGAGTCTTGAAGACGCGATAGCGTGGCCCATCTTCGTTGGTCAGGACGTAGAGATCGCCTTTGTAGGGCTGGACGTAGTAGAGGAACTCCTTGCCGGTAGTGATGCGCAGCGGCGCTGAGTTGGTCGGCACGTCCTTCAAATAAACTTCGTTCTTGGTCCAGCCTTGCTCAACCATGATGCTGAGCCAGCGGCCATCTTCAGAGAGCGCCACGTTAGGCCAGTCCTGCGGATCGCGGCTCTGGCCGAAGATCAGAAGATCGTTGGCCGGATCGCTGCCTAGCGCGTGATAGAAGACGTGCCGGTTATACATCTCCTGACCGGCGGCGACGTCGCCCGGCTTCGGATAGCGCGTGTAGTAGAAGCCGCTGTCGTCGGGCTTCCAGGCCAGGCTGGCGGCGCGCGTGCGCGCAATGGTGTCAGGCAGCAACTTGCGAGTCGCGGTCTCGACCACATGCAAGGTGCTCATCTCCGAACCGCTCTCCGAGGTGCCGTAAGCGACGTACTTGCCGTCATGCGACGCATACCACCAGTCGAGCGCGACGGTGCCGTCTTTGGAAAGCTGGTTGGCGTCGACGAGAATTTCGTCGCGACCGTCGACACCTTTTCGAACGTAGAGCACCGGCTGATTTTGCTTGCCGTCGCGGCGCGTGTGGAAGTAAGAGTCGCCGCCGACCTGCGTGTCGCCCAGATTGCCGATCTCGAGCAACTGCTCGATGCGATTGTGCAACGGCTCGCGGCCGGGCAGCTTGTCGAGAATACTGCGCGTATAGGCTAACTGATCGGCAACCCACTGCTGCGTCTCGGGTGTGCTGCCGTCTTCCAGCCAGCGGTAAGGATCGACAATCTTGTGGCCGAAGTAGTCGTCGGTTACGGGCTGCTGTTTGGTAACGGGCGGCTTGGGAAGGTTCATCGTCGAGGAAGTGCTGGTGTTCTGGGCCAATGCGGTCGAGCAAAGCAGGATGGCAGAGCTCAATACAGCAGGCGAGAAGTGCATGAAAATGTTTAAGGTCATAACCATTTTGGCGCGTTGCATATTGAGGACAGCCTGGTGCCGCCCTGAAGGGGCTCAGGTTTCCCTATCCACGTTTTCCCACCGCTTCCGCGGTGGGCTAATCAGTTTCGCCTCTGCGAGGCTGGGAGTGGGAAACCTGCCGACATGCTAAGCTCTTCCGCGCCTGCGAGCCTGTCGCCGCTACGCGGCTGGAAATTATTTGCCGCTTTTCCCGGCGCTTCCGAGGCCGTTACGAAACTGTGCCGTCGCTACGCGACTCGGAGATTTTTCCCACTTCACCCAGCACTCCGCCTCCGGCTCCGTGCTGGGCTAGGTTATGCCGTGCCTCCGGCACTTGATTTCGCGCGGTCTATTCCACCGATGCAAGCGCGGACCGAGTTTCGTAACAGCC
>JBAVSY010000119.1:0-22395 GCA_049695855.1 Candidatus Korobacteraceae bacterium | reverse complement strand
CGCCATGCAGACCCCTGTCGCCGGTGCCTGGGCGGCCGATCAAGCGATGGTTGACGCTAACCGGTCCCAAAGCACCGTGACGAATCAGTATATGATCTTCGCCACACAGGTGCAATGCCGGACGAGATACCGGGCAGCGATTTCACCGAGATTTCACGCTGGCCTGCGCGAGTCGTGGTGCAACGTCCGGGCAAGTTCGATTGCTGATGCGCTCTGCCATTTTTCCCGCACTTGTAACAAGTGCCGCTGGCGTGCTAACTTGCGCCGTCGCCATAATTTGAGTGCCGCGTGAGGCTTTGTTCATGAGTACGACCACGAGTGCTGCCCCAAAGAAGTTTCGTTCGTATGTTCCCGACAACACCACCATGCCGGAGTTCACCCTTCGGGCGGTGCTGTTGGGACTGGTTCTCACCGTCATTCTGGGTGCGGCCAATGCCTATCTGGGCCTGCGGGCCGGCATGACTATCGCCGCCACTTATCCCGCGGCAGTTATCGGCATGGCGGTATTGCGGCTGATGAAGGGCTCGATCCTGGAAGAGAACATTGCGCGAACCGTAGGCTCGATCGGCGAGTCGGTTGCGGCGGGAGCGATCTTCACCATTCCGGCGTTTGTTATTTCCGGTGCGTGGCCGGTGTTCGACTTCGAGCACGCTTACTGGAAATCGTCGATCCTGATGCTGGTAGGCGGAGTGCTTGGCATTCTGTTTGTCACCCTGCTGCGGCGCGTGATGGTCGAAGATCCTGAGCTTCCTTTCCCGGAGTCGGTAGCCGCCTCGCAGATTCATATTGCCGGACAACAGGGCAGCCGCGCCGCTAAGATTCTGTTCGGCAATATGGGTTTCGCCGGCATCATTTACTTGCTGGGCCAGTTCAGCCTGTTCACGCCGAGCCGCGACTTCATCGTGAAGGTGGGGTCGCTGGGCTCCAGCTTTGTGCGCATGGGCCGGAGTGCCACCTCGCCTAAGCTTCCCGCGGGCGCTGTCACCACGGTGTCAGCTCCGGCCATCAGCCCGGCGTATCTGGGTGTGGGCTACATCATTGGGCCGCGGCTGGCTTCGCTGAACTTTGCCGGGGGCGTGATTGCCTGGGGCCTGCTGGTTCCGCTGATCTTGTTTCTCGGTGGGCCAACGCTGGTGGCTCAGTTTGCGCCCGCGGGCACGACGCTTCCCGATACCACATTCTGGACTGGACAGGCGGGAGCGGTGTGGAGCTTCATCGTGCGCCCCATCGCCGTCGGAGGCATGTTGGTGGGCGCCTGCTACACGCTGTTCCGAATGCGCAAGAGCTTGGGCTCGGGCATGGCGCGGGCGGTCTCCGACTTGAAGAAGTCGGCTGCGGCCCACGCCGGCACGGCGCGCACGGAGCGCGACCTGAACGCCAAGTTTGTGTTCACCGGATTGCTGATCGTCCTGATCGCCATGGTCTTTCTCTACAAGAGCTATGCAGATTCGTGGGGACCGGGCATGGTCGCCGCAATCGTGATGATTATTGTCGGCTTCTTCTTCGCGGCGGTATCCGGAAACCTGGTGGGACTGATCGGCTCGTCTAATAATCCGATCTCCGGATTAACGCTGGCGGCGCTGGTGATCGCGGCGTTGCTGATGGTGCTGATGGGCGTCTCGGGAATTCACGGCGTGGCCGCGGTGCTTGGGGTCGCCGCCGTGGTCTGTATCTCCTCGGCGGTAGCGGGCGAAATGCTTCAGGACTTAAAGGTAGGACACATCCTGGGCGGCACTCCGTCGAAGATGCAGATTGGCGATTTCATGGGCGTCACCGTCGCCAGCTTTGCGCTGCTTCCCGTGCTCTTGTTGCTGAATCAGGCCAACCTCAACAGTGGAGGCATTGGTTTTGGCGACCGCCAACTTCCGGCTCCGCAAGCCGGCTTGATGGCCATGCTGTCACGCGGGATCGTGGGTGGCGAGATGGCGTGGCCGCTGATCGTGGTCGGCATCCTGATGGGCTTTGCCTTAATCATGATTGAGGTCAAGAGTCCGATGCTGTTCGCTGTCGGCATGTACTTGCCGCTGGAAACCACATTCGCCATCTTCCTGGGCGGCATGATTCGCTGGATCACCGACAAGATTCGCGACAGCAAGAACTTCAACGATGCGCAGAAGGCACGCGTGGAGAATGCGGGGGTGTTGACGGCGTCGGGATTCATTGCGGGCGAGGCGTTAATGGGGATTGTGATTGCGGTCTTCAAATATAAGCAGTGGCCGCTGCCGGTTATCTTCGAACACCCCAGCGTGATTTCCGGATTCATCGTGCTGGTGATCCTGGCGGTGGTGATGATTCGCGTGCCGCTGGCCAGCGCGGGCAGCCCGGATGAGCCGGCGCCGCCGACCGCGATTATGTAGAGGCTTAGCTGGCATGCGGAAAACCCTTACTGGTAGCTTGTTTTGAAAGGGCACGCCTTCAGGCGTGCCGAATAAGCGCTCCTTTTTATTATTTCTGGTGGGCTTTAGCCCACCGGAAATCTCTCTTACCCGACGACAGCTTCGCAAACCGAGTTACCCCAGGGGCTGAAGGCCCGGTTTCTTGGTTAGGATTTAATGGCGCAGCTAAAGCTGCGCCCCTTCAAGGACACACCAGCAAGAACCGTTTCCAGCATGGCCTGTGATGTCCATAGCCGCTAACCTCTCCGCCATTCACGAACGCATCATACGCGCCGCCCAGCGCGCTGGACGAAGCCCGAGCGACGTTGCCTTGATGGCCGTAAGCAAGACTTTTCCTGCCACGTGCATCGTCGAGGCCTACGAGGTCGGCCAACGCCTGTTCGGCGAGAATCGTGTGCAGGAGTTCGCGGATAAGTTTGGAGCGCTGACGAAACTGCACGGCGCTGAGTTCCACATGATCGGCCACCTGCAATCCAACAAGACAGGCAAAGCGGCCGACATCTTCGATGCCATCGATTCGGTGGAGTCGTCCAAGCTGGCCGCACGCTTGAACACCTCCGCGGAAGAGTTGGGCAAGACCCTCGACGTCCTGATCGAGATCAATGTCGGCGGCGAAGAAGCGAAGAGTGGCATCGCACCTGATTCTCCGGAACTGGAGCGGATTCTTACCGGCGCGCCTGAGTGGCAAAATCTGCGCGTTCGCGGGCTGATGACGGTGCCTCCGTTTACCGACGATCCCGAAGGAACGCGCCCGTACTTCCGGCTACTGCGCGAACTGCGCGATCGTCTGGCTGCGCGCGATCTGCCGGCGGTCAAGCTGGATGTGCTCTCCATGGGCATGTCGCATGACTTCGAGGTCGCCATCGAAGAAGGTTCGACCTGCGTGCGGATCGGCACAGCAATTTTTGGGACGCGCACCAAGCCATGATTCCGGTCCGTGATACTCCGTCAGGCGCGACGTTTCAGGTGAAGGTGCATGCGCGTGCCAAGAAGAACGCCATCACCGGCGAGGCGGGCGACGCGCTGAAACTGGCCTTGACCGCGCCGCCGGTGGAAGGCCGGGCGAATGAGGCCTGCATCGCGTTTCTGGCGGAACTTTTGAATGTATCGCGTTCCTCAGTTACGATAGCCGCCGGGGAAAGCAGCCGAAATAAAGTGATTCGAGTGCGCGGGATCTCGGCCGCCGAAGTCGCGGCGCGACTGGGAAGGCAACAGGCCGCCGCCGGATAGCGGCGCGAAAGGAAGATGTTCTCTCACCACGGAGGACACGGAGATCACGGAGTAAATTGAACGGGTTCTTTTGTTCGATTATTCTCCGTGTTCTCCGTGAACTCCGTGGTGAAATCCGTTCTGTAGCGGCGCACCACTGACAACCGGTCACGCACAACTGTTTTATCGAGGAGAACCTATTGAGCTTTGGGCAGCGTTGGCGCGACATTCGCGCCGGATTCGAGCGTCCCTTCTGGGTCGCCAACATCAGCGAGTTGTTCGAGCGGCTTTCCTATTACGCGGCCTTCGCGTCGCTGGCGCGCTATCTGCACGAGGCGCTGCATTTCCCCACCGAGCAGGCCAGCACGCTCACTGGATTCTTCGGCGGGTTAGTGTGGTTTCTGGCGGTATTCGGCGGCACGGTTGCCGACCGCATGGGCTTCCGCCGCGCGCTTTCGCTGGCCTACCTGATCTTGAGCTGCTCCTACTTCCTGCTGGGATCGTTGGGAGCCCCGTGGCTGGCGCCGATTCGCGACAACGTGCCGCTGGTGGTCCTGGCAACCTTTGTGCTGGCTCTACCGGCGCTGGGAATCGCGCTGGTGAAACCCAGCGTAGTGGGCACCACGGCGCGCGCCTCGAAGGAAAATGTCCGTTCCATTGGCTATTCCATTTACTACACGCTGGTGAATATCGGCGGGGCTGCCGGGCCGCTCGTCGCCTCCTATGTACACCAGCACCTGCGGGTGGAGAGCGTCTTTCGGGTCGCGGCGCTCAGCGTATTCCTGATGTTCGTTGCTGTCCTGCTGTTCTTCCGTGAACCGCGCCGGCACGACGAGACTGAAACCACCAGCCTGTCGCAATCGGCCCGGAATTTCTGGACCGTTCTCACCAATCCGCGCTTTATGCTGTTTTTGCTGATCTTCACCGGCTATTGGATCGTCTACTGGCAGGAATTCATTACCCTGCCCATCTACATTCACGATTACATCAATCCGCAGACCAACACCGAGCGCCTGCTGGTCACCGGGCCGCTGGTCGTCATCGCACTCACCCTGGCGATCAATATCTTCACGCAGAAGATACGCGCCTTCAGTGCCGTCATCCTAGGCACGTTGATTACCGCCCTGGCGTGGATCATTCTGATCGTGTGGCCGACGGTTACCGGTGTGATCGTTACGTTGGTCGTGGTTGCGCTGGGGGAGATCATTCAATCCCCGCGCTACTACGAATACATTTCGCGGCTGGCGCCCTCGGGCCAGCAGGGAACGTACATGGGATTCGCTTTTCTGCCGCTGGGAATCGGCTCGCTCATTGGTGGAAGCTTTGGCGGATTTCTGATTCATCATTACGGCGAAGTGAAACATCAGCCGGGAATGATGTGGGTGGTGATTACAGCGATAGGCATTTTGACGGCGGTGCTGCTGTGGATTTATGACCGGTTTGTGCTGCCGAAAGCAGCGGCCGTTGGCTGATGCCTGTTCGTTTTTTTTGTTTCGTTTTGTGTTTGTCCTCCGGTTTTATGTTTGTCATTCTGTTTTAGGTTTGTCATCCGGAGCGCAGCCGAGGGGCCTGCTGTTCGCGGCGGCGCGACGATCTTCGCGGCGGAAAAGACAGCAGGTCCTTCGACTCCGTGACCGCCCAACCCCAGGCGGTCGCTGCGCTCAGGATGACACCGTAATAGGTTTGCGTCCGTTTTATGTTTGTCGTCCAGAGCGAAGCCGAGGGATCTGGGGTTCGCCGGGGCAATGATCTTCGCGGGACACAAGACAGCAGGTCCTTCGACTTCGCGGCCGCCCAACCCCGGTCTGTCACTGCGCTCAGGATGACACCTATTACAGACTGAGACTTGTTACAGAGTGACAGTTGGGAAATCACATGAACAAATCTCCCGCTTATATCGCCACACATATTCGCACGGTGCTTAAGAACGGTGGCTCGGCACCGCATGTTGAGGAAGTGCAGTGGTTCTTCAAACAGGAAGTAAGATCGCGCGGCTGGTACACCGGCGAATTGCGCAAGGTCGCCGTGCGTTTTCGGCGAACGATTCTCGCTGAACATGATCTGCAGTATCTGCTACAAGTTGCCGATCAACTGTTTCGCGGAGACGTCTTGGAAGAGAAAGTCTTTGCGGTTGCAATGCTGCAAGGAGTCGTAGCGGAGTTCGGCAAGCGCGAGTTCAAGCTGTTTGAGAGCTGGCTGGATCGCATCAGCAGCTGGGCCGATCATGATGCGCTGGTGCAGTACTTGATCGGGCCGATCCTGGCCGCCGATGCTGCGCTGTTGAGCCGGCCGCCGCGCTGGGCCAAGTCGAAGAAACGGTGGCATCGGCGCGCTGCCGCCGTGAGCCTGATTCACAGCACGCGCCAGCACAAGAATTTCGCTGATATCCAGCGCATCACCGAAATGCTGCTGGCCGACGACGATGACATGGTGCAGAAGGGGCTGGGCTGGCTGTTGCGCGAGGCGGCTAAAGCTAATCCGAAGCAGACGGCCGAATATCTGATGACGATTCGCGAGCGTTCGCCGAGGCTGGTGCTGCGCACAGCCTGTGAAACGTTGCCGGCAGCCACGCGAGAACGGATTCTGGGGAAGAAAGCCCGAGGAGCCAGGGTAAAAGGCTGATTCACCACGGAGAGCACGGAGGAATTGCAAGTTGTGATCTCACTTAGCCGAACGCTTCCCGTTAAGCTTGCGGACTCTTCCCTTTGTCCGGCTAATTGGGGGCTGCTGGAGACTTAAGAGTTCCGTCGCAATTCGCAGCTGGACAGGAACCGCCGGCCATTTCAAAACTAAAATCTCTTTCACACTTTCTGCAATGTGCGATGTTCCTTTTGTTCATGAGCGATACATGCACGAAACCGAATTGACGATCAAGGCGTCACAAGCTCTTGAGATATCGCACGTCAGCCCACTTCAGGCTTATTGATATTTTCTTCCTCCGTGCCCTCTGTGTCTCTGTGGTGAAAACGCCTTTCATTTACAATAGTTCACGCAATGAATCTTCCTGAAATCCAGGCTGCCCTCCGCGACGGCGGCCACGAATGCTGGCTTTTTTACGATCACCATCATCGCGATCCCATCGCTTATCGCGTGCTCGGGCTTTCGCCCAGCATGATGGTTACCCGCCGCTGGTTTTACCTGGTCCCGGCTCAAGGCGAACCGGTAAAGCTGGTACACCGCATCGAGAGCCATCATCTTGACTCGCTGCCGGGCAGCAAGATGGAGTACTCGGCGTGGCAGGAGCTGTGGAAGAACCTGGAATCCATGCTCCAGCCGTATCACAAGGTGACGATGCAGTATTCGCCGAACAACCAGATTCCTTACATCTCGCTGGTAGACGCGGGCATGCTGGAACTGGTGCGCAGCTTCGACAAGCAGATTGTCAGCTCGGCGAATCTGGTGGCGCGTTTCGAAGCGACGCTTACCGACGCGCAAATGGCATCGCATTTCAAAGCACGCGATGGCGTGGACAAGATCACGGCCACGTTCTTTCCGGAAGTCGGACGGCGGGTCCGCAACGGCGGCACGCACGAGTTCGAAATGCAGCAGTGGATCATGGAAGCGTTTGGGCGCGAAGGTCTGGAGACCTGCGATCCGCCCAACGTTAGCGTCAATGCCCATAGCGGCGATCCGCATTACGAGCCGAGTTCGGCGAGTTCAGCCCCGATTCGCCAAGGCGATTTTTTGCTGCTCGATATCTGGGCAAAACGCAAGGAGCCGGATTCCGTCTATTACGACATCACTTGGACGGGGGTGGTGGGTACGCCGAGCGACCAGCAGCGGGAGATTTTTGAGATCGTACGCGACGCCCGCGATGCCGGCATTCGCACCGTGCAGCAGGCGTTCGAGACGAAGCAGAAAATCCACGGCTGGGAAGTAGACAAAGCCACGCGCGAATTCATCGATGGCAAAGGCTGGGGCAAATACTTCATCCATCGCACCGGGCACTCCATCACCAGCGACATTCACGGTAACGGTGCGAACCTGGATAATCTGGAGACCAAGGATGATCGCGAAATTCTGCCCAACACCTGTTTCTCGGTTGAGCCGGGCATTTATCTACCAGAGTTCGGTGTGCGCAGCGAAATCAATATGATGATCCGCAACGGGAAGGGCGAAGTGACCGGCCGGATCCAGAACGAGTTGGTGCTCATCTGATGGCGAATCCGCAAAACTCAGCTACCCTGCCGCGCTCGGCCAAAGCGGCGCCGGCGCAGTCGAACTCCATGGCCACCATCGCGCCGCTGGCGGGATGGCTGCTTCCCGGCCTGGGACATTTCATTCAGCGCCGCTACATTCGCGGCTTGCTGCTGATGTTGTCGGTCTTCGTCATGTTCTTCGTCGGCCTCGGCATGCAAGGCAAGGTCTATTCCTTTAACACCGGAGACCTGCTCGACATCCTGGGATTCGTCGGCGACCTGGGCACGGGCGCTCTCTACTTTGTGGCCCGCATGATGGATTGGGGTATCGGCAACATTCATCGCGCCGTAGCCGACTACGGCACCAAATACATCGTGGTGGCGGGGCTGCTTAACTTTATCGCCGCGGTCGATGCTCACCAGATCGCGATTGGCAAGAAACCATGACCTTCGAACTTTCGCACTTTAACGCTGCCCTGCTCTTTGCGCTCTGTGCCTCGACCGTGTTCGGCATTACTCAGCGCAGTGCCCCGCGTGACATGTTCCGCTACGGCGCTTACTGCTTCGCCTTGTTCGTCGGCGGAGTGATCGTGGCGGCCTGGGCGATGTGGGCGATCAAACACTGAAAGACGGTTGTCAGTTGTCGGTTGTCAGTAAAGGCGAGACTAAGACCTGTCTGGATTGACGGACATCCCTCGTGTGCCGCCCCTGAAGGGGCTCAATTATACGAGTTGCAGCCTACCCAGCGCTTCCGCGCTGGGCTAATGTAGTTCCGCCCTTCGGGCTGGTTTTGACGTCTGACAGCCGACAACTGACAACCGACGACGGACAACTGGCCACTGACAACCGACAACTGGCTTCCTACCCTTCCCACACAAACGCGTCGAAGACGCTCATCTCAACGAAGCCCAGCCGCTTGTAGAGATCCACGGCGCGCTGGTTCATCTCGGTTACGGTCAACGAGAGCAGGTTGAAGTTCCGGCTGCGCAGCGAATTGTAGGTACAGGCAATCAGATTTTCGCCGATGCCTTGATGGCGATATTCGGGGACAAGGCACACTTGAGTGACGTGGCCGACGTCGTCTTTCACTCGCGAGCACAAGATCAGTCCGACCAGCGCATTCGTTGGCCGGTGAATTGCCGCAAACGAGGATTCCACGTCAAAAACGCCACAGCCTGGGAAACGAACAATATTGTTCAGAAAACGGATCGAACCAGCATTGGTGCGGTATTGATCATTGATCTCGGAATCGATGTGAGCTCGATAGGCGGCGGTGATTACGCCGGCCGCGGGCTGATAGTCCTGCTCCATCCAGCGGCGAATCTGGATCTCATCTGGAAGCCGAATAGGGGGAATCGGCGGAGCGTCGTGACCCCGCAACCGTAATGCAAGAAACAAGCGGCGATAGCGCTGGAACCCCGAAGACGTGAAGTCGGAGGCCAGGTGGCCAGTCTGGTGGGTCAGCAGTTGGGCCTCCACGCGATGGATTCCCGGCGACTGCTGCAGGGTCGCGATTACGTGTTCGACCATCTGCGACTCGATCTGCCGGGCGTCGCCGCGACGCGGTGAAACAAACAGATCACCGACCACCCCTTTGCTTCCCTCATAAACGAAGAACGAATAGCCTACAATGCTGCCCCGCTCCACCGCGGCATAGCCGGGCAGGATCTTGGCATCGACGTAGCGCAGGATCATTTCGGCCGAGCCGCGATAGTCCCAGCACAGCAGGTTGCCCCAGGCCTCGACCTCTTCGTCGAGCAAAGGGTGTAAGTCGGTTGACGAGAAATGCCTGAGGTCAAGAATCTCCACAGTAGTTAGTTGATGCGACCGACGAAACACAGTTGCGGCCATAAGCGCGGCGTCCAAGGGCGCAGAGTCAGTCTAGTGCGGGTTGGGAGATTCAGGCAAACCCGAAACGGTGTCATGATCGCATGAGCCAGTAGGACCTCCTTAGGGCAGCCTGGAGACCGGTCCGGAAAGCGGCAGCGCGGCTGAGGGTTCTCGGATAAAATGGCAGTTCCCGCTTATGGCTAGATGAGGTTCGACCAAGCGTCTGAGTAAAATCCTGCTCCAAAGAGGAGACTGCATGAAGTTATCAACGAGGCGGATTGTCCGAAACCTATTCCTGGTTTTCGCGCTGGGAACGTTGTTGTTACCGGCCGCAACCTTCGCCCAAACGCCAGGCAAACATCCGGCGTACTTGCACGCGCTTTCAGACCTGCGGATGGCCCGCGCATACCTGGCGACCGGAACTGACAGCTATTCCATCCAAGCCATCAGTCAAATCGATGCAGCAATTGGTGATATCAAGAAGGCCTCGATCGACGATGGCAAGAATATCAATGAACATCCGCCAATCGACGTTCAGATGGCGAGAACCGATCGCTTCAAGAAAGCGCTCGAACTCGTCAATAAGGCACACGACGACGTCGCCCATGAAGAGGATGACGCGGCTGCCCGCAGCTTCCAGGCAGGAGTGATCCGCCACATCGACGCAGCGCACAACTTGCTCGATCAGGCAATTGCGGCGGGATTAAAGTAACTCCGCCTGCGAAAGGCCAGAGGGATTTGAGGCGGGGAGCCGCAGGCGCAGGGAGCAAGTCATCGCCCGCCCCGCGGCCTTAATATCCGGCTGCCTATTGGGTTGACGCCTTGAGCAAGATTCGCGTTCCGCTATCCAGTTTTATTTCTTTGTTGGTGGAAGTGAGCGTGCCATCCGAGCCGAGTTCCAGGTTCTTGATCCCCAAGACTCCCGTGGACTCTTCGGTCAGTAACGGTACCGATCGGGGCGAGGACGAGGGCGCTGGAGGAGCCGCCGTGGCAGCTTTCAAATCCCCATAGCCAACGCCACCGCCGGTATCTACTCCGGCGTCCGGATTCGGACCTACGGCTTGAATGACACTCCTGATCGCCGTGTCTCCGCCCGCCCGGCTGATCTGGTCGAAGCTGATTGCCAGTGCCGATTCCGGATCGCCCTTGGAACGAGCCTTCGATTGGGTTACATGACCGACAACCTTCGTTCCCCGGGGAAACGTAATGTTGTCGGAAGCATGCACGTCGCTCAGAAGCTTGGCATCAACCTCTTCTCCTGGCTTGAGCTTTTTGGAATCGATGGACTTGGTCAACTCAATGATGAAAAGTCCAGCTACCTCATGGGAGTTGGTCGTACTTTGCTTGGCCGAAGATTGTGTCATTGCCTGACTGGAAACAGCGACGGGACGTGGTCCCAGCCCCAGGCAAACAGAGACTGCCAGCCCAACAAACAGCGTGCTAATCAACCATCGTTTCATAGACACTCCATTCTAGAGGTATTCAATTCTTATGCCGGTTGACCTTAAGAAGACAAGCTCTCGCTATTTCAGATGACGACCAGTGTAAGACAAATCCTTGCTTAGTAACTGACTGGATTTGTATTTTCCTAATAGACGTAAACACTCAACCGTGATCGAAGTTTCCGGAATGCCGGAAGTCAAGGTTGGCCTCGCAGATATGTGCATTTCGCACCTCCAAAATCGCAGCATAACCCGAAATAATGGATCTGCAACCTACATTTCATAATCAAGGCGAAGCGCTTGGACGGGAGGCTCAAGTCTGTGAAGAGACGCATTGGCAACCGAAAGGTACTGTTTGGGGACGAATCAGGGTCGGAAGCCACTACCCGAACCGGTGGAATTGTTGTAATTCACTGCCGGTTTTGTGACACAGTCGCTGGTCCATTTAAGTCCGCAATTGCTCCAGAAAAAGTATTAAGTCCGCCGGTAAGGGAGCCTCGAACTCGATGACTTTGCCGGTTCGAGGTTGGGTGAACTCAATGGACGCCGCGTGGAGGAAGTTTCGGTTGAGACTGAGTACAGCAGGGTGTCCCACTTTTTCGCTCTGGTTTGGTGAAGGAGCGGGTAACAGAGGGTCGATCTCTAGGAGATGGTTGCCCAAACCACTCTTCACCTTGCCTCGGGCTGGCACGCTTGCCCGCTTCAGCTCTTTGGGTGCGCCATACAAGGCGTCTCCGACAACAGGGTGCCCCACTGACGACAGGTGTACCCGGATCTGATGGGTGCGTCCGGTCTCAATGCGAACGTCAAGCAGGGCAAACTTGCCGTAAGGCGACGCGATTCGCTCGCGAACTTCATAGTGAGTTATTGCGGCGCGGCCTCCGCTGCCACGAGTCGTCATGCGGATGCGGCGAACGGAATCGCGGCCGATGGCGGAGCTGATGGTACCGCAATCTTTGGCTGGCCAGCCTTGCACCAGGGCCACATACCGCTTTCTGATTTCACGTTTGGCGAATTGTTGTGCGAGCTTGCGGTGGGCGACATCATTTTTCGCGACCAGGATGAGGCCACTAGTCTCCTTGTCGAGACGGTGCACGATGCCCGGCCGCAGCTCGCCTGCCGCCTGCGACAATCTGGCGAAGCGATGCAGTAAGGCATTCACCAGCGTGCCGCGATTGCGCTCGTCGTCGGTGGCGCCAGCCCCCGCATGCACCATCATTCCCGCCGGCTTGTTCACCACGGCCAGGTCATCGTCTTCGTAAACGATGTCGAGAGGAATATCTTCCGCGATGGCACGCAGCGGCGGAGGCTGCGGATCGCCAAGGACGGTGATCTGCTCGCCGCCGCGCAGCTTATACGAGGGCTTCGCCGCCGCGCCATTGACCAGCGCTTTCTCCTCCTGAAGTAATTGCTGCACGCGCGCCCGGCTGATGTCGGGGATCTGCGCCGTCAGGAACTGATCCAGCCGTTGGCCCGCGGCTTCAGCAGGAACGGAGATGGTGACGGGAAATTGTGCAGGAGGCATCCGCGACGAGCATACAACAAGAGAGGTTTACCACGGAGGCACGGAGGACACGGAGAAATCAATATCTGTGATTTCTCTTGTAGCCGTCGGAGTCGGAGCGGCGAAGAGGTCAAAGGAGTTCTCGGATAGCATTGAGGGCTCAACTCCGCTGACGGCCTAGCGAACCATTCCTTCCTCCGTTTTCTCTCGCCCCCGATTCTCCGTGTTCTCCGTGTCTCCGTGGTGAACCAAGTTTTTTCTTACCGCGTGGCTTTGAGCGGGACCGGCGGCGCCAGCGCCACCCGCCGCATCCACAGCAGGCCGCCGAAGATGACCAGGCAAATCGCGATCACCTGGGTACCGCTCATCCAGCCGAGGAAGTTGTTGCCGCGTCCGGGATCGCCGCGGAAAAATTCGATGAAGTAGCGGCCAATGCCGTAGATGATCATGTAGGTGCCGATGATCTCGCCCTCGAACTTCTTGCGTCGGATCAGCCAGATCAGGAACAGGCAGTTGCACAACTCAAGCACCATCTCGTAGAGCTGCGTCGGATGCAGCGGTACGTTCAGCGGAGTTTCGCTGATGGAGTTGGCCAGCGGGCTGTGGAAGGTCACCGCCCAGGGCACGTGGGTCTCGCGGCCATAGCAACATCCGGCAGCGAAGCAGCCGACGCGGCCAAAGGCGTGTCCCAACGCCAGACCAGGCGCGAAAACATCGCAAGTGCGAAGCACTGGCATATTGTTGATCCGCATGTACCAGATGCACATAGCCAGCGCCAGCAGAAGACCGCCTGACCAAACGCCGCCGGCCTGCAAGGTCGAAAAGCTGAAGAGTTCTCCGAGGTGGGTCCGGTAATAACCGAAGTCGACCAACACCATCAGGATCTTGGCGCCGACAATGCCCGAAAGAATGGCGATGATGCCGAGGTTCCAAAGCTTGTCGGGATCGAGTCCCTGTTCGCGGCCGAGTTTGACGATGAGCAGCAGACCAAAAATCAGGCCAAAGGCCGCCATCAAACCGTAGGTGGGAAGATTGAAACTGCCAAAATGAAATAAACGGGGAAACACAGTTCTATTTTAGATGCAAAGGGCCGCTGCTGGACGCAGCGACCGGCATTTAGCAGTTGGCACTTGGTCAAAACGCGGTGATTTAGCCAAGTGCTAAATGCTAATTGCCAACTGCTAGAAAAAGCCGACCCGCGGGGCCGTGTTTCAGTGGGCCGTCAATGAACCCGTCCTATACGGTGGGAACCCGCCGCAGCTCTTTAGGCATTTCCGCATGGCGGAACGTTGCACACCGAACCGAATACGAGTCAGGCTCCCTGTTCATTGAGCATTGGTTCAAAAAACGGTGACCACCAACACTAACTTTGCAGGCCGGCTGTATGGTCAGATGCTATGGAAAACACGGGTGGATGACAAGGGGCAAGTGGCAAATACTTGGCGAATTACGTGCTAAAAGGCGAGATGCCATCAAGGTGCCAGGAGCGCTGGGTTCAGAATCTGTTGGAGAAGAGAAATATTATGCGGGAAAGAGTGTGGCCATCCAACACGACCGGTTGAATCCAACCGAATCGAAGATCGCACACTCGGCAAGTGAGAAGAACGGTGGAAGAGCAGACACTACCAAGAAATGCTTACCCTGCCCGCCGATCTTCCTGCAGCACCTCGTCCAGTGCGCCTGCCAGGTGTTCGGCCTGCTCGACGTAGTCGCTGGCCACGCACTCGTACTTGCGCTTCAGCACGTGGAGTTCGTCGGCGATATTCAGCGCCGCCAGCACCGCGACCCGCAGCGAATCGACGGTCGCCGCTTGCTGCGCGATCAGCCGCATCTTGTTGTCGACGTACTCCGCCAGTTGAGCAATGTATTCGGGATCGGAGCCGCGAAGATGGTAGGTCTGGTCGTAAATTTCCACGCGGACATTGCCGCTGCTATTCCCGTCGCTGTTCGAGTTACTCAAACTGGCCTCCTGTATCAGGGGCTGGGGAGTAGGAATTAGAAAATCTGCGCTCGAAAGCTCGCTAATCTCGGGCCATAAGTCCCGATCCCTAGTCCTTGACTTCCGCTTCTTCCAGCGTCAAAGCTTCAATCTGGCCCAGCATCTTTTCCACCCGGGTACGTACTTCCTCGCGCTCCCGGCGCAAGCTGACCAGTTCCTGACGCATGGTTTCCACTTCTTCTTCGCGCTCGTCCAGTTGCTCGCGCAGCCGCGTGACATCGCGCTCGGCGACCGCCCGGGCCTCGCGGGCAGACTTCAGAAGCTCAATGGTGCGCAGGATTTTTTCTTCTAAAGACCGGAAATCGGTGGTGGAGGAAGCTACTTCAACTGCATTTGCTGGCATAGTGGATACGTGACCTTCGCAAATATATTTGCCGTTCCGAGGCCAGTATATCGCACCAGGTTGTGCGCAGAATGGCGCGCTGCATGATTCCTTTGCCATTTGTCGCGGAGGAACCTGAATATGCAACCTCCTCACTGCAGCCGGTCCGAGTTCGCCGGTTCGCACGCCGTTGTGGTTTCGTTCCGCCGACCAACCCGGTAAGAGCAACTAAACTGTTGAGCAGGGTTTGTTTTTGCTGGAGGCCATCCTGACGCCGTTTGCTTCGATAAAACCTCGCTTGTCCGGAATTGTTGTCCTGTTCTGGGTGCTGCTGCTGGCGGGATTTGCAGCCGCCCAGGAGGAGCCGACCTTCCGCACCCAATCGAACGTCGTGCTGGTGCCCGCCCTGGTCCGCGACAAGTCCGGCGAGATTGTTTATGGGCTGCAGGGAAGGGATTTCACGATTGAGGACGACGGCGTGGCCCAGACTGTTCACCTGGATGAAGCGGCAGAGTCAGAACCGGTATCGCTAGTGGTGGCTGTCCAGTGCGGGCGCCGTGCTGACTTCGAATTACCGCGCATGCACGGACTGGGTCTGATGCTGCAGCCGCTGATGGCGCAACCCGAAACCAAGGTTGCCATCGTCGCCTTCGATAGCCAGGTTCACGCCATGGAGAATTTCACCAGCAATGAAAACGTCATAACCAGGGACCTGGAAGGACTGCAGGCGGGTGATGGTGGAGCTGCGATTCTCGATGCCGTGAACTATTCCGTCAAGCTGCTGAACGGCGTGCCCAAGGATCGCAAGCGCGTGCTGCTGCTGATCAGCGAAACTCGCGATCACGGCAGCCATTCCGCCACCATCGACGACGTGATCAAGGCGATCGGCGACAGCGACATTGTGGTTTACACGCTGGCATTTTCGCCGTCGAAGTCCAACCTGCTCGACACTTTGCGCGGCAACAACAATCCCGACCTGCATCCCGAACAGACCGAGGTCCACGAAGGCCCGGACTTGTTGGCGCCGTTCCTGTTGGCGGCGCAGGCGATGCGCAAGAATACCGCCAAGGCAATTGCCTCCCTTAGCGGCGGAGAGTACCAGATGTTCGATTCGGCCAAGGGCTTCGATGCACGTATGACCGATTTCGACAATCACGTGCACAGCCGCTATCTGTTGAGCTTTCAGCCAAGCCAGCCGCATCCCGGACTGCATCAGTTGACCGTGCGCCTGAAGAAGCCGGGAGATGCGACCGTGCTGGCTCGGAGCAGCTATTGGGCCGTTCAGGCCCAACCATGAGTTGTCATTACGAGCCCAGCAGAGGAATCTGCTTTTTTCCGTCGCCAGCGAAAAGCAGATCCCTTGCTGCGCGCGTGATGACAATCCCAAGAAAGGTCTGTCGGGAATGAGAAGTCCTATTGCGCCCGCAGAACGCCGCCCAAAGCTTCCAGCTTGCCGATGATCTGTGCTGACCATTGCGCCACTTCATCGTCGCGCAGCGTACGCTCTTTCGACTGGAACTCGGCATGGAGAAGCACCGAATATTTGCCGGTGCCAACTTTTTCGCCGCGATAGATCTCCGCCGGAACGAAGTTCTGGAGTTCGCTGAGCCCCAACTCGGCGACTGCCGACTTCATCCGCTCGAAGGTTACGGAGTCGTCGAACACAAACGAGAAATCGCGCTCGACCGCCGGGAACTTCGAGATGCGCTGATAACGCGGCTCGCGCAGTCCATGACGGTAAAGCCGGTCCACCATGATCTCGGCAAGGTACACTTCCTGACGCAGCTTGCGGGCGGCTGCCAGTTCAGGATGCAGCTGCCCGAATCGCGCCACCGTCTCGCCATCCATCACCGCCCGCGCTCTGCGGCCGGGGTGCAAATACTCGGGAGCCATCGGATCGAAGTACAGTGACCGATGCTGAAACGCAGACAGCAGCTCTTCGATGTCACCCTTCATGTGAAAGAACGTATATGGCTGTGCGGCCGCGTGAACGCTCTTGGCGAAAGCGTCGCCGGTGGCAACGAAGCCAAGATGCCGTCGCTCGCCGTGCCGGTCGCCCAGCTTTTCGAAGACTTCGCCTGCCTCGAACAATCGCACATTCGCGGTTCCGCGATTGAGGTTGTAGCTCACCATATTCAGCAGGCCGGGCAGCAGCGAGGTTCGCATGTAGTCGGCCTCATCGCTTAAGGGATTAGCCAGCGCCAGCGGCTCGCCACCGCCGAAGGTCTTCGCTTCCTGCTCGGAGATGAAGGTAATCGAGATTGACTCGTCATAACCGAGCGCCAGCATGTTCTCGCGGACCTTGGCGTTTTTGGCTTCATCAGGGAGTTCGACCACCGCGCCGACGAAAGCCGGCAGCGTGTTGGGAAACCGGTTGTAACCGTAAATGCGCGCCAGCTCTTCCAGCAGGTCGATCTCGCGCTCCACGTCCAGGCGCCACGTCGGAATCTGGACGCTGAAATCGGGCGAGCTTGCACTCGTCTTACTAGTAAGACGATCTGCGTCCGCCATGTCCGCTATTCCAAATCCCAGCCTGCGAAGAATCCGCTCGATCTCATCTTCGCCGATCCCGATGCCGAGATTACGCTTCACTTCCGAGCCTCTAAGCGGGATGAGCGCGCGCTCCAGCTTGCGGCCGATGGCATCGATCTGTTCACCGTGCAACTCGCCGCCGACGCTCTCGAGAATCAGCTCGGCCACCCGATCGCAAGCCAGCGGAGTGATGCCCCAATCCGCGCCGCGCTCGAAGCGATGCGAAGCGTCGGTGTGCATCAGGTGACGCTTGGCCATGCTGCGAACCGTCGCGGGATCGAACCAGGCCGACTCGATCAGCACGTTCTTTGTTTGTTCGGTAATCATCGAGTCGAAACCGCCCATCACACCCGCCAGCGCAACCGGCTTCTTCGCGTCGGCGATGACCAGATCGTCGGTGCTGAGCTTGCGATCGACGCCGTCGAGCGTTTTCAGCATCTCGCCCGCGCGGGCCCGGCGAACGATGATCGTGCCGCCCTCCAGCAGGTCGAGATCGAAAGCGTGGGTGGGATGGCCTAGCTCATTCAGCACGTAGTTGGTGGCATCGGCGGCGTTGTTGATCGAGCGCGAGCCCAATAGTTCTAGGCGCTCGACGATCTGCTCCGGCGATGGCCCGATCTGGACATTGCGGACGACGCGCGCGGTATATCGCGCGCATCCCAGCAGGTCTTCGATGACGATGGGAAACGTTTCAGTCGCACTGCGAGAGACCGCGGGCGCGCGTCCCTCATCAGGTGTCATCCCGACCGGAGGCGGCGTGGTTTTCGCCGCCGGAATGGAGGGACCTGCTGCTGTCCCCGGCAGCTTCGGCTCAATTTTCTTCAACTCGACATCGTAGACAGCCGAGGCCTCGCGGGCCACGCCGTAGTGGTTCATGGCGTCGACGCGGTTGGTGGTCAGATCCATCTCGTAGACGGTGGCGCCGTTTTCCTCCTGGACGGACTCCACCGCGATTCCAGCCGAGGTCAGATCTTCGGCGAGTTGACGATCGTCGGCCGCGATGTGGACGAACTCACGCAGCCATGTGGGAAGGATTCTCATAATGTTTCCGAAACTAAGGCCTTGCTCCACGCATTACAGATTCGGAGGAACAAAAATCAAAGCAATTCCAGCCAGAAACAAACTCACGCTCGCAAGAATGAGCCGCTTCAGCGATTCCCCTCGCTTGCTCTGCGGATAGAGTACGCGATGTTTTCCCATTATCCGATTCACCTTGCCTGGATAATTGAACAGGATACTTTCTCGTTCTGCTGGGACGGCGAGGATGTTGATTTCTTCCACCATATTGCTAACCACAAAGGAGCACGCGATTGCGCATCCTATACCACAGGCAAATACCAACACTCCGGCGACCATGAGCAATGGCTTCACGGTTAACTCAATAACTCCTATGCGAATTGCTCCAGGAAGCGCACGTCGCCCTCGTAGAACAACTGGATTTCCTCAACCTCGTACTTCAAAATTGCGATCCGTTCGACGCCCATGCCGAAGGCGAAGCCCGATACCTTCGCCGAGTCGTAGCCATTTTGCTTGACGAAGTCGAAGACGTTGGGGTCGACCATGCCGCAGCCCAGCAGCTCGATCCAGCCGCTGTTTTTGCACTTGCGACAGCCTTTGCCGCCGCAGAAGATGCAGCTCACCTGCATGTCGGCGCTGGGCTCGGTGAAAGGGAAGAACGACGGATAGAAGCGCGTCTTCACCGACGAGCCGAACAGCGCTTTCATGGCATGGTCGAGCGTGCCCTTCAGATCGCAGAACGTGATGTTGGTATCGACGGCCAGCCCCTCGACCTGGTGGAAGACCGGCGAGTGGGTCGCGTCCAGCGGATCGTTGCGGTGCACCTTGCCGGGGATGACGATGCGGGTCGGCGGCGGCTGTTTCTCCATGGTGCGAATCTGCACCGGCGAAGTGTGCGTGCGCAGCAGCAGACGATCGCGCGCCGGCTTGCCGTCCTGCCCGGCGATGAACAGGGTGTCCTGGGTGTCACGCGCGGGATGATTCGGAGGGAAGTTGAGTGACTCGAAATTGTAGTAGTCGGTCTCGACCTCAGGCCCTTCGCCGACGGAGTAGCCCATCGCCTCGAAGACGGCGACGATCTCGTCCATCACCCGCAGCACGGGATGCTTTACGCCGATGGGGCGCTGAATGCCGGGGAGCGTGATGTCGAGGCGCTCGGAGGAGAGGCGCGGTCCGCGCAATTCCGGGACAAGCGCGTAGGCAATAAGTTTTCGCAGCGCTTCCTCGACGGCGGATTCGACGCGAGCCTTGAGCTGATTCACGCACTGGCCGACCTCGCGTTTTGCCGGGCCGGGCGCGGCCTTCAGCCAAGTGTCGTTGACCTGGGTGAGCACGCCGTTCTTGCGGGCGAGCCAGCGATCGCGAAAAGCCTTCCAGTCGGATTCGCCGTGAAGCCCAGCGGTTTCGCTCTCCAGCGCGGAGAACAGTTCCGAGACGGCACGGTCCAGCGCCTCGGGCGAGTAGTCTTCGAGTTTGGGGACGGTGTACATGATCTATCTTTACAAATTGTCATCCCGACCGACGGCTTTAGCCGGAGCGGAGGGATCTGCTTTTTTTGAGCAGAAAACCGTGTCGCCCCTGAAGGGGCTCAAACTCAAGATGTACCCAGCGCTGAAGCGCTGGGCTATCTTCTTCCGTCTCGCTTCGCGAGACTGGTATCCTGCGGTTCCATTCTGCGCAGGCTTACCCGACATCGTCGCATCGAATCCAACTTCCGAATATGCTTGGACTGAGCTTCAACAAAGCAGCGCCAAAAATCCGAAAATAAAATGCTTGGCGCTTCTTCGTGTCCTCCGTGTCTCTGTGGTGAATATTCTTTATCCGCAAACACAACGGGCGGCCACTGAGGCCGCCCATCGGAAGTCACTGCAATGTTTCTGGGATGGGCGGACTATGCCACTGCGGCTTGCGCCTGCTTGCATAGCGCCGTAAACCCAGAGGGATCGGTCACCGCCAGATCGGCAAGGATCTTGCGGTCCAGCTCGATTCCAGCCTTCTTCAACCCGTTAATGAATACGCTGTAGCTGAGGCCGTTCAGCTTGGCCGCGGCGCCAATGCGCACAATCCAGATGGAGCGGTACTGGCGCTTCTTCTGCTTGCGGCCGCTGTAGGCGAACTTCAGCCCGCGCTCGACTGACTCTTTCGCCGAACGGTAGAGTTTTGATTTGGTTAAGTAATATCCACTGGCGCGCTCCAGTATCTTTTTGCGGCGGGCACGGCGCTTGGTTCCACGTTTTACGCGAGGCATTGCTGCTCCTTTTTAAAATCGCTAAGCGGCTGGAGGTAAGAAGTTGACCACGCTCAACCACCCCCAACAAGCGCAAAAACGGCACTCGTTGGGGGCCCCGGGAACACCGGAAATGAGGGGCCGGATGTACCTCTTCACACGCTGTTTCCCGTCGACTCCCACCCTGGCTTCGCCAAGAGTGGGGCACCCATGTAGGCAGGATCGGCGGGCGCCGCAGCATGCGGCCAATCCATATTCCAGACTCTGAATCGGGTTGCGATGGAAGAACCTCAGGAGCTAAAGCCCTGGCTCAACCCATCTTCGGCATGGCTGAAGCCGTGCCGTTTCAAACCCGAGTCGCGGCAGAGCCGCTAGTAGGGGATCATGCGGGCAATTTTCTTCTGATCCGCCTTATCCAGAATCACGTCTTTATCGAGCTGGCGTTTGCGCTTGGTTGCCTTCGAAGTCAGGATGTGGCGCTTGAATGCGTGACCGCGTTTGATCTTGCCACTACCTGTCTTATGGAAGCGCTTTGCCGCTCCGCTATGTGTCTTCAGCTTCGGCATAGTGATCTTTCTATTACAACACAGAAATCGCGACTTCGGCCACCCCGCGAGCAGACTTGATCGGTCGTTGAGTGTGCCGCCCCTAAAGGGGCTCAGAAACTAAATTACGATCCAACCCAGGACTCCGCCTGCGGCTGCGTCCTGGGCTAACTGCCGAGCCGCCCTGGCGGGCTCGACCTTCGGATGGGACATTCCATCGCGAAAACAACATTACTTGTTCACCGGCCCGAAGGCTCGCTCCTCGGGGCTGAAGACTAACGCAGACCCTTTACGAAAATCCAGGAAGGACAACGCCGCTACTGCTGTTGCGGCGACGGCGGCGCTGCGGGCGGAGCGGCAGGCTTGTCCGGCTTCGGACCCTGCGGCTTCGCTTCCTTGGGCGGCTTGGCCGGAGCCTGTACCTTCGGCGGCGCCAGGATCAGATGCAGGGTGTTGCCTTCCTGCCGCGGCCGGAACTCCACGATCGCCTTGTCACCCAGATCCTGGATCAGGCGGTCTAAAATCCCCCGTCCCAAACTTTGGCGAGTCATCTCGCGACCGCGGAAGAAGATGGTGGCTTTCACCTTGTCGCCTTCGCCGAGAAAACGCAGCACATGGTTCTTCTTGGTGTCGTAGTCGTGATCGTCCACATTGATGCGGAACTTCACTTCCTTGACCACAATCTGGTGCTGATGCTTCTTGGCTTCGCGCTCGCGCTTTTCCTGTTGGTACAGGTATTTCCCGTAGTCCATGATGCGGCAAACAGGAGGTTGAGCGGTGGGCGAGACTTCTACCAGGTCGAGAGTTTTTTCGCGGGCAATCTTCAGGGCATCATAAGGCGTCATAATCCCCAACTGATTACCCTCATCGTCGATTACGCGAACTTCACGGACACGAATGCGTTCATTCGTGCGGATAAAACGTTTGTCGATACAGTCCTCCGCGGTAACTGCAGTACTGTGAAAAGTATAGCATGGGTGGGGACCTTCTCAGCTGCATGACCTGGTCGGCATCGGCTCATCTCAATGGTGTCACGGGTGGTGTCTGGTATCGGAGAAAGGCTTCTGCCGTGCTGTTCGCTCTATATTAATTTTGTCATCATTAATTTTGTCATCCCGTCTATAACGAGGTTGGGGTTGTCAAGGCACACTGCGGCGGCGACGCGGTGTGCGCCTGGTTTTTGACGTTCCTTATTCCCCAGCGCCTTTGTCTTTGACGTTGGGGTGGCTTTTG
>JBAVSY010000118.1:0-31474 GCA_049695855.1 Candidatus Korobacteraceae bacterium | reverse complement strand
CCGCGATCCAGTGCCCGCAACACCCGCTCGCGCAAATCCTGAGAATAGGATTGCATCCCTGGCCTCTCCTTACCGGCAGAAGCATTATCTCACAGAATGTATATACTTAAATTAGAAATGCTCTAGCGAACACGCTGCAACAGACCAAGAAAGAAGCCACGGTGGGCAGACTGTTGGTCGGAACAAAGGACCATGTCTACTATCTCGGTTCGGCCACTGCATCCGACGCCACGGCCGTCGCAAATGCGCTCAAGGCCGCTTCGTATTTTCAGGACCGTGGCGCCGACGTCTTTCTGGCGAAAGATGAAAGCGGGACGACCGTTTCTTTTGTGGTAGCCAAGGTCTCTGGGACAACCCCCAGGACGCTGCGGAATGTCAGGACATGGTGCGCCAGTCCCTCGCGCCAGTTCTCGGTGTCCCGATTACAGTTCGCCTGCTCAATTCCAACCTTGAGACGAAGAAGGCGATGGTGATCAGCAGCCTGAAGCCTACAGGATAGTTTTTGATGCTTGGTTCTTCGCATGCGCCCGAGCTGCCCGGTCAACTGCAAGCCACCCGGATGGAAAGAGTCGCCGAGCAGGAACCGTACCAGGTTCGCCGGTCTTTTGGGCCAGCCTGGGCCTACCTGAAGTTCAGGGCAGGCTCTGGGACACACCTTCAAGTTCGCACCCGAGACTCCGCCTACATCTCCGCCAGCACCTGATGCACAAGGTGAATCGCGATCGATCCTTCGCCGACCGCCGACGCCACGCGCTTCACATTGCCGGCCCGGATATCCCCCACCGCGAACACCCCCGGCAAGCTGGTCTCGAGAAGCTGCGGCGGGCGCGACAGCGGCCACGCCTTCTCTTCCAGCGTCGCCCGGTCCAGATCGTGGCCGGTTAGTACGAAGCCTTTGTTGTCGAGCGCCAGACATCCCTCCAGCCATCCCGTGCGCGGCGAGGCCCCGGTCATCACGAACAGATGGCGTATGTCGTGGGGGACAATCTGCCCGCCATCGCCATCGCGCCAGCTGATGCGCTCCAGATGTCCGTTGCCGTCGACGCCGGCGATCTCCGTGTGGTAATGCAGCTCAATCGCCGGGTTTTCTTCGATGCGCCAAATCAGGTAGCGCGACATGGTGTCCGCCAGCTTCCCCGAGCGCACCAGCATGTAAACCTTGCGCGCCTTTCCCGACAGATAAATCGCTGCCTGTCCCGCAGAATTTCCTCCCCCGACGACCACCACGTCTTCGCCCAGGCACAATTGCGATTCCATAGCGGTGGCGCCGTAATAGACGCCGTTGCCCTCGAACTGCGAGAGCTTGGGAATCGGTGGCTTGTTGTATTGGGCGCCGGCGGCCAGCACGATGGAGCGCGTCGCCAGTGGCGTGCCCTCTTCGAGGATGACCTGATAGGGACGGCGATCACATTGCAAGCGCACGGCGGTGCGCGCGATCATCATGTTCGCGCCGAACTTCTGCGCCTGCGCCAGAGCCCGCCCAGCCAACTCCTGGCCCGAAATACCCATAGGGAAGCCGAGATAATTTTCGATGCGCGAACTCGATCCGGCCTGTCCGCCCGGGCTGCCGGTTTCCACGACCAGCACGTTGAGGCCTTCGGATGCCGCATAGACTGCGGCGGCCAGCCCTGACGGCCCCGCGCCCACGACGATCAAATCGCGCACCTGCGATTCGTCAATGCTCACGTTGAGCCCGAGGCAATCGGCCAGCTCGCGGCTCGAGGGATTCCGCAGCACGCTGCGCGCGTTGCAGATCACGACCGGCACTTCCTCCACCTTGACGTGGAAGTGGTCGAGGATGGACTGCGAGCGCTCGTCCGTGTCCAAATCGATGAACTTGTAGGGATAACCGTTGCGGCTCAGGAACTCGCGCAGACGTAGCGTGTTGGCGCAGTTGACTGAGCCCAGCACCAGCACATTGCTGGCCTCCTCGCTGATAAGCAGCATCCGGCGCAGAATATACGCCTTCATCAGGATATCGCCCAGTTCCGCATCTTTGGCCACTAGGGCGCGGAACTCGCCGGACTCGATCTGCAGAAATTCGCCGGAGGCGGTGACCTGTCCACGCAGCAGCGCGCGCTGGCCCGAGATGACGGAAAACTCGCCAGTGATGCTGCCGGGAACGTGCGTGACCAGGGATCGCACACCCTTGGGACTGGGTTGAAGAATATCCAGGCCTCCCGACAGAACCACATAGACGGGAACGTTGCTGTCCCCCGGTTCGAACAGCACCTCGCCCGCTTCTACGTGCCGCAGGTTGCCGTGTGGGCGCAGCCGCTCGATCTGCGCAGGCGTGAGAAGAGGAAAGGCCTCAGAGCCGGGTTCGACGGAGATGTGAGTGGATACAGCAGACATAAACTGATTTTAGCCCCCGCAATAAAAATGGGAACGGATGCGGTGTAGATGAGGTGCGAATGCCGGACGGTGCATTGATCGCCTCGAAGTAGCTTGCGGCGCACGGCTACAAGCTAAATTGCAAGGTTGTCCCTCTAGACGGCGCCAAGAGAAACGCTAGCAGCCAGGAGTCTATCTGGCGGATGACCTCCGGCAGACTCTTGGTCACCGCTTTATTTTGTACCGAATCATCGGGCGCTCAGTTTATGGTAAAAGCCGCCACCCCCGCGCACCTGCACTCGGCCGCCAAGAGGAAATTCCCAACGGAAGTTATTAATTTAATTGGTGGCGGCGGTAGGACTCGAACCTACGACCTACGGATTATGAGACCGTCGCTCTAACCACCTGAGCTACACCGCCAACGGAGTCGCGGTGTATCTTCCACCGCAGGGATGCGAGCAGAGAACCTGCTGGCCGGAGCGGCAACTTCCAGTCGCTCCATCAAACGAAGGGCCGGACGACTGCGTCCAGCCCAGCTTCGATTCTAGAATTGGCCTCGCGGACTGTCAAACTTGCTCACCCAGGTCGACGGCCTCGGGCTGACTTCTTGAAGGACCACCCCCTGGCTGTCACGAATCCTGACCGGAGACGGCTCCCAAGCAGGTGTCCGAGGATTGGACCGGCCTGGTACATCTGCATGAAATCGCAGACAGCCGGTCTCTTTTCTTTATATACCATACCCGGGTATGATATAAGGAAAATGGTTCGTTCGAAACTTGGTGGTTAATGTTTCTGTAACCGGAAAGTGGGAAACTGTTGGTTTGCGAAAAGCAGGAGACCGACGCAATCCGGGATACCCCAGGGGCTGTCCTCTCCGCAGCGAGAACCGCCAGGTTCGGCGGTCACCTCGGACTGTGACCAAGGTCACGGCTGCGCCGGGACGGCTCCTGTCTAATTGAAATTGAATTTCAATTTCAATATGAAAAGGCAATCGAGTTCACCCATGCCCCGGCAAACCCTCTTACTCCTGGGCCGCTTCCTCCTGCTGGCGACGAGCTTGAGCACGGCCGCCTGGGCCCAGAGCGCGCCCCCGCCGGGTCCTTCGCCCGATGCCACAGATTCGCCGGCTACCTTCTTCGAGCACTCGCAAACCGCGAAATGGTGGATCTCCGGACAAGCCAACTTCATCTTCCAGGCCAACGGTGATTTCTATGCCCAGTACAGTGGCCCGCATAGCTTCAACAATCATTCCGATAATGCCTTGTCGCGGGTTCTAACCCTGTTCACCGGCTATGAATTCACGCCCAACTCGCAGGTTTATTTCGACCTGGAGGAGTCGGGCGGCAGTGGGCTGAGCGCCGCGCTGGGCCTGGCCGGATTCGTGAACCTGGATGTGGTGCGCAATCCTTCGATCGGGCAAGCGCCCTATATCGCCCGCCTGTTTTTCCAGCAGATCATTCCCCTGTCGGACGAGAAAATCGAGTCGGAGCGCAACCCATTGTCTCTGCCCACCGAAGTTCCGCTAAAGCGGCTAGACCTGCGCTTCGGTAAATTCTCGCTTGCCGATTTCTTTGACAACAATATCGGCGGCAGCGATAGCCACTATCAATTTCTGAACTGGGTAATTGACAACAATGGCGCTTATGACTACGCGGCCGACACTCGCGGCTACACCATCGGCGCAATCATCGGCCTGGAAGAGCGCAATTGGGCCTTGCGCTTCGCCGAAACCCTGATGCCGAAGGTGGCCAACGGCCCCGATCTCGATGCCGATGTTGCCCGCGCACGGGCAGAGAATCTTGAGCTCGAGCTTCGCCCGCAGCTGCTGAAGAATAAGAAAACGACGCTCCGCCTGCTGAGCTACGTTAACCACGGTAATATGGGCGATTACGAAGAAGCGGTGAAACTCTACCTGGAACATGTGACCCCTACCCCGGATGTCAGCGCCACGGCCAAGCAGGGCACGATCAAGTACGGATTCGGTATCAACTTCGAACAGGAGTTCCTGAAGGACGCCTACGCGTTCGGGCGCTGGGGATGGAATGAAGGACAGCACGAGTCCTTCTGTTACACCGAAGATAACGAAGGAGTCGAACTTGGCGTCTATTCTCGCGGCACGAATTGGCATCGCAGCCTCGACCGCGCCGGAGTGGCCTTCGTCTCCAGCGGCCTTTCCAAAGCTCACCAGGCTTATCTCGCCTACGGCGGCCTGGGATTCCTACTGGGAGACGGTGCCCTCAGTTATGGCCGCGAGAACATTGAAGAGGTGTTCTACGCGGCGCACGTGTGGCGCGGCCTGTTTTTCGCCGCCGACGTGCAGCACATCAACAATCCCGGCATGAACCGCGCCCGCGGACCCTTGACTGTTCCCGGAATACGAATGCACTTGGAATTTTAACTACCACCCCGCCCCGCCACCAGGCGGTGTCCCTATGATCGCGCCAACCTATTCTCTTCTTCTTCGCCTTCTCGCGTCCCTACTTCACGAACCTTACGCGATCTGCTCTCCCTTTCCCTGGGACTGGTAAACTGGTTAAGCAATGATTCTCCCATTCGTTCGCGAATTCTTCGCGGACGTGGAAAAGGTACCCGCTTTTGCGCGTGCTATCACCCAGGTCAAGGGGGGCGCGGGGCGGATACGTTTGTCCGGACTCACGCCAACTGGCAAAGCTCTCTTGTACGCTCTCCTGCCTGGCGCCCTATCGCGCCCCCTGGTGATCATTGTCGGCGATAATCGCGCGGTGGATGAGTTGTTGCCGCTGGTTCGCGCCCTGGCGGACCTGACCGGCGCGGTTTCGCCCGAGGCCGTGATCGGCCTGCCAGCCTACGACGTGCTACCCTTCCAGAATCTTTCTCCTCACCCCGAGATCCAGGAAGCGCGCGCCACCGCGTTGTGGAAGATCGCAACCGGATCCGCGGAAATCGTCATCACTCCTCTGGCCGCGACGGCCATGCGCTTACGCGAGGCTGGCTTCTACGCCGACCTGGCCAAAGTTGTCCGCCGCGGCGAGATGATCGATCCTGACCGCCTAGTCGAACACCTGCGCATCGTGGGTTACAGTCAGGTGGATGTGGTGGAGATGCCGGGCGAGTTCGCCCATCGCGGCGGTTTGCTCGATGTCTATCCCCCGGAAGCCGACCGGCCGGTGCGGGTAGAGTTCTTCGGCGACGAGGTGGAGTCGATTCGCAAATTCGATCCCGCCACGCAGCGCTCGGCCGCGGTAAGCGATGAAGTGGTTCTGCTGCCGCTGACCGAAACTCCCGTGGAAGAAGAGACTCTGGCAGTGATCAATGCGCGCCTTACCGGCGAACGAGTGGCAGGGAGCGAGGACCTGGTTCGGGAGACGGTGCGCGCGGCCGGCATTGCTGTGTTTCCCGGATGGGAGCTGTACGCTCCGGTGGCTGGCGCGAACGAAGGCTTCTTCGACCTGCTGCCCGGTGCGACCGTCGTACTCGATGAGCCCGATTCGCTGAACGAGGCCCATGACACCTGGTGGACGAGGGTTACGGAGACGCACGAGCGCAGCTTAATTGGCAATCTGGTTCGGCCTGAGGATCTTTATCTTTCGCCGGAAGAATGGCACGGACGCCTCGCTCAGATGCCAACCATTGCGGTCGAGCAGTTGGGGATCGAAAGCAACGATGCCCGCGAACATTTCACCCTGCAGACCCAGCCCACCACGCGCTTTCATGGCTCGGTGGCGGCGATGACCGAGGAGGTTGCGCGCCTGACGCGCGAAGGCAAACGGGTGATGTTTGCGGTCTCCAGCACCGGAGAAGTCGAGCGCCTGGCCGACGTCTTCAACGAATACAACCTGTCCTTTCGCATTGGCAGCCGCACCCCGAAGCCGGGCAGTGAAGTCTATGTGGACGAGTCCACCTACTTCGCGGAAGAGATGGCGGCGACCACCATCGTAAAAGCCTACGTACCTGAAGGGGTGGTGTTGCCCGAAGCGAACCTCATACTCTTCGGGGCGCGCGATCTGTTCGATGAAGCCGAAGTTTCCCTCGGACGTCCACAGCGGCAAAAGTCGAAGGTCTCAGCGTTCCTGTCTGACTTTCGCGATCTGGCTGTCGGTGATTACGTGGTACACGTCGAGCATGGCATCGGGCAATACCAGGGATTGAAGGAGATTCCCCAGGAGGATGGCGGGACCGCCGAGTTCATGATCCTGGAGTACGCCGAAGCCGCGAGACTTTACGTGCCGCTTACCCGCCTGGACCTGGTGCAGAAGTATCGCTCGTCCGAAGGTGTGAAGCCCGTCTTGAATCGTCTGGGGACGCAGCAGTGGCAGAAGACCAAGGCGCGGGTGAAGAAGGCCATGAAAGACATGGCCGAAGAGTTACTAAAACTGTACGCCTTGCGCAAAACTGCCGAGGGCCATGGCTTTGCGCCCGACACCGAATGGCAGCGCGAGTTTGAAGACAGCTTCGAGTTCAATGAGACCGAAGACCAGATAAGCGCCATCGTCGACGTGAAACACGACATGGAGTCGCCCACGCCCATGGACCGTCTGTTGTGCGGCGATGTCGGCTATGGCAAAACCGAGGTCGCCATGCGCGCAGCGTTTAAGGCGGTCAGCGACAATCGCCAGGTTGCGGTGCTGGCGCCGACCACTGTGCTTGCGTTTCAGCACTACAACACTTTTCGCCAGCGCTTTGCGGCGTTTCCCATCAAGATGGAGATGCTCAGCCGCTTTCGCACGTCGAAGCAGCAGAAAGAGACTATTGCGAAAGTGGAAGCAGGGCAGGTGGATATTCTCATAGGCACGCATCGCGTGCTTTCCAAGGATGTGAAGTTCAGCGACCTTGGTCTGGTGATCGTCGACGAAGAGCAGCGTTTCGGCGTTCGTCACAAGGAACGGCTCAAGCAGCTTCGCCGCGAAGTCGACGTGCTCACCATGTCGGCCACGCCCATTCCGCGCACGCTGCATATGTCGCTGCTGGGCCTGCGCGATATGAGCGTCATCGAGACACCGCCGAAAGATCGCATGGCAATCCAGACCGTGGTGGCCGCATGGGATGAAAAGCTGCTGCGCTCGGCCATCGAGAAAGAACTGGAACGCGGCGGCCAGGTTTACTTCGTGCACAATCGCGTGGAAAGCATCTACGACATCGCCAGCAAGCTGCGCGAGATGGCGCCGCAGGCGCGCATTCTGGTTGGACACGGCCAGATGCCGGAGAGTGAGCTGGAGCGTATCATGCTTGCTTTCATGCGGCACGAGGCCGACATCCTGGTCGCGACTACGATTATCGAGAACGGACTGGATATCCCACTCTGTAATACCATCATCATCAATCGTGCCGATCGCCACGGACTGTCGGAGCTCTATCAGCTGCGCGGACGCGTCGGACGCTCCGACCGTCGCGCGTATGCGTATCTGTTGATTCCTCCGGATCGCGATCTAAGCGACTTGGCCCGCCGCAGGTTGGCGGCGATGAAAGAGTTCAGCGATCTGGGCGCGGGATTCAAGATTGCCGCACTCGATCTCGAGCTGCGTGGTGCGGGAAATCTGCTGGGCGGCGAGCAGAGCGGTCACGTGGAAGCCGTGGGATTCGAGCTCTACACCACCATGTTGGAGCGCACCGTTCGCGAACTGAAAGGCGAAATGCCCGAGGATGTGCCCGAGGCCCAGTTGAATCTGGGACTGAACATTCGCATCCCGTCCGATTACATCGCGGAAGAGAACCAGCGTCTGCGGATGTACAAGCGGGTGGCTGGGGTCGAGTCGGAGTCGCAACTGGAAGATGTCGCGGGAGAGTTAGGAGACCGCTATGGCGCTCCGCCTCCACCCGTGCGCAACTTGCTGGAGTACGCTACGCTGAAGTTATTGTCGCAACGCATCGGAGTGGCCCAGATCGAGCGACGGCGCGACGCCGTCAGTATTCGCTTTACTGAGAGAGCAACCGTCGATCCTGAACGGCTGGCCCGCTTTGTCGCGGGCGAGCCGGGAAGCCAGTTCACGCCCGCCGGCGTGCTGAAGTTTTCGTTGAAAGAAAAGCAACCGGAACAGGTGCTGGTGCGGCTGAAGTCGCTACTCGAACAACTGGCGGGAGAGCAGCAGACGGTGGTCTGACGGCAACTCTGATTATGTACACACCACGTGCCGTTGTTTGCTAACATCAGGTCGCGCTCAAGGATAAGTGTCGATCGCGCCGCGGTAAGAAAACCGGAGGCCGTGGATGAATATTTTTCTCTGCTATAACTTTCGAGACGGGCATTTTGTCCGCACCGTGTATTCCTGTTTGAAATCGCAGCCGGGGATTGAACCGTTCTGCTATGGAGAGGACAGGAATACTCAGAAGTGGCGTGAGCAGCTCGAGGAGAGATTGCAGAGGTCCCACGGGTTTGTTCTTTTCTTGGGAGCAGACCTAGGGGAGACACAGAAGGAAGAAACCGACATCGCCCACGAGTACAAGGTAACGCATGGCGTTGTTGTCCGACTTCCCAACTCTGGAAACTTTCCCGAGGTTCGCTTCTTCACAGTTGGGCGCGATCCCATACTGGTTCCCGGACATGATGACCACCATGCCCTGTTCTGCGCCAAGCAGATTATTAAATTGCTTGGCAAACCGTGGATACCTTTTCTCGACATCCCCGACGGATATCCCTTCGACTACGAGAAGAGAATCATCGAAGAGTACGTTGAAGGAAATGGCCGCCTATCGCGCACTCGGATCGACCAGGGATGTCCAGAGGTGTGGCCAACTGTTCAGAAAGAACCAGCGGAGAATCCAGCGAAGGCTAATCCGCTAAAGCAGGGCGAAATAGGCTATTACCGCAAGGAAACGGCATCCATTGTGGCGGATGCCCGTAGCGGCTGGCGACAGGGACCCTCCGCTGAAGCAGAAGATCTGCTGACCAGGACCTTTACGCTTCCGGAAGCCGGCCCCCGCGAATTCCTGTGCCATCCTCTGGAGGACCGGACCAATCTGAGAGTCGGTATTCTCGTCTCGGGTGGAATTGCTCCCGGAATAAATGCGGTCATCGATGGTATTGTAAGCCGGCACAACGAGTACCGGAACGCTGCACAAAATTATGAACTGACCATTAAGGGCTACACCGAGGGGTTTCGATCCTTATTGCGGCCTGGTACAGCCGAAAAGGTCTTGGAGCCGGCAGAGACAAAGCGTCACGCCGAATTAGGAGGATCGATGCTGGGGACTTCCCGTGCAGACGAACTCTTGGATGCAATTCCAGAGAAGAGGGCGGAAAAATTCAAGAGATTGATTCAAAAATTGTCGAGTGACAGAATTGAGATCTTATACGTTATCGGAGGAGACGGTAGCCTTAGAGCGGCGCATGCAATATCGAAGCTGTCTGACGAGACAGGTGACAAGATCTCAGTCGTCGGCATTCCGAAAACCACAGATAATGACATTCTTTGGGTTTGGCAGTCATTTGGATTCCTTTCTGCGGTGGAGAGAGCAAGAGAGCTAATTTTGAACCTTCATACGGAAGTAAGCTCCAACCCACGTCTTTCTGTCATTCAATTGTTTGGCTCCGATTCAGGATTCGTCGTCAGCCATGCGGTTCTATCTAGCGGCGTTTGTGACTTGGCACTCATTCCCGAAGTAGATTTTAAGATGAGTAAGGTTTCGAGCTATATAAGAGGTATATTGCAAAATCGCTCTCGCAAGGGATTGAACCCTTACGGAGTGATTGTAATGGCTGAAACGGCCGTACCTCTCGACGCGGAACAATACTATGACGATCCCGACGTGGGCCTCCTCCCGAAGGAGAAGGAAGCAGTGGAAACGTTTGTTGCTAACGGTCGGAGGATGATCCAGGGTCAGACTCCTGATCTCCTTCGTTCAGCCGGTCTCAAAATCGTCGCCAAGGTGCTGGAAAAGGAGATTCATCAAAAGTGTCCACCGGAGAGCTATTGGAAGCAATTTCGTGTGTCCACAAATGAGCCTCGGCACCTCTTACGTTCCATAAGGCCTAGCGTGTCCGATCTCGGCTTCGGTGAGAGATTAGGGGTTCTTGCAGTCGATAATGCGATGGCAGGATATCGTGATTTCATGATCAGCCAATGGGTCACAGAGTTTGTCCTTGTACCGTTGAAACTGGTGACCCTCGGCAGAAAGCGGGTCCGCAAGAACGGTTTTTTTTGGATGTCTGTACGTGCGTCGACGGGACAGCCAGAAGACCTGACCTGACGAATCAGGCGAGCTTGTGAATATTAGCGCCGGATTAGGCTCAGTGACAAATCTTCAATCCCGCAAAAGTGACCGGCAGCGGCGAGTCATTACCAAATCGGTCCAAATGAAAATCCGAAAAGTAGCGTACCAGTAGCGCGGGGAAATAGGCAATTCAAACGCGGATTTCTGGTTTCACAGGGCCGCCAACGGTGGTACGAGGCACTCATGGCAAAACAAAGAGTTTGCAAGGCGGTGTTTCCCGCCGCCGGGCTGGGAACGCGTTTTCTGCCCGCCACCAAGGCGCAGCCCAAGGAAATGATGCCGCTGGTCGACAAGCCCATCATTCAATACGGCGTAGAAGAAGCCATGGCTTCGGGCTGCGATCAGATCATCATCATTACCGGACGCGGCAAGACCGCCATTGAAGACCACTTCGACGTCAGCTATGAACTGGAGAAAATGCTGGAGGAGCGCGGCAAGACGGATCTGCTCGCGGTGGTGCGTAATATCTCGGACATGATCCACATCGCCTATGTGCGTCAGAAGGAAGCCATGGGACTGGGCCATGCCGTGCTAATGTCGCGCGAACTGGTCGGAGACGAACCCTTCGCCGTCATCCTTGCCGACGACATTATCGATGCCGAAGTTCCTTGCCTGAAGCAGATGATCGACGTGTACAACCAGACCGGATGCTCGGTGCTGGCGACCCAGGTGGTCGAGGGGAAAGCGATCTCGTCTTATGGAGTGCTGGATGCGAAGCCGGTTCCCGGCAAATGGAGCGGACGTCTTTTCGAAGTGCAGAATCTGGTGGAGAAGCCGAAACTGGAGGACGCTCCGTCGAACCTGGCGATCATCGGCCGCTATATTCTGACGCCCGCCATTTTCGAGATGCTGGCTTCCACCCCGCTCGGAGCCGGCGGCGAATTGCAATTGACTGACGGCCTGAAGAATTTGCTCAAGAAGGAAAAAATCTACGGCTACACCTTCGAGGGCAAGCGTCACGACACCGGCGACAAGCTGGGCTTTCTGAAAGCCACTGTCGAGTTCGCCCTCAAGCGCGAGGACCTGGGCGGCGACTTTCGCGAATACTTGAAGACGCTGAAGCTGTAGAGGTATTTTCACCACGGAGACATGGAGGACACGGAGAAATTAAATACGAGAAGACTCCGTGCTCTCCGTGCCTCCGTGGTGAATATAGCTTCCATTACGACACGCTCCAATGCTGACCCGCAATTACGCCTTGTGGCTCTCTTTCAGCTTGCGCGACTTCGCCTCAACTCCCTTGGCCAGCTTCTCTTTGTGGGCGTCCAACTTCTTCGCCACGGCATCGTCATACAAGCCGATCATCTGCGCGGCGAGGATTCCGGCATTGGTTGCGCCCGGCTTGCCGATGGCGACCGTCGCGACGGGAATGCCTGCCGGCATCTGCACCATCGCCAGCAGCGAGTCGAGACCGAGCAGCGCGGTGGAAGGAATCGGTACGGCGATGACCGGCAGCGTGGTCTCGGCAGCGATGACACCTGCCAAGTGCGCGGCTCCGCCAGCACCGGCGATGACCACCTTCACGCCGCGCGCCTTGAGCCCGCGCGAATATTCGCTGGTGCGGGCCGGCGAGCGATGCGCCGAGGTGATGTCGATTTCATAAGGAATGCCGAATTCGGCCAGCGCTTTCGCAGCCTCGTTCATGATCTCGAGGTCGGAATCGCTGCCCATGACGATGGAGACGAGAGGATTGTTGTTCATAAAGTTGTATATAGAAGCTACTTTCCCGCCCGCAGATGCTTCAGCCCGCGCGCGGCGATGTCTTTGCGATAGTGCATGCCGTCAAAGCGGATCTTCATAACCGCGTCGTACGCTCGTTCCACAGCCTCAGGCAAATTCTGTCCGCGTGCGGTCACGCCCAACACCCGGCCTCCGGATGTGTAATAGGTGTTATCGCGGCGGGTCGTCCCTGCATGAAAGACTTTCACGCCATACATGCGGTCGGCGTCTTCAATGCCGGATATAGGCTTACCGGCCTCGAATGCGCCTGGATATCCGCCGGACGCCATCACCACACACACCGCGGGATCGACCGACCAGCGAAAGTCGCCGTCACTTACGCGGCCTGCGATCGACGCCTCCATCGCCTCTAGCAGATCGCTCTCCATGCGCATCATGATGGGCTGGGTTTCCGGATCGCCGAAGCGGCAGTTGAACTCCAGCACCATCGGACCGCGCGCGGTCATCATAATGCCACAATAAAGGATACCCTTGTATTCTGCGCCCTCAGCACGCATGCCCGCGACCACCGGTCGCGCGATGTGGGTCACCAGCCAGTCGCGCATTTGCGCATCGACGATGTAGTCGGTGGAATATGCTCCCATCCCGCCGGTGTTCGGTCCCTGATCGTTGTCGAACGCGCGCTTGTGGTCCTGAGCAGCAACTAACGGCACCACCCGCTCGCCGTCGCTCATCACCAGAAACGACAACTCCTCGCCCTTGAGACATTCTTCCAGCACCACCCGCGAACCAGCCTCGCCCAACATCTTGCCGGCAAGCATTTCTTCCGCCGTGCGCTGCGCCTCCGCCTTGGATGTGGCGATGACGACGCCCTTACCGGCAGCAAGCCCATCCGCTTTGACAACGACGGGCGTGTGAAAGAGCTTGAGCGCCTCTCGCACTTCCTCCCTGGTAACGCAAACCGAATACTTCGCGGTCGGGATACGGTGGCGCTGCATGAACTCCTTGGCGAAACTTTTGCTCGATTCCAGGCGCGCCGCAGCGCGCGTAGGGCCGAAGATGGGCCAGCCGCGTTTCTGGAACTCGTCCACAACCCCAAGCGTTAACGGCAGTTCGGGACCGACCACGGTGAGGTCGGGATTAAGCTTGTTGGCCAGCTGTACCAGCGAGTCGACGCTCTTCAGGTCCACAGCCAGGCACTCGGCATCCTCCGCAATACCCCCGTTGCCGGGCGCGCAGTATAGCTTAGTGATCCGCGGCGACTGGCGCAGCTTCCACACCAAGGCGTGTTCACGACCACCGCTACCGAGGACGAGCACCTTCATGGCATTAAGTTCCGCATGACTTTTCCGCCGGCGAGAATTAGACGCAAAGCGAAAGAAAAGAGTAGGGGCGCGATGCGGCGGATGTCAAACGGGAGGCGCGGAGCCAGTCTAGTTTCACCACAGAAAACCCTGAGGGCACGGAGATCAGCCGGGAAAATCGCATGATCTTTGTACCTCGATGTCTCCATGTTTAATATTTCTTTCGGCTCATCTGGCCGAACGCTAAAAGGGGAGGCTTGCATTTCGCTATTAACTGTCGTTAACTAACATTTGTAATTGTCATGATTACGGTTTCCAAGGAAGATTATCTCAAAGCCATTCTCGAAGCCGAAGGCGAAGGCGAGCCGGTCATTGCGGCACGTCTGGCGCACTGGCTCTCGGTCTCGGCGCCGGCCGTAACCATGGCGCTACGCCGGCTGAAGCGCGATGGGTTGGTGTCGGTCCGCCCGGGCGGCCGCGTGCAACTCACCGCTGAGGGGCGCCAGATCGCGCGGCGTTTGGCCATTCGCCACCATTTGATCGAGCGCATGTTACACGAAATTTTCGGCATGGCCTGGTACAAGGTGCACGATGAGGCCGAACGCCTGGAACACGCTGTCTCCGGCGACTTTGAGGCCATGCTCTCCCGCAAACTGGGACGGGGTGGTCCCTGCCCCCACGGCAATCCCCCGACTCCCGAGCTCCCTAAGCTGAAGCGGAAACGCGGATTACTCCTGCTTTCCGAGGCGCAGCCCGGAAGTCGCTATGCGGTGCAAAGCGTTTACGAGCGGGATCGCAAGCTGGGAGAGTTTCTGGAAAAGTTGGGCATCCGTCCCGGAGTTGAGATCGCTGTCCAATGCCGGAATTACGACAGTACCCTTACCCTGGGCACGGCCGTCGGCAAGGTATCTTTAGGCCATACCGCGGCCGAACGCGTATGGGTAGCTCCGGCCAACCTAATTCCTCCTAAAAAAAATAAGTTAACCATAGTTTAGCTTCTACTATATACTTCAGCTAACGATGTGGAAACTCGACGGCGACCCACTTGTTCGTCGATCCGTTGAGGGTGCCGTTTTGAATATGAAACCTCAGAATTGGGGCAATCCGAATGGTCAAACCCTACCCGGCGGCGAGGCTGATATCGGCCATCCATCTTTGGAGGGAATGCACAGTTCCGTCGCCGTGCCGCATCACCAGGCTGGCTTCTGGCAGCAGTGGCGGGCTTTTGTCGGACCAGCAATTCTGATCAGCGTCGGCTATATGGATCCTGGTAACTGGGGAACCGACTTGCAAGGCGGGGCTCAGTTCAAGTACGGGCTGCTGTGGGTGGTCGGACTAGCCAGCCTGATGGCCATCTTCATGCAAGTAATTTCCGCTCGATTGGGCGTGGTCACCGGCAAGGACCTGGCGCAATGTTGCCGCGACTGGTATCCGCGCTGGACCCGCTGGCCTAATTGGCTGATGAGCGAAGTCGCCATCGGCGCGTGCGACTTGGCCGAGGTGCTGGGCAGCGCGGTTGCCCTCAACTTGCTGTTTCATATCCCGTTGCTCTGGGCAGTCATCATAACCGGCCTGGACGTGCTTTTACTTCTGGCATTGCAGCGTTTCGGGATGCGCACCATCGAAGCAGTGGTGGTCCTGCTGATCGCCACCATCGGCGTGTGTTACTTCATCGAGATTTTCGTTCTTCCGCAGACCCGGCCGAGTTTTCTGGAAATGGGCCGGGCGCTGGTGTCGCCGCACCTGCATCAGGCCGGCATGGTTTACGTTGCGGTCGGCATTATTGGCGCGACGGTGATGCCGCACAATTTGTATTTGCACTCAGCCTTGGTACAGAGCCGCCAGTTACAGAAGGACGAAGCCTCGATCCGGAGCGCGATTCGCTTCAACAATATCGATTCCGTGGTGGCCTTGACGATTGCCTTCTTCGTGAATGCCGCGATTCTGGTGCTGGCCGCGATGGTGTTCTTTGGCAAGGAGAGTGCGACCATTGCCGGCGGGCAGGTGATCAGGTTCACCGCGGACAGTGACTGGATCCGGGTGGCTTATCTGACACTCGCACCGTTACTTGGGGCGACCGTTGCGAGCACTCTTTTTGCGGTAGCCCTGCTGGCCAGCGGGCAGAGCAGCACCATTACCGGCACGCTGGCGGGGCAAGTGGTGATGGAAGGCTTCATGCACTGGCGAATCCAACCCTGGGTGCGGCGGCTGATCACCCGCACCTTAGCCATTTTGCCAGCAGTCTTCGTGATCGGCGTTCGGGGCGATAGCAGCGTCACCGATCTGTTGATCCTCAGCCAGGTGGTGCTGGCCTTGCAGCTTCCGTTCGCCATGTTCCCGTTGCTGCACTTCACCAGTTCGCGCAAACGCATGGGAGCTTGGCGGAACGGTGGGTTTCTTCTAATCGCCGGGTGGGGCAGTGCTATGCTCATCACCGCGATGGACATTTTCGGCCTGCCGGACTCGCTCAAAGCGGCGTGGCAAGTTATCGTGGGCAGATGACGCGGGACGAGAGAACGGAACGACGATGTACGACACCATTCTCGTAACGTTGGACGGCACGCCAACCGACCGGGCAATTATCGAACACGTGAAACAGCTGGCGAAACTGGCACACAGCCGTCTGGTGTTGCTGCACGTGGCCGATGGATGGGCTGCCAGGACCTATGGCCCGGACGCGGTAAGTCCGGAAATCGGGGAAGACACCGCGTACCTGGAAAAAGTTCGGGCGGAGTTTCAGGCTCTGGGCATTCCCGCGGAGGCCGAACTGGCTTATGGCAACCCAGCCGAGCAGATCATCAAATGGGTTAACCAGAAGGGCTGTGACCTGGTAGCGATGAGCACCCACGGACACCGATTCCTCGCCGACATATTTCTCGGCACAACGGCAGATCAAGTAAGGCACAGTGTCAGCGTTCCGGTGCTGCTCCTCCGCGCGAAGTAAGGCAAGCGTTTCTTATGCGGAGTTGATGAACAGTTGCGCTGGTACCAGACTGGCGTAAACTGTCGGCATGGCAAATAAGAACGCTCCAAAACGCGAAGCCAAGAAGCCCAAGAAGAAAACGAAGTGACCAAGACTGCCGTCGGGTGTGACTCTTCGGCAGAGTGACGCGCTAGTATCTTTCCTGGCGATGGTGCTCGCGGACGGCACCGTATGGCGAAAATGCCAGACGGAGTCCGCGAGTGTATCCCCGGCGCGCGGCATCCAGCGCAGATGAGCTTCGGACACGCCCCTTTTCGATTTAGCTACTATCCTATTCAGCCCTAAGCAATTTAAAATGGGTGGTTCCGCATTGCTGGAATCCGCGCCCTGACCCAGCTCCTCAATATAGATAGAAGGGATTCATCCATGAACAGTTTTGGCAGTCGTTCTGTCCTCCGTGTCGGCAAGCGCGAGTTTGAAATCTATCGTCTTAATGCTTTGGAAAAACAGGGTTGCGCCACTGAGCGCCTGCCTTACTCGCTGCGGATTCTGCTGGAGAATCTGCTGCGCCGCGAAGACGGCAAGTCGGTAAAGGCCGCCGATGTTCGCGTACTTACTTCATGGACTGGCAAGAGCGTCCCGGTGCAGGAGATTGCATTCATGCCCAGCCGGGTGCTGTTGCAGGATTTCACTGGTGTGCCGGCAGTGGTTGATCTTGCGGCGATGCGCGATGCCATGAAAGCTTTGGGCGGCGATCCCAAGCTCATCAATCCGCTGCAACCGGCTGAGTTGGTCATCGACCACTCGGTGCAGGTCGATGAATTCGGTACCGCCCAGGCGTTCCAGCTCAATGCGGAACTGGAATTTTCGCGCAATAAGGAGCGCTATGCCTTCCTGCGCTGGGGCCAAACGGCGTTCAAAAACTTCGCCATCGTTCCGCCCGATACCGGCATCGTTCATCAGATCAACCTTGAGTATCTGGCGCGTGTGGTGTTCGTGGGAGCGAACGGTGAATCGGGCAAGCCACTTGCTTATCCCGATACTCTGGTCGGCACCGACTCCCATACCACAATGATTAACGGCCTCGGCGTGCTGGGCTGGGGCGTTGGCGGAATCGAAGCCGAAGCCGCCATGCTGGGCCAGCCGGTTTCGATGCTGATCCCGCAGGTCGTCGGCTTCCGTCTGAAGAACCATTTGCGCGAAGGCTCGACCGCAACCGACCTGGTGCTCACCGTGACCGAGATGCTGCGCAAGAAGGGCGTCGTCGGCAAGTTCGTGGAATTCTTCGGCCCCGGCTTGCAGAACCTGCCGCTGGCCGATCGCGCCACGATCAGCAACATGGCGCCGGAATATGGCGCGACCTGCGGCATCTTCCCGGTCGACGAGGAGACGTTGCGTTACTTGCGGTTGAGCGGCCGCAGCGAAGACTTGATTCGGCTGGTCGAGGCCTACTACAAGGAGCAAGATCTTTTCCACACCGCCAGCACGCCGGAAGCGGAATATTCCGACACGTTGGAGCTCGATCTCTCGACGGTGGAACCGAGCATCGCTGGACCGAAGCGTCCGCAAGATCGTGTGACCCTCTCCGCGGCAGCAGCCTCGTTCGAGCAGGCGCTGCCCGGTTTGCTGAAGCCGGGACAACAGGTTCCTCCCAAGCAGGAAGCGCAGTGGGAGGGCGAAGGCGGCCATCCCGCGGGAGTGGATTCGCAGCAGGATGCTGTGCAAGAGCATGTGAAACTGGACAAGGCGCTCAAACACGGCAGCGTGGTGATCGCGGCCATCACCAGTTGCACCAACACGTCGAATCCGTCGGTGCTGGTTGCGGCGGGATTGCTGGCGAAAAAGGCAGTCGAAAAGGGGTTAACCGTTCCGGCATGGGTCAAGACCTCGCTGGCCCCGGGCTCGATGGTGGTTACCGAGTACCTCACGCGATCGGGCTTGATGCCATATCTTGAGAAGCTGAAGTTCAACCTGGTTGGCTATGGCTGCACCACCTGCATTGGGAACTCAGGTCCGCTGCCTCAGGAAGTGTCCAGCGTCATTGTGGACAAAGACCTCGTCGTGGCGTCGGTGCTTAGCGGCAATCGCAACTTCGAAGGTCGCATCAATTCCGAAGTGCGCGCGAATTATCTGATGTCGCCGCCGCTGGTCGTGGCCTACGCACTGGCCGGGCGCATCGATCTCGATATGTACAAGGAGCCGCTCGGCTACAGCACGAATGGCAAACGGACGCCGGTTTACCTGAAGGACATCTGGCCGACGGCGAAGGAAGTGTACGACGTGGTGCAGAAGTACGTCACCGCCGACCTATTCCAGACCAGCTACAACGATGTCTTCAAGGGTGACGAGCGCTGGCGCGGGCTTAACGTGCCCGAGGGCGAGACCTTTGCCTGGGACGGCGGCTCGACCTACGTAAAGAATCCTCCCTACTTCGAGAACATGCCGGCCAAGCCGGCGGCGGTGAAAGATATCTCCGGTGCACGCGTGCTTTGCTACTTAGGAAACAGCGTGACCACGGATCACATCTCGCCTGCGGGCTCCATCAAGCCCAACAGCCCGGCTGGACAATATCTGATTGCGCACGATGTGAAGCCGGTCGACTTTAATTCCTATGGATCGCGCCGCGGTAATCACGAAGTCATGATGCGCGGCACGTTTGCTAATGTGCGTCTGCGCAACAAGCTGACGCCGCATCGCGAAGGAGCTTTCACGCGACACTTGCCTGACAGCGAAGAGATGACGATCTTCGACGCATCGGAGAAATATCGCGCCGCAGGAACCCCGCTGCTGGTGCTGGCTGGAAAGGAATATGGTTCAGGCTCGTCGCGTGATTGGGCAGCCAAAGGCCCACGGCTGCTCGGAATCCGCGCAGTTCTGGCCGAGAGCTTCGAGCGCATCCATCGCTCGAATCTGGTTGGTATGGGAATTCTGCCGCTACAATTCCTGACCGAAGAAACCGCCGAGACCAGCGGCCTGACGGGGGAAGAGGTATTCGACATCCTTGGACTGACGGATGTGCTGGAGAACTTCGCACCCGGTAAGACCGTGAAGGTTCGGGCCAAGAAGCCGGATGGAGTTGTTCTGGAGTTCCATGCCACGGTTCGCATCGACACTCCGCAAGAGGTTCAATACTACAAGCATGGCGGAATCCTGCAGTACGTGCTGCGGCAATTGATGAGTAATCCAAAAGCGGCGAAGGCGTAGCGTTATCTAAATGGTTGTCATGCTGAGCGGCCCGGCCTCGGTTCCCGAGCGAGTCGAGGCTGGTCTCTCGAACGGAAAATTTCAATTCGGGCGGAGACCTTCGACCAGCGGCGCGATCGCCGCTCACTCAGGGTGACAGGATAAGTCGTGCAGCTGTTCAGGCGGCGCGCTTCTTCGCAAACAGCGATTCCTCGTAGTGTTCCAGCAGGTCGGCGCTGTCTTTATTAATGGCGGTGAGTCCGGAGTTCTGCTTCGGGTACCCTTCGCTCAAACCCTCCAATCGTGGTGATTTGAAATTGGGCTTGCGATGATCCCCTGCAAACGACGATACTGCTCAGACGCAACCGTGCGACGCAGACGTTGGCCGGTCCCGCAGTCACTTTGATTTTCGGCGCCGAGGAGGGTCCCATATGTTCAAAGGCTTTCGCGATTTCGTTCTACGCGGCAACGTGGTCGATTTGGCGGTCGGTGTGGTCATCGGAGCCGCCTTCGGCACTGTGGTCAGCGCTTTCGTTAAGGATTTACTTACCCCACTGATCGCGGCCCTGGTCCAGAAACCGGACTTTTCAGGATTCTCCTTCGAATTGCATGGATCGAAGTTTCTCTACGGCGACTTCGTTAACGCCGTCATCTCATTTCTTTTGATTGCCGCGGCAGTGTACTACTTCGTGGTGCTGCCAGTGAATCACCTGATGAAAAAATTCGAGAAGGCGGCCCTCCCCGATAAGAAGAAATGTCCTGAATGCCAGAGCGACATTCCCATTGCCGCGCGGCGCTGCGGCTTCTGCACTCAGCCAGTAGCCTAGCCGAAGAAACTATGCCGCGTGCCCCTTCAGGTGGGAAGCGGTGAGCCGGCGGTTATGCAAGTGCCGCCTCTGCCAGAAGGCGTAGCCGAACCACGCTCCAAAAAATAACAGTAGCATTGCCAGCGCCATGGTTATGCTGGATAACCTGCCGATTCCCGTTACCCGCGACACGATATAGAAATCGCCACAGACGCCCAGCGCCAGAAAGACCATCGACCACAACATGGCTCGCTCAGTAATGTGGTGAAGCATTTCACTGTCTTCTCCCTGCTCGACAATCCGATGGTAGGCTGCGGGCATGATCAACAGGATGGTGCAGATGGCGACTGAAGTCAGGCTGGCCAGGTGCAACAGCTTCCAGACTCGGGGAATTTTGTAGAACGCTGTCATCCACATGATGATCAACTGGAAACCCAAGAGTGCTTGGGCGCCCGGTAGCACGACGCGGCACTCGATGAGGACCTGTTTCACGCGCGTCGAAAGATTTGTTTCCTGCTCTTCGTTCATATCAATTTCTCTCAGGGGATCAACGATGGCGTAAATGTGAAGGCTGCCGAGCTTTCGTCTTCGCGCCACTAGCTCCAAGCCATACCAGCAGAGAAGCGTCACTGTCAGGATGAGACCGGCCAGGATGCCCGCGGCGATGTTGTTCAGAACCCAGCGAGCGCCGAGAAAAAAACTCAGACCCATGGCTAGCGCGAAGGGCAACAAGCCGGTGGTGACCGTCGCGGTAGCCAGACGATGCAATCGGCCAGTGTTGCGTCCGTGCAATACCAACCGGTGATAGGACACGGGTATCATCAGCACGGCCAGCCCGACCAGCATGAGCGCCAGGGAAGCCAGCTGTATTTGTTGGGGGACCGGGGCCATTTTCGCGAAGCCCGGTTCGAAGAATGACCTGAAGTCAAAACCGATCAGAATCTGAATTCCGAGTACCAGAATGCGGGTCTCATTCAGCACGTTTTCGATCTTGTCTTTGAGCTGCGCCATGGCTTGCGGCATCACAAAAATGTGACAAGAGTCCCTTAGGATTCACCCATCCCTGCAGGGAGTTGTGCGCTTATCTGTTCGGAATGCAATCGTCCAGGCAAGTAATTGTTTATAAAGCACTTAACTGAAATAAAGGGTGTCGAAAATAGGCCCATTCTGTGATAGAATCGACGTAGATCGTTGCGCACGTAAGCCATTGAAATCTCTAGTAGATATGGACCACCGGGAAGCGTAGTCCAGGCTCGTGCCGCGACCTCCGCAAGGAACCGGCAACTCACTCGCTATCGATGTTGCCAAACGAATGGAGCAGGATGGCTGCGAAAGATTCTCAAACCGCCGCTGCGGCGGCTTCTCAAACCAAGCCACTTGAAATCGAGAACGAAAATCTCCCTGCGAACCGTGGAAAGAACGGCAACGGCACTTCGGACGGAGACTACACCGCCGATTCCATCAAAGTTCTTGGCGGCATGGAGGCGGTGCGCAAGCGTCCCGCCATGTACATCGGATCGACGGGCGAGATGGGCCTGCATCACCTGGTCTACGAAGTAGTGGACAACTCGGTGGACGAAGCGCTAGCGGGATTCGCCGATCGCATCGATGTCACGATTCACATCGACAACTCCATCACCGTCGTCGACAACGGTCGCGGCATTCCTACTGACGAGATGGATGTAGACGGTGAACGCCTGCCGGCGGCGCAGGTGGTGATGACCGTGCTGCATGCGGGCGGAAAGTTCGATACCTCGACCTACAAAGTTTCGGGCGGACTGCACGGCGTGGGTGTCTCCTGCGTGAACGCGCTCAGTCATCTGCTGGAGCTTGAGATCTGGCGCGATGGATCGGTGTGGGAGCAGTCGTACTCCAAAGGCGAGCCTACTTCCAAACTGAAGAAGACGGGCACCACCAAGAAGCGTGGTACCAAAGTCCATTTCCTGCCGGACCAGGAAATCTTTACTGTCAGCGAATACAACTACGACACCTTGGCGCAGCGTCTGCGCGAGATGGCGTTCCTCAACAAGGGATTGCTGATCACGCTTACCGACGAGCGCACTACCGACCAGAAGACGGGCGAGGCCAAGCGCGCGGAGTTCAAATACAACGGTGGCATCGGTGAGTTCATCAAGCACTTGAACCGTGGCAAAAGTGTGCTGCACGATAAGCCAATCTACATGGAAGCCGAGCGCGACGGCGTGGCCATGGAAATCGCGCTGCAGTATAACGACGGCTACTCAGAGACAGTGTTCAGTTTCGCCAACAACATCAACACGGTTGACGGCGGTTCGCATCTCTCGGGCTTCCGCACCTCGCTTACCCGCACTATTAATTACGCCGGACAACAACTGGGGCTGTTTAAGGATGTGAAAGAGAACCTGAGCGGCGACGATGTTCGCGAAGGGCTGGTGGCTGTAATCAGCGTGAAGTTGCCGCAGCCGCAGTTCGAGGGTCAGACCAAGGGCAAGCTCAACTCCGATATCGCCGGGACGGTGCAGGCGTTCGTTAACGAGCGTCTGGGAGCATTCTTCGACCAGAATCCGCCGGTCGCCAGGAAGATCATCAACAAGGCGATTGAAGCGTCTCGCGCCCGCGAAGCTGCCCGCAAGGCGCGCGATCTCACCCGTCGCAAAGGTGCGCTCGACGGTGGAGGCCTGCCGGGCAAGCTGGCCGACTGCTCTGAGCGTCAGCCCGAACGCTGCGAAGTGTATCTGGTCGAGGGCGAGAGCGCCGGTGGCACCGCCAAGCAGGGACGAGATCGCCGCTTCCAGGCCATCCTGCCACTGAAGGGCAAGATCCTCAACGTCGAAAAGGCGCGCTACGACAAGATGCTGGGTCACGAGGAAATCCGCGCCATGATCACGGCGCTGGGCACCGGTATCGGCAAAGACGATTTTGACGCTTCGAAACTGCGCTACGGAAAAATCATCCTGATGACCGACGCCGATGTGGACGGCTCACACATTCGCACGCTGCTGCTCACGTTTTTCTTCCGTCACATGCAGGAGCTGATTAAGCGCGGCAATGTATACATCGCGCAGCCACCGCTCTATCGCATCAAGAAGGGCAAGTTCGAGCAGTACATCAAGAACGACGCCGAGTTCGTGAGGGTGATGGTGAAGCGCGCCGCCGACGGCATTGTGGTGCGCTACGGAGAAGGCGCAGCAGCGCTGGAAGGCGCGCCGCTGACCAAGTTCATGACCACGCTGAACGACTACATCGGCTTCTTCGATAAGGTGGACAAGCGTATTCGTGATGAGAAGATCACCGAACTGTTGCCCAGGGCTGATCTGACCAAGCGCGCCGACTTCGAGGGCGACAGCAAGACTCCTCCGAAGAAGCTACTCGCACTGCAAAAGACACTTGAGGCGATAAAGAAAGACCGCGACATTAAGGATATCGACCCGCCTCGCTTCGAGGAAGAGCACAGCTTGTGGGAGTTGAGGTTCGTCAACTCTCAAGGCGCCGAGCATGTGATCAACTGGGAGCTGGCATCGACGCCCGAGTATCGCCAGATGATGTCGAAGTACAAGCAGATCGAGCAGTATATGCAGCCGCCCTACTATATCGAGACGGTGAAGAAAGACGCCGGTTCCAACGGTAAGGAAGAGCTGAGCGATGCCGAGCGTGCCGATCAAGACAAAGTGGAGCAAAAAAGTCCCAAGGCGTCGAAGCGCAAGACCGAAGAGACGGTGGAGAAGAGCTCGCCACGTGAACTCTTCGACTATGTCCTCAACGAGGGCCGCAAGGACTACACCATCCAGCGCTACAAAGGTCTGGGCGAGATGAGTTCGCAACAACTATGGGAAACCACCATGGATCCCGAACGCCGCACGCTGCTCTCGGTGAAGCTGGAAGATCTGACCGAGACGGAAACCATCTTCACAACGCTGATGGGCGAAGACGTCGAGGCTCGCCGCAAGTTCATTGAAGACAACGCGCTGGAAGTAAAGAACCTGGACATCTAAAGTCTGACGAAACGCTTTCGATGAAGGGACGCGAAATGCGTCCCTTTTCTTGTGTGGCGCAACGTTCGCTTCTCACCACCCGCCGTGTTACAACAAAAGGTTCATGTCCATCTCCGCCATCCGATCGCGTATTGGCACCCCACAGTTAGTCGCGCTGCTTTTGCTTCTGGCGTACGTTTTACAATGTGTCTGGTTCAGCGCCCATCAGCCGCTGACGGCGCTGGAGGGCGTGTATATCGAAGGCGGATTACTGCATCTGGAAGGCTATGGCCATGCGGATTCGCGGCAATACACGGCGCTGGTGCCGTTGCTGGCCGGAGTTGCCGCGCGGCTGAGCGGAGCAGAACGTCACGTCTCGCAATTTAACGACTATCGCGTCGTCTTGCGGCTGCCCTTCCTGCTGGCGGGCCTGCTGCTGGGCGCGTCGCTCTGGTACGTCGCCCGCCGTCTCTACGGAAATATCGGTGGCTACGTGGCCCTCGGCCTTTACTGCTTTTCGCCGGCAGCGGTGGGCTCGGCCAGCCAGATTGGACCGGCCATCGTCGGCGCCTGGGGAGGCTTTGGCCTGATTTTCACCAGCATCGCGGTGGCGCACACGCTTTATGCTCCGCGCGAAGTCGTGCTGTGGAACTGGCGCCGCATACTGTTGCTCGGCCTTTCCATTGCGATTTGTGTGGGCGCGCAATTTTCCTTCTGGATCTTGTTGCTGCCGGCGCTGCTGTTCATGCTCTGGGTGGGACACGTGCGGCCCTGGGCTGCGCTAACGATTTTTGCCGCGGCCTGCGCCACCGGGCTGGTTTTGCTGTCGGGATTATACGGATTCCGGCCGATCGTGTTCGCCAAGGCTCTGGCTCACGCGGAGTGGCTGGAGGTGGCTTCGCCCAACTTCTTTCAGCCGGGCATGTCGTCGCTGCTAAGGGATTTCTTCTTGCAGAATGGACTGGGCCTGGTGGTCTTGATGGCGGTCAGCTTAGTCACATTTATTGTCTGGAAGCGAGCCCGTTTTTTTGGCACTGCCGCGCCGTTGCTCGTCGGGGTGCTGGTGTTCACCTTCGCGCTGCGCATGCACTTCTCTGCCTTTACCTTCCTGTTCCTCGCGTTGCCGTTCCTGCTGCTCTTTATGGCTGGTATCTCGGCCGACCTGCTGGAGAGCCGCTACGCGCTGGCGGCCAATGCCGTGATCTTCGGTGTGCTCATCGCCAACTCGATGATCGACGTTTACGGACTGCTCAACCTAACTTCTCGAAGCCGATAAGAACTTTGCAGCATCCAACGGGTTGGAATAAACTGAAGGGCCATGCGGGGCGAAAGCCAATTCGTACGGGCGAAGGCAAGCAAGAAAGCATTGTCGGTCTCGGCGGGAATTCTTGCTCTGCTGCTCGCCACAGCATGGTCGTTAGCGGCACAAGTTCCTGGCGCACCGCCCTCGACCAACCGGGTTGGTGGCCACTTCCTGGCTCCGGCGCCCAGCGTTACCTCCATCGGCGGCCCAGCTCACCTGCCGCCGCCCCTGCCCAGCGTCACATCTATCCCCAACTACGGTTATCGGTATCACAACGGCTATTTCAATGGACGCTACGGCGGACGGGGCTACCGGAACGGAGGCTGGGCCTACGCAGTTCCGTACTACTACCCGCTTGACGATCCCGGCGCCTACGGTTATGACTACGTGGGCGGAGGCAGCGGCCCTGATCCTTACTCCGGACCTCCACTCGGTCCCGATCAGAATCCTCACGTCGTGGTCGAGCAGCCGCCGTCAAGGCCGTACAACGGAATGTACGATGGACCTGAGCAGCAGGCTTACGCTGCTCCGCCGACTCTGCCGCCGCCCGATCCCGCGGTCGATGCCAAGCCGGGCGAACCGACCGTACTGGTGTTCCGTGATGGTCATCAGCAGGAAGTAACCAACTACGCGATCATGGGCGATGCTGTCTACGTCTTCGACAAGGGGCGCAAGCGGATCGCGCTGGCCGATCTGGACGTGCCCGCAACGGTGAAAGCTAACGACGATCGCGGTCAGGAGTTCAAGCTGCCACCGTCGCCGGCGAACAACAAGAAGAGTTCGCCGCTTCCGCAAAGTACAACACCGGACCAGCACACTACAGCTCCTGCCAGTATCGCCTTGGTAATGCCGTAACCTGTTCTCGTCGACAATTCCCCCCAGCGGAGTCGACTTTGCGACTTTGCCCCGGCGCTCTCAGTGCCGCGACAGGGGCCAAAATCGAGCCAAAACGGCGCCCCGGCCGCTTTTCGCCGTGATATAATTAGTTGTGCTTCTGAGCGGGGTCATCTCCTTAATTTGCAATGACTTGCGTGCTTCTGAGAGCGCGTCTCGAGACTGAATTTCTGCCCGCGGAAGCACACAGCGGTCCTCCTCACATCCCAGACCGCGCCGGAAGTTTTAGGAAGGAATAGGCCGACAGCAGAGAGCTGACGGCTGATAGCTAAAACATGGCAGACGATCCCAACCAGCAATTACCGCTCGACAATATCGGCCCCGGCGCCGCGAACGTTCAGCCCGTCAACATTGAAGACGAGATGCGGCGTTCGTATCTAGACTACTCGATGTCGGTCATCATCGGGCGCGCGCTGCCCGATATACGCGACGGGCTGAAGCCGGTGCATCGCCGGATTCTATATGCCATGCACGACATGGGCGTGCTGCACAACCGCAAGCACATGAAGTGCGCCGGCGTGGTCGGCGAGTGTCTGAAGAAGTATCATCCCCACGGCGATAGCGCAGTGTACGACGCCATGGTGCGGCTGGCTCAGCCCTGGAGTTTGCGCTATCCGTTGATCGATGGACAGGGAAACTTCGGTTCAGTTGATGGCGACCCGCCCGCGGCCTATCGGTATACCGAGTCGCGCCTGACCGAGATTGCCGAGGAGTTGCTGGCCGATATCGACAAAGACACCGTCGACTTCGTGGCCAACTTCGACGACACCACGGTCGAGCCGGTGGTGCTTCCGACGAGAATTCCGAACTTGCTGGTCAACGGTTCGAACGGCATTGCGGTCGGCATGGCCACCAACATCCCGCCGCACAATCTCACTGAGATCGTCGATGCCTGCATCACTTTGGTGAACAATCCGCTTGCCACGTTGGCCGACCTGTTGAAGCATGTGCAGGGTCCGGACTTCCCCACCGGCGGATTCATTCACGGTCGCAGCGGCATTACCGAGGCCTATCGCACCGGGCGCGGCCGCTTCATGATGCGCGCCAAGGCCGCCATCGAGCACGTCACCAAGGACAAAGACGCCATCGTCGTCACCGAAATCCCTTACCAGGTCAACAAGGCGAATCTGATCAAACATATCGCCGAGTTGGTAAACAACAAGGTCATCGATGAGATCAGCGACGTGCGCGACGAGAGTGACCGCGACGGCATGCGCATCGTCATCGAGTTGAAGCGCGGTTGCGAGCCGCAGATTGTGCTCAACCAGTTGTTCAAGCACACCTCGATGCAGGAAAGTTTCAGCATGATCTTTCTTGCCGTGGTCAACAGCCAGCCCAAAGAAATGGGCCTGGTGCAGGCTATCCAGCATTTTGTCGATCACCGGATCGACGTGGTGCGGCGGCGCACCGCCTACCTGCTGATGAAGGCGCGCGAGCGCGAGCATGTGTTGGAAGGCTACCAGGTCGCGCTGGACCGGGTGGACGACGTCATTCGCATCATCCGCGGCAGCGAGAACCGCGCCGAAGCGCGAACCAATTTGGTGGAATACTTTTCCGGCAAAACGGTCAGCGTCTCGGAAGGAAAGGGAACGCAGAACAAGCAGGCTACGCTGAAAGGCGTTGTTCCGACTACGCTCACTCGTCCTTTCGACGCCGTACAAGCCGACGCAATCCTGGAATTGCAACTGCACCGCCTGACTCGCTTGTCGATTGACGAAATCCTGAAGGAATTGGCAGAAGTTCGCGGCCGCATCGCTGAGTACGAAGCCATCCTCGCCAGCGAGAAAAAGCTGCGCGGCGTCATCATCAAGGAACTGGAAGAGGTCAAGAAGAAATACGGTGACCAGCGCCGCACCATCATTCAGGACGAAGCCGCCGAGATCAGCCTGGAAGACCTGATCGCGGACGAGCAGGTCGCGGTGACGGTCAGCCACTCTGGCTATCTGAAGCGCACGCCGATCTCGACCTATCGCCAGCAGCGCCGCGGGGGAACTGGCCGCAAAGGCATGAGTACGCGCGAGGAGGACTTTGTCGAGCAGCTGTTCGTGGCATCTACCCACGATTACATTCTGGTATTCACCAACACCGGCCGCGTCTACTGGCTCAAAGTGTACGAGGTCCCGGAATTGAGTGCCGCAGGCAAGGGCAAAGCCATCGCTAACCTGGTGGCGCTGCAAGCTGGCGAAACGGTGCGTGCGTGGCTCACCATTCGCGATCTGGAAGAGGAGAACCGGTACGTTTTCTTCGCCACCCGCAATGGCACGGTCAAGAAGACGCCGCTGAAGGACTTCAGCAATGTTCGATCCATTGGCATCAATGCCATTGGCATCGAGAAGGAAGATGAGCTGGTGGCAGCCAACTGTACTGACGGCAACCAAATCATCTTTCTCGCCACCCATGATGGCAAGGCCATCCGTTACGAAGAAGACGACGTGCGGCCCATGGGCCGGCAGGCGTACGGCGTGCGCGGCATGAATCTGGAACGGGGCGACTATATCGTCGGCATGGCAGTGACGCCGAAGGAACGCAAGAAGACCAAAGACAGCGAGGCCGACCAGGCCAACCTGATTCTCTCGGTCACCGAGCAGGGCTACGGCAAGCGGACCGATGTGGATGAGTATCGCCTGCAGTCGCGCGGTGGTAAGGGCGTGATCAACGTCAAGACCACCGCCCGCAACGGCAAGGTGGTGTCCATCATGCTGGTGAATGAGAAGTCGGAAGTCATGGTCATCAGCCAATTCGGCAAGATCATCCGCATTGATACGAAGACGGTTCGTGAATCCGGACGATCCGCGCAAGGCGTTCGTCTGCTGCATCTGGAAGAAGGCGACCGGCTGGCAGCAGCCTCGGTCATCCCGCCGGAAGAGGCGGTTGAGAACGGCAACGGCGAGAGCGGCGTGCTGGTGCAATAAAAGAGCAATGTAAGGGGCGCGAGCAATCGCGTCCCCGATTTATTCGTTGGGTTCTTCGGATTGTTTCAATTTCGTAGGTTTCGTTGTTTGGGCAGAAGCAGCGTCGAGCATAATCCCTATTCATTCTTGGCTGTTTCGTGGCGCTCGACGAGTAGTTCATCAACTAGCGATGTTCCGGGTTTTACGTACTGGTGCGCCCGCTGTTGTGCTCGTTGAAAGCGGCGCTGCTGCTTGCCAATCCGAAGTTGTTCGTTGTCGATCGGTCGTAACGGTCTATCTTCCATCTCAGATCTAGTCTAGCTGTTGATTATGCATATAAACGACCCCACCCAAGCAAAAGAAGCTTGGATGGGGCACCCTGCGGAGTGCGATCAGGCTCAAGACCGGGGTAAGACGCGGGTACGAATTCAAGGCCAGTGCATCTGCGCATCACTCCAGAGCCAAGAATTTATGCGCTCTTGGCCTGCCAGGCCTTCATCTCGTCGGCTGAGGGGCCGTACATGCCAGGGATCTCGATTTCGTTCAGCCGCAGGTAAACTCCCAGCTGGGCGCGATGGTGAATCATATGACTCATCACCATGCTGCGGTAGCAGACCGCGCGCGGCATTGAGAAAATAGTGTCACCCTTGGTGTTCTTCAGGCTCCAAATCACGCCAAACGCTTCGTCGGCTGCGGCAGCCAGGGCCGCGCGTCCGGCACGCGAGTTTTCGTCGAATTTGTCCAGCACTTCCTGCCGCGTCTTGGGATCGAAGGGCACGAAATTGTCCATATCGAATTCCAACACTTCCTTGGTGAAGGTCTCTTTGGTCCAGCCGGGCAACTCGGCAACGTGCCCGGCCAGGCGACTAAACGGCATCGACTTCGGGTGCGGTTTGTAGTCGGGAATGTTTTCCGGAAGACGCTCCAGCAGTTTGCGGGTGTTGGCCATCTCCGAATCGAACTCGGGCAGCAGCATGTCACGAATGGGCATCGAAAGGCTCCAGCCGCGGTAGCGGCAACCGGAATAGGATAACACGAAGATAAAGCGAAAATACAAGGATCGGGTAATTCGTTGTGGTCACCCTAAACCACATCTTTGCAATAAGATGAAAGGAAGAGAAAGTCTACCTCGGTTGTCTCTGGAAGAGGTTTGAGGTTTTGACTCAGGCTGCACAGCCGAATTCCCTATCATCCAATCCCATGCCCGATAGGTGCGAATTCAACCGATAGTAGCCCAGATTGATCGATCAACCTCAGTCTGTGCGCGGTTCGGCTCGCCGCAGCTCAAAAGAAAGTGCCAAACGCTTCCCACAAGGGATGAAACTCCCCGATGAACTGAGTCCCTGAGCCCAACCGCGAATCTGATTAGGGGAATTCCGTTTCGCCGGGAGGCTCGTTTGGAGAAGGTTAATCTCGCTCAAAAATTTTCGCTGTTCACCGAACCGTACCAACCTAGAATCGTGGGCGAGTTGAACGACTCCTACGTCAAAGTGGTGAAGTTGCAAGGCGACTTCATGTGGCATCACCATGACAATGAAGATGAGCTGTTTTTCGTGGCCAAAGGCGAGCTGCACATGAAACTGCGGGAGAACGGCGCCGAGCGCGAGATCATCATTCGCCCGGGTGAGTTCATCATAATCCCGCGAGGCGTCGAGCATTTCCCGTCAGCCAGCGAAGAAACCCATGTCATGCTGCTGGAGCCGAAGACCACGCTCAATACCGGTAACGTAGAGAATGAGCGGACGGTTGCGGAGTTGCAGCGGATTTAGCGTGCGAAGTCAGACATAGGTTGGGACCCTCGCGGAATTGGTGGGTGAGCAGGACGAAACCGCAGATCCCTCCGCTCGGGCTGAAGCCCTCGGTCGGGATGACAATTCAAGCTAAGGCCTCGGTTGATCTCATAACGAGGTTGGCCCCAAACCGGGTAGTCTGTTTTTTTGCGAAAGGCAGAGGACCCAGAAGGAGCCAACCATGTGGATTATAGGTTGTGATTTTCATTCTGGGTTTCAGCAGGTAGCG
>JBAVSY010000117.1:0-78610 GCA_049695855.1 Candidatus Korobacteraceae bacterium | reverse complement strand
GCTCCTTAATTGCGCCTTTCACTTCGTGGAAACTGCCCTTAATCTGGTCTTTCGTACTGGCTTTCATGGTTCTCCTCGGTCCTCGTGAAGTGAGGTTGCGGCTCTACGCAGAAGATCATCGACAATGCCGCTGCCTCAAGCTCGGTTGTTTAATACAGAAACGGTATTCATCCAAGCCTCTCTGACGGCTATCATTCTTCTAATCTCACAGCCTTCTCGCGGTCTGAGCAGAATTGACCACCCATGGAATAAGGCTCAGTTTCGTCCTGCGCACGCACAGGTCTCCACGGTAGACGGCAATCAGCAATTGCGCAGCCGAGACTATGATGCGGCGGGGTGCGTCAAGAGCCGGTGAGCGCGACGGGCCGGACGGGCGAGTCCCGGCCACGCGCTTCCGCTCAAGGGAAACACGCTTAGCCCTTTAGGTTCCGCCTCCCGAGCAGACTTTGCTATGCGGGGTTTTGCCATCTCTTTCTTGACGCCGCCCAATATAGCTTTTGCCGATTCCTTGTTTGAGGTCTTGTTAGTCATGATCGATGATTGCACGCTGCTCTCCCTAAGAGCGGTCAATTAAGGACACCTCGATGACACTGGACACCGTGGCAAGCAGACGCAGATATCGCGACGAAATTAGGAGTCCCCGTGGGATGGTCACTCGTGACCAGACGAAACCTGCGAACCTCCAGACAACGGGGTCTTGGCGGCCACGCAGGAGTGAGAAGCATAGGAGCCAACTAGATGTATGTCTGGCCAGTTGTTCAACTTGCGGTGCGAGGGCGACCTACAGTGGGCCGCATAGTCGATTCAGATCGCACCTGCCCCGAGTGTAAGGCAGGCCTCGAGCAGTTCTGCCCGAATGCTGTCTACACGTACAACTCCCCTGATAAGCATCTGGGAGGAGTCACCTACGGCCCGGTTGGTCACAGGGGCAAGAAAGGGGCAATCGCGATTTCGGTGCCTTATTAATGAGGATCTTACGTTACTCTTTGCGCCGCGTAAGTCCTTTAGATACAGTTAATGGTGGTACTCATAACCCAAAGGTCGGTGGTTCAAATCCACCCCCCGCAACCAACGAAATCATAGAGTTGCGGACAAAACTTAAGGTTGAGCGACTGTCCAAAACTGTCCAATAAGGGAAACTGGCAAACAGTTTCCCTTACTTATTGAATGAAAGCTGGCTCGTTGCCAGCGCTTCTTTTCAAGAGTCTCTGCACCAGAGGCCGATTGGCTCTGCGTTTGGCTTCCATTGACGCATTGCCATACTGATCCATCGTGGTCGAAATATGCGCGTGCCGCATGAGTTTCTGCTGCACGCCCACGGGCGCTCCGGTTTCGTCCAGCCACGCACGATAGGTGTGGCGGAACGTATGGAACCCGATCCTTCCCAGCCCCAATTGCAGGCTCGTCGGAATGAGATAATCCGCCCGGATCGAGTCGGCGTGCAAGGGCCGGCCGGTCACCGGACTTGGAAAGAGCCATTGCCCTTCGGACTCGAGACATAGCTCTTGCCATTTCTTCAGTTCGACAACGAAACCCCGTTCCAGTGGAACTTCGTCCTGCGAGCACTCGGTCTTCAATTTGTTGAGCCGCTTGCCGACCGATGATCGCTGGATTAGAACCGCCGACCGCTTGAAATCGAAGTCTGTCCAGCGCAGTCCGAGAATCTCGCTGACCCGCAAACCAAAGCACAGAGCAATCAGCACTATGGTGCGGTAGGGCTGCGACAAGGCATCGAGAATTCTCCAGGCCTCTTTCACCTGGAGATTGCGGGGACGCTGTCTGCGCTTGCTGATGCCCTTCACTTCGACCAGTTGCATGGGGTTCCGATCGATGCCGATTAGTTCCCAGATCATGGCTCTGTCGAAGAGGCGGTACATCAGCGAACGGATGTGGCCTTTGTATTTGGGTGAAAGACTGAGCTTGCGCAGCCAGTCCTGAACCAAAGCCGGGCGAACGTCTTGCAGAGATACGTCCCCCCATTTTGGCCGGATGTGTTGGCTGATCATGCTCCGGTAGGACACGTAAGTACTGTGGGTAATCTGCTCCGCTTCTTCCTCTTGCTTCTGCTCGAGGAGAAAACGGCCCAGAACCGCGCCGAACAGGACTGGTGCCCGGGAAGCAATCCCATCGTTGACCAGCAACCGCTTCCATTCTGCTGCCTTCAACGCTTGGGCTTGCGTCTTGTATTCTTCTACCGTTCCGACGGTAAAACCCCTTCGCGTCTTGCGACCGTCTGAAGTTGTCTCCCACCAACGGTAAAGCCATACGTCCGGTCCAGTTATTCGTTTGTCGATCTCAACGCTTCCGTACTGATACCGCGTTCGCTTAGCCAATGTAATCTCCTTGGAGTTCGCGACGCGGGTGGCTGGTTGAGATTAGCTGAGAGCGAAGCCAATCGTCCAGCTCGGAAAGATAAAAGCGCCAACGCTTCCGATGCCCCCCAACCGGGTGTGCCGGAAGTGTCCCTTCTCGGGCCTTACGAAGCACGGTTTTGGGATGCATGTGAAGGAAGCGCGCGGCCTCTTGTGGACTGACGGGTGCCTCGCGGGCATGGTGTGACGACTCGGTCGGGGTGGCCCGACTAGGTTGGGTTGACATACAGTCCTCGTAAACCCGCGCGTTCTCGATGCGAAGTGCCGGTCCCGATCGTGGTCTTCGGCATGTCCGCGCCGCCCGTGCACGCTTCCGCTTTGGTGAGGGGACGGGGCGACAAACGGCTTCTCTAGCGCCCTTGTTAGCTTCAAATCGAGTAGCAGTCAAACAGGCTGATCTGGCGAGTGCCGTTCACGCACCGAGGTTGTCTATGCAGACTCACTCTTAAATTGGCAAAGTCGATAGGAATTTCTTGCTAAAACCGTTCTCATTGCAGGGCACCAGCTCTCCGGAAGCGAAAGTCCGGCCTCCTCCTGGAATCATGAGCGTCAACAGATTTATTTTCACCAATAACACTTTGACTGGTCAGAGCAGCGAGGCATGCATGAGGCCGCCGCCAAATCGAAGGCTATAAGAAATGTGCGCGCATAGAATCCGCGATTCACGGCGCTATGGACGCCGCAAAGTCTCCCTTTTCACCGATGCGCTGTTGGACTTCTCTGAGCCACGCTCTTGGATCGCCGCCATGAATCACACGTCCCAGAAAGCCCAAACGCTCGGCTGCATTGTTGCGGTTCCGCCGAATGTCGTCTTTCGTGATCTTGGTGTACAGAGCGAGAAAGCTATCCACACTCCCGGGCTTGGCGAAGACGTATGTGGCGTGGCCGAGCTGAGGGGTTTCGACGATGACAGCTTTCTCAACGTCGAAGATGTATTCGTCGCGAAACAGATAAATGCGGTGTGCCCGGCGTGAGAGCTGGCGATAGAAGAACGGGTCATAATCCGCACGCCAGCCGATCTGTGCGACATCAAAGTCCCCGGGAAGATGCATTTCGGAACACATTCGCTGCAGCTCTGCTTTCTCGACCGCACGATGCTCCAAGCATAGCCGTATCTGATCCAAAGACCTCGAATACCGCCCGAATCGGTGATGGATTGCTTTCGCGGATTCGACCTGCTCATGGAAATCGGCCGGGAGCTTGACCTCCAGCCGGCTCGGTAATGCAGTTTCCCAAGTAACGCGTTCCCACTCCCCGCTACGGTTGCGGTATTTGCCACTTTGTACGAATGTGCCATCGATCTCGATTTTCGCGGCAAGTAAATGTTTCCACTGATTCCACGTGCGGTCCCAGAGCGTGTGGAGGGCGGCTGGATCGATCCAGAATTCGAGCTTGCGACGCGCGTCGCGGCACAATGCCCGGTCGTCGTAGAAGTCGCACCTGCGCAGTGGGACATGGAATCGCCGGCGCCGGAGCTCCGGCGAAAACGCAAGAATGCGACGAGCGAAGAATGTTTCTCCGTCGCGAGAAGGCTCACCAGCAACCAGCAGAGAGCCAAATCCGCCGTACGGAAATATGGTCGGGGCTTCGGAATCGGCCAGCAGCGCGTCATAGCAGGCACGCAGTTCAGGCTGGCCGACGATGTTGAAGGCCCGCTCCAGTGCCACTCGCTGGCTACGTGAAACGCCTCCGGTTCTGAGTTCTAAGTCACGCAGCTTGAAAGCAACGCGCAGCTCGGAGGCAGAAGCGCTGGCTGGGATACGCAAGACGTCGTACAGGGTGGGATGATCGACTCTGTCAGCCGCCGGCAGGCGATAGAAGTACTCGATCAGGACCTCGCAGGGCAGGAAACCGTGCTGATTCCAAGGCCTCCATGGTGCACCTCGGCCGAAACGAAGTACTGATTTCGTTTGTCCTGCTTGGGCTGGCTCACGTAGCCGGTTGGCGCATGGTAGAGATAACGCTTGGAGCTGGACCCATCATTCTTGGTGATTAAGATCTCTGTACCAACTGCGTCTCCTTTCGGGACCGGGAAAGTGATGTCGTCACCGATAGCGACGTGAGATCCAATGAAACTGGACACCAAGAGCTCGGTTCGATTAGCGAACACACAGCTAGCGAGTCTCTCCTGCCGCTGGACGCTCACCACACGCTCGCAGCAGATGGGAGAGGACGAATACGAGATGGAGGACGTCGAAGGCATACTTTCGGCGGCATTATAGGGCCGCATTCCGGAAGTCCAAAACGTTAGTGACCAAACATTGGCGAAGCCGTTGCGCAGCATTCGCACCTTATTTGTATTGGCGCGAAACCTCGAGTCCTTAAGCTAAGAAACTTGACATCCCGATGCCGAACAAATGTCCATTTTTTACAGACATAACAAAAGGACATATACTTGGATCTCCGGATATAGAAGGGCGGTTAGCCAATTGTGTCTGTGATTGAGAATTCGAAACGATGCCATACGAATTGGAATTGCCGGCACGGATCAAGCAGCAGCATTGGAAGGTGAAGATTTTCGATAAAGAGACATTATATGAAGAGCCTCACGTCACCATATTGTTCAAGCTCAAGAAGTGGCGCTGAGGACTGCGAGGCAAAAACCTTCTCGACGAAAGCCCAAGTCCGAGCGATGTCTCTCAGCAAGTGCTCGATGCTATCGAGGCAGAATACGATGAGCTATCTAGGCAATGGACGTCCGATTTCCGAAGAACCCGGTTCATGCGCCCGAGGGAGATGAGGACCAATGAGCAATGCAGCAACAGCACCGCCATTTAATTCGCAGACAGCACCGGAAGAAACGATTGGAACCGTTGTGCCTCATTGGGTGAAGTCCCTGAAAGAGGCCAAGAAGGCTGCGCACAGTAACGATGACCGGATTGTGTGGATCATCAGCAAGAGCAGCCTCGCGGATTACATCGCTCGCGAAGTTGCCCACAGGCGGTTTTCAAAGAAACTAGGTCAGATTGTGGTTTTGAAGACGATTCGACCACCGCTGCTCCCCGCACTGGAGAATGGGTTTACAAGAGTGGCTTTTCCAGCAGCTGCACTGCCAAAAGAGGAACTAAAATCCGTGTTAACCGCGCTCGATCGAAAGGATCGCTTTGTTGGAGGGACTGTTGATGGGCCGTCGAAGATTATTACTCTTTGGCGCGGTGATCTTAAGCCTCTTGTCGTGCCATTCGATGCATTTTTGCCAACTGCAAATGGCATTCGTCCCCGGTTTGATCTATTTGCCGTTGCCGATTATGGAGCTACATTGAAATTTGGAGATTATGAAGCGGCTGCGGATGCAGTGCTTTATGAATTCGATCCAGAATTCCGCCGTCGGATCAAACAGCGTCGATTCGCGGAAGATGACAGTCTCGGTGCATCGATTCGACGTTTGCGAATGCAGCGCCAATTAACTCGCCACGATTTCGAGGGCATTGATCCTAAGACACTGGCTCGAATTGAAAACGGCCAAGTCAGAAAACCGCATGCCGGAACACTCTCCGCAATCGCTGAACAACTGGGCGTTGCACTCGAAGAATTGGGAACTTTCTGAAGGGGGCCCCCCCGGAGGTCATCGCCAATTCCGGTGGGCCAGTGTGTCGTAAATTGTGTCATTGGCTTTCTAACCCATTCAAAACGAACAAGCGCAATCAACGTCTTGTGCGAACCGAGGCTGAATTAAGGCATAAATATACTTGCGCTCTGCACTTCGCCTATTACAACTTCTGCCGGATACATGCCAGCTTGCGTGTCACGCCAGCGATGGAAGCGGGGGTTACCGATCATGCTTGGGACTTGCGGGAACTTTTGGCGTGATTTGGGTTAATAAACGTCAGGTATGCCCGATCAAGCTGACCGCTTTCTGTGTCCCGTGCCCCTAGAACCCAGCGGCCTTATCCTGTTTACTTGTGGACGCTGTATCTGGAATTACATCTGCAACGATGGCGAGGATACGAGTCCTGCGGAGTCCGCGTTTGACGCGCACCGCTGCGAAGACTACGCAGCACCCCCGATACGCGTTCTGTCATCAACGCAACTTTAGGACACTACCGAAAATGGCGATTGCAATCCGATATGGCGCTACTATGCTATGTTCACCAGGTTCCTCCCCCATGCAAAATGGTATGCACTCGCCAAAAAAGGGGTGTGCGTCCATCCCCCGTCAAGCACGGCTAATCGTGCGCCACTGCCCACAATGCGGGTTATTCGTAGCCGCCAGCCCAAATCAAAAGCTGCTAGACACTATGCTACGCATCCATGAGTGCCCCGAATCTCTCCCGTTTGGGGCACTCGCTCGCAAGTAGGCGCGTTACCGAATGCGCCCGAGACTGGCTGCGCCGTGACAGGGGCCCGGCTTGCGGCATCCTCAAGTTGCATTGCTGACAAATCAGGCCGCTTCGCCGCCCTTGTCCTCTTCCGGCGGATTGTCGAGCAGGTCTTTGGTTAGCTGGTAAAAACGCATCTCTTCAGGCGTCATATCGCGTCCATATTTCTGTCGGAACTGACGCGAGAAAGTGTCGAGGTCGGGTGGGCGCTTTTCAGGCATTCGGAATACTCAGGCTGCGGTTGATTCTGCCTCTTCCCGTTCCAGGTCGGCCAAAGTCAAAAGGATGTGGCGTTTTAGGCTCGCCAGCACGCGGTGATCGTGTGGCGTTTGTTCGCCCTGTTCGATCTGTCTCAATGTGGCTTTCAGTGCGTCTAGACCTGAGCATTATTCAGAACGAGCCGCGCTCGCCCTTGCTAGGCTATATTCGCAATTTCGAATATACTAATAGTTGTTCAATGACCGACGCCTTACGACAGTTCAAGAGCGAGATTTTTCAGGGCCTCGCAAATCCGACCCGGATCGCCCTGGTAGAGCTGTTGCGCGAGGGTGAGCTGTCGGCCGGACAGCTGATTGAAAAGCTGGGGATCGAGCAGGCCAACGCATCGCAACATCTGGCCGTTCTCCGGGCCAAACAGATCGTGGTAAGCCGGAAGGTGGGCAACCAAGTCTACTATTCGATCCGGGATCAAGCTCTCATAGAGGTCCTTGATATACTGCGCCGCTATTTTCACGCCCAACTCAACACCACCGTGAACATGCTGAAGGAAGCCGCGAGGGAGGCACCGAAATCCCGTCTCGGCGCACGTCGATGACTGAACTGACATCTTCCAAGTCATCTCGTCTGGATCGATTACTCTGCGCGCTGGAATACGGCGCACACCTTCTACCCAGGCAGGGCCCCATTGGGGTCTTTGTTCATCACAACACACTGCATGCCTTCGAACATCTCCCATTCGAAGAAGCGGTAAAGCAGGCGGCGCAACTGTTTGGGGCCGAACCCTACATGAGTGAGGCTAGCTATCGGGCCGAGGTGGCCCGTGGACGGATCCAACTTGTGGATGTCGACGTGGTCCTTGACCGGGAAGCCGATTTCCTTATCTTTGCGGGACTGAGCCGGAGTTCGCTGCGCCGGGTCATGATTACACCCGGGGTCAGGGAGTTCGATGGGGCGACTATCGTTTGGCGTACCGAGCAAGGCGATCTGGCTAAGGATTTTCGGCGCCCCGCCCTGCGCGTACTGTTCGAAGCCTGCTTTGCGCGCGCCGTGGCTCACGAAGAAGAACCTGCCGCGCCTCGCCCCGTGGACGACGTGATCCACCCCTGGCTGATCCGGCTATGCTCAGTCTTTTTGGATCAAGGCACCGCCTATTGGCCAATGCCCAACCGCGACAAAGGATTTTATGAGAGCGTGCGGATGCTGCTCACCGGGCGCGGCGGAATTTTCCCCAAGTATCTGATCGGGTTGGACGAGGAGTTCCGAAGGCAGGTGCGTCTGGGATTTTCGGCTGCGGATGCAGTTCTGGATTATCTGGACAGCATCATCCGCGAAGAAACGGAATGGCCCGGAATTCTACAGATCGAGTTATTGGCGCTGCCGGGCTGGGCCGGTTTAATGCGGAAGCTTGAACAAGAGCCCACTTTGGCTCCGCACAAGGTCTTGCCCTGTTCCCTCATGGACTTTCTCGCCGTGCGCCTGACGATGTCGCGGGTCGCGGCACAAAGGGGTGCAGCGGAAGTAATTCGGGAGGAGAGTCCGTTAAAGACGCGGGAGAGAAGGCGATTGAGCCGCACGGCGCGCATCTATGACGCAGCCCGCGTCTTGCGACTTTCCGCCGAGGAAATCGACAGCCTCTCCGAATTCGAGTGGGCGGCATTTTCGAGGGAAGTCAAAGCCTTTAACGGGCTGGAGCGCCGGCGAATCCTGCATCTTGCCTACGAACGAGCTCACGAACGCGAGATCCTCCGTGGACTGGCCAGCCACCGAAAATATCGCGGTTTGTTCGATCAACCACAAAGGCCTCCCGCGCAGGTATTCTTTTGCCTCGATGAGCGCGAAGAATCTATGCGGAGAGCTCTGGAAGAAGCCCACCCGTCAGTTGAGACTTTCGGGACCGCCGGATACTTCGGGGTAGCGGTCGATTACAAAGGCATAGATGACCCGCATGGGGCGGCGTTGTGTCCGGTGGTGGTCAAGCCGAAGCACGCCATCGTAGAACAGCCAAAACCCGGAGACAGTTCGCTGCTGGAGAGCCGCCGCTGGCGGCGGCGGGTGCTTGGCTTGCTGATGCGCAATTCATTTGTCTCTTCCCAGACTTTGGTTCGGGGTTGGCTTTCGACCTCAGTCCTCGGCTTGCTCTCTGCCGTGCCGCTGATTGGTAACCTCCTTGCGCCGCGACGTTATGCGCTGCTGCGCGATTGGCTAAACAAGGCATTTCTGCCCGAGCCGCGGACCGAACTCACGTTGATGCGGAACACAAAGCAATCCCAGGGCGCCGTCTCTGGGCTGTTGATGGGATTCACTGCGGAAGAAAAGGCAGAACGAGTCGTGAGCGTCCTGGGGCCGGCTGGTCTGTCGCGCGATTTCGCCCGTCTGGTGGTAATTTTGGGCCACGGGTCGAGCAGCCTCAACAATCCACACGAGTCGGCTCACGATTGCGGCGCCTGTGGCGGGCGCCGCGGCGGACCGAACGCTCGGCTCTTTGCCGCAATGGCAAACCGGGAGGAAGTGCGCGAACGCTTGCGGGAGAAAGGGATCGATGTTCCGCCGGACACCTGGTTCATCGGCGGCTATCACGACAGCTGTAGCGACGATGTCGAACTCTTCGACCTCGATGCGATTCCCTCAACACATCTGCCGGATTTGGAATCCATTCGTAGCTCGCTTGATCGCGCGAGAGCTCAGAACGCTCTTGAGCGTGCCCGGCGATTTGAATCATTGACGGCAGATGCGGGTGCCGAACGCGCGCTCCGTCATGTGGAAGAACGCAGCGAGCATCTCGCGCAGCCACGTCCGGAATACGGGCACTGCACCAATTCGGTTTGCATCGTGGGGCGTCGCAGCCTTACCCGAGGCTTATTCCTCGACCGGCGGGCATTTCTGGTTTCCTATGACGCCAATCTAGATCCCGGCAATGAAGCCCTGGCAGCATCGCTGGCTGCCGCGGTCCCCGTCTGCGCCGGGATCAATCTTGAATACTACTTTTCCTTTGTCGACAACGACCGATACGGATGCGGGACGAAGTTGCCGCATAACGTTACCAGCTTGATGGGAGTCATGGACGGTCACGCCAGCGACCTACGCACTGGGTTGCCCTGGCAGATGGTTGAAATCCACGAGCCTGTCCGGATTCTCTTCGTGGTCGAGACCACGCCTGACAGGCTGGAGCGGGTGATCGAGGATAACACTGCATTAAAGCAGCTCCTCGAGAATCGGTGGGTTCGACTGGCAACGATTGACCCTGCTTCCGCACGTGTTCATGTTCACCGGGATAGCGGATTTGAAGAGTTCCACGAGGACCTGGAACGCCTTCCGGTGGCGCTCTCCTCCCACGAATGGTACGCCGGGAAGCTCCAGCATCTTCCCATGGCGTGGATTCAAACGCCTCGAACTGCAACAGGAGACCGCCTGCATTGAACGCTTTTCAAGACATTCTGGTTCTCGTCGTGGTGGCCCCGGGCTTCATCTTTGCTGTGTTTGCGCTCCTATGGTTGATGGGCTGGGTTCCAAGCGAACGGCTCCTGTCCTGGATCACCGGCCTGACCTTCGCCGCCTGTACGTCTGGAGTTGTGGCGCTAGTTTGGAAGGTCTCTTCCACGTCAAGTATTACTGTCACTTTCGGCAGCTGGTTCGCGGTTGGGAGATATCATTTCCCCTTGGTATTGATGGTGGACCGGCTTTCGGTTCCTTTCCTGGCATTGACAGCAGTCTTAGCAGGACTGATCGGGCAGTTCTCGGCTACCTACCTTCATCGTGAGTCTGGCTTCCTGCGATTTTTCCTCTTGCTCCACCTGTTCGCATTCGGATCGTTGCTCGCATTCGCCGCTGGTTCCTTCGACCTGTTGGCCGCAGGATGGGAGATCGTCGGCATCACGTCGGTCTTGTTGATCGGATTCTTCCAGCAGAGGCCCGCTCCCGTTGAAAACGGAGTTTACGTGTTCGGCATATATCGCGCGTGTGACATTGGATTGTTCGTCGGTATTTTCGCCATGCACCATTGGGCTGGAACAGCATCTTTCGCTATCGGCGTTCCAACCCTGACCGGCGCGCGGGCAGTAGTTGTCTGTCTTTTCCTGTTTTTTGCAGCAGCCGGAAAAGCTGCGCAGGTGCCTTTTTCGGGATGGCTTCCACGCGCGATGGAGGGACCGACTCCCTCAAGCGCCATCTTCTATGGAGCGATCTCAATCCATGCCGGGGCGTACTTGTTGCTGCGAGCGCAACCATTTCTGGCTGAATCCGTACTCGCTTCGTCTCTAGTAATTCTGATTGGGGCGGCCACGGCTATTCACGGGACCATCGTTGGCCGTGCCAGCGCCGACGCCAAGACGTCGCTAGCCTATGCCACGTTGACGCAAGTGGGCATCGTGTTTATCGAGATCGGGCTTGGATGGAGATGGCTTGCGGTGGCGCACATCCTGGGAAACGCTACCGTTCGGACGATGCAATATCTGCGCGCACCATCCATGCTTCACGACTATCACCAGATGCATTCCGCTGTTGGAGAAGAGCTCGCGCCGACGGGCAAGCAGCTCGAGGAGATGCTGCCGGAGAGGGTCCAGCTTTGGCTCTACCGTTGGGCGCTCGACCGCGGACATCTCGATACGATTATCGAGCGGTGGGTGATCGCTCCGCTGTTGCAAGTCTCCGCCTGTCTTTCGCGGCGGGGTCGCACTCGCACACCCCCCCGGACAAAAATCCATCCCGCCCGCGCCGTGCAGGTGTCCGCTGCGGGACCCGCGCGGAGGAGTCATTGATGTCTGGTCTGGGATGGGTTCTCCGTACTTCTTTCTTGACTGGCGCGTCGATTGCGGCTCCGTGGCTTGGCGCGGTTGTTGTGTCGAGCTTTCGGCGACAGGCCCGCGCCGTCGGATGTAGTGCGGCGATTCTCTCAATCGTAGCAAGTGCGGTACTAGTGTGGAAGGCGCCTGAGAGTGAGTCTCTGTACCAGACGTTGATGCTGCTGTTTTCCAGCCTCACTTTTGGTGCGATTCTGTTGCTTCCCTGCCGTGATTCGAAGAGGGGTACGATCGCGGGAATTCTCATTCTGCTGGGTTCGACGCTTTTAGCATATTCGACCGGAAACCTGCTCGTTTTGCTCGGTGCGTGGACTCTGTCCATCGTCCCATTCCTGTGGGCAGGGTGGTTCCGGTCTCGCGCATGGCGCCCCGCGGTGGCTTTGGTGTCTTCTATTCTGGCGCTCGCGCTTGCTATTGGCGTCATCGCGGCCAACACCAGAGTTGTTTCGATTGCGAATTTAAGGGGACAGCGCCCAGGCGGGACTTTGGCCTTTGCGCTTCTGGTCGTCGCCGTGATCTTTCGCAAAGGCATTTGCCCCGCCCACGTCTGGGTAGCAGACGCATTTGAGGGCAGTCCTCCGGTTCCGACCGCCCTCCTGCTTAACGGCCACTTCGGCGCGCTACTGGTCGCCAAATTGATTGTTCCGCTGTATCCGCAGACCGACCGTCTGTTCCCGGTACTTTCCTTTCTCGCGATATTCACCGCACTTTTTGTTGCGCTGCGAGCTCTGGGAGAAAACTCGCCACGGCGGTTGCTTGCCTTGCTTGCTCTCAGTCAGTCCGCCTGCATCTTGAGTGGCCTCGAGAGCCACACCGCGGAAGGAATCGCAGGAGCTGTGGTGCACTGGTTCGTGGTCACGGTTTCCACCGTGGGTCTTTTTGGAATTCTGCGACTGCTGGAGGTTCGTTTTGGCGAAAATTTGAGCGCGAGCCGGCATTTGGGCTTAGCCGAACACGCGCCGCGCCTTGCCGTGTTCTTTGTGATTCTCGGACTGGCGCTTGTCGGTTTGTCGGGCACACTGGGCTTCTGTTCTCAAGACTTGTTGATCCAGGGAACCCTCACTTCGCATCCCCTCACAGGATTGTTGTTACCGATTGCGACAGCGCTGAATGCCGTGAGCTTCTTTCGCTTGTTCACGCGGCTTTTCTTGGGCAAGCGTCGAACGGGGTTTACCGTTATGGCGGACGCGTTGCCGCGTGAGCGTTGGATCCTCACTGCTATTGTGTTGTTCGTCGTCTTCGGAGGCTTGTTCCCAAACGCAATCGTGATTCAGCATTCAGGGGAGGCCGTTGCGGTCGATGAGGCCAGACCCACGTCCGAAATCATTAACCCAATTGCGCCGCACCAGTTGATCAGCAGGCCCGGTAATCTGAGTCGATGAGGATTGGTGCCCCAAGGGGAGTGGTATTTGTGGCGGCCCTTCTTGCGGTCGTAGTCCTGTAGTTCCCGCCTCCCATTGCGCCTGTACTTGGTTCCGCGACATGTGCGATGGCAACCTCCCTTGGGCGCGTCCTGAAGCTGCACAGGGCTATGCAACGGGATTGGTGTGAATTGGCTCGGTGTCCAAGAGTTGTTTGTGCAAAATTCCAGCTCCTCGCGTCGCCGCCTCGCCTTTTCGCAAGAGCCGAGGAACACTCCAAGCAGCTTGGGCGGGCAGACCTGCCACAATTCTGCTCCCTAATGGCTCAGCAAGCACCTCCACAAAATCTCATGTTTGGGCCTGGTCATTGGTTAAGACTCGATCTCGGCGATTCGCATTGTCACTACAGTGACTCGGCCCACAATCTCAGCATCCTGCGGGTAGCGGACGTGCCGGATTTGCATCTGAGATTGTGGGCTGGGGATGAGCAACAAGTGGCTGCCGTCGAGTTCGCACCAACTGCATGCATAACGATTATCCCGAAGTTCCGTGAAGTACACGGGCCGGTCATGCTCGCTTGCCCAAACACTCTTGTTGATTTTCGTCTGACGAGCATCGATCTGCACCAAAGAGCCAGGACGGATCAAAGGCTCCAGGGTGTAGTCCTCACTCCCGATATATCCATAGAGCGAATGTCGCGGATCGCCCTGCTGCAACATGAAGAGAGGAATCTCGCGAACGCCTTGGAACATTCGATGGATAAGATTCGTGTGTTCCAGGGAGACCTTGCGTCGCCAATCTGGGGCATCGCGTTTACGGTTTCCGTTTGCTCCATTCCGGGTCGAATCAGGTGCGTGTACGGCAGACTTATCAATCCCCGCTCTTTGCCGAGATCGCGAACATTAAGGCCGAAGAGCGCAAAAAGTTCGGTGATGTCACATTCATAGATCAGGCTGAGGCTGTAAAGCTTCGGGAAACTCGGTACGAACTTCCCGTTTTCCACGTCTGTGACCCAGTTATGGGACACATATAAAGCCTGATTTTTCTTTTCTTGCGCGATTCGTTGGCTGATTCGCTCGACACCGCGGGTGGACAGGCGCAATCGTTCGCGCTCGGCTCTAAGGCGCTTACCTGCTTCGAGACTGGACGACGGGGCCAACATTCGGGACGACTCACGTTGGCATTTCGATGCTGGATATGGTAGGCATATACCGGCCTGTTTGTCTACAACCATTGTCCTGGTGTTCGGGAATCCGACATACTTTCGTCAGCAACTACGGGCGATAGTTCACGGTTTAGCTGGCCAACTCCCGTGAGTCTGGTCGCAATTCCGACCACAACCCGGTTCACGGCCACCGATGGCAATCATCGCAGAGGCAGCCTTTTATTGTGAAAGAGACGCTTGTGGTCGGAATTCCGGGCAACTCGGAGATATTTGTGACGGAAGGGAGGCGAAGGTGTTGAAACAGAACCAATCTCTGCGAGCAGAGTGAGAGTGACAGGAAACCGTAGTTCAGGTCGAGTTGGGCTTTGCATGAGCCCGCTTGACCTTTGACTGGCGCTGCGCAGAACGTCTCGCGGGAAAAATGCGAGGAGGGGTCTGCGGGTGCACCTCCAGACGAAACCGAGATCGAACGGGGAACTTGCGAAACGAGTCAAGTCCATCCTTGATAGCAAGAATCTCACGCTACACTATGTATCCCGGCGCTCGGCTGTGCTTTTTGGTCGGTCTTCTCCCTATTTCTTGCCGCACAATCTATATTACGATCTCAAGCGCGGCACCTTCAGCCCGAGCCTGTTTCAGTTATTTGCTCTCAGCCGGATCTCCAACTACAAGCTCACTGACTGGCTGCAGGTGTTCGGTTTTCAGGTAGAGTCGATTCCTCGCTTGCAGATTCAGCTTTCTTCAGCACGTACTATCCTCCTGGATTCGTCTCTGGAGGACCCGAATTCTCGCATCCCATGGCTCCGTGATTCCCGGGGTGGCGTCCCTGCCCCTCCCGTGGCCCCGCTCTCTCAGGTATTGGAATGGACGAGCCCCCTGCGCCTAAGTGCGTTCGCAGATTTGAGGGATAAAGGGTTTCTGTACGCGAAAATTGGTTATCAGGATGCGCTTGCCTTTCCAGAATTGCTCGCCGGCAGCATCGTGCGCATAAAGCCCACAATCACAGGTAGGCTTCTGCGGGAAATCAACGGCGAGATATCCAAGGGGATTTTTCTGGTTGAACATGGTAATGGGCTATTTTGCTGCCACATCCGCACTACCGGGAACGGTCACATCGCAATTGTTAGCACACAACTACCCTATGCCCAAGTCGAATTCAGGGTCCCTGAAGAAGCAAGGCTCGTTGGTGTCGCAGATATGGAGATTCGTAACGTACAAACGCTGCGACAACCAAGACTTGCCGAAGAAGTGGCTCAAGCCCGAAGACCGGAGTCGATGTACTCGGCGCCGAAATTGGGATCCCTGCTACGTAACGCAAGGCTGAGGATGACACTTTCCTTTCGTTCGGCGTCGGCGATGGGTCGAGAGGTCGCGAATCTGCTTGCCGACGAACGCTACTACGTATCCCCAGGTTCTCTGTCCGACTACGAAGCGCTCGACGCTCCACCCCGGCACTTTCACAAAATTATTACTTTCTGCCTAGTCTATTCGTTGCGGCTCGACTCGATGTTGGAGGCTCTTGGTCTCAGTCCGCTGGAAGCTGGAACCGACTCGATCCCGGACCGATTCGTTGACCGAGCGTCGACAGAAGAGATCGATTCCGCGCCTTTGGGAACCTATGAACCCGACCGCAGCGGATTTCCTGAGCGACTGCTCGCATACGTTGAAGAGGTCCCGTTCTTTTTACGAAGGTCAATCGGCCCTCTCTCTGGACTGATAAATCCAACTCTGAAGGATTTCTTTTGGATTGGCGGAACGGGAAACGCCCGGCACCCCTACTTAGCGGGTGGCTTACTAGCAATCGTGAACCGGCACAAGAAAAAACCAGACGGCTGCGACTCGAAACCATTGTGGCAACAACCACTGTATGTCATTCTCAGACGCGATGGAACTTATCTATGCGGGTGCTGTGAATTGAAAAACAAGCACTTGGTTGTTCACTCCTACCTCAAGGGCCTCAATAAGACAGAACACCTTCCGACCCTCGACGCGGAGGTAGTCGGGCAGATCGTCACTGTGGTCAGAAGACTGCCCTGATTGACCTGCTTCCGCCCAGTCACAAACTGACTCAGATGTTCTGTGCACGCGACCCGACAATTCAATCAGCGATAGAGTTCGATGTGAGTGCAATGCGCGTGGAAGGTTGCGTTTGTCCCCCGTGCTGTTCGATGGCGTAGGGGACGCTCTTTACCTACCTCTGCCCCTGTAACGGGAGTTTGCCGAAGAATAGCGCCATGCTTTCCCCACATAAACTCCTGTATCGAGCGAACCGATTCGCAACGCGACCGCAGTCCGGCCGGTTTGCGAACGATGGCCAACAACTCCTGATAGCCAAAGACCCTTGTTTCCAATAACAATTCGCCGCAGTTGAACAGAAAGCGAACAGCGGGAACACTTTCTGGACGATGACACGCGTCGCTGCCTATGCTTTTGAATGAATCGCATCTTGGAGATTCCTTCGCGTTGCATACGAGTGAGGTCTGCTTGTCCTCCTGGGTTCCGAGTGAGCTTCGCTGGCTCGCGAAGCAGATCCGACCATATGCCCATTGGCACGTCGCCAGTTTCCTATGCATTACGGCGGGCACCCTCCTTGCGCTCCTCACCCCTCTGGTTCTGAAGTGGCTCATCGATCGGGTTCTACCCCAGCGACAGATGGGACTTTTATTATGCGCTGTAGTTTTGATCTTTCTAAGTAACGAAGGACGGACAGCGTTCACCAGCCTCGGAAATTACTTGACTCTCAATGCGGTACAAAGGATGGCTCTAACGCTACGTGTCGATCTGCTGCGGCACCTTGACCGGCTTTCCGCTGATTATTATGAAAGTACACCACCGGGCACGGTCATGTATTCCTTCAAAGAGCCGATTGACGAGATCGCTTACTTTGGCTCGGATCTGCTTCCTTCGATTCTGCGCACCTGCCTGGCGACAAGCTTCACTGTCGGAACTATGTTCATCCTGAGCCCAGCCCTGACGTGGGCGGTTCTTCCCCTTATCCCGGTCTTCCTCGTAATGCGGCAGCATTTCCGTGGCAGACTTGCGTCCGATTCCGACAAGGTCCAACTCACCCTGAAGGATTGGAGCAGCTTTCTCGAGGAACACATCTCTTCGATTCTTCCAATACAACTGCTGGGGCGGGAAAAGCGGCAAGAACGGACCGCATTTCGGCTCTTGGCGCGGTCAGCGCGCTCTCACGTCAGCCTCTTCAAATCGGGTGTCTGGTTTACGGTATGCACCTCCTTGGCCTTTGTGTTGGCAATGGCCGCAGTGATCGGCTATGGAGGCTGGAGCGTCATCGCCGGCACGCTGAGTCTCGGTGGCTTGGTCGCCTTCTATAGCTTCATTACTCAGCTCTTCGAGCCACTCAGCGGAGCTGCGGAATTGTACGCCCGGGCGCAAAGAGCGTTTTCCAGCATCCGCCAATTGCAGTCGGTGTTGGCTTTGCGGCCGAGCGTCGCCGATTCCAGCGTGCCGACTCCGTTTCCCCAGCATTGGGAACTGCGGTTTAATGAAGTTATATTTGGCTACGAGCGGCAGCACGGAACCCTGCAAATTCCGTTCCTTCAAATCCTACCCAGCGAGAAAGTAGCAATTGTCGGTGAGAACGGTGCGGGAAAGAGCACTCTGGCGAGACTCATGGTGCGGGCCTATGACGTTGACTCTGGATCCATCTACATCGGGAATGAGGACATTCGCAATATTCGCCTGAACGATTTACGCCGGAACGTATGTTACTTGCCGCGCGATCCGGTTCTCTTTGAGGGGAGTCTAGCTTCTAATCTCCGATTTGTCCGCCAGGGAGCTTCAGAATGTGAGTTGCACGGTGTGCTTCAATTGGCGGACCTGACGAATCTTCTCGGGGAACTTCCCCAGGGTCTTCATCAACGGATTGGACCCGATGGCTGCCAGCTTTCCGGCGGTCAACGACAGCGGCTGGCGATCGCAAGAGCGCTACTACAGCGGCCTCGCATCCTTGTCCTGGATGAGGCGACTTCCTGCCTTGATCCCACTGCGGAAACGCTCGTGCTCCATAACTTGCGCCGATGTCTTTCCTCCACCACTCTAATTGTGGTCTCTCACCGGCCTTCGACTATATCGGCGTTCGACAGAGTCCTGGTTCTCTCCGGAGGCCGGATCGTAGCCGATGGAGGAGCGGAGACGCTTTTTCCCGACCAAGCGGTGGCCTGGAGCCTTCCGCGTGTTGCCTCATCCCCAGGGGAGACAAGCTGCAAATCAGCGTCTTAACAACTTGCAGATCCGCCATCGAAATGCCCCGTGTAAGGGTTCATCTATTTTGCACAACCGATTACTTTGCAAAAGCGAACGCATCACTGTGGCTTGAACTCCGAATTGAATCTTGCATGTGATTGAAGCGACGGCCCAACTTCAAAAAGCCCGGGCGTTTCCCGAACAATGCTAGGAATCACTGGCTCCTTCGTCGACCCAGATGGCAAGTTGTACCAGACACTTGGTCCAAGAAATGAACCGATCTTGGCGGAGCATGCGATGTACAAAATCTCCAATGGCGTTCGCAGCACGCATGGTCAAGATGGAGCGATAGTCCTGGATGTTCAGCAAGGCCAGATGTTCAACCTGAACCTGGTTGGGTCAAAGATCCTTGAGCTTCTTGAAAGCGGGTCAACCGAGTCTGACATCGTGAGCGTGATTGTTCGTGAATTCGACGCCAAACGTGAAGTTGTTGAGAAGGATGTGCGCGAGTTCATGGAATTGCTTAAAACGCACCGACTGATCGCAGACTCTCAGCCAGACGATGCTGCGCGGCCGGAGATCGGAAGATGACGAGCGAGGGCCAAAGCGCGCAGGAGAGCTACAAGGTCATTATCCTCAGCCGGGACGGGGACAGGGTCCTTCTGGCGCGAAGCGGAGATCAATTCGTGCTTCCCTCCGTAGCGCTTTCCGCTGGAAATCGGTTTGCGGAGACGCTCACGGCTGCGGTCAGGACCGACTGGGGAGCAGAGGTCCTGTGCTTATTCGATCAGGACGCACTGGCTGCTATAGATGGCACTGGCGTCCGTTATGAAATCGCGGAACATTGGAAGACCAGCAACAAGCCCAAGGCACCCACCCAATGGTTATCGGTCGCAGCTTTGTCCCAGGATTCATCGATCGATCCTCGCGAGTCCTCGGCAATCCGGAAAGTTGTTGCGCAATGGCATACCCCGACGAGGGATTCCTTGCCTGGTCCGTTCGCACGACTGGGTTGGTTTCGTGAGTTGCGGGAATGGATACGTGGCGTCATCGAGCCGCAAGGCCTCCATCTCGGCGATACCTTCTGTCAAAAGAATGCTAGCCCCTCGTTCAGCCTCGTTCGCTTCGTAACAGACGGGCCGGCATTGTGGTTCAAAGCCGTGGGCGAGCCTAACGAGAGGGAATTTCCGATCACCTGCACGCTTGCCCAGTTGCTTCCGGTGTATCTTCCGCCAATCCTCGCTACCAGGCCTGGTTGCAACGGGTGGCTTGCGCTTGAGGCCGAAGGATGCAAGCTCGACGAAACCGAGGAGATCGCTCTCTGGAGAACGGCAGCGACGACTCTAGCCAGATTACAAATTAAATCGCTCGACCATGGGACACTGCTTCTCTCTGCCGGGGCACGTGACCTGAGAACAGTTGCCCTATCGCGTCTTGTGCAGCCGTTCATAGAGACGATGACCCAGTTGATGGAGGAACAAACGAAAGTTTTGCCAGCGGCGCTCAACCGCGAGGAACTGCTTTGGTTGGGAGACTCAATACAAAGTGCTCTGGCTAACATGGAGGCGGCCCGGGTCCCTTCAGCGCTGGGCCATCTAGATCTCAACCCGGGAAACATTATCGTCGCGGCAACGAAATGTGTATTTCTGGACTGGGCAGAAGCATACATAGGAAATCCTTTCTTGAGTTTCGAGTATCTGCTCGAACACCTACGGGCCAGAACTGACATCAGTGCCTCGGCCGAAGCACTACTGATCGAATCGTATTGCGCGCAGTGGACACAGGTCATCCCGCCCAAGGCGCTCCGCGAAGCATTGCGTCTTACGCCGCTGTTGGCCGTTTTCGCTTATGCGACGGGAAACGACGTCTGGACCGACCCGCAGAGGCTGCGGGAGCCGGCCACCGCCGGTTACCTGCGTAGCTTGGCGCGGCGCATGTATCGGGAAGCCGAGAAACTGACGCCCCGGAGGTCAGCATGCCCCCATTGATCGAGCATCCACCCTACACGCCGATCGAGGTCGTGGCCGACCGACTGCACGGCGTGACCGTAACAGACCCTTACCGCTGGCTCGAACAGCAAAACTCCCCGCGCACTCGGGAATGGCTTTTGGCCCAGGCACGCTACGCGCGATCCTACCTCGATTCCATTCCTGTACGAGACCGCGTCCGAGATCGTGTTCGTCAATTGCTTGAAGTAGAGACGTACGAATCGCTTCAAAAGGTCGGTAGCCGGTACTTCTTCCTGAAGCGTCTGGCGAGGCAGGAGCAGCCCTGCATCTGCTTCCGCGAGGGTGTCACTGGACCGGATCAGATACTTGTCGATCCGATGCTTCGGGGTACGGGGCCGCACACGGCGGCGAGGCCGCTTTGCATTTCATCCGATGGTGGCTTGTTGCTCTATGAGATCAAACAGGGCGGAGAGCGTACGGGAACATTTGAAATTCTGGAAATCCAAACCGGGAAGATCTTGCCGGATGCACTTTCCCGAGGGTATCTTCGCGGCTTCGCATTTTCTCCAGATTCTCGATCCTTTTATTACGTTCATGAGCCTCTGGAAACCAAAGAGCCACACTATCACGCCGCATACAAGCACAGTATTGGCACCAGCTTCGCCGATGATCAAGAGGTCTTCTTCGCCGGCCGCGGGAATAACCTCCGTCTCCATCTCGTCTCCGGCGCGAAAGATCTTGGATTTCTCATCGTTCGATTTGAAGCAACAACGTCAACTGACTTCTATCTCTGGCGGTTCGGGAACCCCGATGGGCCGCAGCCGATCATTCGTGACGCGCCATACATGTTTGCACCCGTGCTGCTGAAGGACGGCCGTGTTTTGGCTGCAACCGATCGGACAGCGCCCAATTTCGGAATTGTCGAGGTGCGCCTTCGCGAGACCGCAGATCCGGAATTCCTTGATGTCGTTCCCAGTACTGATATGCCCATCCAGAACTGGACGGTATGCGGTGACAGGATTTTTATCTCCTATCTCCGGGACATGCAGACAGAGATCAAGGTTTTCGACCTATCAGGCTGCTTCCTTGGTCGAGTGCCGGCCAACCAATGGGACACGGTGCGCCTGATGGGCAGCAGTGAAGATGGGGACGAATTGTTCTTGGAACGAGAATCATTTGCGAAACCGGTTCAGGTCTGCCGCTATCTGCCGGCCAAGTCCGAGGTAACAGTCTGGGCAGAACGGACGATTCTATTTGATAGTCAGTCCTGCCGTCACACTCAGGTCAGGTTCCCGGCAAAAGACGGCACACAGATTCCGATGTTTCTCGTGGGACGTCAAGAAGTTCTCGAGGGAGACGCACATCCCACGATCATGACTTCATATGGCGGCTATGGAGTCTCGATGACGCCGCAATTCAGCGTGCTCGTGGCATTTCTGATCGAGCGTGGCTGTCTGTTTGCGTTGCCCAACATTCGAGGCGGTTCGGAGTTCGGCAAGGCCTGGCACAATGCCGCCAAACGACGGCACCGTCAGGTGGCTTTCGATGACTTCGTCGCAGCTGCAGAATGGCTGGTTGAAACGGGCCGCACCGAGCCTCGGAAGCTTGCCATCTTCGGCGGCTCGAATTCTGGGTTGCTGGTCGGTGCTGCCATGACGCAGCGGCCGGAGCTGTTCCGCGCGGTTGTGTGCATGGTCCCTCTGCTCGACATGCTGCGGTACCACTTGTTCGATAACGCTCAAGTCTGGCAAGAGGAATTTGGAACTGTGGACGATGCCGAAGACTTTGCAGCTCTCCTCGGCTATTCCCCTTATCACAAGGTGCGCGACGGCACAGCCTATCCGGCGACCATGATCATATCTGGGGATTCGGACCAGAAGTGTAATGCACTCCACGCCCGGAAGATGACAGCCCGGTTGCAAGCGGCAAACGCGTCGGGTCATCCAATATTTCTGGACTACAGCCGGCACCGGGGACATTCACCCGTGCTGCCCTTGAGCGACCGGATTGACGCCCTCACGGATCGAATGGCGTTTCTTTGTGACCAATTGCAACTGACTGTGTGAGCTGAAGGAGTGCGGAGATGTCCTTTCTTGTGTTGCGTGCATATCTGCTGCTGACTCTGTTTGACCTGTGTAAGAGCCGGGGCAACTTTCAAGCGGTTTACAACAAGGTGCGCCTCTGCCCGACGAACGCAGCGCCGACGCCAGATAAGGCGACCCAACAAATCTGTTCAGCGGTTGATATGGCCTGTATTTGGTACTGGAAGGAAGTGCTCTGCCTCCAGCGCTCTGCCGCTACCGCATTCTTGCTGAAACGTCATGGCGTACCGGCCCAGATGATGATTGGAGCCCGACGCATGCCCTTCGGAGCTCATGCCTGGGTCGAGGTCGGCGGCCGGGTGGTGAACGACAAACCCTATGTGCGGGAGATCTACGACGTGCTCGACCAATGCTAGGTCGGCGCAGCTGAAAGGGACCTGATTATGAGCGTTCAATTCGGCAGATGTGACTTTGATGGCAAGCCAGTAGATCCGACCGTTTTCGACAGGGTTCGCTCGCAGCTGTCACCCTATGGACCAGATGGTGAGGGAACACTCTGTCGCGACAATTTTGGAGTCCTGTACCGTGCATTCCACACCACGGAGGCATCTCGTCGTGAATCGCAACCCCACATCTCGGAATCCGGTGCTGTTATCACGTGGGACGGCCGACTCGACAATCGCGAAGTCCTCATCGACGAGCTAGGCAATAGGACAGCATCAGGGTTAACTGACCTGGAAATCGTCGCGGCATCCTACGATTGCTGGGGAGTTAACACCTTGGGCCGACTCATCGGTGATTGGGCTCTGTCGATTTGGGAGCCAAAGGACCAGTCACTTACGTTAGCCGCGGATTTTCTTGGGCTCCGCCATTTGTACTATTCCGTAGAAAAGGACCAGGTTACTTGGTGCACCATAATTGATCCTCTGGTTTTGCTCGCAGAGCGTACCTTCCAGCTGGAGGAGGAATACATTGCTGGATGGCTAGCCTTATTCCCTGAGCCACACCTCACTCCGTACGCCGGCATTCGTTCCGTGCCTCCATCCTGCTTCGTTCGTCTGCGGAGACAATCTGTGGAAGTTAAACGATACTGGGACTTCGACCCCGAAAAGTCGATTCGCTATGGTAGCGATGTCGAGTATGAGGAACACTTTCGGGGTGCCCTAAGAGGTTCCATCCGGCAGCGGCTTCGCTCCGAGTCTCCAGTCCTGGCCGAATTGAGCGGCGGCATGGACTCGTCTTCTATTGTGTGTATGGCAGACGACATCTGCGGCAGAGCTGCCGGCAGCACTCCAAGAGTTGACACGCTTTCCTATTACGACGATTCCGAGCCCAATTGGAACGAACAGCCTTATTTCTCGAAGGTAGAAGAGAAGCGGGGCCGTACCGGTTGCCATATCGATGTCAGCGGGCACTCAGCTTTGACATTCGACTGTTCGGAGTCCTCCTTTGCCTCCACTCCGGGCTCGACCGCGAGTTGTGACGAGGTCACCAGGAGCTTCGCCGCCTATCTGCGATCGGGCGGGTATCGCGTACTGCTCTCCGGCGTCGGCGGTGACGAGGTCACGGGCGGAGTACCGACGCCAACTCCGGAACTGGCCGATCTATTTGCAACCTGCCACCTTCTGATGCTGAGCCGCCAGCTTACCGCTTGGGCGATCGAGAAGCGCAGGCCCTGGTTTCACATGCTTTTTGAAACCACGAAAGAGTTCTTCCAAGTAAAGCTGGTTGGCATAGCCAAAGATCGCCAGGCAGCCTCATGGCTCACCCCGAGATTTCTTCACCATCGTCGGGCGGCTCTGATCGGTTATGAAACCAGACTCAAGTTCTTCGACCGGTTGCCGAGTTTACAGATCAACCTGAACACACTCGATGCCTTGCGGCGGCAGTTCGCCTGCTACATGCTGCCGTCGAACCCTACCTATGAGCGACGTTATCCCTACCTTGATCGGGCATTACTAGAGTTTCTCTACGCAATTCCTCCAGAGCAACTGGTGAGACCGGGACGACGCCTCTCCCTAATGCGCCGCGCACTCACCGGAATCGTACCCGACGAAGTGCTTAACAGAAAACGTAAGGCGTATGTCTTCGCGGGTCTGCGAGAAACGGTCCTGGCGCAATGGCACCGGCTCAACCTCGATCGTGAGAAGCTGGCTTCGGCCGATCTGGGCATCGTCGATAGCCAGCGTCTTGTCCACATGTTGGATCGGGTCGCGCGTGGCGCCGAGGTCCCCAACTTGACTCTGACGCGCACCTTAGCCATGGAATCCTGGCTGCGCGCTGTACTCAAACGTGGCGTGCTGGATGGCTCGATGAATGCGCAGGGTCAAGACGTGTTGCTTCTAACCAAGAGTTTCCGGAAGCAGAGAATTACAGCCATACGTAAGTTCTACTAGCTAGCGATGTAGCCGATGCCAACTTAGAAGGGAGGTGATTACCATGAAATATACCAAGCCAGAGATTGTCGCCGTGACCCCGGCGGTATCCGCGATCTGCGGCACGAAGGTAAAGGGAACCGGCATGTTTTCCGATGCCCCGCTGAATCCGCCGATCTTCCACATCACGCCGGGTGCGTATGAAGCCGACGAGTAACCGATGTCCGGAGCGCTCCCGGTACCAAGCGCTCCGGAACTAAGCCGGAATTGGGATTGTTGGCCATCGGGCAACGACAGATCGACATGAAGTCAGCGCTGGATGTTTTACCTGGGGCGGCTTGATCAGTTCGCTCCAGTTAGTGGGAATATTTCCCGGCTTTGTATCGGCCTCACTTCATCTGCTGCTGAGGGGAAGGTCCACCGAGATTCCTTCCCCGCAATATGCGGTGACGAGTAAGGCGTCGGCCCTGCAAAGGGCAACGATCCGAGCAAGGAAGTTGATGTTGCTGAGGAGTGGATTGTTTGCCAATGACGCCCGCGGCGTTCTGCGAGTTACAGAAGTTCGCCTTCTGACTCTCACGGGCGTTGACCGGTCGATCATGTGAAGCGATGTCGAGCGGTACCTCGCTTAGAGTACACAGTTTCGTTCGCGCCCGGAGCTCTACCGTCTGCAGGGCAAGGCTCGAAACATCGCAATAAGAACCATACAACTACATATGGACTACTAACTAGTGAAGTAGCTCAGAGCCAACTCAGAAAGGAGGTGATTAACATGGAATATACCAAACCCGAGATTGTCGGCGTTATACCCGCGATGTCGGCGATTTGTGGCGGCAAGGAAAAGGGAGTCGGAGCACTTTCCGATGCACCGCTGTATCCACCGCTGTTCCGGATCACGCCTGGTGCGTACGAAGCCGACGAGTAATGTGTCCCCGGAGCCGCTCCCGGTATCGACGTGGACGGTATCGAGTTCGACAAAATTGCTTTGTACCAACTGGGACGGAGCATCGTTGTATCGGCCAAAGATTGAGAACCGGTTATTGAATGTGTGATCGAGCCGGACGCTGGTCGCATTCAGCGTGCTCTGGTTAGAGTAGCTGCCGGTAAACTGCGCCGTGTAGATGCCTGGTACTGCTGTCCTGTCGTTGGGCAAAGGATATACATCGAGATACGGTGCCAGTTGAGGCGACGCGGTCTGGCGTGCATATTCGGAAGGCACGAGGATGGGCGCACTTTCCGGGAGGCGAAGTCTGGCACCCTCATACGAAAAGAAAAAAAAGGTCTTATCCTTACGGATTGGTCCGCCGAGAAACACCCCAAAGTCGTTGTGGTGCTCGGGCACGCGCGGCAGTCCAACATTGTTCGCAAACCAGTTATTGGCGTCCATGACCGTATTGCGGAAGTAGTCGAACGCCCCTCCGTGAAAGTCATTCGTCCCCGAGCGAGTGCTGAGGGTGACCTGCCCGCCGGGTGCGCGGCCAAACTCCGGCGCAAACGCCGAAGTCTGAGTGCGAAACTCCTGCAGGGCGTCCACCGAAACCAAACTGCTGGTCCCGCCTAATACACTGAAAGCCTGCGCTGTGCCCGTTCCGGAATTCCCTGGATCAGCGCTCGTCGATACTCCAAAGTTGGCGGAGACGCCATCGACTGTGAAATTGTTGGCATCGGTTCGCTGGCCCGCGATGCTGAACTGACCGGGATTCGTGGCCGAAGCCGAGGTTGCAAGCACTACGCCGGGAGTCAATTGAAGGAGGGTATTGAAACTGCGACCGTTCAGGGGCAGATTCTCAACAAAATTGCGGTCAATCACGGTCCCGACCTCCGGGGTCTCCGTGTTCACCAGTGGTGCGCCTCCCTCAACCGTTACGGTTTCCATTGACGCGCCTACGGGAAGAGTGAAATTGATCGCAAGCGCGTCCTGAATGTTAAGAACAATGTCGGGCTTGATGATGGTCTTGAAGCCGAGCTTCGAGACCTGCAGCCGATAGGGACCGGGAGGCAGATTCGGCAGAACGTAAATTCCTTCCCCACTCGTCTGGGTGGTGTATTTCACGCCAGTTGAGTCATTGACGGCGATGATTTCGGCTCCGACGATGACTCGACTGGAAGGGTCGAGGACCTGGCCGTTGATGTTCGCGTTAGGAGATTGCGCAAACATCGGCAAGACAGAGAGCGCAAGGCAAACCAGGGGAAGGGTAATCCGGGGGACACGCATTTCAATTCTCCGGCGAGCAACGAAACTAGACGCTCTTCCGTTATTCGCAGGGGGACCCGTAGTTCTACCAGGTCAGTCTCATTTTAGAACCAAAGAGTTCGGGAATTTCTGTGACAGTAAATGAGGATCCTGTTCCTGGAAGTGGTGCGGAGTTTGTTGACATGACGAACTGTCTCCAAAGCTCCGCGCGGGAGAAAGTTAGAGTCGGGCATCGGGCCGCGTTATACGCCAAACGGTGGGGAGCAGTTCACACTGGGCGAGTTAGTCGCAGCCACGAGATACACTCGTTCACTTCCGGGGCCGATGGATTTGGGATCGAGGGTCGATGACTCCGCTCACGATATTGGCTGTATCCAATCTGTGCTCGAGCATCGCTGGTGCGGGAAGGGCAATTGGCGCCCAGAGTCAGACCCCAGCCAACTTACCGCCGATCATAGAAGAGGACGCTGACCGATGGTTCAACCTGCTGCAGCAAATCAAAATCAGCCACGTTACTAGTCAGAACAGTAAGGCCATGTTTCCTCGCCGTGGCAAATAACAAAGCATCGTTCATGATCCGCCGGCGATCCGTCGCACCGTAGTGTTGTAGTCGAGCTAGAATGCCGGACAGGATTCCCGCCTCCGTCCATATCTCTCGGTCGGGTGTAATTGTCCGATGCGCAGGTCGTCGCTCCAGGACTGCAATTATCGCCTTTACGGCGGCCGCCGTGGCGGGATGTTCAGGCTTCAAGAACCCGCAGGGGGCAACCAACTCGGCCTCCGTCACGGTTGAATGCCAAGCATCTGCCGCCCGCAATACAAGTTCGCCTTCTTCAGGGAATCGATCCTGAAGGATATCGATATAGACTGTGGTGTCGTACAGCAGCTTCGGTGGTAGCTTCGCAACGCGGTTGAGAAACGGAAGTCCCTCCGCATTTCGCGTCTGTAAGACTGTCAACCTCTTCTCAGGTTTGAGACGGCGCAGCACGCGCTGCACTTCAGAACTCAATGTCGATATCCTTGTTGACCGTCCCTCGCTGGGCCAGCAACCAATCAGGGTACTCGTCCGCCACCGCTAGATTTGCCAAGGCGACTTCGATCAACTTGGTGTCAGACTGAACACCGATGCTCGCCTTTGCTTTGGCGACAAGAGCATCCGGCATTCGGCCCCGGACGAGTTTGGTGCGTGCACCCTTGAGCAAGCCGGTTTCCCTTGCGATCGTGACTGCATCCGCGAAGCGCCTGGAACCCTTCTTCTCCAGGACCGCACTCTTCTTCTTATTCATGGTAGCCATTTGGTCTCCCACTTGTGTAGCACAACCAAACACATATTGTAGCACACGGAGCGGTCCGCCATCGGTTGCAGCCACGATTTCGCGGCGGGAGGTGAACCTCAACGCATTTCCGGCGCGCTCGCCGGCTGGCAACCTGCTAACGCTACTTGAGGGACGGCCGATGATTGGGCGTGGGTTGGAGAAGGCTGGAGCCAGACGTAGGCTGCGGATGGCATAACGAACATCTTGGGGGAAGTCAGCCCATGGACTCTAGCGTTGGTTCCCTTTAATTTAATGCCTATGCACTGAGCGAGCGCGGTCGGCAAGCTTCAGCTATCCCGTTTTCCGGCTCTTCAAATACCACAGCATCTGGATCCCGTGACGCTCTGATTGCCAATCGGCTCATAGGGCAGAAACGCGGAGGACCCTGCGCTTCTGCTTGTGCGTCAGCGGGCCACGCTACAAGTGTCACCTTCAGGATCACGATCGACGGCCGTGCACGACTCGGTCACTTGTTGCCAAAGGTCCAACTGAGACCCGAACTGGATCCGTAGTCGCTGCTGGAAAGTCCATCCGGCGGCCGGCTGTCCCAGTTGCCATAGAACGAGAAATTCCAAGACAGATTCCCAGTGAGCTTGATGTAATAGGTCGCGTTCACGTTGAACTTCACGCGGCCGGGCTGCGAAATGATAGGCAGGAAAATAGCATCGACGCTGCCGTTCGTTTTGTTGAACCGAAAGAATTGCAAGTTTGCAGCGATTAAGCCAGACGCAAGACTCTGCGCTGGGATGTTTTGCCGGTAATCCGTGTTCTGCGCCGCCAAGCCGGCGAGGAGCGCAATGCGTGCTCCGTTGGTGTTCTTCAAGTAGCGGCCTACACCGCCGCCATACGTGCCTTGCCGCACAATTCCTTGCTCGGTGCTCTGCAGGAAATTGCCAAGGCCCTCGTAGAACCAGTTGTTCCAAGGCATGAGCCGGAAGGCATTCACGTCTAGCTGATTTCGTGTGGAGGCAGTAGCTCCGGTACTGGAGGACAAGGTGGACGAGAAGCTGGCCCCAGCCGCCCAGCGCTCGCGCGGGTACGTAACCTGGGAGCCCAAGCTGTACTGGGTTGATTGGTTGCCTTTCGAGTAGATGATTCCCGTGTTTATATACCCATTGAACCGCTGGAAGAACTTCTCTGAGGTCATGTCCATTTGGACAATACGGGTACTGTCTAGCACAATCTCCTTTCCCGACGTTTCTACCACCTGAATCTCCACGGGGCGATCACCGGGAGTGTCTGAGGTATTAAGGGCGCCGGTGTACACCGAGCCGTCCTGGGTTTTCACGAGAAATAATTGCTTGCTTTCGAGATGTGCCACTTCAGACCATTGAACCGAGCTTGTTCCCAATATGTAACTCATGCTGATGTAGAGCACACCTTGGTTGAGGCCTTTGATCTCGCCGGTGAGGTGGTCGCCATTTTTCATGACAATGACATCAGTGCTCTCACGCGCAAACCCAGGTGTGGCCACAACCAATATGCAACTGAGGATGAGACTCTTCATAAGCATAATTTTGTCTTTCAGGCTGTTTCGCTGGCTGTGTTTCCAGGCTATCCCGCTAAACCTGTTCGCGAGTCGAATTTTGAAGATTCAGCCGTCAGCTGGATGTACTGCATTGCCGCGTAGCTGGGCTGTGGGCGTGAAAGCAATCGTAGGTCCGACTACCGAAGGTCATCATTGACTCTTAATAGGTCCATCCGGCATGCATCAGGATGCCGTTCACCATAAGCAAATTCATTACCAGGCCAATGATGTTACCGGCATAGATAGCGGCCTTGCGATTGAGCAATCCGTAGATAACCCACAACAAGCTTGCGAGGGTGAAGATAGACCAGGTGGTCAACGACTGCCCTGAGGCATGCTGGCTGTGTGTGAAGTACAGCTTGGTAATCGACGGGATGGTGGCGAGCGGCTGCACAATTCCAGTAATTACCATCAGGGGCTCGAAAATCTTTAGCCAGTGCAGATACTCCGGTGAACCTGTTTTTAGGAAATACACCGATGGCCTCCTTGGGTTCGCTTAATTCTGCTCAGTAGCACGCTGCGCCGATGGAGTCACCTAGCATAGACATCGCCTTGCCGGGCTCGACGGCAATGGAAGAGGTCATGGCCGCTGGCAGGATCACCCGTTACTGGTAGCGACGCTCTTGCCTGGCTTGACGGCTGCATCTCCTACTAGGTATGTCAGCTGCGTTGGTCCGGCGAACTGAGTACCGACAGCCTCAACGATGTCAGCCAGCTTAAGGATTATGTCTTGGCGAATCGCCGTGAATTGCATCCAGTCGCCAGTCTGCGCATATGCAAATAACTCCAGTTCGAAAGCAGCACCGGCAAAATCGTTGAGGCGAACTCTTGAGGTCCCGGACTCGATGGAGGGGTGCTCATTCAGCATGCTCTGCAACCGATCCAGTATGAGCCGTAGCTGTGCAGCACGCGTTTCAATCCGGAGGGAGAACGTTGTGTCGATTAGTAACTTGGGGCGCGCCTGCATGTTCTCGAACGGCATTTGGGCAAGCGATCCGTTAGGGACAACAAGCAGGTTCTGATCGAGGGTCCGCAGTTTCAGGGAGCGGAGGCCGACGTCCTCGACTGTGCCCAGCTTGCCCCCGATATTGCAGAAGTCACCGACATGGACAGCTTTGTCCATCAGCAACGAGACCCCGCCAACGATGTTCTCGAGTGTCTTTTGCGCTCCCAGTGCGATCGCCAGTCCCCCGATGCCGAGGCCAGCGAGAGTTGTCTTCACGTTTACCCCGAACAGAGCCATGGCGGCGACGATGGCGATGATCAACATCACGATGCGGGTGAGTCGCTGCATCATGACCAGGATCGACTCCCCGCCTCCGCGTTGTCGCGTCCGAGTCACCGCATGGTCGAATCCCCGGTCAATGATCCTGCTCACCAGCCACGCGAGGCAGGCTGCCAGAAGCCCTGCCAGGAAGCGAAGGTAGTAGGCGCGATACAGAAGTGGTGGATCAAGCAGATAGACGAAAATGCCGTGTATCAAGATCGCAATGATGCATTTGAGCGGCGTGCCAAGTGGCGACTCCCAGAACGTGCTAGATGGAAGTTTTCGAAGTTTGTACCAGGCTCGCCGGGGTGCGCTCAGCAGGAACGCCAATAGCCAAGCCAGCAATAACGAGATCGGGATCGAGAGTAGCCACCCGAGCCATTGCGCGAGTGACATCCCGAGCACGTACCGGTCGCGCAAAGAGGCAGGCACGATTCGCTCAGCTAGCGTCGGCCCTTCGCCTTGCACTTGGGCATAGAGATCCGGAATTCTGGCAACTGTGTCCTTTGAAACCAGCCAAATCTTCCCGTACTCAGGGTCATCCACCCGCACCAGGATCACGTCTGCGGTCGTGGCGCCTACTGAAATTACCCCGGCACGAACCTCGCCGGGAGGAAGCCCAGCCTCAACCGTCCCCTTGGGATCATTGCTCAACAAATCGATGTCGCCTTCGAAGCTCGAACGCAACGCGTGAAATTCCTTGGCCAGTTCTACCAGGTTCGCGTTTTGACCAGGAGGTGGTTGCAGATAGCGAGCGACAGTCGCGAAGTCCCGGCGTTCTGCGTACTTCAGAGCGCCCATCACAGTACGGCGGGGAGTTTCACGGCCGAGCGGATCGACTGGCTGGACAGGCTCGGCTTTGGCTGGCGGAGGTGAGGTTGGAAGCTGGGCCGACAAATGCACCACTGAGCCTACGAATAAGAAGACAACGAGAGCCACCCCGAGAGCACAGCTCCAGCTAAGCGACTTGCCCGTCCCTGGCCGATTCTCTCTTAACAAAAACATCTTTTTTGCCCGCGCGGAGAGGAGCCCCGGCCCTGCAGTTTCAGCGCTAACGATTGTTACTGCGCCTCGTTTATAGCAGGCGGTTTCCAGGTTCCGTCAAGGATTGAAGGTGGAGTCTCTTTGGGCCAGTACAGCCGCATCATGGGAACGAACTTGGCCTTCGGTGCAGGCAGCCAGTTGGCCTCCTTCGCTTTCCCTGGAGAGTCAGCTTGGAGATACAAGTCCACCGAACCATCAGAGTTGGTTATGAACTTGTTGCGCTGGCTTAGGGTGTAGCGGTTGAGTGGGTTGGGCGCGAAGAAATACGCCGCGTCGTACATGGTGAGCGACCAAAATCCGTCGACGGGAGGCATCTGGCCTTTATCGAAGTGAAGGACATACTTCTTCGACGAGGCGTCGAATTCGTTGCCACTCCCATCCTTTTGCCCGGTGGGATAGATCGCGTCCTGGGGCCGGTTGGCGCCAAGTCCGATAGCGGTGACTAACGCCCGATCCAGATAATCGGTGCCGTAGAGACCCGCCTTCGGGAGGATTAGCCACCCGTTTACAGGCTCAACTTTCTTGGCGAATTCTATGATCTTCGCCTGAGCCAGTTTCGGCACCACCTTTATGGCCTCTTTGTCGAATGCGCCGAGCTTGCTCGGATCAAAATCCTGCCCCGGCACCAGACCGATCTTGGCCATGTTCGCAACCATCGGTGCATCCTCAGCCGTTGGGGGGTTGTTCTTCATCAACTGCGCCAGGTAAGTAAAGTAGGCGACAACATCCACGTGATCGACCTGGTCGCGGATGGCGGTCTTCATGTCGAAGTTAGGGTCGACCTGCCCTGCCGGAGGAGTGTAGGGCTTGCCATAGGAACTCAGGGGAACCAGCGAGAATTTGTCCTGCGCAGCGTGTACTGCAGCGTAGTCGGCGGGCGTGCCCGTACAATAAATACGACCGAGGATCCACACAATCGCCGTGGGCGACTTGTATTCGGTTACGCCTGCAGGAAGAGTGCCCGACCAACCCGGCCCGGTGATGGCATACTTCTGGGCCTTGTCGCCGGTGGTGCGCTTGCCGGGAACCTGGAACACATCCGTCCATCCGTCCAGCATCGGCATCAGGTAGTAGCGGGTTCCCATGTCGGGAATACTGAAGACCCACGGCTCCTTCGAAACGTCCACAAAAGCCGTCGTGTACAGGGTGTCAGCGTTAGGAGCGGTAACGGTGTGCATCTCCGCTGGGGGATATGTGCGGAACCTTACCAGTTGGCCCATGGGCGCGTGTGTCGCGTCGGGTGTGACCACGTTGGTAAATTCCCTGCGGGTCATGTCGATGGTCACCAGCGGGTAGCCGTAGATATATGCGTCGACCGCGGCGCTGACCGCCTCTTCGACACCGAGCTGTGCCCCCGTAGCGGGTTTCGTGCCCGAGTCCGAGCACGCGATCAGCCCCAACGCCGCAATAAGAATCAACAACAGAATTGCATGCTTACTCTTCATCACGCTGTCCTAGTCCCTTGCAAGGCCAAAGCTTCAGCCGCACTGGCAATGGTTGATTTTACGACCGAGCAGACTTTGGCGCTCTTTCAATCTTCTCTTCTTTCGACGCTTGCGGCTCTCGACGGTTACAACTTGCCGGAGCCGCAAACTGCGCAACCAACGCGGTCGCTACGTCTTGGATTCGCCCCTCACAAAGCCGCCTGCTTTACCGGCATCAAGAAGTTGCTGCGGATCGAGACGACCGAACAGCTCGATCAGCTTCGCGACCACTCCGGTCCAACCGGTTTGATGGCTGGCCCCGAGACCCGCTCCGTTATCGCCGTGGAAGTATTCGTAGAACAGGATGTTGTCCTTCCACAATGGATCGGTCTGGAATTTCTCCGTGCCTCCGTACACCGGCCGCCGGCCCGATTTATCCCGCAGGAAGATGCGTTCCAGACGATTGGCTATCTCGTGCGCGACCTCGAACAGATTCATTAATCTGCCCGAGCCCGTCGGGCACTCGATCTTGAAGTTGTCGCCATAATACAAATAGAACTGCAATAAGGCCCGGATCAGAACTGCATTCACCGGCATCCATATTGGCCCACGCCAGTTGGAGTTACCACCGAACATACCCGTGTCGGATTCGGCTGGCAGATAGTTCACCCGGTATTCCTGCCCCTCCACGTTGACGACATAAGGATGGTCATTATGGTAGCGGGAGAGCGCTCGGATCCCGTAAGGACTGAGGAATTCGTTTTCGTCCAGCATGCGGGTCAGAATCCGGCGTAACCTGTCCTCGGTCACCAGCGCCGCGATACCCCGTTCGGCGTACCCCAAATGACCGGCCCCAGTTGCATGAATGCTGTTGCGCAGGTCGGGCATGCGTTCGTAGCGTTCTCGCAGGATCTTTACCACTCGCGGGCACCGTTCGCGCTGCCACGGCTCGATTACCGTGGTAGCACACAAGGGCAACAGGCCCACCATAGAGCGAACCTTGAGCCGCTTGGCAGTGCCGTCGGGAAGTCGCAGGACGTCATAGTAGAAGCCATCCTCCTCATCCCACATGCCCTCGGGCCCCATCTGGTTCATGGCGACCGCGATCCAAATGAAATGCTCCGCAAACTTGATGGCCATGTCTTCGTAAAAGTTGTCATGGGCCGCCAACTCGACGGCGATTTCCAACATGTTCTGGGAGAACATGGACACCCACGCGGTGCCGTCCGCCTGCTCCAGGCTGCCTCCGGTCGGTAGGGGCGCGCTGCGATCGAAGACACCGATGTTGTCCAGCCCGAGGAAGCCGCCTTCAAACAAGTTCTTGCCAAAGCGGTCTTTGCGGTTCACCCACCAACTGAAATTCAGGGTCAGCTTGGCAAACGACCGTCTCAGAAACTCGAGGTCGCCTTCCCCTTTTAGGGCCTGCTCCGTGCGATAGAGAAAAATCGTCGCCCAGGCGTGTACCGGCGGATTGACATCGCTGAAATTCCACTCGTAAGCCGGGATTTGACCGGTGGGATGAAGAAAGAATTCCTGTAGCATCAGGTCGAGCTGTTCTTTGGCGAAATCCGTATCGACGGTGGAGAGCGCGATGGTGTGGAACGCCAAATCCCAGGCGGCATACCAGGGATACTCCCACTTGTCGGGCATGGAGATGATGTGCTGGTTGACCATGTGAAACCATTCGCGGTTCCGCATGAAGCGTCCACCTGGCTTTATCGGATTGATGCCGTGTTCCTCCAACCACTTGTCCACATCGAAAAAGAAGAATTGCTTGGACCAGAGCATGCCGGCCAGCGCCTGGCGCATGACCCGGGCCTCGTCTTCGCTGACACGGGACGGGGTGATGGATTTGTAGAACTCATCAGCCTCGTGCTGGCGGGTCTGCATGATTTCAGCAAAGCTCTTGAAGGGATCGCCCATGGCGGCGGGCGCCAGCTCGCTCAGCCGCACACGGATAGTCGCGGTTTTTCCCGCGCCTATATTCAATTGATAATGCGCTGCCGATTTTGTTCCCGTTTTCTCGGGGTTGACCACGTTGTGATTTCCTTGAACCACATAGTTGTTGATTCCGTCTTTGACATAGCGAGAGGCGTTGGCCGTGCCGAACAGCCGCTCGTTGTTGGTCTCATTCTCTGTGAACAGCAGAGGGACATTCCCCTCGCAATACAGATAGCGCTCACCGAGATCGGCGTGCGACGCTGCTACTGTCTGCGCGCCTTTCTGACCGGGGACTTGTTTCAGTGACGGCTTGGGTGTGCCTGGCCACCATGTCCAAGTGTTACGGAACCACAGGGTCGGCAGCACGTCTATTTTTGCGGCTTCAGGCCCGCGATTGCTCACGCTGATCTGAATGAGCAGATCCTCAGGCGACTGCTTGGCAAACTCCACAAAAACATCGAAATAGCGATCTCCGTTGAAGACACCGGTATCCAGCAGCTCGTACTCCATGTCGTTGCGGTTACGACCCTTATTGGTCTCGATCAGGTTGCCATAGGGATATTCAGCCTGCGGGTACTTGTACAGATACTTCATGTACGAGTGCGTGGGCGTGCTGTCGAGGTAGAAATAGTATTCCTTGACGTCTTCGCCGTGGTTGGCCTCACTGTTCGTCAGGCCGAACATGCGTTCTTTGAGGATAGGATCTCTGCCATTCCACAGGGCCACGCTGAAACATAGCAACTGTTTATCATCGCTGATGCCGGCAAGGCCATCCTCGCCCCAGTGATAGGCACGGGAGCGGGCCTGGTCATGGCTGAAGTAGTCCCAAGCGTTACCATCCTCGCTGTAGTCCTCGCGAACCGTACCCCACTGCCTCTCGCTGAGATACGGGCCCCACTTTCTCCACGGTGTCTTGGCAGTGCGGGCCTCTTCTAATCTCTTTGATTCCGGATCTTGGGACATTTTGTTCCTCCTCTGGTTTGGCCGATTTTCGTAAGCTCTTTACCGCAGTGCGGCCATGACCTGACCTTGCACTTCACTACAATGGTGGGCGCCTGACAACTGTCACATGCGACAGGTACGCTGTAACGGTTTTGAAACATAGGTCTGCTGCTGGGAGATCTCACCTTTGACTCGTCGGGATCCAGGCGCAGGCTCCGTCCCAATGGTGCGGACGGGAGAGTCCTGACGCTTGACGCTCGATTGCACTATCAGATAGCGATCGTTTCATGGATAAGGTTCCAGCAATCCCCGAATAATGTTTCGAGCTCTCATTGGGGAAGACAGATGCCGCGAGCGTAACGGAAAAGGCACTCCGCTAATTTGGTCTGCCCAGCCAGGAGTACTGCCAGGCAAACGAGACCGTTTGAAAGGTTCCGCCAACCCTGGCGAGTTCACCGTCACTGTAGCTAAATTTCACAGACTGGTGCTTGGTAAAGGGGACCGAAATCGTTCCTCCTATACGAGAGTTCGATTGCAGCGTACCGATCTTAAGGACGTTATCGACAGTCGTTTCTCCCCCGTACCAGTAGTTGCCATCAACCGAGGCCCAGAGTCGCGGTTTCACGTCGTAACTCAAATGCATTTCGATCGCGCCTACCGGAGCTTCTGTCAACGTATTTTGGCGTTTGGAGAATTCGCTGCCCGTCAAGTAGTTGTTGTTTGCAGTGAACAGCCAAACTCCGCCATATGCATCCAATATCCAATTGCCCCACCGTCGGGAATAGCCCAGTTCCGGTTTGAAGCCCCAACGGTTGGATCCCGGGTTGATCAGGTGGCTGGAGTAAAACTGGCCCGTCGGGGCTACTACCTCAATGCTGGCGCCCAGGATGTTCTTCTGTTTCCACTTCGCAAAGTCTTTGGGTGGCATCGCCGGGCCGCCGATGAGATTCACTGAGAAGCGAAAAATTGAATCCGCCAGCCCAGAACGGTAAATCGACTGTTGGTTTCCTTTTACTTCTCCCTGGAAGGTTCCGACCACATAAGGCAACGTCGCAGTGAGGTTGGCTGACCGCTTGAAGAAACTCAGCGAGTGATAGTAGCTAATGTTTGGCACGCTATATCGCCCGGAGGCGTTAGTGATCGGCAGAACCGTGCCAAAAAATATGCTGCCATCATTGAAGGCGTAGCCCAGGATAACGGCATTCGAGTGGATCGGCGTGATCACATAGGCCCGTGGTCGCAGGTCTTGGGCGCTAAGCAAATGCAGCGAACATAGCGCGAGCACTGCGGATAACGCGAGTTTGGAGAAGTGTCGCATCCTGAGTAACCACCGCACGAACCTGAGCTTAAGGAATCAGCATTTCCGCTCTAGCAGGAATTCCAGCCCTACTCCCTTTGCTGGCTCTGTCTGGAGGGCGCCCGGAACGATGGCTGCCGAATGTCATTCGGATGGGTCACCGCTCTCGCGCGCTTCAAGTCGAAAAAGTGTCGAGTCTGACACCGGACCGAGCCATAGACGGATATGGTTTCATGGAGACTCGGTAATCACCGGCTTCGTTCCCCGTCGCTAGTCTTTCAACTTGCGGGCAATCCTTTTGCCTTCTCCCGGATCTGTCGTTGTTGCTCCGCCAGTTTGTAAGCGATGTAGTACTTGTAAATGTTGGAGACGTAGGTGACCGTCTCCTGCCCAATGTCTTTGGCCGCGACCAGTTCCACATTGTTGAACCAGACATTCGGATCAAGACCCATATCAGGTGCCTCTTTGCGCAGTTTCGCGATGCGATTCGGTCCGGCGTTGTAGCTGGCGAAGACGAACAGCGTTTTGTTTAGAGAATCGATCTTCGGATCATTGAAATAGGTGTCTTCAATGTTGCGTAACATCTTGACCCCGGCATGGATGTTGCCGTCGCTAGTACTCACGTTAGGAATGCTGATAGGAGAGGCTGCCGCATTCTTGGGTATTACCTGCATGATGCCCACCGCGCCGCTTGGGTTCTTCTTGCCCTGGTCTAGTAACGATTCCTGGTAGCCCTGGGCGGCAATCATGAGGTAGTCGAAGCCGTATTCCCCAGCGTACTTCTGTAGAAGCTCAAGGTTCGTCTGAAACTTTTTCATCTCCTCCGACGAGGTTGAATTCTTGACCCACTTGGTGTTTTGCAGGTAGCGGCGAAGCAGGGTGCTGCCGAAGGATGTTCCCACTGCGTGTGATGAGACAAATTCATCCACCAATTGCTTGAACTGCGCATTGTTCTTGCGCATGACCAACGCCAGTTGCGCCCCACTTGCGATCACCAGGTCAGGATGCGGCTGAATGTGGTCGAGCACCTGAGACCACAAGGCAGCTCGTTGTTTGGTCGTGACCGTCGCGGGGATCAGTCCCGCATTCACCATCTGCACCAGGTCGTCGTCCATAAGGTTCTTGTCGGCCACTTTGATTACGATCGGTTTCTTGCCGGCCTGTTGCAGCGTCTCGTTCACCTTCTGCAGGTTGGTGTAATACGTGGTAAGCGGATTGGCGTACACCTCTTTTCCGCTTAGGTCGGCGAGGTTGGAGACCGCGCCGAAATTTGGTCCAGTGACGATAATCTGGGTTACGTCGGTCTGGATAGGTGTTGAAAAGGCAACTCGCTTTTCACGCTCAGGTGTGACCACGATTCCGTAGGCGATAATGTCTCCCACGCCTTCCGTGAGAGCGGCCTCGATCTGGTCAACTCGCATGGGAAGAAACGTGACTTTCACCTGGAGCTTGCCCGTCTTCAGCTTCTGATTGGCGAACTTCTGGAACTCTTCCATTGCCTCATACATCACCCCTCTGGGCTGACCTTTGTCGTAGAAAAAACTAATGGGGTTGAGCAGGACCAGTGCGCGGATGTTACGCCTCTTCACCATCTCATCCAGGTCGCCAGTGCGGCGCGCGAACGCCGGGCCGAACTTAATGTCGCTCGACGGCGCGGGCGGTTCGTCAGGAGACGATACTGGGCCGGCAGTAGCCGCCTGTTGTTGTGCCTGTTCTTTACTGGCTGCGGGTGCAGCCTTCTTGCCGCAGGCGATCAACGGAAGAAGAACCAATAGAGGCAATAAGAACGCAAGGACTTGGCGTGACGAAGTCGGGGCCGCGGACATTGATTTCTCCTCTATCCAGCGTAGTGCGGGAACGCGCTAGATCGCGCTCCCGAGTCATTTCGGCTATAGCAGGAACTCCAGCCCTACTCCCTTTGCTGGTTCTGTCTGCAGGCGCCCGGAACGAATAGCCACCTGAAAGGTCTCGTAATCGCGTTCTGCCTGGTCAGCATAGGCCTCCGAGTACTTCGCTATGGCATCATCGAACTGTTCGTTCGAACCCAGGTATCCGGCGATCATTGCGGCATCCCCGGCCTTCGCATGGGCCCGCGCCAGCGCCCAGCCGCACATGGTGGCGTACCCAACCAGGGTGCTAGGCCGGAAGATTTCAACCTCGGCGGAGACCTTCATGTCGCGGAACTGACGGACGTAATAGTCGTGCCCTTTGGTGCGCGACCATCCAAGGAAGATGTCGCTCGCCGCCTGCATGGCATGAATCCCCTCCACCACGCGATAGCCCTGGTTCGCATAGCGGCTCTTGCCGCGCGGTGACTCCAGCACCGACCTGCGGGCCTCTTTGAATTGGAGGAAGAGCGGATCATCTTCATCGGCTAGAAGCAGCGAAAGATAACAGCGTGTCCCGACGCTGCCCACTCCAACAACCTTTATTGCGGCATCCTGAAAGTGATAGCGCTCGTATAATCTTCGTCGATCTGCCTGTAGCGATTGCTTGTATTCCTCCGTGAATCTCAGGCGCTGCTTTTCGAAATCCGGCGCGAATTCATGGAAATGGTAGATAACCGGAGGATTGTCTTTAATCTTCCGTTGCCCGTTGCCAACCACAGTTAGCTTGGGGATTACCGCCTCAGAGTTTTGCGAACGGGCCTGCTTTTGCTTCGCCGACAATCGGGCTGACATGTCCGGATCTTTTCGAAAGTACTCTTTGAGGGCGTCAATGGTGACTCGTGCATACCATGTTTCGAGCACTGTCATTTCGGCGAATTCCGCCATGCGCTCCCGATAGGACGAGGCGGTCGCTCGCACCGCCTGATCCGCAATGGACTTGGAGAAACTACGGTCCCTGGCAGCCAGTACCAGGCTGGCCCCCAGCCGCTTGACGTCCCATTCCCATGGACCAGGAAATGTTTCATCGAAGTCATTAATGTCGAACAACAGTGTTCGCTCGGGCGAAGCGAAGCCGCCAAAGTTTGCCAGGTGGCAATCGCCGCATGCCTGAACCGTGATTCCCGACACGGGCGCGTTCGCCAAGTCTCGTGCCTGGATGATGGCTGCGCCACGATAGAACGTGAAAGGCGAGACCGACATCCTCTGGTACTTGACCGGGATCAGACCGGGAATTCGATCGACGTCCGATTCCTCCAGTAGTTTGACGATGTCTTTAGACTTCGATCGCAGCTTCCACTCCGCCTGCGACGTGCGCGGACAATTGTCGCGCAGCGCCTTGCCTTGCTTGCGTCTCTCACTCTTGGACTCCATTTTAGTTCTCCTTCTTGATGCCACTTGAGAATCACTCTCCGTTCGACTAGCCGCCCCACTCAGAACAAAAGCTTCATGGCGCCCTGCATCACGGTGTCGAACGGGATCGAAGCAATCACAACAGGGAGGGCCGGGATCAAGGTAACGAAGATGAGCACATAAAGGTCGACGAGGCCCACCGGGATCACGTGAATATTGTTAATGTTGTTCACCACACCATAGAGATCGGTCGTAGTGGAGAAATCCGGGACCTCCAAAACCTCTTCGTCTAAACTGTCGGCCCGGTGAAGCCATTTCTTTTCAAACTGTTCACCCACCGCGCGGGCAAAGGCTCCGTAACTTAACATGGCACGGCGCCGCATCCGCATCAGAGTGCTGGTGAAGAGGAAATACGGGGCGACACAGATGAGAAGCACGGCTGCAATCAGGATCAAGGGCAAGTGACGAAATGCAGCCAATCCTTGCCCATCATGAAAGATCCGATTGGCCACTGCACCCGCCAGTACAACTCCCAAGCAGAAGGCGAAAGGCAGTTGTGCCCGAAGTGCGCCTTCGAGAAACCCCAGACCTCCGAGGCCATCGGGATGGGCAGCAATGAGCAGAAGGTCCAGGCGCGTAGTCAACCGCAAGAATCGCAGCCAGAGCAGTTGCCGCCACAGCCAGAGAAAACCCAAATAAAAAAGGATCGGATAGCTGACAAACGCCGCCCAGGTACCGGCCAATGACATAAACCGCAGGCCGCTACCTCCTTTCCACCATGAGGTGAATTCGCTCCCCTCCGGGCTCAGGTATTGGTCCAGCCATATCACCGTTGCGTAAACCAACACGCCGATCAATAGGTGGGCAAGCCACGAATTCCGGAGCTTGTCAGTCGAAGTCCAGTCAGCATGAAACTCTGGGTACTGCTCACGAGGGACAAGAAATTTTTCGATATGCTCTGCAACTTGCCTGCGCCGTTCGTGTAGGGCCGGCGCGGACAGAATGAACACCGGGATGATGATAAGAAAGCGGGATTGCGTGGCATAGTCCGTCAGGAATGACCGGAAGGAGCCGCTTCCGCGTAAAGCAGACAACACTGCGAGTGGGAGCCACGCTACCGCGACTGCCACGCCTGTCCAAGCGAGCGTCTGTGAACTGGCGTTGCGAAATAGGTCGAGAAAGACCTGAGGTCGGCTGTACGAGAACTGATCGGACTGAGTGGAGGCGGGTTGCTGTGACTGTTCCATCAATCCTTCCGCACCTTGATCTTCTCTCCCGGACCGAGATGAAAGTTGAAGATCGGACTGAATTCGAACCCGAGTATCCATCCCGGGCTAGGAGTGCCCGAGGGCCTGGCGGCAGCTCCTCCCGCTTCAACTGACAAACTCACCGGCTGCTTTCCCAGCGTCACGACTTTTCCCACCTGCAAGCCAAGCGGGACAGTGGCAGCGCCGCCGCTTTCCCAGTTGAAGGTGAAGTTATAGTCGCTGAGGCCGACGAACCAGCCTTCCGCAAGGTTGAAGGTGAAGGTGGGAGTAATGATCATGTTGTTTACGGCTGGACGATTGGGAGACCCGGCATAGGAAATGGGATTCTGTATGATTGCGCCGACGGTGAGGTTCTTGATGCCGGTATAGATCAGCGCGACCGAGGGACCGATCTGGTACTTGCCGGCACCAAGCACGTTCGCTGATGCGGTAGGAAAAACGAGTGCCGGCCCGAAGCCCCACCTCCCCCAAGATTGCTTTATGGTGACCAGGTCAAAGACCTGCAAGTCTCCCGTTCCCGTTACACCTTGCGTGCCCGACCCGCAGCCTATGCACCCTACCGGGGGAGCCACCCCCGGAGTTGAGCTCACCATCGGAAACGTGATCTTCACCAGTTGCACCCATGGGAAGGAGTGAAACGGGCCAATGGGAAGGACTGGTTGCATCTGCAAGGAATTAAGTGTGCCCTTAAACCCAGGAAAACTGGGAATAAGAATGTCGCGAAACTGAACGAACGTAACCGGAGCAGCAGGATTATTGACCTGATTGGCCAGCTCCTGGGCCGACGGCTTCGCTGACTCGCCGGTATCTTTCTGCTCTGCAGGAGTCTCCCCAGTGCCATTGCTGGCCGCTGAATTCTGCGTTGCCTGGGCCTGTGCGCCGGCGGATTCTTGGGCGAGGGCGAATGAACCTGCAAGCACCAACAAGAACCCGACGATGACGATGCCGCGCATTCAGCCTCTCCCATAAGCGACAGCACTAACTAAGCGTTGCGCGCGATTCACCTCGCCTGACTCAAACGTGAAGGGGCGCTTATTCACCAACGGCAGCCCAGGTCTTGTCGGGATTGAACTCGGTCATCGCTTTCGCGAGCTCAATAGTGTCCTTGCCGAGGTTCTTCTCATACACGACTCCACTTTGGTCAACGATGAACGTCGTGATGCCCGTGTCCCCGTACTTCTCCGGGTAGGCGACGAACGCGAAGCCACCAGTCATCTTCCCGCTCACGATATAGTCCTTCGCGCCGCCGCGCGCAGCCGGACCCTGTTTAGTGAGGATGCGATAGAAGTATCCGTGAAATGGCTGCTGCTTATTGGCCTCGGGAGTGAATCCCTCCGTGACAGCCGCATATGCCGCCAAGGGTCCAAGTGGACTCTTAGGCTGCCCCTCAGGCGATTTCCAATACAGCCCGTTCTGTTCCCCTCCGTCGCTGATGAACTTCTGGGCATATTGCGGTGCGCCGTCATGACGTTGCGAAAAGTATTCGGCTTGGGCATCCGTCATTGCGGCAACCACTTCCATTGCGGCGAGTTCGTTACCGCCGATGCGCCGTGAAAGAATTTCGTCTTTTCCCGCTGCTGTGTCGAAATACCACTGCCCCGCGCCGTTCTTCTTAAGAGGAATTGGGAAGGGGTTATTGTCGGCTCCGACGACGAGCACTTCGCTGCCATCGGTCTGCTTGCGCCAGCGATTCATCGTGGCATAGGCAACGGTAAAGTTCTCCAACGATGTCTTGTCCTGGGCTGCGTCGCCGGAGAAGATGATGTCCTGCGATCCGGGACCGAAGATCGCCACTAACGCATCACGATTGCCCGCTTTCGCCGCTTCCACCAGCGCTTTGGCGGCATCATCCGGAGACGCAAACGTCTTCTGCACGGCTTCGCTATGCGCAGCTTCGCTAGTGGCGAGCTTCTCCGATTTGCTGCACGAGGCGACGGACATCACGAAGGCGAGAAGTGCGAATCCCACCCAACACCGCAAACTCCTGATCTTGACACGCGTCATTTGCATTCTCCAATGTTCTCTTTCATTGGCGACAGCCAGGTTTCTTGCCGCTCACTAACAGAGGTCCGGTGCCTCAGAAGTTGCTCTGCATTCACCTCCGGCCACCGCCGCGGAACCCGCCACCGCCAAAACTGTGACCACCTCCGCCCCAACCTCCGCCGCCTCCGCGACTTGCCCAGCCGCGCGAACTGGCCGCGCGGTTATCCCAGCCTCCGCCGCCCGAGGTACTGGAGTGATCTCCATAGCCGCTGAAAGCCGTCGATCCGCGACCGGCTCCGCTGCTCCCCCATCCGCGTGAGGAAGCGGATGCGTCGGCGCGATCCGCGCTTGCGTTCTGGTGGTTCGCGTTATTCACATTGACCTTGTTGCCGCTGACGTTTGTGTTGTGGCTGTAATTGTTGGCGTGATATCCACTGCTGTTGTAGCCGTGGTTGTCGTTGTTGGCGTGGTAACCGTTGCTGTTATAACCATTGTTATAATGATTGGCGTTGTCATAGCCGTTGCCGTAGTAGCCGCCGTGCCACGCGCTGTTGCCGTAGTAAGGGTGGTTGCCGTAGTACACGCCGCCACCGTGCCAGTTGCAGTTCCAACTGCTGTACCCCCAACCGCAGCAGCCTCCGCTCATCATCGCCCCAACTGCCATTCCAGCTCCGAATGAAAGCAGACCAGTTGTCACCACAGCGGCGGTGCTGTACGTGGGGGCCACATAAGCAGGAACCACGTATGGCGTGCCATAAACGACCGTCGGGTTGTATTGCGGAACATAGACAACCTGAGGGTTTGTCGGCTGGATGACGATGGTCTGCGGTGACTGTTGCACCACCGTGATTTGCGAACCGGATTTGAGATTGCCGGCTGCCTTCGCCTGCGCACGCAAGGTCTGGACGGCGGCCATTACGTCAGATGCCTGGTTGTGATAAGCCTCTCCCAACTGTGACGTCCAGGCGAGGTTCTGTGCGAGGTTGTGCAGCACCGATGGGAACTGGGTGAGCGCCTTCACGCTGGGGTCCCAGGACTGCTTGTCAACCGCCTGCCCCAGAGCTGTGCCCGTGAGGCTCTTGTTTTGTTGCAGCCAATTGTCGGCAATCGCGACCTGGTCAGGAAACGTGGCGGCGCTGAGAATCTGCGCCACCAAAGCGTCCGGATACAGCGCAATCGGAGCGACCAAGCTCTGCAGTTCTTGAGCGCTCATGGGCGCGCCTTGTCCGGAATAGCCGGACGCCGGCGCGCTACTGGAGGCGGGCGCCTGTTGCTGGTCCTGATAGAACATTACAGCGCCCGACTCGCGCGGCATTGTGACTACGACGAGAGCGAAGCACAGTGCAGTGGACAAAACCTTCTTAACGTCAGTCATACTCATTCATGACCCCTTTTACTCGCGATACTCTTCGATAAGGCGCCTACCGCATCCTAAAACTTCATGTGGTCTGTACCGCACATCCGCACATACTGCACCGTGGTTGCAACGTCGCCAGATTCGTTGAATAACCGGCTGGTCTGTACATAGATTCCGGTGCGGCGGTCGATATTGACGCTGACCGAGGTCATACGTACCGATTTCCCTTGCACCGCGTTCGCGATCCTGATTGCCTGTTTTGTCGCATTTGCGGTCAGAGGTCCGATGGAGCTGTCATCAACTGGATGGCTGGGATCAGGCTGATCGAGGAAGGCTTTTCCTCTCGAAAGATCTATGACTACAGTATGCCCACCGAATGAGTCAGTATCTTTTACCGGCTCAGGTGCAAACTGGGGGTGATGCTCAGGGCTCATCGGAGTCCAGTTCGAGCTACCAATGTCGGCACAGTAGAGGGTCAGAATTCTGTCGGGCTGGGTGTTCTCAGTGTTACTCGAACTGGATGACAGTGAAGACAAAACGGCAATCGCCAAACAGAAGCCTTGAAACAATCGGGGCATGTCGTTCTCTCCTTTCACGGCAACCGCACTGCTGAACACATTTTCCAACCAGGTCAAAGCGTCCTACACCCGGAAATTCGGGAGTTCCGCAGGTATTCCGGCACGTTCAACGCGCTGAATGATCTCCTTCATGTCGGGATCTATGTGCTTCCAGAACTGTAGGAGTCCGCTGCACAGGTAGTTCAGCCCAGGCTCGCCGTCACGGGTACGAATCAGCCGGTTCTTGGGACATTCGCCCCAACAAGCAAACTTGTACTTGCATTCGCGGCACTGTTGCGGCAAGTCGTCACGCTTGGCGAAGCCGAACTTCTTCTGCCCTTCGGAAAAGACCATGCGCGACTCGTGCGTTTCCGCGATGTTGCCCAGTTTGCATTCGGGATAGACATAGTGATCGCAGGAGTACATGCTGCCGTCGTGCTCCAGTGCCACGCCCTTGCCGCAGAATTCGCTAAAGACGCATAGCTGCGCCTCCCGGCCCATCCACTGCGCCACTGCGGTCTCGAACAGGTTGATGTGTACCTTGCCGTAGTCGCGGCGATACCAGTCGTCCCAGACTTTGCAGAGGAAGTAGCCCCAGTCATCGGGATCGACCGACCAGTCTGTGACCACAGAATCGGGATTGCCGGGATGCGCGGCTGGAGAATTCTGCAGCGGCAGCGTAGCCGTGTCCCACTTCTGCGGAGCGATGTTGTGAAACACCTTGGGTTCCACGCAGGGGATGAATTGCAATTGACGCGGACGCAGCTCGCGGCTCAGGAAGCGATAAACATCCAGCGGCTTCTTGGCATTGACGCGATTCACCACCGTCAGCGTGTTGAACGGGATTCCATGCTTCTGCAATTGCAATCCCGCAGCGAACACCTTGTCGAAGGTCGGCTTGCCGCCTTTGTTCACGCGATAGCGGTCATGCAACTCCTGCGGGCCATCGATGCTCAACCCGACCAGGAATTTGTTCTTGCGCAGAAACTCGTACCACTCGTCATTCAGCAGCGTGCCGTTGGTTTGCAGGTCGTTCTCGATGTACTGACCCGAACTCTGATACTTCTTTTCGAGCGCGACCACCTTCTCGAAGAATTCGACTCCCAGCAGCGTCGGCTCACCGCCCTGCCACGAGAACACGACTTCGTCGCCGCGCTGAGCATCGATGTACTGCCGAATGTGCGCTTCGAGAATGTCGTCGCTAATGCGAAACTTGCTGTTGCTCCCTAGCAACTGTTCCTTGTGCAGGTAATAGCAGTAGGTGCAGTCCAGGTTGCAAATCGCGCCGATCGGCTTCACCATGGCGTGAAAGCGCGGCGCGGTTCCCGGATAGATCGGCAACGGTGATAACGGATTGTGAACGGCTCCCATACCGCCTAAGCTCCGGTCACGCCTGAGGTGGGCTCGTCGGTAGGCGAGGAAGGCCATACCGCCTTCCTCGCCTCCGACTTCAGTTGTGCGGACTCGGGCAAGTTCGCGTTTTCAGGTGCTCGCAAAGGTCTGTTGAACTTTTCGAGCTAGTCTGCGGAGCCAATGGCAAAAATGGTCTTCTTGAGATCCATCAGCGGCACAGGGTTATTCGGATGCTGAAGATCCGGATTCATATCATTCGACGCTCCCCCGGGGAAACGTTTGATGTTCGGAAAATCCACGATGGATTTGTCAAACTCCAAGACCACCGGCGTGAGCAGCGAAATAACCCAGCCGTTGTCATAGCCGGCGTAACGGCCTGGTGAGGTGGTTGTGCCGCGCGTTGCTACCGCCCCGTTAAACGTCATGTCGTATTTCTCATACGGGTCCATGGTGAGGTTGTAATACGAGCCGATGGCACCGAGATCCATCTGAGGGCCGAGCCAGGTGTCCTTGGCGGTAAAGAGCATTTTCCAGGCCATGTGGATATCGCCATCGGGTCCGTCGCCGATGTCGATGCGAGCGCCGTAGAAAGTTTCACCGTCAACATAGATCCACGACTTGCGCGCTGAATGTTTCGCCTTGCCCGTGACATAGGCGGTGTTATCAATGCCGTCGAAGTAGATCGCCTTGCCGAAGTTGTCTTTCCAAGCGCCATGCGGCGGCGGAGTAAGGCCTGCCATCTTAGCGGTGGTGGGCCACACGTCCATATGCGACATCATTTCGTCGTAGCGGGCACCAGCAGGGATGTGCTGCGGCCACCACATGATGCCGGGCACTCGGAAGCCGCCCTCGAACGGCGAGCCCTTTTCACCGCGGAACGGCACCGTGCCCGCGTCCGGCCATGCATCCTGCCACGCGCCATTGTCGGCGGTGATGATGACGATGGTGTTGGGAGCCTCGGCGCGGATGGCATCCATGATCTTTCCGATGTTGTCATCCAGTTCGAGCATCGCATCGGAATAGTTGCCGAGGTGGGATTTACCTTCGAACGCCTTGGCGGGAATGTTCGGGTTGTGCATCTTCATGAAATTGACATCCATGAAGAACGGCTTGCCTGAATGAGCATGCGCCTTGATATATTCGACAGCGGAATTAGTCTGCCGAACGTCGAATTCGTGAAGGTAGTCGTAGTCAATACGCGCCACCTTCGTCGCGGGTTTACCAGCAACGCCTTCCCACTCGTACAGGTTGCAGATCTTCTGGTATTCATCCCAATAGGCCTTATTAAATTTCGGGAACCAGGGATGCGCGTACCAATTCGTGTCGTCGTAGGTGTAGACGCCGGGATAGTAGGCGGCGAATTCCTTCATCTCATCGAAGCCGTGTTCGATGGGATAGAACTTGGGCTGATCCCCCAGGTGCCATTTGCCGGAGTAGTAGGTCGAGTAGCCGTTCTTCTGGAAGAATTCGGCAATCGTTGGCGTATCTTTGGTCAGGCCGTTCTCGTCGGCCGGAACCACGACGACCGATAGGGCCGAGCGAATCGGGATGCGTCCGGTCATGAACGAGGCGCGGCCTGCGGTGCAGCTCGCCTGGCCGTACCAACTGGTGAAGACCGCGCCCTCGCTGGCGACGCGATCGACGTTCGGGGTCGGATGGCCCAGGCTCTTGCCCCCACCATAGGTCCCGAAATCACCCCATCCGGTGTCGTCTGTCATCAGCATGACGATGTTTGGTTTGTCTGCAGATTGTGCGGCACTGGGAACTGCTCCGCCTGCCATCAAGAAGCCGGAGATGGCAATCGCTCCCAGCGTTAGTTTTCGAACACTTGCACCTAAATCCATCGTGTCTCTCCTTAGCAAGCGATGTTGTTGGTCCTGAAGAATCCCACTTCTCTTCGGCAGCAGCACGTTAGTTTTAGGGCCGCCGCTGGATTGAAATATTCCCATTGGTCTGCCAGTTGACTACACGTCCGGAAGGTTGGGAACTGTCACTTGCGACAGGCGGACAGGATTTTCTCTTAGGGCAGCGAGTCCGTCCCGGCAACTGCATCACATCTGATTTGTGCTGGGATCATCGGGAAGCCGTTGCCGATAATGTCGCACAGCGATGTACGACGCTAACTGCTGACGGTCTGAGATACGAAGGTGCGACCCTGCAGCGCCGCCCGAATTGCCGGAACTAGGTCGGTCGAAAGTCGGGCTTTGGTGACGTACCCCGAACCCCCCACAGACAGCGCTGCCGCAACAAAATCACGGTCCTCATGGATAGTTAGAAATACGACCTTGGCTCGGCAATTAGTTTGTTGAAGACGTTTTGCAGCTTGAAGTCCATCCAAGACCGGCATCGAAATGTCGATCACGAGCACATCAGGATTCAGCAAAACAACTGCATCCACGGCTTGATTCCCATCTTCGGCAGTGGCAACAACCTCAAACTCCTCGCAAAGTGTCCGCCGAACTCTTGCCAGCAACGCCTTGTGATCATCAGCCAGCACCACTCGAATCTTGTCCATAGAGAGCCCCTCGCTGATGTCAGTTAGCAAATCACGGACGCCTCAAATTGAGATTGTTGTTCCCGAAGGGCACGTCGTCTACTGTCACTTGCGACAGGTAGCGGAGGGAAAGGAAGGACTGCGGTCGGCGTTCGCCCTAGGCTGCCGAAATGATTCCTTGTTTCAAGGCGTACTTTACCAGTTCCGGAGTGGTGCTGATGCCCAGCTCCTCCATAATCTGTGCTTTATGGAATCGTACCGTGCGGTGCGTGATCTGCAGAATATACGCAATCTCCTTCATCGACCGCCCCTCGGCAAGCATTTGCAGGATTTCACGCTGGCGGCCGGTCAGCTCGCGAGGGCGATTTGCGGCTTGAGGGTCACGCATAAAGCGCTTTTCCATTGCCCGGCTGATTTCCGGGGTCACATAGGACAGTCCTCTCACCACATCATGAACGGCCCGCAACAATTCGCCGGGTTGCGAATTCTTCAGCAGATAAGCGGAGGCCCCGGCCCGGAAGGCTTCGGCGGCGATTTCGACGTCGGTATTCATGGTCAGAAAGACCAGCTTCACCTGGGGCATGAGTTTCTTTAGCTCCCGTGCGGCATCCAGGCCATTCAGCAAGGGCATGCCTACATCCAGAAGCACGACATCGGGCTTGAGTTCAGCAGCGGCTTTCAACAATGCGCGGCCGTCTGCCACCGTGCCAACGATTTCGTATTGCGGCTCCAGCAGCTTCTGAAAGCCGGCACAGATCATGACATGATCATCCGCCAACAGGACACGGGTTCGCGTCATCTCGATCTCCTCAAAATCGTGCCTTCAATCAAAGGCTGCGCTCGCTGGCATTGCCCTGACTTCGGCCCGCAGTGGTACTTCCGCTACGATCCTGGTGCCCTGGTTCGGTTTTGATTCAATCGAAAATGCGCCGTTCACCAGGTGCACCCGTTCCTGCATGCTCACCAGCCCTAGTCCTGAATGCTGCTTAGCTTCTTCTACATCGAATCCCACGCCGGCATCGTTGATCTCGATCCGGATCTGGTCCGCTGTACCGCGCAAATGGACCGCGACATGGGTTGCTCCACTGTACTTCACCGCGTTGCTGAGGGCTTCCTGTGCGACACGGAAAAGACAAAGCGAAACATCTCTAGGTAACGGATTCGGGACACTCTCATCCTTGAATTCAACTTCGACATTCTGCTGTTGAGAATACTCCCTGCAGAAGCTGCGTAATGCCGCGGAAAGTCCCAAATAATCCAGCTTCGATGAGTGCAGTTGGTGTGACAGCGCTTGAACATCACCGGCCACTTCGGAGCAATGTTGCTGGATTTCCAGCATGCGTGCTTTCGTCTGGGCATCCGTGCCGTTCGAGCTCTGATAAGTCTGTTGCAATTCCAACGAGATTAAGGCAAGTCTCTGGCAAATATCGTCATGCAGCTCCCGGGCAATCCGGCTACGCTCCTTTTCCTGGGCCTCGATCAATTTTCCGCCGACCCTTTCCAGCGCCTCTTGCGCAAGTTTCTGGTCGGTAATGTCACTGGCCGAGCCGATAAACCCCGCAAACTCGCCGTCGCCATTAATTCTCGGCGCCGCCACGTCCAACATCCAGCGGTACATCCCGTCGCGACGCCGGAGGCGGTATTCCTTCGAAAACCGTTCGCGCTTTTTCAGTGCCTGGGTGTTCGCAGAGTTCACCTTCGCCAGATCATCAGGATGAATAAACCGCGTCCAGGTGTCTTCAAACCCAACTTTCGCGTCGCGGGCCGTGAACTCAATTCGTCGGTCGTTAAGATAAGTGACGTGCCCATCCTTGTCGCACATCCAGACCAGGGATGGTGTGGTATCGGCCATTGCCCGGAACCGCGTCTCACTTTCGCGAAGAACGGCTTCGGTCTTTCGCTTACGCGCGCGCTGCCAGAGCAATCCCAGGATCAGCAGCAGTTGGACGACAATGAGGACAATTCCAGCAACGAGGTACTTCTCGTACCTTTCCAATAAGGTTGGCTGGCGGTATAAAACGATCGTGCCGAGCGGAAGAGATCGCTCCGGTATGTTCCAGCGGCGAAGTTGGCGCCAGTCGACCTGGACCCTGCTGCCAGAGTCGTGAACTACCGCAATACTCTCGGCTTTCTCGCCCGAGAGTAAGCGTGCGGCCATTTCGCCGGCATGCAAGCTCTGCTCAGCATAATCAGAATAGGATCCGCCAATCCCGCCATGATCAACGCAGAAATTTCTAAAAATGCAATATGTCGGGAAACGCTGACTGATAGCCCCGATCGTGTCATAGATCCCGACGGCAGGCTGTGTCGAATCCCTGGGAATAACCTGAAATAAAACGACGGTATGAGCTGGGAGAGTGGAGGTTCGCTGGAGGATTTCGTCGGGCCGAGTTCCCACAATCTCGATCAGCTTGACCTTCTCCTCATACGGGTGGAACTCCTTGCGAACGCCAGCCAACCAATATCTTTCAAACTCCGACGTTCCCGCGACAACTGCGAGATTTTGCGTATCGGGGTGGAGTCGAAATGCCAGTTGCAAGGTGCCTCGGACATCCACAGATGTCGTAACTCCAGTTACCCCCGGCCATAATTGCTTGCCCTGCAGCCTGCTGGCATGGACGTACCAAAAGAGCACGGGAGCACCCGGGAAAATCTGGTCACGATATGTCACGGCGAAGTGAAGTGCTGGATATGCTGCGACGACCACAAGGTCCAACTTGATCCCACGATACTGGTCGCTCAGGGTTTCGCTCAGACTTTTTTCATAATCAGGATCTTCAAACCCTTGCGACTCCATGTAAAGCACATAGAAGTTCACGGGGAAGTCAACGCGAGACCGAATCGCAGACTTGAGATCGTCCAATGGGTCCCAGAGATTTCGATCGGAAAAGCTATAGAGAACCAATACGTTCTTAGCAGGCGCCGAGTCCGCCGGCAGGGCCGAAGACGCAACCGCGATTATCAAACTACACAATGAGATAAGAAAGCGCGCGATCAGCCACACCCGTCCCCTGGAGTCGGAAAGCACTAGGGCGCCTCCGAATATTGTGCGCTGCATATATCGCGCTCCGATGAGCGTAATCGACCGAAGAAATGCTCCTGGATTTCAGTCGAAGGTAAGAAAGACTCGATCCAGCCACTGGCTGGCGGGTCGCGCCTGTTTGTTGTTTTGAGAGTTAGACAATCATACGCGGCAGAATATGGCGTCTACAAGCAAAAACTTTTTAACAATTCTTTCACGTTGAGTAACTTGTCTCGCGAATGCCTCCGTCCACTATCGTGCTAGCTGCTGAATTCAGACTGCAAGGACCCGCTTGAGGGTACAGGAATGCACGACCCACTTGCTACCTGTCGCAAATGACAGTTGCCGAACTTCTGGCTTCGTAGTGAAGTAACAAGCTCACGAAGAAACACAGGCGTGAAATGGAAGGTGGACTATGCCCATCATGATTGGGTTTTCACGCTAGAAATCGCTTCTTCTTCCGGTCGGAAGGAGTGCATCAGCTGGGACTGTTATGAAGCAAAGCCCCGCCCGCCTGGTGATTGCTGACGACCACAGGCTTCTTGCAGACGCATGCCGCCGCCTTTTGGAGCCGGAATTCCAGGTCGTCGCGGTCGTAACTGATGGGCGCGCTCTGATAAACGCCGCGGTGACTCTGAAGCCGGACATCGTTATTGTCGACATTGCCATGCCTCTCCTGAATGGGCTCGATGCGGCCGAACGGATTAAGCAGCGACTACCGTCGGTGAAGTTGGTCTTTTTGACGATGAGCAATGACGCGGAGCTGGCTGCCGAGGCATTCAGGCGCGGAGCGGCAGCCTATGTTTTAAAGCAGTCAAGTGCCGACGAGCTAGTCACCGCCATAAGAAAAGTCCAGTGCGGCCAATCCTATCTGTCTCCGTTGATTACCCGCGAAACCGTTACGCTCCTTCTCGATCGAGGAAAGTGTCGTGACGATAGCAGGCGCCTCACAGGTCGCCAAAGCGAGATTCTGCAGTTGCTCGCCGAAGGCATGTCGATGAAGTTAACTGCGAGCGTTCTCGGCATAACCCCGGGCACAGTTGCCTTTCACAAATATCGGATGATGGAAACTCTAGGTGTCAAGACGAACGCCGAACTCCTGCGGTACGCGATGAATCACGGACTGCTTTGCGCTTAAGGCAGAGATGATAGCCCCGGATTCTGAGCTGCCCTGTCGCAAGTGACAGTTACAGTCGGAGCCGACGGCGGGTATTGTGTCCTCCTAAAGGCTGGATTCGGTTCGCGGCTTCTCAAATGGAGGGCCGATGACACCCGGAAAGCCAAAACATTCTGACCGGTTCGGAACGGTGACGAAGCATATGAGTGTGAATACGGGCTACCAGTTGGGATCGTGCCTGATCGTCAGCAGCGATAGTAAACCTCCGTTGACCCTGGTTTGTGACTCAGTTCAGGATTCCGGGAAGCGGCGCACTCGTATTGTAAGCGTGGAAAGCTACTTCAGTTTGGCGTATTCGGCCTTTGCTTGCTTCAGGATTGGAATATCGGGATCAGCGTCTTGCCATAACGACAGGAAATCTTGATAGTGGGTGCGGGCAGAGTCGAGATTGCCGGTCATCTGCTCCGCGCGAGCCAGTTGCAAATACGCCAGCGCGCCGGTGACAAAGTTCTCGACAATTCCCGGGTGGGCAATAAGTTTCTGGAACTCCTTGACGGCATCTGAGCCGTTTCTCAGCCGCATGTAAGCCAAGCCGCGAACAAGAAAAACTCGAAGTACTGGTGGTACGACTTTACGGTTCGCGGCCAGCGGTATCGCGGATCGACCAAAGAAACCAATGAACACCGGGCGATGAAGATGGCCGGCCTTAAGCTAGCCGGAGCGGTAGAAGGCAGCGACCCGCTAGACCGGAAGCCGCCGACCCTGATGCAGGTCTCCGGAAGGTTCCTGGCCTGGATCGAAACCGCCCGACTTGAACCCGACACCCGGAGGTATTACCAGAACGGGTGGCGGCTGTTACAGCAAACGTGCATTGCAGGTGTAAGGCTTGATCGGATCACTGCCGATGCCGTCGAGGCCCTTCGCTTTCCGGGCTCCGCAGCGAATGGCAACAACGCTCTGCGCACACTTCGGCGCATGCTGCACAAAGCGCGGGAGTGGAAGCTGATGCGGGAGGTTCCCTGCTGCAAATTGTTCAAGGAGTCAGGACGCGCACTTCGCCTCGACGACGAGGCGGAGCGCAAACTCCTGTCCGTAGCCAAGCAACCGCTCCAGGACATCATTGTGCTGATGCGTGACACCGGGATGCGGAATGCGCGCGAGCTTTACCGCCTGCGGATTGAGAACATCGACTGGGCCCATCGCCTGATCTTCAATCCTGACAGCAAGACGAAGCAGGGACGGCGGTGGATTCCAATGAGCGAACGAGTGCATGACGTTCTCGCCGCCCGCTGTACTGACCGTAAGGAAGGTTGGGTTTTTCCATCCTGCCGCAAGGGCAAGCACATCACGGGAGGGTTGGTGAACAAGCAGTGGGCGGCGGCGCGACAGAAAGCCGGGTTGCCCGACAACCTGGTACTCTACTGTGCCCGCCATGATTTCGGGACCTATCTGCTCCAGACCACCGGCAACTTGAAGGCGGTGATGGACAGCATGGGTCATGTGGATGTGAAAACTGCGATGAAGTATCAGCACCCGGAACTGGATATTGTGCGGCTGGCTTTAAACTCACGGCACATTCTGCGGCACACCGGGGAAAACGGCTAGGCACAAAATCAACTGTAAGTGATTGAAAGGAATTTGGCTGCCCCCCAGGGATTCGAACCCCGATATGCTGATCCAGAGTCAGCTGTCCTGCCGTTGAACGAGGGGGCAACCTTTCAATTATCTGGCAGCGTGAGGTTTCAGTCAAACACGCTGTAACGCGAGGTTTCATTCCGGGCATCGCGCCAGCTCGGGGGCGCTATGTCGAAGAAGTCTGTCACCGCGACAAAATTGCGCTGCTTCCGATTCTGCCGAGCCTTAGGCCCTCGCCTCCAGAATTACCGCTTACCCACGGCTAAAACGGTCGGCTTTCACATTTCGTCCCACAACGTGGGACTCTGGCACTTAGCGGCGAAAGCAACATGCCCTGAGCCAAGTACCTCTTACATCGGCCAAGCGCTAATTGCCAAGCGCTAGTCGGCGATTGCTAATTGCTGCCCTTCTCCACTTCCAGTTCCATGCCCTCGACTTTGCGGACCACAACCTGCTCCCCGATGCCGACCCGCGAGCGGGAATGCGCGTTCCACAGTTCGCCCTGCACAAATACCTTGCCTTCCGGATCGATGTCGGTACGCGCCTGGCCGATCGCGCCGATCATGCCTTGCAAACCGGTCACGACTTTGTTGTGTCGCGCACGAATGGCAATCGTCATGAGGAATACAGTGATCGCACCAAAGGGGACGCTGACTCCCAGGGCTGTCCAAAGGTTCACGCGCATCTGTGGAATCGGCCCATCGACCAGCAGCAGCCCGCCCAGCGTCAGCAAGACGATGCCACCCAGGCCGAGGACTCCGTGGGTCGCAAATTTCGCCTCCAGAATAAACAGCACGAAGGCGGCAATGATCAGGGTGAAGGAAGCGTAGCGCGTGGGCAGCAGATTCAGCGCAAACAGCGCTAGCAGAATAAAGATGACTCCCACTACTCCGGGGATGATCGCGCCAGGATGGTTGAACTCGGCGTAAAGCGCGAGTGCTCCCACCGCCAATACGAGAAAAGCGATGTTGGGATCGAGCAGGAAATCGAGAATGCGCTGGCGCAGAGTCATCTGCATCTCATCCACCGAATCGCCGACCAGATGCAACTTTTGCTGCTTGCCGTCGAAGCGCTTGACGGTGCGGCCTTCGAGCTGGTGAAACAGGTCATCCTGATCGCGGGCGACCACGTCGATCAAGTGCTGTTGCAAGGCTTCCTGATCGGTCCACGACTTCGACTCGCGCACCGCGCTCTCGGCCAACTGCACATTGCGCCCCCGCGGGCCCACGAAGGAGCGCATGAAGGCGGCGGCATCGTTCTCCATCTTGGCCTTCATCACGTCGTCGACTTTCTCGCCACCGAGTACGACTGGATGCGCCGCGCCAGTGTTGGTTCCGGGAGCCATGGCGGCAATGTCGGCCGATTCCAGGATGAAGAAGCCGGCGGAGGCTGCGTTCGCTCCGCTGGGCGCGACGTAAACGATGACGGGCACGGGTGAGGCCAGGATTTTCTCGATGATGGTGCGCGTGGAATCGACGAGGCCGCCGGGCGTGTGTAGTTCAATCAAGACGGCGTCGGCGTTAGTCTGGCGCGCGTGCTCGATGGCGCGATCCACGTACTCGGCGCTGATCGGCTGAATGGTATCGTCGACCTTGATCTTGACGACGCTGTTCGCGGAGGCACTACTGGACGCCAGCAGTGTCAGGAGGAGAGCGCAAAGGGCGATTCGAATGCGAGTCATGTGGCCTCCTTCCGGAGGGTGGGACTGTATCGTCGGCTGAACAGTTTGGCCAATAAGCTGAAAGCAGATCCCCGCCGATTAAACAGGCCGCTGAAAAAGTCTTAACCGCGGATCCCTCACCGGCTGAAGCCGGTTCGGGATGACCAAAGTAAACGACTTGTACGGCGCACCTAAAGGTGCGCCCCTTCAAAACACCTAGCGTGTCGAGTCAGAGGTCCGTTGCATAATTCGCGCCCGCTTGGTCGAGGGGAAACCGCAGATCCCTCCGCTCCGCTTCGCTCCGGTCGGGATGACAAACAATGCGAAGAATCACTCGCTCACCACGCTAACTTGAATTATTCAGCAAAACAAAACCGGGGCTGAAGCCCCCAGGTCTTACAAAACAACTTGAACGCGGGCCTGAAGGCCCGCACTACCCGAACATCGCACCGTCAATAACATCGCGCTGTCGATAAGATCGTGCTGTCTATAACATCGCGCTATCGATAACATCGTACTTTCCATCACGCCGTACTATCTATAACGCCGTGCCGACTATTGTGAACCTGTTTGCCGGGCGGCGATATCGTGTTTTAGCGTTACCGCTGAGGCATTTCCCGGCTCCAGGACCAAAGCACGATCGACTTCACCGGCGGCCAACGGTATTTGATTCTGCTTCAGGTCGAGCCGCGCCAGCACCAGCAGGGCCTCGACATTCGGCTTCAGACGGATCGAGGTTTGGGCTTCAGCGCGGGCATTGTTTGCGTCGCCCTTCTTCTCCAGCACGCCTGCCAGTTGCGCATGGGCGGCGGCGTTGCCATAATCGGCGCCGATGGCGTTACGGAATTGCGCCTCGGCCTGGTCCGGCATGTTTCGGGCCAGCAACTCGTTGCCCCGATCCACGTAATACGCCGAGCGGGCATGACCATCGGTTTTGGCCAGCCGCGCCTCGTCGAAATTGTTGATCTCCATCTCCAGTTGACGATACGAAGTCTCGTCATAATTGCGCTTGATGCGCTCCAGTGGCAGCCGAGGCTGGTTGGCAGCCAACAAAGCATTGCCCGAGGCTGCGGCACTGGGCGGCGCCGGCGGCGGGACCACACCGCGATTGATCATGTCCAGCAGCGACTTGGCTTCGGCGTCGCCCGGACGCTGCTGCAAGGCGTCTCGCAACTGCCGGGCCGCTCCGCTGCTGTCGCCGTTCTTGAACAGTGCCACCGCCAGATTGAAGCGGTAATCGCCATCATTGGGGTCGGCATTGGTAGCTTTGGAAAAGTATTCCACGGCTGACGCCCGCCGTCCTCGCCGGGCTTCAACTACGCCGAGGTTGTTGTACACCTCGGTCAGGGGCAATCGCGTGGACAAATAGCTGAACGCGGCGAAGGCTTTGTCGAAGTTACCGCGATAGAACTCCGACATCCCGAGCAGGAAACTGGCCTCGCCGGCCCCGGGATCGGTCTTGGGCACGCGGCTGAACCACAGCGACGCCGACTCATACTCATGATTGTTGTAGTAAGTCTTACCCAACTGAAGCATGGCGAGGGTGTAGTTGGGGTTCAGTTTCACCGCGTCGCGGAAATAGTGGACTCTTTGCAATTCGCTGGTCGCCAGAACTCCGCGAATGTAGTTCTCAAACGCGTCCAGGCGGATGGGCGGTGAAGCTTTCAAAAATTGGTCGCGGGTTATCTGGGGTGGCGAAGGCATTTGCTGCAGCAGCTGCCAAGCCAGCATGGTTTGCAGGTCAATCAGATTGGTCAGCGGCCCGCTGCTGGTTACCTGGGGATACAAATGCAACTTCTTCATGTCGAGCAGCTGGGCGTTGGCGCTGAAGGTAGTTCCGTCATAGGTGTAGCTACCCAGGACCACGTAGTCGGTATCCATCTGCTCGGCCACGCGATAAATGGTGGCTCGTGAAGGCAGCACGGTCAACGGAATACCGGATTGGTCAAAAGCATGGCTGCGGTCGTCGCGGCTGATGACATAGAGCCGGGCCGAAACCATACGGGCCGACAGGACCTCCGGGAAAGCTTCGCTGATCCATTCCAAGCCTGGGGAACTCGACTGATTCTCGAACGGCATGACCATGAGCGTTTGTGTCCCACGAATGGCCTGACCGGCCGCCGGGTGGCTGAGCAGACAGAGAACAGCCACACACAGCAGAGAGCAGCAAAATCGGAAACGAGAAGCTTGCAAAGTAACTCGATTATAGCCGTTGCGGAACTCGGGGCAGGCATTTGCGCTTCGCCCAGACGAGGTTTCTATGGCGCCTGCCGCTCGAGGACGTGCAACGGCGGCTGAGCGACGGGTTGGCGGGCGGTAGAGAGGTCCCTCGACTGGCTGCGCTCGCTCAAGATGACAGGTTTAGCTTCGAAGTGTCCCCGGCGGCGGCTGTTATCGGTTGGCGCGCCGGGGATCGGTGCGAGCACCGCGGGAGGAGACGGCTGGGAACGAAGGTCGATGGCAAACCGGGGGATTTCTCACGTACCGCTCAATCTGCGCAATTTTGTTGAGGAACCTTTTCCCGCGCATTCGAATCTAAACCAGCAACAGTCGGATTGGGGCACGACTGGACTCCGGGCCACGCTGCCTGGCGACGAGGATGGAATCTCGTTCCGCCCGAAGCGAGGAGGAACCCTTATGAGTATGTTCGATAAGCTGTTTGGGTGTTCGCACAAGCGTTGCAGCTTCCCTATCACGGTTCGAGGCAGGCTTCGCCGCAGCGCGGCAGCCTCGGTAACCGGGACCTATGTGGTTTGCCTGGATTGCGGGCAGGAGTTTCCCTACGATTGGAACGCGATGAAGTTGGTTGAGGGCAAGCCCAAAATGGCAGGCGAGGCGGTAAGGGCCCTCTCCGGTCCCAAGGCCGCCTGAGGGAGTTAGTCCGACAACAACAAATTACACAGATCAAAGGCGCTCGGGGGAGCGCCTTGTTTGTTGCTTTGGAGGTTGTCAGGGCGTTATTTGTTGAGCTTGCCGCAGTTCCAAACATCGCCCACTGCCTTCTTGCCATATTGCACAAGTACTGGATCGCCTGCGGATAGGCCGGCAAACTCGGCTGCGGTAAGCGAAAAAGCTATCCGATGCTGATCCCCACTGAGGTAACGGCTGTAGGTGAATTGCTTTGAGCCGATGCTCAAGGTCAGCTCGCTATCGCGAACCGGGAAGGCCTCAGCGCTGGTGATTTCAACTTCGCCACCCGAAACTCCGCCCCGCTGCGCCAAGGCTGGTTGGTTGCGTAGGCCGATTATGGCTCCGGAATGCAGCCGCACTGACGGGACAATCGGCTGTTCCGGCGACGGAATTTGCTGGTCCGAATCAGCGGTGCCTTGGATCTCCACCAAATTTACCGGCGCGGTTGATAGCCGGATGTTGGCTACGTAGATTGCGCCCTGGTTGGTTTGATCAAAGGTAAGGCGTATCCCGTGAACGGCCGTGGAAACCATTTGCCAGCCGGGAAAATTTGCCAGCGGAATGCGAACCGTCTGCAGAATGGGATGCAGCCCTCCATAGATCGATCCCACCGGTCCCTGCAAATACGATTGATTGCCCGGTTGATTATCGAAATTCGGATCGATGTAGTTGCCGATCTGCTGCGACATGGTAGCGCCGTTCACTCCCTCGATCTCGACCGAGAAATTCGTCGGCGAAACCAGATTGAGCGAACTGCTTTGCCGCGAAACCCTCATCTCCAGCGTGGTGTAGCTGGAAATATTGATGCCAGTGCCTACGGCCGTCCAGTTAGTCTGAAAGTAAGTATCGCTGCCACCTGTGGTCCAACTAATGATTCCGGCTCGCAAACTGGGATCGTGATTGGGGACCTGGCCGTGGACAATATTAATGTTGGAAGCCAGGTTGGGATATCCATAGCTGCTGGTTCCGGTTTGTCCGGTGAAATCTTCGAAGACGGTGATGGGAACGGGAGGAGTGAAAGCGCGATCGGCCCGGGTGGGATAGGGCTGGACGACGCCGTTCTCGTCGGTGACGGTGTCAGGAATACCCCACCAGGGATTGAAGTTCCGGTTGAAATCAGGATCAGTCGAATTTCCTACGTTACCCCGGAAGAAGGCCAGCACGGCCGACATCGACGTAAGCCTCTGCCGGGGCGATCCGGGCGATACCACGAAGATCGGATTATTGCCCGCACCCTCGCAAATCGAGGGATAGAACGGCGGGACCGTCTCGTTGGCATCGCTCACTTGCCATTGGGTGTTGAAGAAATCATGATTGGCGCCCCAGACAATAAGCGTGGACTTCTGCAACTGCGGCGACTCCCAGGGCGGCAGAATGTCGCGATCGTAGGGATCGACTCCCTCCAGGTTGTGTACATCACCATCGCACATGCCGGCCATGACGCCCCAGGGCACGCCTTTGGAATCGTTGCCCATAAAATCGGTCGGCGCGATCTCAAATATTCCCTTAAAGGTGAGCGGATCCAGAATCATGAGCGGCCAGATGCTGTTCTGACCGACGTAAGTGTCGTAGGCGGCCCGAACGCCGTCGCCTCCGCGGGAGTGTCCCAGCAGCCCAAGGTTGCTGAAATCGAGATGTCCCTGAAGACTCGCTCCAACCGTGGGCGGTGTGCCGCCATTGTGATTCCAATTGCTTAGACTCTGGATGTTGCGCAGCACCAGAATGCCGCGAGCCTCGATCAGGTCGGGATCTCCATTCGTGCCTGGACCACCGTTGATGCCGCGGTTCGTATTGATGGAGACCACGATATAGCCGTAACTCGCCAGGCGATTTGCCAGATAGTCATATCCGGTATAACTGGGCGCCTCGATGTAACCCGGCGGACAGGTGCCCGTGCCGGTGTAGGTGAGGTCATCGTCCATGCGTGGGTTGCCCAGCATTCCCGGAGGGTCGGGCGGCGACTGGTAAGGCCGGCCGCAGGTGGAGTGATTGCCGTGGACCACGATGATGACCGGGTAGGTGCCGCTGAGGGTTTGCGGACGATACACTTTGGCGCGAACATCAATCTTGCAGTCGTAACCTTGAAATGGCTGGCAGCCGGGAAGCACCAGGGGATCGACGTGAGCTCCCAGATCGTAATATCCCGTAGCAACGGCCAGCGGACCAACCGGGGTGGCGTCGGGAGCGACTTGCTGGGCAACTAATTCTTGAATGCTAAACAGACACATCAAGGAGAGCGTAAGAACGAGGCGAAGCGGCATCGCAACCTCCGAAACAGAGCCAGGGATGGGCCGTTGCGGGCACGCAGAAAGCGCGAGCATCTGGTTACGAGATGAACCCGGCTCGAAATCTCTCGTTACCCAAACAAACCATCGTGGCGAGGTACGGGAGCTTTAGATTCGGCTTCTGAGGTGGCGGCCCAGAACGGTTCCTTTATCCGACGGAAGTCTAGCTGATTTCCGGACGGTTCGCATTATGTTTTGCAGAGGGCGATTAATCGGATGTAGAGGGACGGCAGATGCCGGCTTTTTGGGGCACAGAGATCGGCCGATTCTATCCCAAAAGAGATTTCCGTCGTCGCGGTGTTATTCTGGGTACAACAAACTTGCAACAGTGAGCAAGTGCTTTGCGGAGACCAAGCAGCGTGCCTATGCTGCAGAAACGTGTAGACGATCAGCCGACGATCTCGCGCCAGATGGTGCGCGACGTGGAAGCCGTTTTCCATGCCCACCTGAAACGCGTGGGCCTGAAGCGGACAGAACAGCGCGACACCATCCTGCGCACCTTCCTTGATACTCGCGACCATCTTTCCACCGATGAACTTTACCGGCTGGTGAAAAAGAAGGATGAGCACATCGGATTTACCACGGTCTATCGAACGCTGAAGGTGCTGACCGAGTGTGGGCTGGCCAGCGAAGTCGCCTTCAATGATGGCATTGCCCGCTACGAACACCAGTACCAGCGGCGCAATCATCATCACATGGTCTGTACTGAGTGTGGCAGCTCGGTCGAGTTCTTCTCCGCCGATATCGAACGCATCGAGCAAGAGGTAGGCCGTAAGAACAAATACCTGCCCACCCGGCATACGTTTCAAATCTACGGCATCTGCGACAAGTGCCAGAAGAAACCAAAGCGGGCGTAGGCGCTCCGCGTCGGATAATGGGACTAGTCGTCCGCATCTGTCGCGGGAAGTCCGGTTTGTATCAGGGCACGACTTTCGGTCGTGCCGGCAAAGTTAGATAAGAACCGGCTTCAGCCGCTGCCAGAACCGGGTTTCTCAGGGGCTGAAGCCCAACTTCAAGGTTAATCGTGTTGCGGCACGGCTGAAGCCATGCCCTGATACAAAACAAACTCTGCCCTAAAGTCGGCCTCTCTCTACTGGCAAATTTGCTCTGCCTCGGCTCGCGATTCGTTCTACGTCATTTAACATTTATAGTTATTTTCCGAATCGACTTTCATGCTCACTCTGATTGAAGCTGCCAAACAGATGCAAGCGCGCCGCTTGTCTCCACGTGAACTCACCCGCGAATGTCTCGCCCGGATTGAGCAGTTCAATCCTGTCCTCAACGCCTTCATTACGGTTACGGCAGATCTCGCATTGGAGCAAGCTCGCCAGGCCGAAACCGAAATCGCGGCCGGAAACTGGCGCGGCCCGCTGCATGGAATTCCTATCGGGCTGAAGGATCTATTCGACACCGCCGGGGTGCGCACTACCGCGGCCAGCAATCAGTATCGCGATCGCATCCCCGCCGAAGATGCCGAAGTGGTGCGGCGGTTGAAGCAGGCGGGGGCGGTGATCGTCGGCAAGCTCAATCTGCACGAATTCGCCTTCGGCATGAGCGGCGTGGTCAGTGCCTTCGGCCCGACCAGAAATCCCTGGAACCCCGAGCGCATCAGTGGCGGATCGTCGTCGGGCGCAGGCGCCGCGGTTGCTGCCGGACTGTGTTTGGCGGCGCTGGGAACCGATACTTCGGGCTCGATCCGCTGCCCCAGCGCCTTGTGCGGCATTGTGGGACATCGGCCCAGCCACGGCCTGATCAGCATGAAAGGCGTGATACCGCTCTGCACCTCGTTCGATACCGTCGGACCGATGGCTCGTACGGTACGCGACGCGGCATTGGTGATTGACACCCTGACTGGCTCGACCAACTACGCTTCCCTGCTGGAAGAAGATGTCTCGGCGCTGCGGGTGGGGATCGCGAGCAAAAGCTTCTTCGACGATCTCGATACCGACGTGGCTGCGTGTATGACCCAGGCCGAGGATGTTATCGGAAAACTGGTTGGGCAGGTATGCGAGGTGGAAGTGCCGGTCGACGCTTTCCGCACCATCTTTGACGCCGAGATTTATGAGTATCACGAAGCCATGTTTCTGAAGACCCCGGAGCTATACGATCCGCGCACGCTGTATCGGCTGCGAAACTGCGCCGGGATCAGCGCGACCGCCTACATTCGCGAACGTCATCGCCTGGAGGAATTTCGTAGGATGGCCGAGCAAATCTTCGAGCAGGTGGATGTGGTGATTACACCGACCACCCCGGCTGCCGCTCCTAAACTTGCGGACTTGGAGGCGCTGGCGATTCCCGATGTGCGGCCCTTCGAGGTGAAGTATCTTCTGCGCAATACTGCGCCGTTCAGTTCCCTGTATTGGCCGAGCACGTCGGTGCCGTGCGGATTCAGCAGCGATGGGCTGCCGGTGGGTATGCAGATTTCCAGCCGGCCCGGCGGAGATTCTACAACTCTGCGCCTGGCGTATGCGTACGAGCAGGCGACGACGTGGAGTAAGAAGGAAGCAGCAATTGGCGCTTAGCTCTTGGCTTTTAGCTTTTGGCTTTTAGCTTTAGTTGGGCTGGGTCCAAGAGGGTTATGGGTCGATGCCGGCAACCGCATCTACGTTGCTGATACGGCGAACGCGCGGGTGCAAGTCTTCAAAGTCAGTATGGGGACAAGTTCTGCGACAGCGGCTCACAGCGCGGCCCAGATCAGCGTGGCCGCGGCTCGATAAGCCCAAGAAAAGCGGTTCGCCTGGTCCAACTCCAATCGAGTTTTTGTCTTGCCACCTTGACATTGCATTGGCGGGTGTCCCAGCCAAGCATTTTGCTGAGTGAAAAGAACAGCAGGGCGCCCCATCCAACCTTCGTTTGTGTCGACTCCCAAGACAGGTTAGAGGGTCTTTTCGTAATGGCTCGTAACAGAGCCATGGCATCAACCCACGCCCCCCACCCAAGCAGCCGCGGCTTGGATAGGTACCCTCAAGATGGCTACCTGGCCCACCCCGCTTCCAGGCGTCGATCCGTAGGATTGCTTGTGTGATGGCCTGGCTACGACAGTCATTATCTTAAGTTCGTGGCTTATATCGGGAACCAATCGGCTTCCTTAGGTGTCCAAACGGTCAGGGTTAGAGAATAGGGGTTTTTCTGGCGGCACAATTGCATATCGAACTTAAGAAGCCGCTGAAAACCCGTTCCAGGAAAGCGCCATGATTTGTGTTTCAGGGGCCTACTGTAGTGATGCTGCGTGCGATACTTCCGCAACTTTCCACAGCTTCGTAAAGTCTCGCAGCGGCACCTTCACCAGCTTCGATCCGCCGGGAGCAACCGGCAGCCTCGCCAGCACCGTGAGTTTGGTTGGCGCGGTAGTCGGTAGTTATGACACTACATCGGAGCCGACTTGTACTACCGTATGTCAGGGATACCTGCTGTTCCAAGGAAGGTACACTACCATTAATTACCCTGGCTCCTCGTTTACGTTTGCCGGCGGTGGTAACGTCTGGAATTCCGTTGCCGGGATATACACCGATGCTTCTGGCAACGGGCACGGTTACGTGTGGAGCAATGGCAGCTACACGTCATTCGACTACCCAGGAGCCAGCTTCACGGAAGGCACCGGAATCAATGCCCTTGGAGTTGTCGTTGGCCTCTTTACTGACTCCGCGGGTAATACGCACGGATTTATCCGGACGCCCTAGATTAAACGCTGAGAGTTGGCCGGGTGTCCCGCTCTTTCCTGCTTTTGGAATGAGTGGACACTGAGATGTTAAGACCACAGATACCGGAAGTTTAGTCGGGTGGACTCTTGATTCCCCACACATTCGAAAATCGCGAATGTGTGGGCACCCGGCGTAAGTAGAGATAGAGCGTGGGTCAGTACGAACTTTGTATACCCAGATTGGCAATCCTGTCGCAACCAGGTCATTGAGACAGGGCGCTGGCGCCGGAGGAATTCGCGGCATCAGAATAAAATGTACCGGCCCATTTTCGATCACCTGTCAACTTCCAGTTGAAACCTCCCGTGGATTGCCGTGCAGTTCCCTCTTCCGTAAAATAGGCGACGATTTGATCGTCGACTACCTTTCCCTTGACTTGGATCGGCGTATGAGCCCTGCCGATCACGGGATGACCGGATTCCGTAGTTTTGGTTCCGGAACCGGTGAAGTCGGAGCCGGATTGCGTAACTGTGACGGTATAAGTCACCTCCAAGTTCTGGTAAGGCGAGTACGAGGTTTTTGCCGTCTTGTCCGTAATTGTCCAAGTACCGGTTATGTCGTGAATCGTTTTCTGTTGGTAGTATTGCACGATGCCGATTGCGCTTCCCACGAGCGTAACCAGGGTCACAACACCAGCAAACGGCGCCGGCCAGCTGATCTTCTTGTCATTCGCCACAGTATCCATAGTGAACTCCACTCAGGGCGATATCTGCTTTTTCTCAACCTACGTGACATTACCGGAAGCATTTCCGGTACCAAATTACCTTCCAGATGCAATCCACATCAGAGTACCCGCTAAATCGCTGCCTATAGAGGCATATAACCCCATCCAGGCTCAAAGCGCGCCCATTAGGCTTCTCGGGTACTATCCGAATGTGTATACCGGTTGGCTTTTTAGATAGACTCAAGGATGTACGCGTGGTCCGCCAAACCTGTTGCGGATGTATCCTTTCCCTTGAAAGGCGGGTGGATAGTCCTAGGCGTCACAGACGCTTGGCCGGCGCTGCGGATACTCGGGCCCTGGCCGCGGTTCGTGACTTAAAATCCGAAGACGATTGCAGCGAAGCCAAATTAAAGGAGAAGCCAGCGTGGACTTCAGGAAGCGTGCCGTAAAGCTGCTGCCAGGTGTGCTGAGTCTTTGCATCTCGCCAGCAGGAACAGCTTTTGCTGCTGACAGTATCCAAGGTCAGGTGCTGGGCGGAGGCGCGCCTATCGCCCAATCGACTGTAACGTTGTAGGCAGCCACTGCCGACGCTCCCAAGCAACTTGGGGAGACGAAAACCGACAATGAAGGCCGGTTTGAACTCAGGAGCAAGGGAACTCCGGTCGGCTCCAGCCTGTACCTGGTAGCGACGGGTGGCGAATCAAAGGTGCGGGGTGGCGGCGACAATCCTGCCATCGCACCACAGGGACTAGTCAGGCTCAGTCCGATTCAGGTGGAGCTGTTAAAAGCAACGCACCTCGTGATGCGCTGCTCCTAAGCAAAACTGGTTCTTCGTCTACTTGGCGTCGACCATGGGAATCTGCGATGCCAGCTGGAGCTGGATCATCAGGTCGATGCGGTGGTCGATCTGGCAGAACAGCGCCGTTTTCTTCGCCGAGATGACCTTCTCGAACATGGGAACATACTGCATGCGCAGCGCGATCACGTTCTGCTCGTTGGCCGCTTCGCGCTTAATGTAGTCCTGCGCCTGCGCGTCGGTCATGGTCGAGTAGTTCGTGGCATAGTCCTGGATCAGCGCCCAGCGCTCGTCGCCGTTCTTGCTGGCTGCTTTACGGTACTGGTCATAGAGCGGCCAGAACTTGGTGGCCTCGTCGGGAGTGAGCGGCATGTTGGCGGCGGTAATCTCCTTCCGCTGCCCTTGAATGTTCTGCCGGAGCATCTGGATTTCCTGATCGCTGGCGGAGCTGGGCTGCTGAGCGCCGGCGCCGGGAGCTTTCTGCGCAGAGTTCTGGGCACGGACTGGGACGGTCGCAAGCAACATTGCGCTGACTACCATCAAAAGAACCGCAAAATTCTTCTTCGACATTTTGCCTCCTGTTTCGCTTGAATTGGTACAACGCGGATTCGTACTGGCGACGGGTGACCGTGCCAGACACCCATCCCGCACGCACGCAGATGGGAAGCCGACTCCGCTGAAGGTGATGCAGCAGAATTATAGCGGAAGCAGGCTTCAGAGTTGCGCCGCCTGACCGGAGGTAATTTCCCGGTGGGAGAGAAAGCGGCCGGGTTGCAGCCCGCCCATGTTCTACTTAAGTCGAACCATTCGACCGGCCGGCTGGCTGGCCCCCCGTTTTTAGATTTTCATTGATACTATTGATGTAGCTCCTTTTGAAACCGTCTATGACATCTCGCATTCACGTAGTTCCTGCCCCCTCCCAACAACAACTTTTGGCGTACGATCCGCTGCTCGACGACGTGGGATACATGACCTGCATGACCCTGGTGCTGCTGGGCAATTACGCGCAGACCGGGCATCTGGGCGGACCGCTGGCCTACACACCGTACAATGTTGCGGCGCATTTGGTGGGTCCTGAAAACGGCGGACTCCGTTACGATTACCGCCGGCCGAAGCATCCTTACTCCGACAAATTCATGATGGCGGCGGGCCACTCGGCTCCCACCTGCTACGCGCTGTGGATGATCATGGGCCAGGCGCTCTACCGCAAGTATCAACAGACTGGCGATCCGCGTTATCACCTCGATCCTCACGCCGCGATGCTGCCGATCGACGCGTTGGGATTCCGGCGCGGCGCGGGCGCGCTGAAGACGCTGCTGCATGACACGGGGTTGGAAGACGATCCGCTGTTTGCGCAAGCCAAAGGCCGCGGCATTCGTGCGCTCATGGGACATGCCGAGAGTACCGACTTGACCAACGACGTGAACGGCGGCCCTTCGGGCATCGGCATCGCGACGGCCGCGGGCAAAGCTGCGTTCTGGGATGTGGTCGGCGCGCCGGAGTCGCCGAAAATAATCGCGCTGGAAGGCGAATTCGCGCTCACCGAAGGTCACGCGCAGGAGTTGAAGACGCAGGCGCTCGCGCTGCAAGTAGGAAAACGTTTGCGGGTGATGATTTCCGATAACAACGCGGGCATCGATGATTGCCTGATTGGCGGTAAGATTGGTGGCGTGATCGCCTCGCAGTTCTGCGACGTCTACGATCTGGTGAGTCAATGGACGTCGTATGGTTGGAACGTCTTCACGCTGGCCAACGGTAACAATTACGGCGATGTGACCGCGGCGCTGAAAGCCATGGACGAAGTGGATCCGCAGGACCGCCGTCCCGTTGTCGCCATCGGCAAGACTATCAAGGGCTACTGGCCCGCGGCCGCCGACGGGAAAATCCCCGGCTACGGCGGTGACCAATTGGTGAGTTACCCAAGCCATCCCTACGCGCTGAAGATGAACTCGGAGTATTTCCTCGCGCTCGCCTCGACCTTCGAGAAGCACTACGGCGTGGAGTTCGAAGGAATCCGCAAGGGCCCGGTCAGCGACAATCGCGAGCGATTGACCCAGTTCAAGACCAACATTGACGTGGTGATGTCGCTGCTGGACCGCGACGGATTGGGTGATCGCCTCGCCGAGCGCCTGGTGGAAATCGGCGACACCGTGCGCGACGACGTGAAGTTGCGCATCTCAGCCTCGAGCGACCCGTTCCTCGACGATCGCCTGCGCGTCGCGGCGCTACCTGAAGAGCCACAAAAGATCTCGATTCGCAATGCCATTTCCGGTGCGGAGAAGCAAGTCAGCATAGCGCTGTTCAAGAAGCCGGGCGAGCTGGCCGGAGCGCGACGCGCGATTTCCGAAATTATCAAGTGGATGAATTACGTCACGGACGGCCGATTCTTCACGGTGGCCGCCGACCTTTCGGAGTCGATCAACGTGGAACACGGCAGTTTGTGGGGACACTACAGTCCCACGGACAATCCGCTGGGCACGCGCCTGAAAGCGCCCATCCAGGAAGCGGGCAATGTTTCCACTGCTATCGGACTGGTGAGTCAAAGCGCGTCCGTCGATCCCAAAAAATTCGCCGGCGTCTGGGCCTTGAGCGGCACGTACGGAGCATTCACCCCGCTGATGTACACTCCCGCGCGGGTCTGGAGTCAGCAAAATCAGGACAGCAAATTCCGGGTCGGCGTGCTGCATATTCTCACCGCGCACTCCGGTCCGGAAACCGCGGCCGACGCCCGCACCCACTTCGGCATCTTCGCACCGCAAGTGTGGAAGCTGTTCCCGCGCGGTCAGGTGATCAATCTCAGCTTTTGGGATTACAACGATGTTGCGCCTGGCTACTTCGCGGCGGCGGAAATCGCGGCGCGCGATCCGCACGTGGGCATCATCACGCTGGAAGTGGCGCGTCCCGACTTCGCAGTCGCGGACCGCAGCCATTTCGCCGACTCCGATCTGCGCGCTGCGGCCAAAGGCCTGTACGTGATCCGCGATTTCACGCCCGGCAAGCCGCGCCACGGGTACGTGATCGCGCAAGGATCCAGTTCCACGGTGAATCTGGTGAAAGTGCTGCCGAAACTCGAAGCGGCCGGGGTGAATGTGAAGGTGATCGCGGCGATCAGCGAGGACTTGTTCGATCGCCAGCCGCAAGCGTATCGCGATTCCGTGCTGCCGCCCGAGGCTCGCTACGATTTGATGGTGGTATCGACCGGCACGCGACGCATGTGGCCGTTGCGCAACCTCGGTCCATTGACGGATGAGTATTCCCTCACCTCCGACTTTGACAATTCCTGGAGAAGCGGCGGCTTGGAAGCGGAAGTGATCAAGGAAGCTCATCTCGATTCCGACACCATTTTCGCAGGCGTGGAGCGATTCGCCAACGAACACGAGCGCCGCATCGGCGAGCAACGCAAAATGATCGGTTAGTCGAGTGGTTTCGTAGCAATCAACGAAAGCGGGACTGCATTACGGGGTTATTTCAAAGACAACGCCGTTACCGTAACCAGCCGAACCGCCTCGAATTGTGGTCCCGTAGAGGTTCCCATTGCCGTCGAGGATAAGCGAACCCACGGGACCTCCACCGTCGCTACCGCCGGTGAAGTCGTAAAGGTCGGTATAGGTCCAGCTACCGTTGGATTGTGTCCGCTTAAAGACATTGCCGGAGTGATACGCGCCATTCGCGTAGCTGGCACCGTAGAGATTGCCCCGCCGGGTCGATCAGCAAGGTGCCCCAAGGTCTCAATACTCATTGACCCGGATTTGAGTGTAATGGCCTGATTTCGCCAACAACAGGACCTATGATGGGTAAGAGCTATTGAACGAGGGGCTTAGCATGACGAGGGCACTCCCGAGGATGCTGTTCGGTATTCCAGCGGTTGGGGTCCGCAAAGTTTCTTCATACCTTAGCATTGCGTTCTTTTTGTGTTCGGCGGTGTTCTGCCCAAGGGTCTTCCACGCATCCGCTACTTTGGCTGGCTTTTCGTAAACACATTCCAACATCAGGAATGGACCAGGGCACCCCGGCGAACCCACAGACCGAGTTATACGGCCAAGTGGGAACTTTGCGGAGCTAACCTTGCAGGATCAAGAAAAGCTGCAGTTGCCCTGAGGTCGCACGACAAATGCAGCCTTCGCTCGGTGTCAATACCCGTCGCCGCACCAGTTGCGCGCCCCATCTTTAGCGACGGCGAGTTGCACCACATTCGAAGGTACGTAAATGCCAATCACAGCACTCACAACTATACCAATCACACCCGCGTCACTTGGTGGTGTGATTCGGATCATTGCACACTATGTATGCCCTCGTTCTAACATTATGAGGGCGGAGTGTGCAGACGCCTCCTACCCACAGGGTGGACTGACCGTGCCCGGAATCGGTGGTGGGGCAAATGAAGCAGTCAGGTATCGACGCGAATGAGTCGGTAACCCATCGATCATCGCGGCCGATGCGCCGGATCCATCTCCAGCACTACGCGCTTGCTATTCTCTCCGTCGCTGTCGCATTAGGGGCATCGCTGGTCTTTGAGCATTTCCACTTCCGCGTCCCTTCCGCGCTTTTGCTGCTGTTTGCGGTGGCTATAAGTTCCTGGTATGGAGGGCCGGGACCTGCGGCGTTGGCGGTGCTCCTCTCCGTAGTCACCTTCTACTGGTACTTCGTGCAGCCCGTCCAGACCTTCTATATCTACTGGTCCCAGATCCCGTATTTCATCCTCTTTACAGCGTTCGCTGCGCTCGTGTCCTGGCTCGGCACGGTTCGGCAGCGCGTCGAGGCTGATCTTCGCCAGAGTCGCGACCTGCTGCGAGAGCAAGCAAGCATCCTGAGTCCGGCCCTGAGACTTGCATTGATTTACGCCTTCTTCGGGGCACTGTGGATCCTCGTTTCGGACCGCCTTTCGTTCTACCTCGTCCCCGACCTCCAACTGGCCGAACGGCTGCAGACCTACAAGGGCTGGTTCTTTATCGCGGTGACCTCGGTGTTGCTGTGGTTGCTGGCGACACGGTTCCTCAGCCAAGTTCGTGCGGCGGAGGAGGTGTTGCATCGTTTGAATCGCAAATTGCAGGCGATCAGCAACTGCAACCAGACCCTCCTGCGCGCCACCGATGAACCGAGCTTGCTCGAACAAATCTGCCGGATCGTCTGCGAGGAGGCCGGCTACCGCATGGCGTTTGTGGCCTTTGCCGAACACGACGAGGCCAAAAGCGTGCGCCCGGTCGTGTGGAGCGGGGCCGAGGAAGGATATCTCGCAACCGTAGGCTTCACTTGGGCCGACACGGAACTTGGACGCGGCCCCACCGGAATGGCCATCCGGAGCGGGAAAACTTGCTGCACTGAGGATTTCGCAACGGATTCTCGAGTTGCGCCCTGGCGGGAGAGCGCTTTGCAGCACGGTTATCGTTCCAGCATCGCTCTGCCGCTCAAGGACGAACACGGCAAGGCGTTCGGCAGCCTCACCATTTATTCCGCGCAGCCCAACACTTCTACACCGGAAGAGGTTAGGCTTCTTGAGGAACTGGCTGGCGACTTGGCGTTCGGCATCGTCACCCTGCGTTCCGGGGCCGCACGCAAACGTGCCGAGGAAGCGCTGCGCGAGAGCGAGACGCGCTTCCGCACGTTTGTGGACCACGCTGGCGACGCTCTCTTTGTCTACGACCTGGAGAAACGGACCGTTATTGATGTGAACCGGCAGGCCTGCGAAAGCATAGGTTACACGCGACAGGAACTGATCGGTAAGACTCCCGACGCCTTCCACCTGAAATCGTATCAAGCGGAGATGGGATGTGTCATCGAGCGAGCGGCGGCGGGTGAGACCGTGTTCGACACACACTGGCATCGGCGAAAGGATGGGTCAACATTCGCTGTCGAAGTACACACCAGCCTGGTCTCGTACGGGGGACGCCGCTTCCTGTTGAAGGTGGCTCGCGACATCACGGATCGCTTGCGGGCCGAAGAAGCTATCCGTCAGAACGAAAGGCAGCTTCGGGAGGTAATTGAAGGCATCCCGGCGATCGCCTCGACCATTCGCCTGGATGGATCGGTTGAATTCATCAATAAACGATGGCAGGAATATACGGGTATGTCGACGGAAGAGTCAGTAGGCCCGGGATGGCAAAGTGCTGGCCACCCCCAAGACATGGGCCATTATCTCGAGAGGAGGCGGGCCGCACTAGCCAGTGGGGATCCATTCGAAGATGAGGCTCGCATCCGTTCTAGAGATGGACAATACCGTTGGTTCCTACTTCGCGGGGCGCCGCTGCGGGATGCACGAGGAAATATCGTCAGGTGGTACGCGACCGCGATTGACATCGACGATCGTAAGCGGGCGGAAGAAGTGCGCCTGGAAGAGCGGGTTCGCGAGCGGACACGCATTGCTCGAGAGCTACACGATACTCTTTTGCAGAGTTTTCACGGAACGTTACTTCATTTTCAAGCTGCTTCTAGCCTGTTGCCCACCCGCACGGCTGAAGCCAAGAAGATGCTTGACAGTGCGATTGACATGGCTGCGCAAGCGATTACCGAAGGCCGTGATGCGATACAGGGGTTGCGCTTACCCGAGGTCGAAGTCAACGATCTGGCAGTGGCTATAAGGGCCTTTGGAGAGAGTCTCGCAGTCGATCGCGGAGACCATGGCTCTCCCATATTCCAGGTCGAGCTTGTAGGCGTTGCCCGCGAGCTGGATCCGACTTTTGCCGGCGAGGTTTACCGCATTGCCATCGAGGCCCTCCGCAATAGCTTCCAACACGCCGAAGCCCGACACATAAAGGTTGAGATTCACCACGAAGAAGAGGAATTCAGGGTTTTTGTTCGCGATGATGGAAAGGGAATCGACTCAAAATCCTTGGCCGCTGAGGGCCCGAAAGGACACTATGGCTTGCATGGCATGCGCGAACGGGCCAAACTGATTGGGAGTGAAATAATGATCCGCAGTGAGGTCGGCGCGGGCACAGAAATCGAACTCCGCGTTCCTGCCGTCACCGCCTATGCGGCGTGTGGCGTCATCTTAGCCACACATTCAAGACCTTGAAAAGCGCCGGCGGAGATTCCGGATCGGGGGTCGGCAATCCAACAAGCATCCACTTGGACGTACAGTTGGCGTTCCGTTCTCGTGGCCCTTACCTCCGGAGTTCTTCAAGAGCGCGAAATGCGCGTTTCCGGTCCCGACGGAGGAAACGGTCATGGCGATTTTCTTGTCAACCACTCGCTCGACACTTCGCTCCCATCCCGACACGCATCTCCCACCTGGTCCATGATAAGGTGCTCGCAGACGAGTACCCTTCCACGCATCGCGCCGGTTGTGGTACGCTGTTGCATCCATCCTAGCTGCCACTGGGGTGTTGGCCGAAAACATTTTACTGCCGACATGATTGCGGGAAGCGCAATGGGGCACCTGATCGGGTGTTATGTGTTGATGCGCACCGTAATCACCGGGGCCATGGTTAAACCAAGCGAGCACGATTTTTTCTCCGCGTCGGGTCCGCGGAACGCAACGCACGCAAAACGGAGTGGTGAGCGGAGCTAGAAGACGGAGCCCGCGACTCTCCTGTACCGATCATCCAACGGAGTCGTCGTGCGTGATGTTGTGCGGTGGTCAAGGCGCTTGGTAATGGCTGGGTCGAGCTTGCTGATGTTCTTCAGCTTGATACCCTGTGCCGTAGCACAGGACAGTACCAGCTCCCGTGATCTTGCGGATGCACCCCAACCGCTCCAGGTCATTACTCCAACCGGCCAAGACCATTTACAGCAAACGAGCACCGGGACTGTGTCCGGCACGGTGCTTGATACTCATGGAGAGGTGCTGCAGGGTGCTGGCGTGACATTGACCGACCCGTCTGGCTCTGTTGTACGAACCGTGGAGTCTGGCGACAACGGGCAGTTCGGGTTCACAGCGTTACCACCGGATGTTTACAAGCTCACCGTGTCGGCGCCAGAGATGAGCACTTTCACCTCCGAGATCGCGTTGCACGCAGGCGAGTCCCATATTGCGCCTGCGGTAAAGCTCTCAGTTTCACCCACGACGACTAGTGTGACTGTCAGTGGAAATAAGAAGGTTTTGGCAGAGGAACAGTTGCATATCGCGGAGCGGCAGCGCATCGGCGGCGTCATTCCAAATTTCTACAGCGCCTATGAATGGAACGCCCCGCCAATGGAGGCGAAACAGAAATTTCAACTGAGCATTCGTTCGATTATCGATCCGGTTTCTTTGTTAGGCGTGGCGGGAACTGCGGGCGTGCAGCAGTATCAGAACGTCTTCCCGGCGTATGGCCGAGGAATCGAAGGCTATGGAAAGCGCTACGGTGCAGCTTTTGCGGATAACGTATCCGGCACTCTGCTGGGCAGAGCCGTTTTCCCCTCGATCTTTCATCAAGATCCCCGTTACTTCTACAAGGGAAAGGGCAGTATCGGGTCGCGCGCGCTGTACGCAATATCTGCCGCAGTGATCGCCAGGGGCGATGATGGGCGGTGGGAGCCGAATTACTCGGAGGTGCTCGGTAACTTCTCAGCGGCGGCCATTTCGAATCTTTATTATCCGGCCTCTGACCGTGGAGCATCGTTGGTGGTTTCCAATGGCCTGGCAGGAATTGGCGCGCACGCTGCGACGAATCTGGTCCGCGAATTCGTTCTAAAACGGTTCACCTCCCACGTTCCTAAAGGAGCGAACGGCAACCCATAGACTTTGACGCGCAGAGAACATTCCTCTCTCGACTTGCTAAGCTACATACCGGGTTCAGCGCCTGCTAGATAGGACTCCTCAAGGTCATTTGTATCGGGGTTCAAGGATTTTCCAGGTTGTCGACAGACAGCAAGTTGGCGAGAAGGGCGTTCGGGGAAATTATCGTTCGCTGCCACTTGGACGTATGGTCGCTAGCCTTGATCGGAAACGCCTCGGGCAGGACAGGTGGCAAGGGCGGCGCAGTGCAGCGACACGGGCAATCACAGTGCCGACGGCGAGCTTGCGCTCTCGGAGCAAGTAGGCTTGGTAGCTTCGAAGCTCATCGGGTCCGAGCTTATCCGGTGACTTGCCAAAATGGCGGGCAAAGTTCGCTACCGCCTGCAAGTAATAGCGGGTCGTGCTCTTCGAGTAGTTCCGACGCTGAAGTTCCTCCAGCATCATCTGGCGTAAACGGGTCACAAGAGTCTCGTTTCTCTGTGACCCACACTACGTCAGCTACTCCCAACAATGCTGGGTTCGCCATACGCGGTAGCGTCCGCCGCGCCAGCGGCTTCGTCCGAGTCGGCAATCCACCGACTGAGATCGAGACCCCTTGGGCATCCGCAAAAGGGAGCAATGGGCGTTATACGGCAACTTGGCGTGCCGTGCCTTCACCAAGTGCTGGCCGACTCCCGAGGAACATACTCCATCCGGTTTAGATAGGGTGCGATTTGGCCTGATTTCGCCAACAACAGGACCTATGATGGGTAAGAGCTATTGAACGAGGGGCTTAGCATGACGAGGGCACTCCCGAGGATGCTGTTCGGTGTTCCAGCGGTTGCGATGCTTTTCTGCTGGCGGAAGCTCGTGATGGGGTGGCGGGGGTTTCGAGCATCTTCAAGCTAAGGAGGAATGAGCCGTGAAGGCAGCCAGAATTCATAGCTTCGGCCCGCCCGACGTCGTCGTGGTCGAGGATGTGCCGGTGCCGTCGCCGGGCCCCGGCAAAATTCTGGTGCGCGTGATGGCCGCAGGCGTCGCTCCCTGGGACGCCCTCATCCGTGAAGGCAAGAGCAAGGTCAGTCCGCAACCTCCGCTCACCCTCGGTTCGGACCTCTCCGGTGTCGTCGAGAAGGTCGGTCCCGGCGTTTCGGACTTCGCGCCGGTCGACGAAGTCTATGGTGTCACCAACCCGCAGTTCTGTGGCGCCCAGGCCGAGTTCGCCGTGGCCACGGCCGGGGTGGTTGCCCGCAAACCGCAATCGCTGAATTACGTAGAAGCAGCATCGGCTCCCGTCATTGCCGTCACCGCCTGGCAAATGCTCTTCCAGTACGCACAGGCGATGCGCGGACAAACGGTAATGATCGTCGGAGCCGCCGGGAACGTCGGAGCCTACGCCGTACAAATGGCCGTAGACGCCGGGATCCACGTCATCGCTATCGCCCACCTCGACGACCAGTCCCTGCTTCGTTCCCTGGGTGTGAAATCCATCATCGACTCCAGCAAGCCCGCATTCGAGCAAAACCTGCCGCAGGTGGATGCCATCGTCGACACGGTCGGGGGCAGTATGTTGCAGCGCTTGGTCGCTGCGTTGAAACCCGGAGGCAAACTCGTCACTTCGGTTTCCACGCCGCCGCTGCCCGCAGGGGCCATTTTCTTCTACGCCGAAGTAACCACCGCGCGCCTGCAGACGCTCACAACCTTGTTTGACGCGGGCAGAATCACCGCGCGCGTCGGCTCAATCCTGCCGCTTTCGCAGGCGCGTCAGGCCCAGGACATGCTTGCGGGCGCACCCCACAAGCCCGGCAAAATCGTCCTCGAGATCGGGCACCCGCAGCAGTTATGATCTGCGCCCCAAAGTTTGTAGTTCCTAAACAGGTTTTTCGGCAACTTGCTCAGACCTGGCAGTTGACGCGGCCTCAGTTGGGGTAACATCGCCATTTCACTCATTGACCCGGTTCTGAGTCAAATGGCCTGATAACGACAGTTGTCTGCGAGTAGGCCGCTACTCCCCTTTCGCCGCCCGGACAGATCTTTGCAACCGATCCGGTTTTTCAATACGGCGAGGTCGCAACTAACCGAGTGATCGCCGCTGGATAACCGCCCTGGTTTCAGGGGGTATCAGGTAGGTGATCCTAGCCGAGACCAAGTCGGGTGGATACTTCGAGGCTTACCGC
>JBAVSY010000116.1:0-42340 GCA_049695855.1 Candidatus Korobacteraceae bacterium | reverse complement strand
CCTTAAGAGGCCGTTACGAAACTGTGCCGTCGCTACGCGACTCGGAGATTTTTCCCACTTCACCCAGCACTCCGCCTCCGGCTCCGTGCTGGGCTAGGTTATGCCGTGCCTCCGGCACTTGATTTCGCACGGTCTATTCCACCGATGCAAGCGCGGACCGAGTTTCGTAACAGCCTCTTAAGGCTCCGGGAAAAGTGGGATATTTGAACGAGCGGCGCCGCGGCGACAGGGGTCGCGACTCAGTCCGTGAAGGCCCGCTCTATGAAATCTTGGTCACGGACCGCGCAAACTGAGACACTGCTGGAGTTCGCTTTTCGGAGGCCATCATGGCGAAGCCTGAACTGAAGTTTGTCGGAGTGGAGCTGTACTTCGATGACCTGCCGACAGCCAGGCAGTTCTATACCGCAAAGCTCGGTCTGGCGATTTCTGAAGAGCAGAGCGGCCATTTCGTGAAGTTCGAGGGAGAGCGCGGATTCATTTGCCTGGAGCGCAAGGGATCGGAGTCGTATCCCTCCCGCGACAAGGCCGCACTCTTCTTTGAGGTAGCCGACCTGGCCGCAACGGTCGCCAGCCTCGGCCGCGAGCACTTCCTGCAAGTCGAGCCGGGATGGGCTGTGCTCCACGATCCCGAAGGGCACAACCTGCTGTTCCTGCAAAAGGGGCAGTCAGGCTGACGCGACACTTGTCCCCGGCGTCTGCATGAAATCCAGCGACCGCGAAATGTAGGCTTTCATGTCGCGGCGATGCACCACCGCATCCAGCATGCCGTGCTCCAGCAGAAACTCGCTGCGCTGAAAGCCTTCCGGCAGCTTCTGACGAATGGTCTGTTCGATGACGCGAGGGCCGGCAAAGCCAATCAGGGCTCCCGGCTCGGCAATGTTTAGATCGCCCAGCATGGCAAAGGAAGCGGTCGTGCCGCCGGTCGTAGGGTCGGTCATCACCGAGATATAGGGCACCTTGGCAGTGTCCATGCGAGCCAGCGCGGCGGAAATTTTCGCCAGCTGCATCAGGCTGATCACGCCTTCCATCATGCGCGCGCCGCCCGAGGCCGACACGACAATTAGCGGCAGCTTCTCAGCCGTCGCTTTTTCCACGGCGCGGGTAATCATCTCGCCTACGACCGCGCCCATCGAGCCTCCGATGAAGGAGTACTCCATGGCGCTGACAATCACCGGCTTGCCGTCCAGCTCGCCGCGCGCGTTGATGACCGCATCGTTCAGACCGGTCTCTTGCTGCGAGCGCTTCAGCCGGTCGGAATAAGCCTTCAGATCGGTAAACTGCAGCGGATCGGTGGAGACCAGATTGTTGTCTTCGGCCTCGTACTTGCCATCGTCGAGCAGGTAGGAGAGCCGGGTGCGGGCATCGATACGGAAATGACGCTCGCACTTGGGACACACGTTGAAATTCTGGTCGAGGTCCTTCTTCCAGATGATCTGGCGACACTGGTCGCACTTGACCCAGAGGCCCTCGGTCTTGACCTTCTTCTCGCCCGAGGTATCGAGCTCGACGGGTTCCCGCTTAAACCATGCCATGGAGGTAGTAAGCCAGTGTAGCCGACGGGACGAGGAGTTGTCGCGCGGCCGAATGGATGGCCAGCTAGGGAAACTCTGATTAGGTCTTGTTTTGAAGGGGACGGCCTTCAGAGATTGTGTCGCAACCGGAAAATGATTTCTGTGGTGGAACAAATGGCTCGAGTAATCGATCAAACTAGCCGCAAAGCGGCGAGATGGAGTTAGGCGGGGGCGTCAGCCCCCGCTCAAGTGGGAAATTCTGCCGAGCCGCAGAGCGGCGACACAGGTCGCGACACAGCCTCTTTAGCCCCTGCGGGACTTCGCTTTCGCTTAATCAGAGTTTCTCTAAGTAGAAGGAAGTGCAGAGGTAACGATGATTTCGGAGTTCAGTATGACACTTTAATGCCATACTTCACTGGTAGCCTAACCACCATAATGCTATCTCGGCCAACGGCTATATGTGCCATTAATCGCGCCAGGATGCCCCAGGATCGACGATCGAGAGGGCGGAGGTACTTGGGTATCGTCCGAACGCTTAGAGGGCCCTCAGAAACCAAACAAACGCGGTTTCCTGAATTGGGACAGAATTCGAGGCTTTGTATGACAGCAGCGAAGGTCGATTCGCGCTGCGGCCTGCCCTAGAGAAATGGATTTTAGGTTTGTAAGCCGTGCCCTGATACAAACCGTCGAGATTCTGATGTAAGAGCTTCTTGGAACGAAGCTCCGAATCCTGAGGGCGCGACCAGCGGGTCGACCCCAAGCAATTATTTTCGGCGAATTGAACCGGGAGAAATTATGAGCGCAACCGAAGTGGAGGCCGCAACCACCGCTGTCAGCGTGCAAAACGTTCGCAAGGTCTACCAGCGCGACAGCCTACAGATCAAGGTGCTCGATGGCATCAACCTGGAAGTGCCCAAAGGCGAATTCGTGGCGCTGATGGGCCCGTCGGGATCCGGCAAAACAACTTTGCTGAACCTGATCGCCGGCATCGACCGGGTGACTTCGGGGCGGGTCACCGTCGCCGGCACTGATCTGGGACCGTTGTCCGAAGGCCAACTGGCCAAGTGGCGCAGCCAGAATATCGGCTTCATCTTCCAGTTCTACAACCTGATCCCGGTGCTGAACGCGCTGGAGAACGTCGAACTGCCGCTGCTGCTCTCGCCCCTTTCCAAGCGGGAGCGCCGCGAGCGCGCCCTGACCGCTTTGCGCATCGTTGGTTTAGCCGACCGCTCCAAGCATTATCCTCGCCAGCTTTCCGGCGGACAGGAGCAGCGTGTGGCCATCGCCCGCGCCGTGGTCACCGACCCGACGGTGCTGGTGGCCGACGAGCCCACCGGCGATCTCGACCATCAGAGTGCCGAAGAAATCCTGACTCTGATGGAGACCTTCAACCAGGAATTCGGCAAGACCATCATCATGGTGACCCACGATCCTCGCGCCGCCGCCCGGGCCCGCATCCAGCATCATCTTGACAAGGGAGTGCTGAGTAATTAGCAACCAGCAACTAGTAACTAGTAGCTAGTAGCTAGTAGCTAGTAGCTAGTAACTAGTAGCTAGTAACTAGTAACTAGTAGCTAGTAACAACTGGACAGCAATTCTTAAGGATTTAGCACAATTAGTTTGGTTCGGTAATTCGCCAAGAGCGACAAGTCGTGAGGAAATGGAAAATAGGCATAGCCAACGAGGAAACAGCTAGTTGCTAGTTACTAGCTACTTCTTATGAAATTTGCACCTCTGGTCCTCAAGCATCTGCGCAAGAACTGGATTCGCACCCTCAGCACCGTGCTGGCCATGGCAGTCTGCATCTTCCTGTTCTGCACCTTGCAAACCGTAGTCGAGGCGGTGAACTTCGGATTGCATGCCGGCAACGCCTCGCGCCTGGTCACCCGCAATTATGTCAGCCTGGTCTTCAATCTGCCCATAACGTACAAGGCGCGGGTCGAGGCGATTCCGGGCGTCAAGAAAGCTGTCATGAACGCTTGGTTCGGCGGCATCTACCGCGATCCCAAAAACTTCTTCGCCAACTTTGCTACCGAACCGGAAACTTTCCTCGAGCTTTATCCCGAAATCGTCCTGCCCGAAGACCAGAAGCAGGCCTGGTTCCACGACCGTCGCGGCTGCATCATCGGCCGCAAGCTGGCGCAGCGCTTCGGCTGGAAGGTCGGCGACACTTTCGAGTTGGAAAGCTCGATACCTCCCTATCGCATCGGACATCCTTTCGACTTTGTGGTCGACGGAATTTACGACACCGACGAAGCCCGGTATCCCGGCACCGATCTCAACTCGATGTACTTCCACTACAAGTATCTGGACGAGGCTACCGGGCGGAAGATTGGCATTGGCTGGCTGACCGAGTCGATTGACGATCCCAAGCACGCCGGCGCTATCAGCAAGGCCATCGACGCCGAATTCGAAAACAGCGACACGCCCACCAAGACCGAGACGGAGCAGGCCTTTCTGGCCGGATTCGTGGCCATGGCCGGCAACCTGGCTATGCTGCTCAACGGCATTGGCCTGGCGGTGGCGTTCACCATTTTGCTGGTTACCGCCAACACCATGAGCATCGCCGTCCGCGAGCGCCAGCAGGAGATTGCCGTGCTCAAGACCCTGGGCTTTTCCAGCGGGCTGGTTATGACGCTTATCTTGAGTGAAGCTCTGCTGATCGGAGCGCTGGGTGGTCTGGTTGGACTGCTGCTCAGCCTCGGCATTCTAAGGATCGTGCCGCAGTTGCCCATGATCGGCCAGATCGTCTCTGGCTTCCCCAATTTTGGTTTGTCGCCCCACACCACGGCGTTGGGGGTCGGCATCGCTCTGCTGCTGGGCCTGGCTGCAGGATTCTTTCCCGCGATGAGCGGCTATCGCGCTCGCATCACGGAAGCCTTGAGGCAAGTGTGAGGAGCGGCAGTTGGCAGTTGGCAGTTGGCAGTTAGCATTTGGCAGTTAGCATTTGGTAATTAGCAGTGAGCGATTGGCGGTGGCAACTAGCGACTAGTAACTAGTAACTAGATGGCATTCGTTAGTTCGTTATGGGTTGTGTCAGGGCACGACTTTAGTCGTGCCGAACGAGAGAGACAAAGACAAGGGCTTTAGCCCCTGCAAGACTAGTTCTCCGGGGCTGAAGCCCCAGTCGTAGTCAGCCACTTTCCGGCACGTCTGAAGACGTGCCCTGACACAAACCTGACTGCGGCGATTTATCAGATGGCTAGATGGCTTCTAGCCATGACGCGCCTAAAGCCATGCCCTGATACAAAACGATTGCTCGACTAAGCCTAATGCTGAGTGCTGAGTGCTGAGTGCCGAGTGCTGAATGCTGAATGCTGAGTGCTGAATGCTGAATGTTAATTGCCAATTGCTAAATGCTAATTGCCAAATGCAAGGTTTAAAACATGGCTCTACCTCTAAGCTATAACGTTCGTAATCTCAGCCAGCGCTGGAAGGTGACCCTGCTGGCCATCTTCGGCATTGGGCTGGTGGTCGCCGTCTTCGTCACGCTGCTGTCCATGGTGGCCGGTTTCCGCATTGCGTTGCGCTCCACCGGATCGCCGCTGAACGGCATCGTCACCCAGCGCGGCTCCATGTCGGAGCTGACCTCGTGGATCAATATCGGCGACGCCAACGTCATCATGGTCGATCCTCGGGTGGCCCGCGACAGCAATGGCAAGCCGCTGGCTTCTTGCGAAGTCGTGGTGCTCACCAACCGGCCGCGCCGCGCCGATAATCAGCCCGCCAACATTACCTTTCGCGGCGTTTCACCCAGCGCCTTCCAGGTACGCAACGGGGTCAAGATCGTCGCGGGCCGCAGCTTTACTCCCGGCCTGTACGAGGTCATCGTCGGCAAGAAAATCGCCGATCGCGTGACCGGACTCGATATCGGCGACACCATCAGTATCCAGAAGAAGGATTGGAAAGTCGTGGGCCTGTTCACCGCCGACGGCAGTTCTTTTGAAAGCGAAATCTGGGGCGACTATGACGCCATGGCTCCGGCCATTGGGCGCAACGGTGGCTGCGAATCGCTGACCCTGCGTCTGACCGATCCCAAATTGCTGCCCGCCTTCGACCGAGACATTCGCGCCAATCCGCGGGTGCAATTGCAAATCGATTCCGAACCGAAGTACTACGAAAACCTGGCGGGCGGCACGGCCGACGCGCTGCTCGGCTTGGCCGGCTTCGTCGCCGTGGTCATGGGCATCGGAGCGGTCTTCGGCGCGATGAACACCATGTACGCCATCGTGTCGCAGCGCACCCGCGAAAATCGGCACGCTGCGCGCGCTGGGCTTTTCGCGCTTCAGCATTCTGTTCTCGTTTGTGCTGGAGTCGGTGCTGCTGGCCCTGGTCGGCGGCGTCCTGGGATGTCTGGTCGCCTTCACCATGAATGGCTACACCGCCGGCACCGGCCAAACGGCCAGTTTCAGCGAGTTGGCCTTCGCCTTCAAGATCACGCCCCAGGTGCTGATCTTCGGCATGGTGTTCGCGGTGCTGATGGGGTTTGTGGGAGGATTGCTGCCCGCCTTCCGCGCTTCCAGAATGCCGATCACAAGAGCGCTGCGCGAAGCGTAGAAAGCCCGCCGTTCGCTCTTCGCTTTTCGCCTGTCGCTTTTCGCCTGTCGCTTTTCGCTTTGATTTTCGCCTGTCATCCTGAGCGACGAGCGCAGCGAGGAGTCGAAGGACCCCTATCGCCTCAGGGACCCCTCCCCCTCACATTTAGGAGTTGTCATCCCGAGCGCAGCCGAGGGATCTGCGGTTTCTGACAACTGATCACTGGCAACTGACAACTGACCACTGCTTCTAAATTCCCAGTCCCGTCACCCTCCACCCCGCGCCATGCACCTTGTGCCGGATATTCAGCGTGATCAGCAGCGCGGTCATCGACTCCACGATGCGGGCGTTCTCCAGTTTGCCACCGTCAATTGCGCGGACGCCGGGAATCTTCGCCGCCAGCTCCGAGGCGACTTGCCGGGCGCGATCATCGTCGCTGCACACGATCACATCGCAATCGACCTCGCCATCGCCCGCCAGCACCGTGGCCGACAGGCTGTGAAAGGCTGCGGCCACCGCTACGTTCTTGCCCACAATTTCCTGCGCCTGCTCGGCCGCCGAGCCTTGCCACACGCCCAGCAGCCGCGTAGGCCGTCCGCCTACGGCTGCCGCCAGCGGCACGGTGGCATCAATCAGCACCGTTCCCTGCCGAAACGCCGGCTTCAGTTGCTTCAACAATTCTGCCTGACCGGCGAAGGGAACGGTGAGTACCACAATGTCGCACATCTTGACGGCGACTACGTTCTCCACGCCCTCAACATTGCCTAGAGCGCCGGCCGTCTCGGCAATCTTTGCGGCCACGGCCTTCGCCCGTTCGCCATCGCGCGAGCCGATCACCACGGATTCCCCGGCGCGGGCCCAGCGCTGTGCCAAGCCGGAACCTTCCGGACCGGTACCGCCCACGATCGCGATCATAGATTGCCCCTAGAGTTTAGTGGCAGCGCCTTGAAGGGGCACGGCTTCAGCCGTGCCGTAGACGAAACAGTTTGCTGAAAACCCGAAAAGCAGATCCCTCACCGGCTGAAGCCGATTTCGGGATGACAAAATGGGCTTTCCACGGCGTAGGTAAAGCTGCGCCCCTTCAAAATCACGCTAGGCTGAATATTTCAGCCAACCGTAAAGCCGCTCCCCTTCAAGTCTCAACTCCTACAAAATCATGAAACTGCGGTCCTCGGGTTCAGCCAGCTACGCAACCTGGCTTCCCGTTCCTGAGCCAACCGCTGCCGAATCCGGCGCCGGATACGTGTACTGCGTATAAAGCGTGTTGCGTTGCGCAGGTATCCGTCCCAGCTCCAGAATCCGTTCCTGAAATTCTCCGGCCGAAGTGTACTGTCCGGCAGTCGATCCCGCCAGCCGCGAGATGTTTTCCTCAAACAGTGTGCCACCGTAATCGTCGGCTCCCGCCAGCAGCGACAGTTGCGAAACTTCGCGACCCAGCTTCACCCAGGAAACCTGAATGTGAGAGATCGATCCGGCCAGCACCAGGCGGGCCAGCGCGTGGACTTTCATGTGTTCGGCCAGCGTCCCGCCGTCGCGCGCCAGTCCTTGCGCGAACAGCAAGGTGTTCTCATGAATAAATCCCAGCGGCACAAATTCGGTGAAGCCGCCGGTGCGCGACTGGATCTGGCGGAACAGCAGCATCTGGTTCACCCACTGCTCATAGGTTTCGCTGTGGCCGTACATCATGGTCGAAGTGCTGCGGATGCCGCACTCGTGCGCCGTCTCGATCACCTCGCGCCATTGCGCCGCCGTCAGTTTGTTGCGCGAAAGGATGTGGCGAACCTTGTCGTCAAGAATCTCGGCTGCCGTGCCCGGCAAGGTGTCCAGCCCGTTTTCCTTCAACATCAAAAGATATTCGCGGATCGACATGCCCGTCAGCTCGACGCCGTACGCCATCTCCATGGGCGAGAAGGCGTGGGCGTGCATCTTGGGGGTCGCCGATTTCACCGCGCGCAGAATGTCGCGATAGTAAAACGGCGGCAGATTCCGCGGCAGCCCGCCCTGAATGCAGACTTCGGTCGCACCCCATTCCTGGGCCTCGCGGCACTTGTGTCCGACCTCGTCGAGCGACAGGAAGTAGGCGGTCTGGTCGCGCGGTCCCACACTGAACGCACAAAACTTGCAGCCCACAAAGCAGACATTCGTGAAATTAATATTGCGGGTGATTACATAGCTGATGACATCGCCCACCAGACGCTGCCGGACTTCGTTCGCCGCGATGACCAGCCCAAACAGGTCATCGCCTTCGCTGTTGGCCAGCAGCAGGCATTCCTCCCGGCTGAGCACCCCACCATCAAGCGACGCCATCACCTTCTCGATGGCTGCTCGCACCGGCGCCGCTACCCGCCGTCGCACATCCTCCCAAGTCGTATTTTGTAGCGTCTGCCGATTGCACCAACCTGGCCCTTGCATGATGCCTCTCTTTGTGATTTCCGAGTACTGTCATCCGGACGCGATGCTGCAGTCCGCTCAATTAAGGTCGTCTTCCTCAGTGGCAACGCTTGCCACTCCCGGTGTCATCCTGAGCGAGGACTTCAGTCCGAGTCGAAGGACCTCTATCACCACCAAAACGCTCGCCCCACTCCAGGGTGTCATCCTGAGCGAGGCCTTCAGTCCGAGTCGAAGGACCTCTATCACCACCAAAACGCTCGTCCACTCCAGGGTGTCATCCTGAGCGGAGGTGGCGCTTCGCCACCGCAGTCGAAGGACCTGCTTTCCTCCGCCTCGGCATGAAACCTGCGTCACCGAAACAAATCTTTCTCTGCCGGTCTTACCATCTGGCGCGCGCTGCCGTTTCCGCGCCGGTACGAATAACCCCGGATTATACAAGCCGGAATGCGCGAATCCTTGCCGCACACCAATCCCGCGACGCAGGCCAGTTCGTCGGCCACCGCTTCCTCGGTGGCGTGCATTTTGTAACCGTAAGGATCGACCTGGCCGCGATAATCGTGAATCACCTTCATCCCGGCCACGCCGATCGCCACTTCGCATAATCCCTCACGCCAGGGCCGGCCAAAGCTGTCCGCAATGATCACCGGGATGTGCAGCCCCGTCCGCTTTTTCAATTTCCGATGAATTTGCGCTGCCGAACGATCCGCATCGGCCGGCAACAGCACCGCTGTCTTGCCGCCGTCAACATTGGACACATCCACCCCACTGTTGGCGCACACCAGGCCGTGGTCGGTCTCGGTGATGAGGATGTGTTTCTTGCGCACCACCCGTTTCGCCTCGCGCAGCCCCAGTTCCACTACACGGGCATCGCCGCCGCTGCTGGCGGCAAAACGCCTGGCCGCCGCCGACGGCTTCACCGAATCGAGCGCCACCCTTCGTCCTTCGGCCTTGGAAACAATCTTGTGCTTGACCACCAGAATGTCTCCATCATGCAGCCGCAAACCGCCCAGCGCTAGGGCATCGACAATAAGGTCGGCAACCGAATCGCCGGCAAACACGTCGCGGATTCCCCGCACCGGCAAGGCGCGAATTTCGCCTGGGTTCATCGCAGCGGCCACTGGGACAGGTTTCCTCACACTGCCGCTTCCCAGGATTCAGCCTCGCGATGGCCAAAACCCCATGAACGCAACAGCCGCTGCGCGTGGCTATCGCCGGCGCGCTGCACCAGCAACTCCAGCTCATGCGGATTATCGATATCCAGCCCGATCCCCGACATCTCCAGAATGACCAGCTCTTTGCCGGCACGCTGCATGGCTTCGCAATGTGGCAGAAAGCTGTCGTTGCCAAAGCGCAGCGGAATGATGGCCGCGGGCCGGCGCAGAATGCAGTTGCTACCCCGGCGATCGTAGGCTGGAACAAACACCGCGCCTTCCTCGGGAGCGGCATCCAGCACGCGCTGCAATTCGTCGCTGGTAATGAGCGGAATATCCGCCGGAACCACAATCGTCGTGTCGTAGCCCTGCTGCTCGCACCAGGCCGTCGCCGTTTCAATGGCCGCCGTCTCACTTTCATTACGCTCGTCTTCAATCACCATGAAGCCCAAATCTTTCGCCAGGGCCTGAGCCCGCGCATCGCCGGTGACCAGCGCGACGTCAATGTGGCCCAACACTCCGGCGGCCGCAGCCATTACATCGCGCAGCATGGCTTCGGCCAGCTGCGAGCGTTGCCGCCGATCCAGCGCCTCGGCGAGCCGTTGCTTGGCAGTCGCCAAACTCTTGAACGGGATAAGAAGAATTCCTCGCATGCTCACCTTGAAGCTACGACGCGTAGACAATTGCGCACACAATTTTTGATTTGTCATCCCGAGCGAAGCCGAGGGATCTGCTTTCCCCCCGGCCCGGAACAAAAGCAGATTCCTCGCTTCGCTCGTAATGACAATTCCAAAGTTAACTTCCGTCGGCTTACTCGATTACCTCAAGCTCCGGCAATTTGCTTCGCCGCGCACGACTCCAGCACGAACGTCGCCAACTCTCGCTTGTCATCACTCGATCGCATAATCGTGTTGGTGCAGACGATCCGCACGGCGCCAGTCCGCGTTCGAACGGATCGTGGCTCGTGGTTCCTGGATCGCGAACCGGCCTCGTCCTCGCCCCCCGGCTGGCTGAATGCTGACCGCTGAGGGCTGAATGCTTGCTCGTCGGCCCGGTCCACCACCAGCACATCGAGAAAATCCTCGTAGGCTTTCCCCACGCCCGCAATCGTGCTGGGCCAGCCCATCATGGTCATCAACGCTCCTGCCGGTCCCGAAACCGCTTCCCCGCCGACAATCGGACTCACCGCAGCGATGGGCGCCCGAGTTCGCTGCAAGGCGTCCCGCACTCCCGGCACCGCCAGAATCGGACCGATACTGGTCACTGGATTACTCGGCGCAAACACAATTGCCTCGGCCGACTCGATGCTCTCCATCACGCCCGGCGCCGGCCGCGCACTTTCCGCGCCCTCAAAACGTACAGCCTGCACTTCCACCTGATGCCGCTCGCGAACGAAATATTCCTGAAAGGTCAGCGTGCCCTTCGCGGTATCGAGCATGGTGGAAACCCGGTCGTCCGACATGGGCAGCACCTGCGCGCCAATCCCAAACTTCGCCGCTAACACGGCGATTGCTTCCGTCAAAGTCTTCCCCGCCCGCAGCATTGCGGTACGCGTCAAGTGGGTCGCCAGATCCAGATCGCCCAGGCTGAACCACGATGGCTGCTCCAACTGCTTCATGCGTTCCAGGCAGCGGAAGCTGTCGTTGTCGACGCCCCAGCCGCGATCCTGGCTCAACAGTCCTGCCAGTCCATAGAGCACGGAGTCCACATCCGGCGAAATGTGCAGCCCCCACCACTCAATGTCGTCGCCGGTATTGACGATGACGGTCAACCGCTCCGGCGCAACCACCTGCTGCAAACCCTGCACCAGCTTGGTCCCGCCGGTTCCGCCCGTGAAGATCACGATCATCAACGCCGCCTTGGAAGAAGCGCACCTTCAGTACGCCGTATCAGAACCTGTAATTTAAGTTGTCATCCTGAGCGAGGACTTCAGTCCGAGTCGAAGGACCGCTATACCTCGCATATCCGCCATTGTCAGACACAGCGTTCACCCGCTCGCCCAGCAACCCACCTCGCGCGATCACCTCCGCCACAAACTCCGGATACACCGGCAGGCGCTGCACCAGCTTCTGTCCTGCGGCCAGGGTGCGGCGCTCCAAATCCAGCAGATGCGGCCAGGGCGCCTCAGGATTGATGTAATCCGGGGTCAGCGGCGAAACTCCGCCCCAATCGTTGATCCCGCCCTCCAGCAGCCGCTCGTATCCCTTCTCGGTAAGGTTCGGCGGGGCCTGAATGTTCATATCGCCGAGCAGCAATCGCGCCACCGCCAGCGTCCGCAGCATGTCGCCGTGATCGGGCTCAGGCCAGGCCGCCATCGGAATGCGCGACTTGGCCCGAAAATTCTGAATGATCACTTCCTGGATGTGTCCGTACTGCTCGTGCAGCCGCCGGATGGCCAGCAGCGAGTCGACACGGTCTTCCATGATCTCGCCAATACCGATCAGGATACCGGTGGTAAAGGGCACGCCCAGCTTGCCGGCGTCTGCGATCGTCTTGAGCCGCAGCGCTGGAACTTTGTCCGGCGCCTTCCCCGCCGGGTGCGCCGCCGATAGATCCGTACTGGTGCTCTCCAGCATCAGCCCCAGGCTGGGATTGCTCACCCGCAGCCGCTCAATCCAGTTCAAGCTGAGCAGTCCGGGATTGGCGTGTGGCAGCAAACGTGTTTCCCGCAGTACCAGCTCGCACATGGCTTCCAGATAGTGCAGCGTGCTGCGATAGCCCAGGTTTTTCAAGGTCTCGCGCATCTCGGGAAACAGCGCCTCGGGACGGTCGCCGAGGGAAAACAACGCCTCGGTGCAACCCAGGTTTTCACCCGCCTGCGCCACCGCCAGAACTTCCTCCGGCGTCATGGTATGAGCGCCCGGCTCTCCCGGATCGCGCCGGTAGGTGCAGTACCCGCAGTAGTCACGGCAGAGGTTAGTCAGGGGAATAAAAACTTTGCGCGAGTAGGTGATGATGCCGGGATGATATTGCTCTTTCAGGCTGCGGGCGGTGGCCAGCAGATGGGGAAGAATCTCGTCCTCACAGAGCAAGAGCCGGACGGCGAGTTCAGGCGTCAGCGGACGTCCGTCAGCAACTTCGCGAAGACGCGAAACCAGCCCGCCGGAAGACGCATCCTCCGCGCATTTCTCCCGCACTGTGGGAATTTCTGGCAAGAACATTTCGGCTCGCAGTACCCAATCCTGGATCAGCGCCCTCACCGCAGGATAACCCAAGAAACAAAGCGCCGCACGCGCCGGAGGCAGTGAAATTTGCGGATCGCTCCGGCGAAAAAACCGCTGAAGAATTGTTTAGCTCGCCATCGTGAGCCAGAAGCGCAGAGGAAAAATCTAGTTGTCATCCTGAGCGAGGAGCGCAGCGGAACTTTTTTAGTTGACATCCTGAGCGAGGAGCGCAGCAGAACTTTTTTAGTTGTCATCCTGAGCGAGAAGCGCAGCAGAACTTTTTAGTTGTCATCCTGAGCGAGGAGCGCAGCGCTGAGTCGAAGGACCCCTATTGCCGCGATCACTCTCTCGGTGTCTAGAGGTCTCGCGAAATCCGCACCCGCCCGAAATTTCCAGCGGCGCTGCGCGCAGGATGATAGCCGAATCTACGATTCCTGTCGCGCTCCCTCCAACCCATACCGTCCGCGAAAATACAGCAGCGGCGAGCCTTCCCCCAACCCAATTTCCTTCACCTCGCCGACAAAGATGGTGTGATCGCCGGCCGAGTAAGCCCCCACCACCGCACAGTCCAGGTTGGCCAGGGCGTCCTGCAATACCGGAATGCCGCTCTTCATCGGGCGATACGCGATGCCCAGCCTGTACGCCGCGTCAGGATTGCGCTCCGGATCGGCAAAAAACTCCGACAACGCTTCCTGTTCCTCCTTCAGCACGCTCACCCCAAACTGGCCGCGCTCGCGTAGATGGAGGTAAGTCTCGGCCAGGTGATCGACGCACACCAGCACCAGTGGCGGATGCAACGATACCGAGCAAAAGGCATTGGCAGTCATGCCGTGTACGTCGCCTTCCGACGTTTCGACGGTAATGACGGTCACCCCGCTGGCAAAACGGCCCAGGGCAGCACGAAATTTGTCCGGCGTGATTGGCTCTGGCATAGAGGATTGCCGGAAGATTCTCTCCATCCCGGCACGAACGGCTTCGAGGCCGACGCCGCAAGCCAACTATACCGGATCGATTCGCTTAAACGTCTGTCATCCTGAGCGTAGGCGGCGCTTCGACGCCGGAGTCGAAAGGACCCCTATCTCCAAGCCAACTATCCACAGGGGCAACGGTCCTTCGACTCCGGTCGCGCAACTCCGCTCAGAATGACAACCTGAAAACGCAAACGCACAGAGCGGTTCCAAGAATAACGAGCTGTCAGGTTGAGCCGCTCACATCGCCCACGAGTTAAGCCCCCTTAGAGCCGCTGCCACGTTCTACCCTGCAAACCTCCCCGATTTGCGATAATCTAACCCGCGACCTTAAAGCGCGCGCAATCCGTCGTGGGGGCGGGATGTATCCTCGAGCATTTCAGTACCATCGGGCACAGTCATACCCGGAAGCCGTTTCCTTGCTGGGCCAATTAGGCGATGACGCCAAGCTTCTGGCAGGCGGCCAAAGCCTTATCCCCCTGATGAAGCTTCGTCTTTCCACCCCCGGCCACCTGGTCGATCTCAACTTCATTCCGGAAACGTCTTACATTCGCAGTAACGGCGCGCTACGCTTGGGCGCGCTGACCCGGCACGCCGAAATCGCCGCTTCGCCCCATGTCGCGCGAATTCCCATTCTCCGGGATTGCGCCGCCGGGATTGCCGATCCCCAGGTACGCAACCTGGGCACCATCGGCGGCTCCATTGCCGAAGCCGATCCCACCGGCGATTGGGCTCCCGTGCTGCTGGCCACCGGAGCCACGGTCAACACGCTCGGTCCCGACGGCACCCGCAGCATCGATATTCACGATTTCATTCTCGACGCCTACACCACCGCGCTGCAACCTGCGGAGCTGATTACCGACATTGCAATCCCGCAACCCGCCGCCCACTCTGGCGGAGCTTATATCGCGCTGAAGCGCTGCGCTCCGGTTTACGCCAGTGCCAGCATGGCGGTGCAGCTCACCATAGACGACGAGCAGCTCTGCCATGACGCTCGCATCTATCTGGGAGTGCTCGGCCTTACGGCGACGCGAGTGCCCGCGGCAGAAGACGCCTTACGCGGCCAGGTCATCACGCCGCAACATATCGAGAAAGTTCGCCAGGCGGTGATGGACATTGCCCAGCCCAACTCCGACATGCGCGGCACCGCTGATTACAAGCGGCAAGCTGCCGGCGCACTGGCTAAGCTGGCGATCGAAGCGGCCGTCCGGCGCGCTCGCGGAGAACATGTGGAGGTCACCCATCTCTATGCCTGAAGCGATTCCTCGCGTGCAGGTCGGCGCCACCATCAATGGCAAGCGATACACGCGCCAGGTCGAGCCCCGCATGTTGCTGGTGCAGTTCCTGCGCGAAGAGCTCAGCCTCACCGGCACGCACATCGGTTGCGACACCAGCTACTGCGGCGCTTGCACAGTCTTGCTGAACGGCAAAAGCGTGAAGTCGTGTACGGTTTTCGCGTTCCAGGCCGACGGCGCCGAGGTGCTCACCGTAGAAGGTCTGGCGAAGGATAACGAGCTGCATCCGGTGCAGCAGGCCTTCAGCGACGCCCACGGCTTTCAGTGCGGCTATTGCACCCCGGGCTTTCTGATGAGCACCCTGCAGTTACTGGCCGACCATCCGCATCCCACAGAGTCAGACATCCGCAAAGGCATTGCCGGCAATACCTGCCGTTGTACCGGATATCAAAATATCTTCAAGGCGATTCGCGCCGCGGCTGAAGCGGAGTCGCCCAATCCAGGCAGTTCGAAAGCTGAACTCGTCGCACATCCCGGATCCACCGCCCCAACAAGTCCAAACACCGGACTTGGTGGGGAACCCAATTCCAGGAGTTAACTTTGGCCATCACTTTTTCTGGTGAGTTCACCACCCCGCGCCATCCTGACGAGGTCTTCGATTTTCTGTCCGATCCCAATAAGTTCGGCCCACTGCTGCCCGATTTCCAGAGCATGACCGTGCAGGATCCCACCCACTTCACCGTTAAGGTCCGCGTCGGAGTCGGCAACATACGCGGCACAGCGGAAATCAAGATGGAGCTGGCCGAAGCCACCCGCCCGCAGCGCGCGCAGTACAAGGGCCAAGGGACCGCAGTCGGCAGCCAGATCACGCTCGGCGCCGGCTTCGATCTTTCGCCGGTCGTCGATGGCGCCGGCGGAACGGCGATTGGGAGCACGCGCGTGGCCTGGCAGGGCGAAGCCAACATCTTCGGCAAGCTCGCGTCAATGGCTGGTGGCATGCTGGAGCCGCTGGGCCGCAAGAATATCCAGAAGCTGATTGACGGATTGCAGAAGGCGCTGGCCGAAGCCGTGCCCCTGACTGCCGGAGAAGTAGCTACTCAGATTCAGGGGCTGGATACCCCCGTGCCGGAAGGGCTACAGCCCGAACCGACGAGGGCTGAAGAGGCGGTGTTATCTCCGGTCGAAGGCCCGGGAATCAGTCTATTGAACTCCGAGCCGTCACACGAAGGGGCTTCAGCGACGGACAAGCCCCAGTCAATTGTGGAGGGTAAAGCTTCGTCGACTGACGACAACGAGATTTGAAAGGGCCCGGCTTTAGCCGTGCCGTCAGACGTCGAGAAAAGAGCTGGGCTTTAGCCCCTGAGGAAATTTGCATTTCTCTTCATAGACCAAGTCCCTCAGCGGCTGAAGCCGTCCCGATAATGAAACAGTGCGACACGGCTGAAGCCGTGCCCCTTCAAGGCGCTAGATAATTCAATCTGCAAGGAGATCATGGCAAGCACAACCCATCATCAAACCGCTGACTGGGTCGGACAATCCATCAAGCGTAAAGAAGACGCTCGCCTGGTTCGCGGCCGCGGCAAGTTTGTGGACGACATCAAGATGCTGGGTATGCTGCATCTGGTCTTCGTGCGCTCGCCCTACGCTCATGCCGCCATCACCAGCATCGATGTCTCCGAGGCCGAAGCCCTTCCCGGCGTAGTCTGCACCTTGACCGGCCCTGAGATATCCAAACTGGTCGATCCCTTCTTCGAAATCGGCCCCGCGCCCAGCAATCAAATCCTCGACTATCCCATGGCCGTCGATCGCGTCCGTTATCAGGGAGAACCGGTCGCCGCCGTCATCGCTGAAACCGCGGCTATCGCCGAAGATGCCTCCGAACTGGTGCGCGTCGAATACGAGCCGCTGCCCGCGGTCATCGACACCGAATTCGCCGCTTCCGACAAGGTCATCCTGCACGAAACCATGGGCACCAACGTAGTCTGGCGCGGCATCTTCGCGTACGGCGACCCGGACCAAGCTTTTGCCGAAGCCGCCCACGTCATTCACATCGATCATCTGCACATGCATCGTTTTTCCAGCACGCCGCTGGAAAACAATGCCGTCGTCGCGCAGTGGGACGACAACGATCAGCGACTCTACTTCTGGAGTAACAATTCGTTCCCGACCATCGGCATTCAGCTGCTGTCGCCTGCGCTGCATCTGCGCATGGACCAGATTCGGGTGCAGACCCACGATATCGGCGGCAGCTTCGGCATCAAGATCACCAACTATCCGCAGATGGCCGTCTGCGCGCTGGCCTCGCGCAAGGCCAACGGCGCGCCCATCAAGTGGAGCGAGACGCGCTCCGAGCACATGAGCTCCAGCGCGCACGGCAACGAGCGCACGTTTCGCGATACCCGCGTCGCCCTCGACAAAGACGGCGTCATCCTGGCCGTCGATTCCCGGCACATCGACGATTGCGGAGCCTATCCGCGCTATGAACCGCTGGGCTGCGTCATCTGGTCGCAAGTGACGCCCGCAACTTACCGGCTGAAAAACATTCGCATCGACTTCAGCCAGGTCGTCACCAACAAATGTCCCGTCGGCCCCAATCGCGGCTATTCGCGCATGCAGCACCTGTGGTTCCTGGAGCGTGTGCTCGACATCTGCGCTCACGAGCTGAACATTCCCGCCGACCAGATGCGCCTGCGAAATTACATTCGGCCGGAAGAATTTCCCTACACCACGCCGAACGGTTGTGTTTACGATTCCGGGAATTATCCCCGGATGTTGCAAGTCGCCAAAGACTTGATCGGCTGGGACAAGTGGCAAGCCGAGCGCGACAAGGCCCACGCCGAGGGCCGCTGGCTGGGCATCGGCATCGGGACCACGCTCGATTCCGGTACCAACAACTTCGGTCAGGCCCAGATCGTGAATCCGCAAGCGCCGTTCTCCGGAAACTCGCAGGCCGCCGCTGCCAAGCTCGATCTCTACGGCGAAGTCATCGTAGCCGTCGGCTCCGTTCCTCAAGGTCAGGGACACGAGACCACCGTCTCGCAGGTCGTCGCCGACATCCTGAATATTTCTCCCGATCTAGTCAACGTACGTGTCGGCTTCGATACGGAGCGCAACGTTCACACTGGACACAGCGGCACCTATGCCAGCCAGTTTGCGGTGTCGGGACTGTCGGCCGTGAACGGCGCGGTGCGGCAGCTGAAAGCGGAGATGAGCAAGCTGGCCGCGTTCGCCTTGCAGACCGGCGAGGATGATCTGGAGTTCTCCGTCGGCCAGCAGGGTCCCGAAATCCGTGTGCGCGGCACCGAGAAGGCGATTCCCTACATCGGCCTGGCGAATCTCGCCAACGTTAACACCGCCGTCGTGCCTGAGGATTTGCGATCCATCACGCTCAATTGCCGCTACACCTGGCGCGCGCCATTTCAAGTTCCAGACGTGGTGAAGAAATACGGCAATCTGACGCTGACCTACTCTTCGCAGCTGCACATCGCGGTAATCGAGATCGATCCCGACACCTACATACCCAAGATTCTCGACTACGCCGCGGTCGACGATTGCGGCACCGTGATTAATCCCATGATCGTCGAAGGTCAAGTGCATGGCGCAACCGCGCACGGCATCGGTGCAGCCTTGATGGAGAATTGCGCCTACGACGAGAACGGCAATCTGCTGGCATCGACCTTCAGCGACTACACGCCCATCACGGCGGTCAACATGCCAAATCTTAAATATGGCAACATTGAGACGCCGTCGCCCCACAGTTACAGCGGCGCCAAAGGCATGGGCGAAGGCGGAGGCGCGCCGCTGCATGCGATCAGCGCCGCCCTGCAAGATGCGCTGTTCAAGGAAGGCATCATTATCGACGACTCGCACAATAATGCCAGTACACTGTATGAACTGATCCAGGCGAGGCGGCGTGGCGAACTGAAAAAGAATGTGACGGCCGAGCGACGCGGGAGTTAGTTGTTTCACCACAGAGACACGGAGACACAGAGAGAATCTTTCACCACGGAGAACACGGAGCGCACGGAGGTTTTCTAAGGTTTGTTGCTTAAGATTTGTTGCTTGAGACTGTCTTAACTCTTGTGAGACTGTCTTAACTTAAGATTTGTTTCTAGTGGTCATCTGCTCCTCTCATAAATCGGGTTTGAAAGGGCACGGCTTCAGCCGTGCCGTAAGAATCGTCTGAAGGCCGAGCTTTAGCTCCTAAGGTTACTCGGTTGGGAGCGCACCGGATTTACGAAATGACTTCCGGATTTTATTTGCCCTGGGGCATTCCTTTCTATCTTTGGTTTGAATGACTCCGTGATCTCCGTGTCCTCCGTGGTGAAAAAGGTCTTATCTGTGCCTCTGCGGTAAATAACGAATGCCGAAACGCATTCTCATCGTCGGAGCCGGAGCGATCGGCAGTCTCTACGCCGCGCACCTGGCGCGCGTGGCCGAGGTCTGGGTCTTCGCCCGCCGCGACGAACACGCTCGATCGATCAACCAGCACGGCATTCGCGTCACCGGGCACAATGAATTTCATGCCGAACTGAACGCCGCTACTACTCCGCGCGATTTCCCCGACTTCGACTTCGGCATTGTCGCCACCAAGGCCAGCCAGACCCGCGGAGCCTTCGCTCCCGTCGCACACTTGTTTGCTCATGGAGCAGTGCTATCCGCGCAGAACGGCCTGGGCAGCGAAGAAGTTCTCGCCGAACTGATGCCGTCCGGCTACGTGATTCGCGGCACAACCTTCATGAGCGGCACCCGCTTCGCCGACGACCACGTTCATTACGAACTGAACACTGCAACCTGGATGGGCCCGTTCGAGCCTACAAACACGCCATTCGCGTTGGTCGAGGAGTTGGCGGCCTTACTGAACGCATCGGGCCTGAAAGCCGAAGCTTTGCCTGACGCCCGTCCGGCACAGTGGTCCAAGCTGATTTTCAACGCCTCGGTCAACAGCGTCTCGGCGCTAACCGAATTGCCGCACTCGCCGCATTTTGCCGCCGAAGCCGACTTCAGCGATCTCGGTCACCTTCTGCACCAACTGATCGACGAAGGCAAGAGTGTTGCCGCCGCCTTGGGCATCGAGCTGCACGAAGATCCCTGGGCCATGAACTGCATTGGCGCGCGCACCAACCATCCGCCGTCCATGCTTTACGATGTTCGTCATCGCCATCCCACAGAGGTCGACTTCCTGGGCGGAGCCATCGCTCGCGAGGCCCAGCGCGCTGGAGTTCCCGCGCCGCTGCACACTGCACTCTACCGCCTCATCAAGGCCAAAGAAGCCAGCTGGACGTGGAAGAACGAGAACGTGCAGGAAGCGGTAGATCGTGGATCGTGAATCGTGGATCGTAGGCGGCTGGTTGCTAGGGCGCGGTCGCAATGTTCATGACTTCTGTCTCCGAGTTACACTTTAACAAGTTGAGCGCCCGCTAGAGGGACTATGCAAAGTTACAAAGAGCTACTTGCATGGCAACAATCGATGCAGCTTGTCTCCTCGATTTATCGAGCGACGAAGCTGTTTCCGCGAGAAGAAGTGTATGGGCTGACCAGCCAACTTAGGCGATCAGCGGTCTCTGTACCCAGTAACATCGCCGAAGGTCAGGGTCGTTCTACGCGTGGGGAGTTCCTCCAGTTTCTCGGTCATCCGCGCGGGTCCTTATTCGAGGTCGAAACCCAACTGACCCTTGCCGGCGACCTCGGGTATTTGAAGAGTAGTGATACCAGCCAATTGTTGAAACAAATAACAAGAGTGGCACAACTGCTCAATGGTCTCATTAGTTCACTTCGGGCATCGAGTAGCAAACGATCCACCATCCACGATTCACGATCCACGATTGTCTAATCACATGCCTTATCCCATCGACGAACTCAAACTCTCCCGCGTCCGCGACCTGATGTCGCAGCACGATCTCGACGTCCTGGTCGTCCGCGCGCCCGACAATATCGTTTACCTGACTAACTACTGGTGCATGAAGGGCTACGACATTTTGGTATTCCCTAAGGAAGGCGAGCCCACGCTCATCGCCATCGAGCCGCAGGAAGAAGACGCCCGCCGTACCGCCTGGACGCAGGATATCCGCCTGTTCAAAAGCTACGACGATCGCGATCCCCGCCCGCCGACTTTTCGTTCGCTCGATGTCGCGTTGCAAGTTCTGAAAGAACGCGACCTGACCGGACGAGTTGGCCTGGAGCTATCGCAAGGAACGCAAAGCGCCGACCGCATGGTAGGAGAGCCCACCACCTGGACGCAGCCCTGGTTCGACGCATTCAAGACTGTCGCTCGCGAAGTGGTCGACGCTTCAGCCCTGCTGGCCCAGGCTCGCGCCATCAAGACGGATCAGGAAATCGAGCGCATGAAGCTGGCTAACGAATTGGCCGCGCTCGCCACGCAGCATACTTTCGAGCGCATTCGTCCCGGCATGAAAGAGAGCGAAGTCGCCGCAATTTTCGAAGGCTTCGTTCACTCCACCGGCATCGGCTTCAAAGGCAAAGTCGAGATGGCGCGCGCCTTTACGCTGGTGTGGTCAGGCAAAGGCATTCGCACGTTCACCGCGACCGGCAGCCGTCCGGTGCAGGAGCACGAGCCCACGCTATTCGAGATCTGGGTTTGCGTCGACGGCTACTGGAATGATCTGACCAAGAATCTTTGCCCCGGCGAACTGACTCCCGCGTATCACAAGCTGCTTGACTTGCTCCTGAAAGTGTTCAACGACGCGGCAGCCTTCGCCAAAGATGGCGCCAGCCTGCCCGAGCTGGATCGCCTGATCCGCGCGGGTATTGCTGAGGGCGGGTATCCCGGACAGCCTTCGCATCCCGTATGCCACGGTGTGGGAGCTCGCGCCCACGAGCCGCCATATGCTCATCAGGCCGGAACGGGCACGATTCGGAAAGGCATGGTACTGGCCATCGAGCCGGGAATCTACTGGCCCGGCGGCGGCGGCCTGCGCCTGGAAGACAATTTCTGGATTACCGGCGACAGCAACGAAAAGTTGTGCTCCTTCCCTGACGATTTTCGCGTGCTGAACGCGGCTCATGCGGGAAAGGCTACACGCTGATGGCAACTCCTGCTGGCAAAACCGGACTCGACGACAGCATGAAAGACGCCATCCTCTCTCGCATTCGCGAGGACGAAATTGTCGCCATGTGTTGCGACGTGATCAACATCCCCAGTCCCACAGGCGGGGAGCTCGCCATGGCCGAGTACATGCGTGCTGCATTTCACAAACTCGGCTTGACGATCACCTGGCAGCAGGTTGAGGACCAGCGCGGCAATGTCATCGGGCGGCTCGAAGGCTGCGGCAACGGCCCATGCCTCATGTTCAATGGCCACATGGATACCTCCAACACGGGCGACGAAGATTTCCTCACCGGCATTGGCTACAAGCCGCACGCGGTCGTCAAAGACGGCATGATTTATGGCCTCGGTATTTACAACATGAAGGGCGCGCTGGTGTGCTACGTGCACGCGGTGAAGGCGCTGCTCGAAGCCGGAGTCAAGCTGGACGGCGACGTTATCCTCGGCGCGGTTTGCGGCGAGATTGAGAAGACGCAGTGGGGCGAATTTCAAGGCAAGGAATATCGCGGCTATGGCGCGGGCACGCATTACCTGGCGAATCACGGCATCCTGCCCGACACGTGCATCCTGGGCGAGCCCACCGACATGCGACTCGTGCTGGAACATGCCGGCTCGATGTGGGTGCGCTTCGGGCTCACCGGCAACTATGTGCACTCGGCGTTCGCGCCCGGCAAAGAAGATCAGAACGCCATTCGCCGGATGTACGACGTTGTGGGAGACGTCATGCGCTGGATTCCCGAGTGGCAGCAGCAGGCGCAATGGGCCGGCCGCCCGGGCTTCGTCAATATCGGCTGCGTGCAAGCTGGACATCCCTGGCGCGCCAGCCGCACTCCCGAACGTGCGGATCTGTTTCTCGACGTTCGCGTACCGCCCACGATGAGCATGACTGACGCTCGCCGAGCCGCCAAGGCGTTATATCTGACAATGCGGGATCGGCATCCGGAGTATGGCCTTGAATTCGAATCCTATGTGTCGGTTCCGGGCGCGACCATCGACGAGAACCACGCCATGGTGAAAGCCATCGAGCGCAATCACGAACGCGTCGTTGGGAAGCCGCCGGTGCGCGATACGGTGCTGTGGTGTTCGGACGCGTCAGTACTGTCGCGCTTTGGCTGTCCCACGATAAACTACGGGCCATCGAGCGGTCCACGCGATCACGAGGGGGAAAAGGTCGCGATTAAAACGCTGGTCGATATCACGAAAGTTTATGCACTGACCGCGGCGGAGATATGCGGGTGAGGGGAGCGGCTAGAGCTACCAGCTTTCAGCAAATATTAAGCTATGTGTCATCCTGAGCGCAGCGACCGAAGGGAGCGGAGTCGAAGGACCCCTATCTTCCAGATCCAATCGTGGGACAACAGAAAGCAGGTCCCTCCGCTCGGACTGAAGTCCTCGGTCGGGATGACACGTTGATAAGAAGCTAGTCGCTAGTCGCTAGTCGCTAATCGCTAACCGCCAAATGCTAATTGCTAACTGCTGATTGCCGGAGTTAACCTTTGCCCAGCCAACCCGAAATCCAACGCCGCTACGACAACCTCCGCGCCGCCATGCGCCAGCAGAGCGTCGACGCGCTTATCGTCTGCGGTAATCAATACGCCGGATTCGAAGGCGCCGTCTTCTACACCTCAGGCTTCGAAATCGTGCATCGCTACGTCTATGTCCTCATCCCGCTGAAGGGCGATCCTACGCTGCTGTTTCCGCAAGAGGCGCGCTGGATCGGCGACAAGAAGAAACCGTTTGTGCAGGAAAAAATCTGGGCCGAGGTTCCCGGCCGCTGGCTGCGCGAGCGCGCCCAGGATGAAGGCTGGAAGCGCGTTGCCGTTTACGGGCTCGACTATATTATGGCCGTGCGCGATTATCGGGAACTGCAGCAAGGTTCCTTCGAACTCGTTCCCTTTGATTGCCATTTCGACATGGCGCGAGCGGTCAAGAGCGCGGAGGAATTGGTCGAAGTGCGCGACTCGATGGACATCATCCACGAAGGCTTCTGGGCTCTGCTCAACGATTTCACTTCCGGCAAGACAGAAGCTGAAATCATGGCGCCGGCGGTCGAAGTTTTCTTCGCGCGCGGCGCCGGGCCGCGCATGATGAACATCGTGCTCTCGGGCGAAAACGGCGAAGCCGAAGCCCACTTCAAAGTGCCCGGTCACCGCCGGGTCGGCCAGCGTGACCTCTTGCTTTACTCGCTGGAGATCGCCGGCGCCGGCGGCTATTGGGTCGAGTTCTCACGCGCGCTCATCGACGGTCAGCCCAGCAAGCGCACCCAGCAGATGGCCGACGTTTATCCCGAGGCGATGGAAGCTGCGCGCAAGCTGATGCACGAGGGCGTGCTGGCCTGCGATGTTCATAAAGTTGTCGCCGACATTTTCGCTCGCCACGGCTTCGCCCTGGGACACTTGTCGGGACACTCGATCGGGACCACTATGATCGAGCATCCGGCGATTGGCGCGAAAAGTCAGATCGAGCTAAAGGAAAACATGATATTTTCCCTGCATCCCCAGGTGGTCGATCAGGATGGCAAGGTCTGCCTTTACACGCAAGACACTTTTCGCGTGGGCAAGACGGAAGCCGAAAACCTCAGCAACATTCCCTGGAAGTTCTACTCGCCGGCCGACGCGCGCGTGTTGACGGCCAAGACTGCATCCGATCGATGGATCGACGCATGAAGAAGGTTCTGATCGTGGGATGCGGCGCCATCGGCAGCCTGTTTGCCGCGCACCTGGCGAAGGGCGCAGAGGTAGAAGTTTATGCATTGGACGCGTCGCAGGCGCACGTCGACGCCATCAATCGCGATGGGCTGCGACTCTCGGGCACGGCCAACCTGCATGTGAAATTGGCGAAGGCCAGCACCGATCCCGCGGAACTGCCGGTCTGCGACTACGGCATCGTGGCCACTAAGGCGATTCATACCGGAACGGCGATCAAAGCTGCCGCGCGCTGCTTCGATCACAACAGCGCGGTGTGCTCGGTGCAAAACGGCGTGGGCAACGAAGAACTCATCGCCGAACATGTGAAGTACGTCATTCGCGGCACCACATTTCCCGCCGGACACATTGCCGAGCCGGGACATGTCGGCTTCGACATTAAGGGCGATACCTGGATCGGCCCCTTCGAGCCGACCAGCACGCCGATGAAACGCGTCGACGAACTTGCCGGCTACATGACGCGCGGTGGCATGAACACCATCGCATTGCCCGACGCGCGAGGAGCGCAGTGGACCAAGCTGATTTTCAACGCGGCGACGAATCCTGTGGGCGCGCTCACTCGGCTGCATCATGGCGCGGCGTCACGCTTTCCGCCCACCGGCGAATTGTTCGAGGCGCTGATCGAGGAAGGCGAGGCCGTGGCCAAGGCGATGGGAATCGAGTTGCACGGCGATCCGCGGGACCTGGTCGCGAAGGGCGCGAACGCTCCCGGCAAGCACAAGGCCAGCATGTTGCAGGATGCAATCGCCTCACGCACCACAGAAGTGGATTTCATGAATGGGGCAATCGTGAAATGGGGCCGGAAGTATGGCGTGCCGACGCCGCTGAATCAAGCCATGTGGGCGCTGATCAAGGGCATGGAGCACGGCTGGACGGAGCCGTAGTGAAGCCGCTGTGAAGCGCTGTTCGCCTTTCGCTAAGGCGCGCTTTTCGCTGTTGGCTTTTGGGCTCGCAGGGCGCTGCTGACAATGTGATAAACCGTAAGGCTCTGTTTGTCAGAGACACTACCCTGGCACAGGAACAGCAATGTCTCCGGAAGCCGCCAGCGAAGGAAAACGGACAGGCTAACGCCGAAAGAGTCTGTAGGAGAACTAACTTTGCGGTTCGGTGGTGGCTACGACCCGCGAAAAGCGAGCGCCGTAGGCGCGGAATAATCTAGCCCAGGACGCAGCCGTAGGCGGAGTCCTGGGTCAAAGGGGAAATTGAGCTGAGTCCCGTAGGGACGGCAGGGGCTATGAGGTAGATTCGGCATCGCTGGCAAACCAAGAATCGAACTCAGTTCCGCAGGAGGGTGTGTCGAAATTCGTGTCGCCGCTCCGCGGCTCAATTGTTCTCCCTCTTGACCGCGGGCTTACGCCCACGGCTAAGACAAATGACGCCGCTGCGCGGCTCTTCGAGTTTTTGGCTAAGCGCTGAAAGCTAAGAAAACTCTGATCAAGTGAAAGCGAGGTGGCGCAGCGGCTAAAGCCGCATGATTTTCGGATACTTGAACGAACGGCCTGAAGGCCGGCGCCTTCAAAACAAGCCTTAATCAGAGTTTCCCTAAGAGCTAACAGCCCGGCCGCCTCTGGCGAAAAGCAAAAGGCGAACAGCGAAGAGCGATCGCCGGCCACACTCAGGAAAGGTATTCTTCATTCATGTCCGTTCCCTTCCGCATTGGCGTTCTGCAACTCAGCATGGAACCGCTCCCACAAACCGTGCGCATGGCGCAAGCCTGCGATCGCGCCGGTTTCGACATCTTCTGGCTGGCCGAGGCCTATCCCTGGTGGCGCAAGCACGGCATGGAAGCCCGCTCCTCCACGGCCATGACCGCCGTAATCGCCGCGCAAACGCAACGCATCATCATCGGCTGGGGCATCATCTCGCCCTACACCCGCCATCCGGTGCAGATTGCCATGGAAGCGCGCGTCCTGCAGGATGCCGCCGGCGAGGGCCGCTTTCTGCTCGGACTGGGCGCTTCCAAAATCTTCATGAAAGAGATTGGCGAAGGCGAGAAAGGCAAAGCAGTCGGGCCGGCCGTGGTTATGCGCGAGAGCATCGAAATCGTTCAGGCCATGCTCTCGGGAGAAGCCGTGGACTATCACGGCCAAGCCTTCGACGCGATTGCCCCGGCGCTCAAAGACGAAGCGCATGTGTCGCGGGCACGCGTCCCCATCTACGTTGGCGCGACTGGTCCTGTTCTTCAAAAGCTGGCAGGCTCGCATTCTGACGGCCTGCTGACGGCCAGCATCACCACTCCCGATTTCGTCCGCTACTCCCGAATCAACCTGGAAGAAGGCGCGAAGAAGGCAGGCAAAGATCCGGCCGCACTCGATCTCGGCGCGGTCATCGTCGGCAGTATCAATAAAGATTCGCAGAAAGGTAAAGAGGGCGCGCGCGAGATGGCGGCCATGTATCTGGCCAACAAGGTGCAGAACATTCGCGGCTCGGCTGATGTGCTGCTGCAAAAAGCTGGACTCGCGTTCGAGGAAATTGCTCCCATCGCCGACGCGATGGAGAAAGGTGGACGCAAAGCCGCAGCCCAGGCCGTTACCGACGATGTGCTAAAAAAAACCTGTGCGATTGCCGGCACTCCTGACGAATGCTGCGAGCGAATCGAGGAGTACCGTCAAGCCGGCTGCACCAACATCATGCTGGAGATCTGGGGCGACGATCGCGAAGCCCAGGCACAACTGTTCGGCGAGGCGGTGCTGCCCCACTTCCGGCGATAAACACGATTCCAGCTACCGGCAACGAAACGAGCGCCCGCAATCTTCCCGGGCGCTCCACGGCTTACGGCAAGATGCCGTACAGATCGACCTCGTTCTGAGCTCCGACGAATACGTGCCCGTCGGCAATGGTGGGGACTACGAATTTCACCGCCATGCCCGCGCGATCGCGCCCCGGATTCTGCTCCGAATTGTACAGTTCCATCGCCAGGTCCTGAGCAAGATAGGCATGCAATACCGCGTAACCGTTGTTCTGGTTATCGGTCTGAATGACCCAGACGATTCCGTTGTTGACGCCGTTGGAAGAAACCGCCGGAGTCGGTCCCGGATTGTGAAACTGTTCGGATGATTGCGAGGTAGGACTGGTGGTTAGCAGTTGTCGATGAGGATCAAAGGCAAAGGCCTTGAGGTAATCGAATTCCGCGGCAAAATATGCATTGTTGTTCCAGAATGCAGGCGCGCCAAACTCTGGACCGATAGCGTATGGCAGCGTCTGCACGATCTGGCTGTCGTTTCCAGAATGCCAATGCCCCATGTTGTCTCGATTGATCAGATCGATCGTGCCTTCTTTTCCAGCTTGTAATAACAGATGCGGATAAGGCAGGCCCGGCTGGTCAGGCAACAGCACCACGCCACCCGAGGCCACATCGTTATCGTTCAGGTCCAGGGTCTGCTCATCCCAGGGAGTGAAATAATCGGCCAGCGTAAAGCTACGGGTTACGCTCGACCAATTCAGCCGCAAGATGCTGTCCCCGAAATCCGTACCGCCAGAATTCCCGGTGAAATCGCCATTACCAGTGGGAACGTAAATCGAGCCGCTGGAATCGGCCGCTGCCCCTGATCCGCTGGCCCAAAAGCCTCCGTCATTACCGTTCGGGGTATCCACGAATACGCCGTCGGGAGTGAGGGTCGTCTCGCTGAATGCCATGAGCCAACCATGATAGGTGCCGAGATCGCAATGCGCGGCCCAGCCCGCGAACACCTGCCCATTCTCCAGCAGCAATCCCGGCCGCTGTCCCTCGATAAGGGGATCGAAGGTTAGAATTCCCCCAATCGAACCGGTACCGTTGCCCGGTGCGGTGGCAGCAATAACATGGGGAATGGCTTTATTAGCCCCACTTCTGATGTCGAGCCCGTACAGAGTCTGGTAGAAAGTTGTGATCTGGGTTCGCGCATTATATTGCTTCGTCGCCGCTATCAGGTAAAGGGTATTGGTGGTGGTGTCGATCACCGGGGTTGAGGTGATTCCGATTTCCGGGCTCAAATCCTGGCAATTGACATCGTTACTCGATATCGGGCTGATAACGATAAGCGGGTTGAAACTCTTTAGGAAATTGACCTCCCAAAGCTGATTACCGGTGTTCACATCGAAGGCGTAAACCTGGTCGTGTTCGGTGGCAATGAATACCACATTGTGATCGGTTCCGCCGATGTTGAGCCGGGGGACGTATAAAGGCTGGGCATACACTTGGCCTTCAACCGGAAAAACTCCGAGCTTGCCAAAATGCTCGGCAGATACGTTGCCGAAAGTCAGCAGGACTTCGTGAGTGTTCGCTCCGGAACGATAGTTGTTATTTTGATATGTGGTCACCGCAACTTGCGCCATGCCAAAAGATCCACCCAGCAGCACCAGGCACCATGGGAACATACTACGCACGAATCTCATGCCGATCAGTCTCCTTTTTTTGTTTGCTGAAGGTACTTGAGAGTGGCGTTGGCGCTGGAATGCAGTGGGGCGATTATCCTATGGGGTTAGGTACGAAGCAACCCGAGATTGCGTGATGTCGCAAAACGGTTGTCTGAACTGCACATGCCGACCTGGCGTATAGCTTCACGAGGAAAATTTATGCTTCCCAGCGATCCGCTCCCCGCCGCTCACCGCGAAAGCCAACTGCGAACGATGTTCGTTGGGCCCTACGGAATCCGTGCCGGCTGGCGGGTGGTGATCTTCTTTGCTCTGCTGGCCACTCTTTTCGCAGTCACTACTCCCCTGCAACGCCTGGTTGTTCGACGGCTGGGCACCGACTTCAGCGCCCCCAACGTCATTCTGGGCGAGATCTTCGCCTTCGGCATGGTGCTGGTAGTCACCGGCATCATGGCCCGGTTTGAGCATCGCCGGCTGGTTGACTACGGACTTCCCGCTCGCGGCATGCTGGGCAAGAATTTCTGGAAGGGAGCATTGTGGGGTTTCGTGATGCTGTCCGTCATCATCGGCATGATGACCGCGACGCACGCGTATTCTCCCGGCACACTTGCCCTGTCATCGTTCGCCATTCTCAAGTACGGATTCCTGTGGGCAGTGGCGTTCCTGATGGTCGGCTTCTTCGAGGAGTTCACCTTCCGCGGCTACGTGCAGTTCACCCTGACCTGGGGTCTGGGATTCTGGCCTGCCGCCGGCATTACCTGCACCATCTTTGCCCTGGCGCACAGCGGCAATCCCGGTGAGAACTGGGTTGGAGTCGTAGAAATTATCCTGATCGCCCTTTTCCTGTGTGTGGCTCTGCGCCGCACCGGAAACTTGTGGTTCGCCATCGGCTGGCACATGGCTTTCGATTGGGGCGAGAGCTTTTTCTACTCCACACCCAACAGCGGCATCCACGCCACTGGACACTTGCTCAACGCATCGCTGAGGGGATCGAAGTGGCTGAGCGGAGGGACGGTTGGCCCCGAAGCCAGCGTCTTCGATCTCATCGTGACTATCGCCGGAATTCTGCTGCTGGCGAAGCTTTATCCCGAGGCAAAGTATCCCGCGAGCCTGCCGGCGATGCCAGCGAATTTGCCGGAGGAGCAGTCGTCGCCCGAACTGCTACCCCCTGCGATGTGACACGGACTCGCAGCTAGCAGGTGCAGACTAGCCCCTAATCACGAGCCCTAACCGACAGGTCATTGTTCTTAGTGAATCATTTGCATCGTGCTTTCGATCTACAGCGGTTTCAAAGTTAGTGTGGTTCTTGCGGCGCCTTGAAAGGGCACGGCTTCAGCCGTGCCATACGCGGCATTCACGCTGTCGGGCTTTTAGCCCCTGAGGGAAATCGGTCTACACCTTCTATGAAAATGCTCTAGCCCTCATGCCGCGCTAGCCTTCTGGAGTGGCAGCCAGGCGTCAACTCTAGTCCCTTCCATGGGCCGCGATTGAATTTCCAATTTCCCTCCTAGAAGTCGCAAACGTTCCTCCATGCTGTGAATACCAATCCCGCGCTGTGCTGGCGGCTTGTTCGAATTAAAACCCCTTCCACGATCGACAACTGACAAGTGGAGCCTCCCGTCTAGCTGTTCCAGGCGAACCTCGGCCCGATTGGCGCCGCTGTGCCTCTTTATGTTCCGCAGAGCTTCCTGGGTGACGCGGAACATACACAGCGCGGCGTCGGCTGGAACGCCACGAGGAACATTCTCATGCACAAAATCGACCTGTACTCCCTGTTGTTCCGCGAACTCCTTGCAGTACGCTTGCAGGCCAACCAGCAGCCCTAGACTCTCCAAAGTAGAAGAATGCAAGCGGTGTGATAAGGAGTGCAGATCTGCACCGAGCTCGCTGACGCGATCAAAAAGTTCACGGACCGTCTGGCTGGTTTCGCCGGAAGAGTCCCCGGCGTTTTCACCCAACTGTTCCAAATCAATCGCCAGCATCGCCAGCCGTTGGTTGTAGTCGTCATGAATCTCGCGGGCGATTCGCTTGCGCTCTTCGTCTTGGGCTTCGATCAATCGACCGCTCAAGCTGGCAAGGGCCTCCTCTGCCCGCTTGCGCTCGGTGACGTCAGCGATCACGGAAAGCGCGCACGGCTTACCATTGACCTCAACCAGTTCTGCTGAACCGAGAGTCGTGCGAATCTGACCGTCTTTTCTGCGAATCCTAACCTCCATGTCTCGCACGTCGCCCGCAGCGAGAAGCTGTTCATTGAACAGCGATCTTTGATGGGGATCTACCCAAAGGTTGATATCTGACGGGCTCCGGCCGATGACTTCGTCGCGGCACCAGCCAGTTAGCTGTTCGAAAGTCTCGTTGACGTCAATGTAGCAATCATCCTTCGTACTGGCTATGCTGATGGCAAGAGGACTCTGGCGAAAGGATTTGGAGAATTTTTCCTCTGATCTTATAAGCTCTGCCTCGGTTTTTCTTCGTCGGGCTCGTTGCCGGAGGAGTCCAAAAATGGCCGCGGACTGCACCAATATAAGAAAAATGGCGGCGAAGGCGTACTGCTTATATAACTCCCAGAAGCTCGGTTGCCGATGGAGCACGATGCTGCCCGGGGGAAGGTTCTTTTCGTTCATCCCCCAGCGCTTGAGCGCCCGCCAGTCGAACATGTAGGCGTGGTTGCTGGTGACCACGGGGATATCCTGGGTCTTCTCGCCGTTGAGAACCCGCGCAGCCATCTCTCCCGCGATGCGACCGTCGTCGGCCCAGTTCACCAGATCGCCACCCACGGTTCCTGCCCTGAGATCCACATCGTCCATTACAAAGACAGGAGCATCCGCTGCACTGGCCACCATCGGTATCGATTGAGCCGAATCGATAAAGTGGTTTCCCGCTGCATCTTGCGTGATGGCAGTGTGATAAACAATCGTATCGCGGGGTAGATGCTTGAGCCTCTCCAGCAGTGCGGGCATGGTCAAGTCAACAAGATACTGGAAGTCAAGCTTCGATTCGTAGTTGTGGAAACCCTGCCTGGCGATGGCTTCGAATCCTTCATCAAACTTACCCACTCCACCGACGACTACCACGTGCTTGGTGCGGGGCAGCAAGTGCAACGCCGCATTCAGGGTTCCCTCGGGGTGTAACTGGGCCAAAACACCAGTAAAGGGCACGCCGGACTTTAGCTGGTCCGGAATTCCGCCCCAAATTGCGCAGAAGACAATCGGCGTCCCCTGAAACTTGTCGTACAGCTGGGCGATAAACTTTAGGGACACTGGCCCGGCGGCAATGATCACGTCGGGCTTGCGGGCTGAGTATTTTTGAATAATCTCGGCTCGAAACCTGTCTTGGGAAACTCGGTCTGGGAACAGGGTGAGTTCCAGGCTCTCCTGATAGAGTTCGATCCGGTAAGGAGATTTTTGTAGAGCAGTGAGGACTGCCTGATCGACTTCAGCAAAACCGGGTGACGCGATAATGCCAAGGTCGTTAATAATGAGCACGCGCCGGACTTCTCTCATTGGCGACGCTGCGGTTGACCGGGACACCAGCAAGGCCACAGCAAGAACAGAAAGGATAAGCGTGCGCCTCGCCGCTCTCACGGATTCCGAGAAGTGGGGTTGACCCGATTTGCACCGACTGACGCCCCCAGACCGGCTGGCGATCTGCTCCTCCAGATAAGGCGGCACCACCAACCTCCAGCCATGCGGACCAATATGAGATCAACCACTACCGAGCCCGACAAGGCCGCCCGCAGCACTCATATCGGCCACGGATAAGCCAGTATAGTACTTGCCCTTTCGCTGCCATGAGCTTACTTGTTCCGCAGGAACCAGCTTTGATAGGGCTGATTGTGTGCTCTCACACTTGCAACTATTAGCGTGGCTGTTGTGTGCGAAGTGCGCGCTGCCGGACACCCTCTGCGGACGAATGGCGGTCTGGCTGAGCAGTGGATTTCGCATTACGACTCGAAGCCAGGATGGAAGAAACGTTCGGATCAACCGGCAGAGGTGAGCCGCCAGGTGACGAAGGTACAAATACGAATAGGACGCGGACGGCAGGGCAACGCGAGTGGGGCAGGCCATCTCACAACTAACCATGAAAACAGCCCGGCCCGAATCGCCCGCGATGTGCAACATCAACTTGTTCGCAGTAGTCGCCTACGTGCTCGCCGCCGCGTCAATGAATGTCGCGCATCTTCAGGAACCCCAGCACACAGCCCAGCAGGAGGACCAGCATCGCTCCCAAAGCTCCCATCGATTGCCGAAACGAGTGGCGCAGGGTCTTGCCTTTTTCCGGAGCGGCCGGCTGTTTCTCTCCTTCTGCGCCTTTCACGGCTTCGGGAAGTTGCTGCGTCGCTACATCCACTCCGTGACCTTTTCCCGGAGGGCACGAATCCCAATTCGTCCCCAGCAATTGTCCGCAGGGATGTCCCTGAGCTTCGTTCACCACGTTCGCTTCAAATGCCCAGCGCGACGGAGCCGCATAGCTCAGCCACTGCGCCGGCGCGGGCATTTTGTAGATGGCGCGAATTCCGCCGCCCAGCACGATCACCGGCAGCAACACCACGGGCAGCAACGCGATTGCGCTTTCCGTCGTACTGCTGCGCGCGGAAATCGCCAGACCAAGCGCTGCGCCCACCAGGGACGACGTAATCAGGATCGCCGCCGTTTGCCAATAGTTGCCCTTCAGATGGCAGGCAAAATAAACAATGGTCAGCAGCGTCAAGCACTGGAAGACGCACAAGCCGAGCAGCACCGTGAACTTGGAGAACACGTAGGACGGCAGCTTCAGGTTCACCATGCGTTCGCGCTGATAGATGGTCCACTCGCCCACAATGTCGCGGGCCGCGTTGTTGCATCCGAACCAGACGGCGGCCACGATCATCAGGAATTCCAGTCCGACAATGTTGGCTCCCATTTCGCCGAACGCCTGGATCGACGTCGGCAGCGCGGGATTCACCCCGCTTGCCGGCTCCTTAATCACGCTGTAAACCAGCGCGATCAGAACGGCAAAAAGCGGGGCTTGCAGAAGCAGAATAATCAGTTGCGCGCGATCACGGAGTTTCAGCACCAGGTTCCGACGCACCAGCATCAGCCATTGTCCAAAGCCGAAGCGGCGGCCGGCCTTTGTGTCCTGATCGCCGGAAGGCGGCACCTTCCCTGCCCGGTCTTCCACAAACTGCTTGCGATAGTGCGACCTGGCATAACGCTCGCGCCACTCCGAGGTTTTCGCCTTCGACAGTCCAGTCAGCAGCATCTCGGGGCTGAGTTCCTGTTCCCCGGCCGGCTCAACCTGGGTCGCTTTCTTTTCCCCGGCCTGACCGTGGAAGAACTCGATGGAATCGGGATAGGCAGGACCGAAGAAGGCCAGCGCTCCACAGCCTCCCGGATCGCGCGAGATCATGATCAGGTTGTCAAACTTGCGGTAGACATCGATGCTGGGCTGGTGGATGGTGGTAATGATCGTCTTGCCCTCGCGCGACAAACGCTTCAGCAGATCGACCACACCTTCCGCATCGTAAGAAGACAGACCGGAAGTGGGCTCATCCAGAAACAGTACCGGGGTATCGCTGATCAACTCCATGGCGATATTGACGCGCTTGCGCTGGCCGCCGCTCAACACCTTGTGCTCGGCTGAGCCGATGATGGAATTCTTCTTGTCTAGAATGCCCAGCTCGCTCAGAATTTTGTCGATGCGGTCTTCAATCTCCTTGTCCGACAAGTCGGTCCGCAGCTTCGTGGAAAAATAAAGTGCCTCGCGCACCGTAAGTTGCGAGTGCACAATGTCGTCCTGCGGAACATATCCCAACTGCTGCCGGAACAAATCGTAGGAGCGATACAGGTCCGATCCGTTGAACAAGACCTGCCCCTGAGCGGGAGGCGTATAGCCGTTCAGCGCCTTGAGAAACGTAGTCTTGCCGGCGCCCGCCGGTCCCATCAGCGCCACTAACTCCGAGGGATACACCGTCAGCGAAATGGGGTCGAGCAGCCGCTTGCCGTCGGCGGTGTTGACCGTCACCTCGACTGCCTGAATCAAAACGTTGCCCTGATTCTCGCGGCGTTGCAGCGCTCCCGTCTCGGTCAACTGAAAGCGGAAGCTGGCCAGAGCGACTTCCTGGCCCGACGTGATTTTCACCCGCCCGGTGATGCGTATGCCGTCGACGAACGTCCCGTTCAGCGAGCCCAGATCTTCGACAAACGTTCCTTCGCCGGTACGCTGCAGCCGAGCGTGATGCCAGGAGATCATGGGACTGTCGAGCGGCTGCTCGCATCCCGGATCGCGGCCGATGATGATCGAATCGCGAGTGAAATTCACCGCCTCATACGCGGCCTCGCCAACTGCGGCGCCCTGCTCGGAAAGCAGGCGGGAAGCAGGAATCTTGAACGACGCGAAATAAACGTCGTCGGTCGGCAGGATCACCGCCTCCGTAATCCGATTCTGCAGCTCGTTGATCGCGGTACCGTTGCGCGAGTTCAAGTCCTCCAGGATGTGTTGCCCATTGCGCTGCACAATGCGCGCGTGCTCCCACGAAATCATGGGATAGTCGAGCACCACGTCGGAGTCAGGCGAGCGTCCGATGCGAATTACACGGGTATCGCGCGGACGATCGCTCACCGTCTGCCGGGGAGCACGGTCGGCTGTTCCCTGCCGTGAAGGCAGGTCGGTGATGACCTGAGTTGGAGTTGGAGCCGGACCGGCTGTAGCTTGACGCGAGCTGCCATCCGGCCAGGGAAGCGGTACGTTCTGGCTGAGGGTCACGCGTTGCTCCCGCGTCACGATAACCGGAATGCGAGCCGTGATTCGTATCCCGTCAACATAAGTTCCGTTGGTCGAACCCATGTCCTCGATGGTGAACTGGCGCTCATATTGATAGAGCCGGCAGTGTTGACCGGAAACCATGGGATGGCTGACCACGATGTCGCAGGCACGGTCGCTTCCAATCAGCCACGAAGCAAGCAGAGTAGGCGCAGAGGATGGCATGTTTTACCCCGAGTGCGAGCCATCCTACAAGACCTGTCCGCTATGAACAAGCACGGATTGACTTTAATGCGGGTAGATTTCAAGCGCGAATTTCTTGCCTGCTACCGCTCAGTCCAGAGGAAATAAGTAGCTCCGACTAAAGTGCATAGTAACGATAGCCAAGAGATGTTAGGCAGAAATTGGATAAGCCCCAGGTTTATCGCAAGAATGAAGTTCGATAAGCCGTTAAAACCTTGACCCTAAAGTAGGTCGAGCGCATAATTGCGGGCGACTAAAAGCAATGCGAGCTGATTTTTCGCAAGTAATTCTTCAAGCGGCTCCCGGCTTGAAGCTCAGGGTATTTTCTCGACTATCTCTAATCCTCAGCAATAAAGGAGTCTTCCAGTGAGTCAGGAAAATCGGCGGATGGGCGATTACGAAATTCTGGGAGAACTGGGCAGCGGTGGAATGGGCAGAGTCTACCGCGTGCGCAACGTTCTTTCCGATCGCGTTGAGGCCATGAAGGTTCTGCTGCCAGACTTGGCCGGACGCCAGGAACTGGCCGCTCGTTTCTTGCGCGAGATTAAGGTGCTGGCCAGCTTGAACCATCCCAACATCGCCCAGCTGCGCACCGCCGTCACCCTCGACAATCAACTGGTCATGATCATGGAGTACGTCGAGGGCACCTCGCTGGCCGCGCGCATCGAACGCGGTCCCATCGCCCCGTCCGATGCGTTGAACTATATCGACCAGGTGCTGAATGCGCTCAGTTACGCCCACAGCATGCACGTGATTCATCGCGACATCAAGCCCGCCAACATGATGCTCACCCCGCAAGGCATCGTGAAGCTCATGGATTTTGGTATCGCGCGTTCCGAGGCCGATAGCGGTCTGACCATGACCGGCTCAACGTTGGGCTCCCTCAGTTACATGTCTCCCGAGCAGACCATGGGCGAAGCGACCGACGCCCGCTCGGACTTGTACTCCGTCGGCGTCTCGATCTACGAAATGGTGACTGGCCAGCGTCCCTTCCAGGGCGACAGCGATTTCGCCATCATGGCTGCCCAAGTCAAAGAGATGCCCAAGCCTCCCATCGAACTGCAGCCCGGCTTGCCAACTACGCTGAACGACATCATCCTGATGTCGATCGCCAAAGATCCGGGGCAACGATTCCAGTCGGCAGACGCCTTTCGCAACGCTTTGACCAGCGTCAGATCAGCAACTCCCACGCCGCAGCCCGGCATGCGCGGCGGCACCATGCTCGACACTCCGGTGCCTACGAATCTGGATCCCAACGCACCCACCGCTACCGCGTCACATGCGTTCGCTGCCCCGGCGGCTACCATGCTGGATGCCAAGGTCACGCCTCGCCCCAGTGGACCGATGGCCACCATGCTCGATGCCAAAGTTACGCCGCGGCCGAGTGCTGGAGCCACCGGCACCATACTCGACGCCAAAGTCACACCGCGTCCCGGCGGAGCAACCGGGACCGTACTGGACGCCAGGGTTACGCCGGCTACTCCCCTTCCAGCACCGCCAGCTCCGTCAAGCCATCGCGGTTTGTACATGGCGCTGGGCGCGGTCGTGATGCTGGCTGGTCTGGTTGTAGCTGCTCTTTATTTGCAGGGACACAGCAAGACGGAAGCGAAGACCACCACTACGGCGACGGATACTTCCAAGACGGTCACATCGACTCCGACTCCTGCTCCAACCCCGGCGCCCACGCCCCCGGTTGCCAAGGCCGCAACCACGCCTCCGCCCAATGCAGCTGCTCAAGCTGCCGCCGCCAGGGCCCAGGCACAGATGGAAGCTGCGCAGGCGGCCAAGGCCGCGCTTCGTAAGCAGCAGCTCATGGCCAGTGCCAAGATGGGAGCACCCGGCCCTAATCCCGGTGCGCCTCCAGCGCCAGCCGCACCTCAGCCCGATGTGCCGAATTCAGCTCAAATGGATGAGTTGGAGCATCAGATCGACCAGCTCACGGCGCGAGCCGCGGCCGTTAACAACAGCCTCGACACCATGCAGCGTCAGCAGCAAGCCTCCGGCTACGGCATGCGCGGCGACATCGTAGCCAAGCAGGCGAGCATGAAGATGAACCTGTCAAAAGCGCAGGAGGCCTTCGATCATCACGACGCCGCTCGCGCCGAACGCTACGCCGCGCTTACGCAAAGCGATTTGTCGACGCTGGAACATTTTCTGGGAAGATAGACAGATTGCGAAAGGACAGTGCATCCGAAAGCACAATGCATCCGAAAGGACAATGCATCGCCGCTTCTGCACCTGAGGGCATTCTCTTGAAGGTGTCATCCTGAGCGGAACGCCCGCTTCGGGCGCGGAGTCGAAGGACCCCTATCCGGCCATTTTGCCCGGATGCGGTGCCGTCCCCGGGGGGACTTGCTATTTCTACTCGCCTACCCACCGTTGAAACGGTGGGCTATCTTCTAACGTCCCACTTTGTGGGACTGTCGTATCGACGATCCAAGCGCGTCGCCTAGGCTCAGGATGACGACCTGACCAGCGCTATTTCCCGTCATGTTGTCTCACCTTCGCATACGCGGCCAGCGCATCATGAATGCGGGCGAAGATGTTCTCTCGACCGATCACTTCGGTCAAGTGATGACGGTCAAAGTCGGCTTGCAGAAAGAACGCAACCCGGGCGAAGGCCAGGGTCACTCCGCAAGCGGCGAGGTCACGTTGCAGCTGCCGCACCACTCGCGCCGCCGTGTAATCCAGGTTGGTGATCGCCTCGGCATCGACTACCAGCCAGAGGACGGGCGACGGAGCTGGTCCCACAAGGTCGCGAATCTCCTGCGAGAAGTAGCCGGCGTTAGCATAGAAAAGCGCCGCGCTGAAGCGATACATCACCAATCCCGGCTGGGTGAATGTTCCCGGTACCGGCGGGGCCAGCTCCCAGGTCCCACCCTCGGCTGCAATCAGCACTGCGGTATGAGGACGATAGCTGTGCCGCACGATGCGCAGCAACGACAGCACCATCGCCAGCACGATTCCCTGCTCCACGCCCACCAGCACCACGACCACCGCCGTGATCAGCGCCAGCGCATACTCCTCCGGACTCTCCCGGCGAATGCTCTCCAGCCCGCGCAGATCGATAAGCTTGATGGCGATGATGAACACGATGGAGCCCAACACGCAACGCGGCAGATACTGCAAAGGCTTGGTGAGGAAAAGCAGCACCAGCGCAACCACCGCCGCCGTCGCGACCTGGGCCAACTGGCTCTGCCCACCCGAGCTTTCCACCATGGCGGTTTGCGTGGGACTGCCATTCACTACGAATGTCCCGCTGAATGCGGCTGATGCGTTAGCGACAGCCAGGCCGACCAAGTCCTCGTTCTCGTCGAGCCTCTGACGGTGACGTTCCGCGTAGACCCGGGCCGTGGCCGCACTCTGCGCCACAATCATCACAAAGCACGAAGCCGCGATGGAGATCAGCGGCTCCATGTCCTTCCACTGCACGTCCGGCATTTCGAGATGCGGGAGCCCCCCGGCTACCGGACCAATGATGGTGATGCCATGGCCGGCAAAATTCCAGGTTGCGCTTGCCGCTATGGCTCCGGCCACCGCGATCAGCGGACCGGGTATCTTGGGCGAGATCCAGGCCAGGGCGAAAACGCCGGCGACGATCACCGCCGATAGCGCCACCGTGGGCAGGTGCACCTGGGCGAGGCCGTAGTAGATTTCAATGAGCTGTCGTATGGTCTTGTGCGATTCGATCTCGAGTCCCAGCATTCCGCCGAACACCGCAATGCCGACCTGAAATCCGACTCCAGTGAGAAATCCGACCAACACGGTTTGCGAGAGAAAATCAGCCAGGAAGCCCAGCTTGAGAATTCTTGCCAGCAGCAGGAATCCAGCAGTAAGCAGAGCCACGGCTCCCGCCAGCACCACATATCTCGCACTTGCCAGCGGCGCCAGGTTGGAGACGCCGCCGGCAAGAATAGCAGCGGTGGCAGAGTCGGCCGCCACCACCAGGTAGCGCGAAGAGCCAAAGGCCGCGAACGCCAACAGCGGCAACAACAACGTATAGAAGCCGGTGACTATGGGCATGCCGGCGATCCGAGCATAGCCCAGAGCCTGCGGGATGTTCATCGCCGCCAGTTGCACTCCGGCCAACGCATCGCGAATTGCTCCCGCCCGGCTCAGCGGCCGGATGCCTTCAAACAGCGGCAGCCAATCGCGCTCTGGTTTGCCTTCGCTCACTTTTTGTCCTTGGAGTCTGGAGAGTTGTCTGGATTCATCTCCTGTCCCAACTTTTCCTCGTCCAGACGCTCCTGGTGGTAGAGATCTGCAATTTGCTTTCGCGCCGCCGCGCGTAGCTCTTTTTCTTTCTTCCTCTCTTCCGCCCAAATTTTGCGCCGCTCGAAAAATGAGACTGTGCCGGCCCGCTTCCTGGCGTCGTCCCGGCTGGTGCGCTCAGCTTGCTTCTCATTCGAGTGGGCAGTCCACGCAGCTCGTACCTCCGCCGCCCGCATTTCCCTTTCCTCTGCACGTTCCAGGTCCAACTGCTCCAGCAGTCGGATATGCGAAGCCACCATGCCGACCAGCGAACTGGTCGTCCAGGCAAACGTGAATAAGCCGGAGATGGCAATGATCGGGCTGATGTTCCGCCAGCTCGTTCCCAGATCGACCGCACCGTAGCCCAGCGTGGTGTAGGCGTTGGCACAAAAGTAAATTGAGTCGGCGGGACGCAGGATAAGGCCCAGATGAACCAGGGCGAAGGCCCAGGTCATGATCTCGATCAGGTGCAGCGCCAGCATGAGAAACACCGACCAGGCGAAGAGCATCTCGGCGCTCCACACGTGCGGGCGTCCGCTCCGCAGAAATGCCTCGGCGCGCCGGTGCAGGACCAGAATGCGATGCAGGCTGACGCCATGAAACAGCACCAGGCAAACCAGTATGAAAGCACCAATGCCCAGCGCCGCGAAGGGCTTGAACTCGTCAGGAATTTTCAGTAACAGCGACGAAAGGTTGGGCACGGTTCCTCTGCTATCCTCCCACCGCTGAGACAATACCACTGCCTGCCTTGCCCCGCGAGCCGGAGCTCACCCTGCCGCTTATCCTGCAAACTCCCGCTCAAACGTCTCGATCAGCCGCTTATCGCCCCGGCCCCGTACGATCGCACCTATCGACTGCTTTATGCTTTCATTTCCTTTGTACATGGCCAGCGCAGCGACCACATCGGAAGCCGTCTGTGGGCTTTCCGATTCCAGCAGCGAGCGCAGAAACTCGATCGCCTCCTCCGACCTTGAGGCGGCCATAGCTGCCAGCAAGACTTTACGGGACGAGCGGTCCACGGTCCGCTGCCATTTCTCCTTGAGCATCTCGAATGCCGCTGGCAAACGCGATTCTCCCAGCGCCCAGATCGCGGCTTCCGAGATCGCGTCGTCATCATCGCCGACGTACTGAGCCACAAAATCCAACGACTGTTCCGGAGCAGCCGCAAGCAGTCCCGCAAAGCACTCGCCCAGAACCTCGGGCTCAGCATCTCCGGTCAGGATTTTCAGCCGCAGCAGCAGCACCCCGGCGTCGCCGCCGTTCGAAGCCAAAGCGCGAATCGCACCCAGCCTGGCTGGAGCCTCGGGATCGACCAGCAACTGCACCACATCCGCCAGCGCATCGGCATAACGGGTTCGGACCAATCCTTGCGCGCTCATACCTCGCAGTGCGGCAGCCGCGTCGGTCGGCAGCCCGAACGAAGCTTCTCTCTGGATATGCCGCAGGCCCTGTCGATAAATCTCAGGTTCGCGATAATCCATCTCGTACAACGCTGCCGTGATCTCGGTGAGCGCCGCGCAACGTTTGTCCATCTGCTGCGGATTCTTCATGAAGCGATGAAATGCCGCCACCAGGTCCGGCTTCAGCTCGGAGACTCTTAACTCGCCGGCGATTTTCGCCGCCTTGGCGACGACTAAGTTCGACCGATTACCCAGGTAGCTGCGTAGTTCCCTAGCCGCCAGCTCAGGCGGAGCCGTGCGCAGTTCGCCCAGCCTGTTTAACGCAGTTTCAATGGGATCGGATTTGCTCATCGCTGCCTGGTTAAGTTTCGCCTTGGCCGTCCTGCGCAAGGATTCGATGTGACTAATATGGCACTGATAACGCCGCAACCGTCTTTGAAGTGGCGCAGCTTCAGCTGCGCCGTACACAAGCCCTCTAATTTTGTCATCCCGAACCGGCTTCAGAGACTGTGTCGCGACCTGTGTCGCCGCTCTGCGGCTCGGCAGAATTTCCCACTTGAGCGGGGGCTGACGCCCCCGCCTAACTCCATCTCGCCGCTTTGCGGCTAGTTTGATCGATTACTCG
>JBAVSY010000115.1:0-7351 GCA_049695855.1 Candidatus Korobacteraceae bacterium | reverse complement strand
TCATGGCCTCGATTGTTCCCTTGGTGTCGTCCCGAACGACGTTTTCAAGCACCACAACATTGCTGGGTTGGCGGACGGCATAATATGGCTCCGCCGTAACAATCAGCGCGAATGCCTGCAGGTCCGTGGTGACATCGAGCTTACTGCGGTCGTTGTCGCCTACTAGTACTTCCCCTAGGTTTACAGCACGGCCTTCAGGGCTAATCGCCCACATTACATAGGTAAGATATTCACTGCCGAAGCTCGTTGGTTTCTGCAAGTTGCCGAATTCGACTTCAATTTCGATGTAACCCTTCTTGCTTTCTACTTTGGCCTCGCCGTTGGCCGACGGCATCAGGTCGGTTCCAGCGAAATTCAACTTTGTCGCTCCACCGCGATGGCGATAATTGACCGCTTGCACCGTCCGGCTAACAACGTTCACCCGGAAGGTCGTGATCTTGGTGGTGGTGGTTTGAATGCCGTGGTCGGTTGGCTGGGTGGAAGAGGTGGTTGTCGTTTCGACAACTTGTGTGGCCGGCTGAGTGCCAGAGTTGGATGAGCTCGTCTGTGGCGGGGGCGGCATGGCCAGCGCCGAGATACCCAATATCATGACGCATGGCAGGAACGCTGTCGTTATTTTCACTAGTACTCTCCTTCAAGAATGCTTACAGCTACCATCTTGAAGAGTGCTGGCGCTTAAGACTGAGCATATTTGACCGCTTCAGCCGCCAACTCGTCCGGACCGGCTTACAGGGGTGGCGTCAGCGGTGTCTGAATTGTGGGTGGGCAAATTCAGTTGGCTGTCGCCTACCTCGCCCAACACTTGATAGTCTCGCGGTTCTCCGCGTGGCGCGCAGAATTGAACATCCCTAAGACGTCCCACTGCCATCTCGAAACGGGCATCCTTCATCCGGTGTAACGGTTCATCGCGCAGGACGCTGATCCCGGCCTGAACCGTCAAGCAGAAATGAAGAAGATCACTCGTGTCCGGCATGGCAAAATGCAGGACCTTTCTCTGCAAGCAATCACACCTTTCAAATGGGTGGTCGTTCGCGATTGTTGAGCAAAACTGCACAGCTTCCGCATCTCCTCGGCAAGATACTGTCTGTAGGTGTCCCGATGACATTGGCGGCCGCAATGGCGGCGATCGACCGGATGACTGTTGAGGTGCAACGCACCCGATTTCCGGGAATTCAGAACCTCGAGTGAGACTTCGTCCACAGCGCGTTTCCGCCCATTTTTCCAGCCTCCTTTGGACCAAGACCCGATGGAGATAACAAGAATCAGGAGGGCACTCATGGCGAAGGCGGTGGTGGATAAGCCCGAGTCCGAGTTGGAGGCAAAACCGGAGCCGAAGGCTGACTCAAAGCCCTCGACGAAGCCTGAGTCCAAGGATGGCTCGAAGCCCGAGTCGAAGGACGATCTGAAGTCCGTTGCCATGCCGGAACTCCAGAAGAAGTTGGGTTCGTCGCCGGACGGCCTCAGTCAAGCCGAAGCGCAGAAGCGGCTGACACAATATGGCCCCAACGAGATCGCGGAAAAGAAAACCAATCCCTTCCTGAAGTTCCTCACCTATTTCTGGGGCCCCATCCCGTGGATGATTGAAGGGGCAGTAATTCTGTCGGGAATAGTCCGGCACTGGCTGGATTTTTTCATCATTCTTGTTCTGCTTGGTTCCAACGCCGTGGTCGGATTTTGGGAGGAACACCAGGCGGGCAATGCCATCGCTGCCCTCAAAGCCAAGCTGGCGATCAAGGCCCGGGTAAAACGCGATGGAAAGTGGGTCACCCCGGCAGCGCGTGAGGTGGTGCCAGGCGACGTCATCCGCTTGCGCCTAGGCGATATCGTTCCGGCGGATGCGCGCCTGCTGGCGGGCGACCCAGTGGAGGTCGATCAGTCGGCGTTGACAGGCGAATCTTTGCCTGCCACTCGCAAACCCGGCGAGGCGGTTTTTTCCGGTTCGATTATCCGCCAGGGGGAAATCGACGCGATGGTGTACGCCACCGGTGCGAACACCTACTTTGGCAAGACCGCGCAACTGGTACAGGAAGCTCATACCGTCAGCCATTTCCAGCGTGCCGTGCTGAAGATCGGGGATTACCTGATCATTCTCGCAGTGGCCCTGGTGGCGGTGATCATTAGCGTCGCCCTGTTCCGTGGCGACCCCCTCCTCACTACGTTGCAGTTTGCCCTGGTGCTTCTGGTGGCCGCGATCCCCGTGGCGATGCCAACAGTGCTGTCCGTGACCATGGCGGTCGGCGCCCGCTTGCTGGCGAAAAAAGAAGCGATTGTGACTCGGTTGCCGGCGATTGAGGAACTAGCTGGCGTGGACGTGCTGTGCTCGGACAAGACCGGCACCCTTACCCAGAACAAGTTGACGCTGGGGGATCCATTCAGCGTGAACGGTATCCCTGGTGAGCAGGTCATCCTCTGGGCGGCGCTCGCTTCGCGCGCGGAAGACAAGGACACCATAGACCTGGCCGTGATCGGGGGGGTGAAGGACGATCAGGCATTGAAGGGCTATCAGGTAGTTCATTTCCAGCCGTTCGACCCCGTTCATAAACGCACGGAAGCAACGGTCAAAGGCGGAGACGGAAAGCAGTTCTTTGTGGCCAAGGGAGCGCCGCAGGTGATTCTGCAGATGTCGACCGACGCCGGTGAGGTAAAGCCCTCCGTAGAGAAGGCCGTCAATGAATTTGCGGGACGCGGCTTCCGTTCCCTGGGTGTGGCTCGGGCCGATCAGGAAGGCCAATGGCAGTTTGCTGGCGTGTTGCCTTTGTTCGATCCGCCACGCGAGCAGGCCAAAGCAACCATCGCGAGCGCCCGGCAGATGGGCGTGAACGTCAAGATGGTCACCGGCGATCAAATGGCCATCGCTCGGGAGACTGCCAAACAACTGGGGATGGGCACGGACATCGTCGATGCCAACGCACTGGGCGACATGAAGCATCACGAGACAGCCCAGGCGGCGGAGGCCATCGGGAAGGCGGATGGCTTCGCCCAGGTATTTCCCGAGCATAAGTTCTACATCGTCGATGTCCTGCAGAAGGCCGGCCACATCGTCGGCATGACCGGCGATGGAGTGAACGATGCTCCTGCGTTGAAAAAAGCCGACTGCGGCATCGCCGTTTCAGGCGCGACAGACGCGGCGCGTGCCGCAGCGTCCATTGTGCTGTTGGCGTCTGGCCTCTCAGTGATCATCGACGCGATCAAGGAGAGCCGCCGTATCTTCCAGCGGATGAACAGCTATGCGATCTATCGCATCGCAGAAACCCTGCGTGTGCTGTTTTTCATGACCCTGGCGATCCTGGTGTTTAACTTCTATCCCCTGACCGCAGTGATGATCGTGATGCTGGCGCTGCTCAATGACGGAGCCATACTCTCTATCGCCTATGACAACGTTCATTACAAGGACAAGCCCGAGGCCTGGAACATGCGCCTGGTGCTGGGGGTCTCCACCGTGCTGGGCGTCATCGGCGTCGTAGCTGCGTTTGTCCTGTTCTACCTCGGCGAGCGCGTATTTCACCTCGACCGTGCGCACATCCAGACGCTGATGTACCTGAAGTTGTCCGTGGCCGGGCATCTGACGATTTTCCTGACGCGCACTCGCGGCCCGTTCTGGTCTATACGTCCTGCGCGAGTTCTATGGATTGCGGTGCTGGGCACGCAAACGCTTGCGACTCTCATTGCTGTCTATGGGCTGTTCATGACACCCCTCGGCTGGGGCTGGGCAGCGTTCGTTTGGGGCTACGCCCTGGCGTGGTTCCTCCTGAACGACCGCGTGAAACTGCTCGCCTATCGAATTCTTGACCCTACCAAAGCCCCGTTGTTAGCCAGGAAGCCGCTCGATCTGACTCCGCAAATCGCCGCCCGTGCGTATGAACTCTACCAGGAGCGGGTGAATGGTCAAAGCCAGCAAGATCAAGACTGGCTTGAGGCGGAGCGGGAGATTGGGAATGGTCAGGCGGAACGTAGGAGGGTTGGGCAAAACTCATCGTAACCGTTCAAAGGAAGACTGCAGCCTCCTCCTCCAATTCGCAGCGAAAGACAGGTTAATACATGCAAGAAACTACAGCGCTGAGAGTACAACCCAATTCCGCCGCTCCACAGGGGCAGAGCATGTTTTGCGTTCTGAACGCCTTAGTCGGATCTCCTATCATCGCGACCGATGGTGAAACGGGAAGTATTCGCAACTTTCTCTTCGATGATCGGTCGTGGAAGATTCGTTATCTGGTGGTGGACGTAGGAAACTGGCTGAAGCGGCAGGACGTCGTAATCCCCGTCACCGCGCTGGAACAGCCAGACTGGGCGAACAAAACCTTTCGGGCTCACCTGACGAAGAAGCAAATGGCGGAAAGTCCCGACGTTGATGCCGAAAGGCCGGTCTCACGTCAGCAGGAGATCGCCATGGCTGAATACTTTGGGCCGCTCGCCTGTTGGGTCGACAGGGAGTTCGGCCTGTCATCCATACCGGCCGGAGCGAGCTACCCAGTACATACCGCCGAGGACCTCCATCTACGCTGCAGTTCGCACATGCTCGGGTATCACGTGTGGGCTACAGACGGCGACTTCGGGACGCTTGAGGGCTTCGTCATGGATCGGGCAAGCTGGCACCTGGGCTATCTCGATGTGAAAAGCGGTGACTGGCTCCAGAATCGATCGGTGCTCGTGCCCACTGACTGGGTACAGTCGGTTTCCTGGCCCGACTTCCGCGTCTATCTCGACCACACGAAGGCCGGGATATAGGCGTCAGCTTTTCCATAATTGCCGGAATCCTCGGCCCTGAGGATCCGTCAAAAGGCGAATGAAAGCAGGAACACTCCGTGCAGATACAGATAAACACCGACCACAACATCGCGGGACACGAGGCTCTGGCCTCTCATGTCAGTGGGCTAGTTGAGAACGCCCTAAACCACGTCAGCGACCATATCACGCGAGTGGAGGTTCACCTGAGTGACGAGAACAGCAATAAGGGAGGTGAGAACGAGAAACGCTGCGTGATGGAAGCTCGTCTTGAGGGACGGCAGCCGGTCGCTGTGACTCACCAAGCCACAACTGTGGAGCAAGCTGTCGAAGGCGCTGTGCATAAGTTATCCAGACTAATCGAAAGCACTCTCGGACGACTGCACGATCAGGCCAATCGCCGTACCGATCCCCCGCTGCCTGAACCGATAGATGCGGACCCGTCATGAGCGGTGTCAGGACTGGCCGCGCAGCGGTTTGCTTGAAAGTGCAACCGACTGCGGTTCTCGCCTCCCCGTGTCAGGGTACGTCAGCATCCTATTGCGCCCCGAAGCTCAACTCGCGCAGCGCGTGACAGCGGAAGGAAGAAGATGAAAATTGATTCCAAGGATTTTCGAGTGGGGTCCGGAGAGAAAGTCACCCTCAGCGAATGGCCGACGACGATAAAGCCCATTTGCAAGTCAAAGAAGCAATACCAGAAACTTCTGGAAGAACACGTCGAAGCCTTGAGCTCACTGCAGCAGCTTCATTATGCCTCCAACCGCTATGCGCTGCTGCTGATTTTTCAGGGGATGGACTCTGCCGGTAAGGACGGCGCCATCCGGCACGTCATGTCCGGGGTCAATCCGCAAGGCTGCGAGGTTTTCAGTTTCAAACAGCCGAGTGCTGAAGAGCTGGAACATGATTTTCTCTGGCGTACGAACTGCCGTCTTCCCGAACGCGGTCGGATCGGTATCTTCAATCGTTCTTACTACGAGGAAGTGCTGGTCGTTCGGGTGCATCCCGAGACCCTCCGCAACCAGGGTCTGTCACAAGAATTGCGCGACGAAAAAACCATCTGGGAGGAGCGATATCGCTCCATTGTGGACCTGGAGAGTCACCTTTACCGCAACGGAACCCGGACCGTCAAAATATTCCTCCACCTCTCAATGGAAGAACAGCGAAAGCGCTTTCTGGAGCGTCTTGACGAGCCCGACAAGAACTGGAAATTCAGCCTCTCCGACATTCACGAGAGGAAATACTGGAAAGATTACGTGAAGGCCTACGAGGCTTGCCTGGGCGTGACCAGCACCCATCACGCGCCCTGGTATGTAGTGCCCGCCGACGATAAGGATAATGCCCGCTTGATCGTTTCCCGTATTGTCCTCGATGCGCTGAAGGACCTGAAGATGGCATATCCCAAGGCCACGGAGAAGCGCCGATTGGAGTTGCGGTCGATCCGCAAGCAGCTAACGAAATAGCGTTGAAACTACGACCTCCTACTTGGCTACTGTGTCCAAGAGGAACTGGAAATGTCCGCATGGAATGGACGATGCAGCATCACGGACGGATGCGAACCAATCAGACTTTGTAAGCCTCTGCCGGGCTCCTCAGCGACGGTGGAAGTGGAGAGGATAGTCAGTATGCCCACGGAAGAACACACGATTGCCGTTGATCAGGACGTCAGCACAAAATCACTGGGTCAGAGTCTGGACGAGGCCGGCAAGCCAACTAAATTTATCTTCGACGTAGATTTGTCTACCGCAATCGCAGCAAACGGTCACCCGCATGCGGCAGTCCCGTCTCCCAAGGGTCCGCTTACGCCGGCGATGCTGGACAAGATGAACCGCTATTGGCGGGCCGCGAATTACCTGTGCATCGGCCAGATCTATCTCTTTGAAAACCCCTTGTTGCGTGAGCCGCTGAAAGCTAGTCAGATTAAGCCAAGACTACTCGGACACTGGGGAACTTCACCCGGCCAGAATCTCATCTACATTCACCTGAACCGCCTGATCAAAGAACAAAGCGCGAATATCATTTATATCGCCGGCCCAGGCCATGGTGGTCCTTCGCTCAATGCGATGTCGTATCTGGAAGGCACTTATACCGAAGTACATCCTGAGATCACACCGGACGAAAACGGCCTGCGACTCATGTTCAGGAAGTTTTCGACGCCAGGCGGCGTGCCCAGTCATTGCGGACCGCACGTGCCAAATTCCATGCATGAGGGCGGCGAACTTGGCTACTCCCTGGTTCATGCCTTCGGCGCCGCATTCGACAATCCTGATCTGGTCGTTGCCTGCGTGATCGGTGACGGAGAATCCGAGACTTGTCCGCTGGAAGGTAGCTGGAAGTCGGTGAACTTCCTTAATCCAGTCCGCGATGGCGCGGTCCTTCCGATTCTGCACCTCAACGGCTACAAGATTTCCGGACCGACGGTTCAGGCGCGAACCAGCGACGACGACTTGAGGGCCCTATATATAGGACGCGGCTACGCCCCCCGCTTTGTCGAGGGTGACGATCCCGAAGCCGTGCATCAACTGCTGGCCGGAACGCTGGACGAATGCTATGCCGAGATTCGAGCCATTCAGCAGGAGGCGCGCAAGAGCGGATTCAAGAAACAGCCGATCTGGCCCATGATCGTCCTGCG
>JBAVSY010000114.1:0-17127 GCA_049695855.1 Candidatus Korobacteraceae bacterium | reverse complement strand
ATTGCCCATGCTGGAACACGCCGGACGGCGGCGCGATCAGTTGCTGAAGTGGTTAACTGAGTTGGACGCGCAGATTCTGGCCCTGGACGTGGTGGTACGGCGGCAAGCCGAGGGGCGCGACGATGCCCGGCGGCTGATGACGCATCCCGGCGTGGGACCGCAGACGGCGCTGGGCATGGTGCTGACCGTGGGCGAAGTGAGTCGCTTCGGCACGAGCAAGCAACTGGCCAGCTATCTGGGGCTGACCCCGCGCGAACACAGCTCGGGCGGGCGGCAGCGGCTGGGACACATCAGCAAGCAGGGATCCAGCTTTATGCGCTTCCTGCTGGTGGAAGCGGGCCAGACGGCGGTGCGCGGCGATGAGCAGTTACAGCGCGCTTATCGCCGGCTGGCCGCTAAAAAGAGCCGGGCCGTGGCCAAGGTGATGGTGGCGCGGCGGCTGGCGGTGAGGTTGTACTGGATGCTCCGCAATCGCTGGACGTATGCGGAGCTGGCACGTCATGCGGGTAAGCCCGGGTCATTCCGTGGGGAGCAGTAGGGCCCCGTGCGTTTGTTTGGGCAGCCCGCCTCCCCGATAGCGGGGAGTTCGCAGTGGAGAATCATGGTCGCAGTCGGTGACCGAATAGATGGAGGGTGGGGCCAGCGCGCCGCCACCTAACGATTCCAAAGCAGACGGGTCCGCGATGCCGATTTCGCAAAAAGCAAAAGCCACCCCAACGTCAAAGACAAAGGCGCTGGGGAATAAGGAACGTCAAAAACCAGGCGCACACCGCGTCGCCGCCGCAGTGTGCCTTGACAACCCCAACCTCGTTATAGACGGATTGATGTCGGAAACCCTCGGTCCCCACCTCCATTGAAAGGGGAGAACGATGAGGGGCAAACAGCTCTTGACGACCGTCCTGGGTGGGCTACTGCTCGCTGTCCTCGTGACGCCACCACTCATGTCTCAATCCCTGGTCACCGGCGAGATTTCGGGTACCGTCACCGATCCCTCTCTGGCCCTTGTTCCCGAGGCCGGTATCAAGCTAAAGAGCCTGGACACTGACGCCACATTGGGAACCAACAGCGATTCTGCCGGGGCTTACCGATTCTCACTGTTGAAGCCGGGCCGCTACGAACTCTCCGCGAAGAAGCCGGGATTCGCCGACATCGTGCAACAGGTTACGGTGCAGGTTGGGGAGATCACTACCGTCGATATTGCATTGCGGATCGCCAAGGGGGCCGAGACCATCGAGGTTTCGGGTGCAGGCGTGCCGGTCATCCTTTCCACGCCCAATCAAAGCACATGGTTTTCCCAGACAGAGATCCAAGACTTGCCAAGTCCCGGCAACGATCTCACCAACATCGCGCAAACCGCACCCGGTGTGGTTATGAACAATGCTGGCGGCTATGGAAACTTCACCTTGAATGGATTGCCCGCGACCTCGAATCTGTTCACCGTCAACGGTGAGAACGATATGGACCCCTACTTCAACGTCAATAATTCAGGCGCCACCAACCTTACCATCGGCGCCAACGAGATCCAGGAGGCAACCGTCATTGCCAACCCGTATTCCGGCGAGTACGGACAGCTTGCCGGGGCGCAGGTCAGTTACGTCACCAGGTCCGGCACCAACTCTTACCATGGCAATGCTCAGTACTGGTGGAATGGACGCGCGCTGAATGCCAACGACTGGATGAATAACAACTCGGGCACACCGCGGCCATTCGCCAACGCTAATCAATGGGCGGCTGGCCTCGGCGGACCGATTATCAGAGACGAAACCTTCTTCTTTGTGGATACCGAAGGTCTGCGTTTTGTGCTTCCCACCGACAGCTCTATCACCATACCTACCGCGGGCTTTGCTTCGGCTGTTTTGAACAATGTGCAGGCGGTTGAGCCGGCCGAATATTCCACCTACCAGAAGCTATTCCAGCTGTACGCCAACGCCCCCGGCGCCGGAAGAGCCGTGCCGATTACCAATAATGATGCCTGCAACAGTCTGACGTTGGCGGGATTCAAATCCAGCCGCGCAGGCTTGTGTCGCCCGTTTCCAGGCCACGCCGGGCGCTCTTGGAAAGGAGTGGACTCTGGCCTTCCGCATCGATCAGAAGCTGGGACAGAACGACAGTTTATTCGGACGATACAAGCAGGATCGCGGACTTCAGCCCACCTATCTTGACGACATCAATCCCAGCTTCAACGCCCTGTCGAATCAGCCGGCGTGGGACGTCCAGCTGCAAGAAACGCACGTGTTTTCGCCCAATGCCACCAATGCCGCCATCGTCTCCGGCAGTCACTACGTTGCTCAGTTTCAACAGAATCAGCCGCTGGCGGTCAATACTTTTCCGGTACGTATCCTCACCTCGGGCAGCGTGAACTTTACTGGCTTCAACCCGATGACAAACTTTCCTCAGGGACGAAATGTCACACAGTATCAGTACATCGATGACTTTACTCTGACCCGTGGAAAACATGGTTTAAAGTTCGGAGCAAACTTCCGCCGTTATGACGTCAGCGACCATAATTTCTTCTTTGACTATCCTGGAGTCTACCTTGGCTATGTCTCCTCCGGCCTTCAAAATTTTGTGGATGGCAGAGGCTATCAATATCGTCAGTCAGACAATCTCGCCGCCAGCGTGCCGATTGCATTATGGGGGCTCGGCTTCTACGCCATGGATCAATGGAAGGTACGCTATAACCTGACGCTAACGTTAGCTTTGCGTTTCGAACGTAACTCCAATCCAGTTTGCCAAACTAACTGTTTCGCCAATTTTGTGTCTCCCTGGACCATGCTCCCAAGTTATACCAGTTCAAATCCAGGCAACGTCCCCTACAATGCAGATATTGCCACTGGGCTGCACCAAGCCTATCGGGGTGTGGACGGCATTAACCCATCGCCCCGGTTCGGTTTCAGCTGGTCGCCGAACGCCGGTGGTAAGACGGTTGTCAGTGGCGGGTTCGGGTTGTTCTATGACTCTCCGCCCGCCGGTCTGGTGGACGACCTTCTCGGGAACCCTCCAGTCGCCGTTGCCATTCGCGTGCGTCCATCGAATGGCGTGCTCTGGGCCGATCCCGGGCCCAACGGAGGGGCAGCCGTCTATCAACAGTCGGCCTCGGCGTTCAATTCAGGCTTCGCTTCGGGGCAGACCTACTCTCAGATCAGCGCCACCCTCGCTAACCTCGGCGTGACTTTCGCCCCGCCTGGCTTTACAACCCTCACCGGAGAAATACATTCGCCGCGCTGGCAGGAGTGGAATCTTCAGCTGCAGCAACAACTCAATTCCAACACGGCTCTAGTGTTTAACTATGTCGGCAATCATGGCATTCGGATTCCGTATTCCAGCACCTTCCTAAATGCCTTCGATCAATACGGACTTTACCCGGTGGGCACGTTTCCTGCCGCTGCCCCTGTTCCGAACTATGCCACAGTGGGGCAAGTTGCGAGTGGCGCGGTTTCCAACTACAACGGACTTACTGTGAGCTTGCGGAGGAACTTTTCACACGGGGTTGCGGCGCATGTGAATTACACCTGGGCGCATAACCTGGATGAGGTTTCGAACGGAGGAATCTTCACCTACGGCGACTCCCAGCTGCAACAGATATGCCCACAGAGTCTGAAGGCCTGCAATTACGGAAGTTCGGACTACGATTTTCGCAATAGCTTCAACGGCGACTTTTTATTTCAGCCTACATTCGGTTTCAGCAATCGCGTTCTAAAAGGCGCGATCAACGGGTGGCAGCTTTCTGGAAAACTGTTCTGGCGTAGCGGTCTGCCATTCTCGGTCGGCGACGGTAATTCCGCGCTGGGCAACTTCAACGGTGGCATTTTCGGATATCCGCTGGTCGGGGGTAATGCACCGGGACAACTCAGTTGTGGCGCGGGTGCAGCCAGCGCCACGGGAAACGGCATCCCTTGTCTCGACTCCTCCGTTTTCATCAATGGCGCATCGGATACCTTTACCGGCTACCCCGGCGTGTCGCCACAGAGACGTAACGAGTATGTGGGACCGCATTTCTTCGATATGGACCTGGCACTCTTCAAGAACTTCAGGGTTGGAGAGCGGGTGCAGTTTGGCATTGGCGCGCAAGCTTTCAATGTCTTTAATCATCCCAACTTTGGTAACCCAGACGCGACCCTGGGTGACTCAACCTTTGGCCAGATCAGCTCCATGGTTGGCCTGCCGACGACCCCTTACGGATCCTTTCTGGGTTTCGACTCGTCTCCCCGGGTGGTGCAAGTCTCGGGGAGGGTTATCTTCTAGCCCCCGTCATCGAATTCCCGATGACGGAGGACCGCCCGGACCAGGAGGAACAACCCAAGCCGCTCAAATTCTTCACGTTCAGTATCTTATTCAACAAACCGAGAGACCGCACTTTGCTTGTTGGGTTATGTACTCGATGCAAGCACGATCGCTTATACGTGGTCGGCCACCTTGCGGCTTCGACAGTGAGGCGGGGAGAAGGGGTCCGATCACCCCATAACTCATCAGGAACAAGGGCGTCCGCCATGAAAACGGCTGGAGCGGCGCATTGACGGCCCGCTGTCGTCGCTTGACACTTGCCATCTGCCGTTATTCGCCGCTTTAGTGGCATGGGTGATACCCGTTGTGCCATTGGCAGGACTCAAGATGTCACGCGACGCCAAAGCTCCACCCAAATGACTTCTCACCTACAGCCAGGCTGTGGAGAAACCGGCCGACCCAGTCAGGATGTTGCCTGATATGTACCGGTAGTAGGGGTTTTCCACCGTGTCGGTTGGCTCATATGGTGTCTGCCGCATGTACTTGTCCAGCTTGCCAGCGAACCATCCATTGACGATCGCCCCCTGCTGCTCCAGGTTGAGGCTGGACCAGTCGGGACCTGCCGGGCCGTAGGCATATACGTCGTCACCGAACTGGTTCGTCGCTTGGTTCACGATCCCACTGCACACGAAGCCGGGCAGGAAGCTATTGTGACCAATCTGCCAAGCGTGTGTGAGTTCGTGGATCATTAGCTCGGCTGGCGCCGGGTAGGCGCCCTTCCCGGCCCCAAGTGGATTGCTAAACGCGTCGCCGAGGTTGCAGTAAGTCTTCCCATCCACCCCAGGCGCGGTGAACGCTCGGTTGTTTAGGCCAGAGAGGTTGGTAAACATCACGTTGTCGTAGGGTATTTTCGTTCCAAATACCTTCTGGGCTGTCGTTATCTCGAGGGGGAGCATCGACCGGGATTGGATCATAGAGTTCGCCACGGCCCCAACCGCTACACCCGCAACGATGCCCAATATCAGGGCTGATCCGACACCTAAGCCTGCGATGGCTCCCACGGCGAATACCACCACGCCGGAGATCACTCCGATCGTGCCGCCGGGGCCGAGTGTGATGCCTAGCCAACTGATAGCCTCTCGCGTTAATGCGATGACCGCGCCGATGGCCGTGCCTGCTGCTGCCGCTACGATGTCGATCAGGTCGTCCACTAGATTAACGAGTGCGCCGACGACCCCGCCCCATTTATAGTCCTTACCCACGGAGAACTTCGTTGCGGAGTTTACGATCTGGCTCCAGTACATCTGGATCAGCGGGTTCGACCCGGATTCCACATGGTCATCTACGCCGTCGCTCGTCAAATTGGTACCAACACTGCCCGCATGATAGAAGAATAAACAATGCGGTATCGCGGGAGCAGACAGATACGCGCGGACCTGGAAGTCAAAAGACAAACCGGGAACACGGCTGCGCGTGGTCGCTTTGAAGTCGACGGTATAGGTGCCGTCGCTATTAACATTGAGCGTTACCGCGCCGCCCAGGGGGGTCCCATCGGGCGTAGACCATTGCTGGCTGAAGGACATTGTCGTCGGCATGCCGTTCAATTGCCCGACCATATTCCTTACGGAAACCGGCGCTTTCATTCCGAGCTTCTGCGCCAAGATCTCTGCGCTTACCGGGTGGTAGGGCACGTATTTGCTTATTGCGTTTTCAAAGCTGACGGGACTACCCATATCAATCCTCCCTCGACGTGTTATTCGATTGCCGCGAGTGCGTCATTCGATGACTTCATTTAGAGCGGCGTCCTTCTTGCGGCATGGCATGCCGGCGCGCGGGCTCAGGTTCTCGGGCTTGGCACCTTCCTCATTGGCTATCGCAAGCTGCGAGCCTCTAGGGCGGCTCGGCTGCAATTACTGCAATGTCACAAGAATCGGGATGAGATCCCGTCCGGATCGGACTGGGCGAAGAGCCTTCCCGATTACGGAGCCAAAGGCCCTTGCAGGGTCGGCAGCCTTCATAGCGCAGCCCGGTGTGGCTGAACTTGTCAGCAGATCACCCACCTCGATCGCCCCATATTGCGCATCGACCGCACAATATACCTTGCCGGTGAGCGCGACAGAGACGCGTCGCCGTTCCGACTCGCGTTTATCGAGAATTATTGCGGGCCTCAGATCGCCAGCTCCCGAAATAACTCCCGCGACCTTCCTATCGTACGGCTCGCAACTCAGTTGGAGAGCCCCTTCGCCATCTAGGGCGACGACCATCCCGGGAAAAATCTCGCTTACCTCTGCACAGTCGAATTGTTCCGCACAGTCAGCCCCTGTCAAGGTTATGTCGCCTGTGACCTCCACGTTCCCTTCAAAGTGGCCGGCGGGCGTCCCTTTGGCCCACACTCCATAGGCGGTCGTGCCACCGCTCTCGTTGATACCAGAAACCCCGGCATGTTCTTTCGACTGGCTGATTCCATGGACTCCGTCAAATGCCGTGCTCACGCCAAACACGCCGGAGGAAGACCCGGTCGGTGCCAGTGAATATCCGCATATCGCGCCAGCGCCACCGGCCTTTGTCTCAGCGTGTATGGCTTCTTGGGCGAGTTCGCCGGTCACGTCAATATTCTCGGCATTACGACAAGTTTCAAGATATGAACCCCTTGGTAGATTGCCGCTATCGCATGATAATGTACCGTCAATGTTGGAGATATCTGCGCCTTTGACGCAACTGGTTACGGGCAGGAAAGTCCCTACCCATGCGCCATTCACATTTTGGCACTCTGCGTTCAGGTTACCGTTCGGGAAGTAGATAATGTGGTGACAGGTCTGCCGATAGGAACCATTCGGCGCGGGACCGTGGATGCACTCTAAGACTCCATCGAAGTTAAGAACGTCGCTGCACCCAGCCAAAGGCAACGATGACCGTGTAACGCCCCCGTCCTTACGCTTACACAAGGCGCTCAACATATTTCCGCCCAAAATAATATCCGTACAGGTTTTCTGATAAGAGCCTGGGGGGAGCGAAGGACCTTGCGCCGGAGCATTCCCCAACGTTGTCAGATAAATTACGGATGCCAAGAAAGTCGCATTTCCTTTTCGCATGCCGATCTCCTTTCACTGATCGGGTTGGGAATGGTCTTCCGAGATTCCTTTGACCGCAACAAATAGCTGTCTTTGGATCGCTTGCGGACTGATGTTACTGAGGGATTTCTGCATATCCTTCAGCGCTCTCTCACGACCCCGTCTGCGTTAAACAAACGCTGACCAGAGTCGCTCCTCGGCATTCTCCACTTCCTTTTCTAAGTCAACGACAAACGCTCACTTGAAATGAGATCTTCTGTCGAATGCTGCGTTGGAAGGTATCTAATCATGAGAGAAGTCCTAAGTCGCCACCTGTATAGGTAGGCATCGGGAGGTTCTACTGAGTGGAGCGGAATCGACTCTGCGACCTGGGCGCGGATATCGCGGTGTTTCATGCCTATCAGACCCTCCAGTCGGCCGACTTTGTGGACAGGGTTGTCACAATGCCGGGTTTAGACTGGGCATCGCGCGAGCCGTGCGCGTTTACAACATGCGCGGCCCAACACCGCTAAGCGGCAGGTAGGGTAGCCACTATGGCCCTTCGAATTACAAATCGCCTGGCTCCCATAAGCGGATAGCAAGCTGTCCCAAAAGGCTTTGTTGGACTTTACGTTCATCGACTGGTAGGAACGGTTGTCTGAGCCTACGATGGCCACGCGCAGAGCGACATCTGATGTTTCTTGCCATGTCAGGGACGTTCTTGGGCTGGAGCCCTAATCGCGCAAAATCGATGGCCGCGCAGTGGGCTTGAACGGAGCGTATTAGCGATCGTTAGCAGCATGAATTCCCATTTCGTGGCATGGCCCGCCGAGCGATAGCACAGGCTCTTGACGGCTCCGGTGGCCGTACGAGCTGTCCTGTACAAACTACTTCAGGGAAAGCATGCACGCGGGGAGTAACTCCCTCCGCTGAGTAGGATACAAGCAGGAATCTTCAGACAGCTGAAGACAGGCGTGGAGACCGAGTTCAAAGAGCTGCAACAATGATGCGCAATATGGTCAGGTTTCTGGGCGACAAGTCCCGTGAATCAGCCGGCCGGTGACGCTCCCCTAAGCCACGGACGACAAAGCACATAAGTCTATCGAGGCCGCTCGAGATCTCCCACGACCTGGCTTCGCCGATCCGCCGATCCACGCGAATTGCCAAGCAGCCGCAATCCATCGACCCGCCCTAGAAATGCCGTCACCGTCGGGCTGCGTCCGCTGACACAGTTTCTGTATGGGCACGACCTGCTCTGGCGAGGGAGAATTGCGTGCTGAGCCCCCCTCCGACCTTCCAAAGAGCCATAGGAGTAAGGTTGTTAGTGACAATCTATGATTGGATTGAGGGCGCGAGCAGCAGGACCTCGTCACGGAGATGCAAGATCTCACCATCCAATTGCGGCAGCTCGAGTTTTCGATCTGCGCGTTTGATCCGGGTCACCCAGTCCGGGCCAGCCTGTAAGAAACAGTGGGGAGTCACAACGGCTGGGAATCACTTCTTATTCGACGAGGAACGCGAGATCGCATGAACCTCAATCCCTGTGGGAATCTGGCGACGGCTGGATCGCCGACCAAAACGCACACACAGGTCGACAAGTAGAAACCTAATGCGTTATCACCAACCCGTGGTGCGCAGATCACATACACCGAAGCCTTACGAGGTGTAAGGTAGTTAATTCGTGAGGTCATCAGATCTCACGACTCCGGCCGCAGAGGCACCGCCAGGTGCCAAGCCGTCTGGAACCTACGGGCTAGGGCCCACGCCAGATCTGATCCTGGCGTAATAGGAGGCGCAATCAGCTCAAGCTACCCGTTACAGAAGCGGGTGACGGCGCGCCGACCATAAAGCAAATCTATAAGCCTCATTTTGCAGCCGAAGTTTACAAAACCTATCTAGCGTGTGCTGCCCGAATTGTAAAGGCTGAAGCCGGCGTCATTACCGCTTATGATGGCGATCGAATTATGGGTGTATTCATTGGCGACACCAAGAACACCCGTGCTGTGCGAGCAGCCCTTAGAATTAATGGTGCTGTATGGGACATCATCAAGCCAGCGTTGAAGGCGCAGTATCCTACGAACGAATACAACCTGAAGCATGTGATCGGTGTCGACACGAGCAAGTTATTTGTTAGTCGCATCGGTGTCCGCAAGGACAACGACTTGGTCTGGGTCGGTCGAGCTGCCAATTATGCCGCCAAGCTGAGTAGCCTCAACGACTACGCGGTTTACATTACGGATTCCGTGCATGACGTGCTGCACGATTCTGTCAAGCATTTCAACAGCCAGGATTTCTGGAGCGCGCTCAGCTGGACTTCAATGGGCGGGATGCGGATATATGGCAGCAGGTGGAGATTTCCGGTGTAAAGGGCCTCCAGATCGGAAACGGGGGAAAACTTCGCCAGCCGTAGCAAACCAGTAGCAAGTTTTGGTAGTTGATGCGGGAAAGTGGCGCGCCCTGAGAGATTCGAACTCCCGACCTTCTGGTTCGTAGCCAGACGCTCTATCCAGCTGAGCTAAGGGCGCCTTGTACAGCGGCCTAGCGATTATAACAAACCATCAGGTGCCCCGCCTCTCCCGTAAAAACAATCCTCGGGTGAAGAACTTGCTGTGCGGGCTCACTCCGAGTCGGTCGTGGAGTGAAGCCACGAGCGGCAGCCAGGTGTGCTGGTTCGTCTATTTATTTCCTATCCGGAAAGCCTTGATCACGATGTCGTTGGGCTGATTGCCCACGGGGATCAGGGTCACCAGGGCGCGGTCGGCGCTGATCTTTGAGTTATCTTGCGTCTTCACGGTGCGCACCACGGCTACGTCGCCCGAACCGGAATCCACCACCAGCAAGTGCGCCTCATCCGGCGTGAGCGCGAGGCCGTCAGGACGGCTGCCGACCTGAACCGAGCCGATCACGCGGCCTTCGTCGATGGCGTAAACGCTAACTGAGTCCGATCCGAAATTGCTCATGTAGAGCAGGCTGTTGTCGGAGGTCACGACGCCGTGGGATGGGCTGTTGCCGATCAGGTAGGTTCCACCAACTTCGTTGGTCCCAGTTTCGATGATGGAAAAGTTGTTGCTGTTGAAGTTGCTGGCGAACAACTCGCCGCCGTCCGGCTTGAGCGTGAGTTGCACCGGCAATTGTCCTACATCCAGATAGGCCAGCAGGCGGTCCGACTTCAGATCGACGGCCGCGACCTGGTTGGAACCGGGACAAGCCACGAATACCTTGCTGTTGTCGGGCAGGATGACCATGTCCTGCGGTTGATGGCACACAGAAACGGTGCTGCGCACAACGAGTTTTTCCGTATCGATGATCGAGATGGTGTTATCCGCGCGATTGCTGGCGACCGCCAGTTTGCCATCCGGCGAAACTCGTGCCAGTCCGGGTGCCCCGCCCACGCGAATGGTTGCGATGGAGGCGCGCTTGGCAAGGTCGATTACTGAAACGTTGGCCGAGCCGGAATTGGCCACGTAAGCCCGCTTGCCATCGGACGAAACCGAGATGTAATACGGCGCACGATGAACCCCGATGACGGCGACTACCTGATTGGTCTCAGCGTCGATGATGCTGATGTTGTTGGAGTCGGCGTTGGCGACATAGATCTCGTTACGCGCGGGATTCGCGGCCACACCGCTGGGCCCCCCGCCCGCCGCGATCGTCTTTACGTTGCGGAACTGCAGCGTGTCGATGACGCTGACGGAGTTGCTCTTGCCATTGGTAACGTAGGCGTATTCGTGATATCCGGGCTCAACGGTGCTACGTTGACGGCAAGCCGTTGTACTCAAGGCAACGGTGAGCGGCAGCAGCAGACACGCAACGAATCGCGACCTCATGCGCCACGGCCACGCGGTCACCATCAGCGAGCAGCTGCTGTTCCGGTACTCGCACTGACGGCGCCGGGACGATGCCCCGTCGGATTGGGAACCCGCTCGGCTACGGAACGGCCCAGCACATTGGCGATCTGGCGTATCTCGACCATCAGATGTTCAAACTGATCAGGAAAGAGCGATTGCTTACCATCGCTGAGAGCGCGATCAGGATCGGGATGCACCTCGATGATCAGGCCATCGGCGCCGACTGCAACTGCGGCCCGTGATAGCGGTGTCACCTTGTTGCGTTTGCCGGTACCGTGGCTGGGATCGACGATGATCGGCAAGTGACTCAGGCGCTGCACCGCGGGCACCACGCTGAGGTCGAGAGTGTTGCGAGTGTGGTCGGCGAAGGTGCGCACTCCGCGCTCGCACAGCACCACATTGTAGTTGCCCTCGCTCATGATGTACTCGGCCGCCATCAGAAACTCTTCCAGCGTCGCCGACATGCCGCGCTTGAGCAATACCGGCTTGTGCGCCCGTCCGGCGCGCTTCAGCAGCGAAAAATTCTGCATGTTGCGCGCCCCAATCTGGATCATGTCAGCGTACTTTTCCACCAGTTCGAGCGACTCGTTATCCACCGCCTCGGTGACGATCAGCAGACCGAAGCGGTCGCGGATTTCGGCCAGGATCTTCAGGCCGTCCTCCGCCAATCCCTGGAACGAATACGGCGATGTGCGCGGTTTGTAAGCGCCGCCGCGGAAGAAGCGCGCGCCCGCGCGAGCGACGAGTTCAGCTGTGGTCAAGGCCTGCTCGCGGTTCTCAATCGCGCAGGGGCCGGCCATGACCGCAACTTCCAGTCCACCTACAGTCGCGTCCGAGTTAGGGAAGCGCACCACCGTGTTCTCTTCTTTCAGATCGCGGCTCACCAGTTTGTAGGGCTTGCTGACCCGGATGACTTCCTGCACGCCCGACATTTCGTCAAACGTGCCCGGATCGATCTCCATCTCGTTGCCGGTGATGCCGATGGCGGTACGTTGCGCGCCAGGAATGGAGTGGGCGCGGAAGCCGAAACTCTCAATCTTCTCGCAGACGCTCCGCACCTGTTCTTCGCTGGCGTGCGCCTTCATGACGATAAGCATGGGAGACCCCTTGTAATGGCTTAGTGTACCGTTCCGGGGGCGCGGCGGCAATCGAGCAGGCGAGTGCGGACCGCGCGATTGCCTAGTGGCACACGAACAATGGGACAGCTAGCGCGCCTATTCCCGAAAGCGTCGGCAACATTTGTCCTCCCAGGGATGCCCGGCTATTCGATTGTCGGATCGGTGCAGCCAAGCCGCCGTGACCGGCGTCACCAGCCGATGGTGCAGAGTTGTCAATGGTCTTTGGGCAAGAGTTTCCTGTGCTACAAAGGAGGTCATGTCTTTCGGTGTCGTCCCAGGCAAAGACGATCGCCTCACACTCATCTCTATTTCCGCGCTCGCCTGTATTCTGCAGGATGTCTTGCACGAAGGTCTGGGTCATGGAGTGACCGCATGGCTCAGCGGAGCCCATCGCCTGACGATGAGTACCGTCGCCCTGCAGAGCGATATCGAAACCCGCTGGATCGCGGCCAACGGCACGCTCGTCAATCTGATTGCTGCGGTGATTTTCTGGCTGCTGCTGCGCAGGGCGCAACGCTACCATCCCGCAACTCGCTACTTCCTGGTACTGGCGATGGCCGGCAATCTGTTTACCGGCACGGGATACTTTCTCTTCTCCGGGGTGGCTAATTTTGGCGACTGGGAGGCCGTAATCCGAGGTCTGCAACCCTACTGGATGTGGCGGTTGGGGCTGATCATGCTGGGCGCAATTTCTTATTACGCGTCGATGTTGCTGGTGGCCGCGGAACTGAAACCATTTCTGGGCGCCGATAAGGGGTGGCGCAGGATTCGTGGGCTGAGCTGGACGCCGTACTTCACCGACGGCATTCTGGCGGGAGTCGCCGGTCTGCTGAATCCTGCAGGCTTGTTCTATGTCATCGCGTCGGCCTTGCCATCGACTCTGGGCGCTAATGCAGGTTTGCTGAGTTTGCCCAGCCTGATGCGCAGATGGAAACAGAATTCCGCCGAACCGGTTGGCCCGATTCAAAGAAGCGCCGCTTGGATCGCCGCTGGCATAGTTGCCAGCCTGCTGTTCATCTTTGTGCTGGGCCGCGGACTCACCTGGTCGCGCTGATCTCACAGCTTGTTCAGAAACTCGTGGACTCCAAAGCAGGAAGCGCATCATGCCTGCATCATCTTCAAAAGTGTCAGTACGGTTGTCCAGTTTCTGGCGGTGCAGACGGTTGCCAGTTTGGCATCGAAGTAGGCATTGGTCAGTTTGGTGCGAGCCATGCCGTTGGGAAGATGCAAATAGATCTGGCGATCCAAAAGGTGAAAGGCGTCAGGCGCGGATCGAGCCGGATCGAGAGTCTTCACAGCGCTGGCGCTGGGTGCATCGGCAAGGAAGTAAACATATAGTGTCTGGGTTGCCATGTCAGCGCGCAAAAATGGATTATCGCGCACGGTTTGCGCCATCTGAGTCGCGGTGCGCAGGATCACCGGACAAGTAAATCCAAAACGTTGTTCGATCTTCTTAGAGATGCACTGCGAAAGTTCTTCCCGCAAGCCGGCCGAAGCTTTAAAGATGACGTTGCCGCTCTGGATGTAGGTTCGAACCTCGGCGCATTTGGCCTCGACGAAAAACTCGGTCAACTGTTTCATGGGCAGTTGATGCTTGCCTGCAACATTGATCCCGCGCAGTAGGGCGACCATGGCCATGGGCTGGCTCGAAGTTTTCGCCGGGCTCATACCGGCTGCCCTTCCGGCAAACTATCAGGAGCGACGTTATGGGCCATCCATATATCAATCATGAAGTCGCTCTATAGGGCGATCTGTCTGGATTCCTCCAGCGACGCTGCTCGAGCCGGCATTTCACGTCCTTCGCCGAAGCCCAGCACCCAAACCTCCGTATCGAGCAAATCGGTGCGCGACAGGACGTTTTGCAACACCTGAAGCGGCTCGTCCTGTCCGTCATCGGCCAGGCGAAATGTACCGAAGTGGCAGGCTGCACTGACCCGGGCTCCCAAGGCAAGGTGCGCTTCCACGGCCGCCTGTGGCGACATGTGTACTTCGCCCATGAACCACTCGGGGCGGAAAGCCCCGATGGGAAGAATAGCCAGATCGATGGCGGGGAAGCGCTGCGCAATCTGCCGGGTATGGGGCCCTGCTCCGGTGTCGCCCGCAAAGTAGATGATGGAATCATTGGTCTGCACAACAAAGCCGCACCACAACGTTGTGTCGGCCTGGAACGGCAAGCGACCGGAAAAATGTTGCGCCGGTACAGCTGTTACCCACATGTCGCTGCGCGCCGCAGCTTCCTGCCACCAGTCGAGTTCCACTACGTTGTGAATCCCGTGTTTGGCCAGCAGGCGCGAGTTCTTCAGTCCGGTATAGATGGTCGGATGATGGTCGCCAGCCAGCCGTTGCAGCGTGGGAATATCCAGGTGATCGTAATGATCGTGACTCAACAGAATCAGATCGATGGGCGGGAGATCTGCCAGGCGAATTCCGGGTGGACGATGGCGCCGTGGTCCTGCCCAGGAAACCGGACTGGCCCGTTCCGACCAGATGGGGTCGGTGAGAATGTTGATGCCGTCAAGCTGCAACAGAAACGTTGCATGATTGACAAACGTGATTCGCAGCCGCTCCGCGCTCTTGGGCGGAGCCGGACCGGGCTGAACATCGATCCATTGGCGCCATGGACCTGGCTGGCGCGAAACTAGCCAACGCAGCACCGCGCGCATGCCGTGGCGGCGCGGAACAAGATTGCGAAACCGTTTGCCGTCAAAATGAGATGGGAGCGTCTGCATTTTCACGTTGTTGCGGCGCAGTTATCTGGGCCCGCATTATACAGATGGCGCGACCGGCTGGGAAGCTTCCAAATTCGTCTGCTCAATTCGCCGGCATTGCCAGCCGGTAACAAACCCGTCACAATCGATAGGTATTCCAGAAATGAGCTGAAGCTGCGAGTGCGCCAGCGGCGCTGGGTGTCGCCTAACCACATGTCACCACTCCACGGTATGCGGGTGAAAAACCAGTTTTGGACGGCGCCCAACCAGATCACTCTGCTGCGCCTGATCTTCATTCCCTTCGTTATCATCTCTGTGTTCGATGGGCATTGGACCTGGGCGCTCGGCTTGCTGCTTGCCGCCGCGCTCAGCGATGCGCTCGACGGACTGCTGGCTCGCACTCTGCACCAGCAGACCTTGCTGGGACAGTATCTGGATCCGCTGGCCGACAAGCTGCTCCTGAGCTCCTTATTTGTGGTCCTGTCGTTCATCAAGAAAATTCCCTGGAAGTACACGGTTGTGGTTTTCAGTCGCGATGCCTGTCTGGTTACCACGTCCGTAGTTCTCTACGCGGCCGTTGGGTTTCGTGATTTTCGTCCCAGCATCTACGGCAAAGTGAATACAGCTTGCCAGATTGCCGCTGTGTTCTTCGTTGTCCTGGCGCAAGTGGTGCAGGCGCCATGGGTATTCGTCCTGGTGAAATTCTTCTTGTACGCGACTTTTACCTTCACCACCATTTCGGGTGTGCACTACGTTTTGGTGACCGGCCACAAGCTGCGGGAGCAGAGCAAACCGGCCGCCTGAATTTCCTTCGTTTCGTTTGTGGATACCGATCGCCATCATCGTCTGCAAGTGGTCCTTGCCTTTGCCCTGGTATACGTCTTCTGGGGATCCACGTATTTGGCCATCGGCATTGCCGACCAGGAGCAGCTTCCTCCCGCCGTAATGTGCGCCATACGTTTTGCTATCGCCGGCTCGCTGATGCTGGCGGCCTGCGCGGCGATGGGCCGCAAGATTCGCGTCACGCTCGCCGAAACGGCCCGTCTGGCGACCATCGGCTGCCTGCTGCTGGTGGGCGGCAACTTCGGGCTGGCTTGGGCCGAGCAGTGGGTGCCGACCGGTTTTGCCGCGCTCATCGTCGCCGTCACGCCCATCTGGTTCCTCCTGCTGGAGACGTTCATCTTTCGCGGCGATCGAATGTCACGGCGCGGCCTGTTCGGCGTAGCTCTCGGCATCGCCGGAGTGGCCGTGCTGTTCTGGCCTCGCTTCGAGCATCGAGCCGTACTCGGTATCATGCCGTTACTCGGAGCGTGCACTCTGTTGGTCTCCTCGTTGAGTTGGTCCATTGGCTCGGTGTGTTCCCGCAAATGGCAAATGAAGGTCGATCCCTTCACTGCCACAGCGTGGGAGATGGTGTTCGCCGCCATTGGCAACTCGATCGTTGCCATCTTTACCGGCGAATACCATCGCGTAGTTGTGACTCGTCGTGGCCTGCTGGCGGTGCTCTATCTCGTCGTTTTCGGATCGTGGGTGGGTTACACCGCGTACATCTGGTTGCTGAAGCATGTGCCCACCCCCAAGGTCGCAACCTACGCTTATGTCAATCCGCTGGTGGCCGTCTTCCTGGGATGGCTGGTGCTGAACGAGCGTCTTGACGCTTATATGTTTGCGGGAACGATCATCATCGTCGCCGGTGTGGCGCTGGTGACCACCGCCAAGATTCACGATGGCAGTGCGACCACCCGGGCAGCTGACGTTTTGCCCGAAGTCGAATCCGAAGCCTAGGGTTATTGGCGATTCTTGCGTGGTACGTCTAATGCTCGCACTGTCCGCTTTGAAGGGGCACACCTTCAGGTGTGCCGTAAAACGTTGGTAAAGATTCGGCTTCAGCCGCCGAGGGACTTCGGGATTGCAACGGACTCGTCGAGTAATTTCCGAATTCCGGGCTACGAACCGAATTACCTGCAGGGCTGAAGCCCGACGGCCTACCAGCGCCTTTGCGGCACAGTTAAAGCTCTTTCTTTTCAAAATAAAACTTCTAAAGCAGTTTCTGGGTTGCTGTAACCGCTTTGAAAGGGCGCGGCTTCAGCCGCGCCGATCGGCGCTACACGGGCTCGGCCTTTAGGCCCTGGGGGACGCCCCTCAGCGGCTAAAGCCGATGTCTTGCACTGGAGCTTTT
>JBAVSY010000113.1:0-145217 GCA_049695855.1 Candidatus Korobacteraceae bacterium | reverse complement strand
GCTCACGAGGCTGTTACGAAACCGTGCCGTCGCTACGCGACTCGGAGATTTTTTTCCACTTCACCCAGCACTCCGCCTCCGGCTCCGTGCTGGGCTAGATTATGCTGCGCCTTCGGCACTCGATTTCGCGCGGTTTGTTCCACCGATATAAGCACGGACCGAGTTTCGTAACGGCTTCTCACGCCCGGGCGGAAGATGATTTCGATGCATTTATCCCACGGCAAATTCCGCTTGCCAGTCGCGACACAGTCTCCGAAAGGCCCGTTCTACCGGGCAAGTCGAATACACCAATTGAGAATCTGTTCTAAATACCCTCGAAGCGAATAGGGCCTCTGTCCGCCAGCGGACAACTCATTCTGAAATTGGACGTTGCTCCCGTTGATAACGGCATTCTCAGCCAGTAACTCCAAATCCTGCAAATACTTGAAGAAAGTCCGGGATGGCCTCTAACGTGTACTTTGTGAGTACGACGTGGGAATACCTGCAGTTAATCCCAAAATCTCTACCCTATCGGTTGCTCCCACGTCTTAACGGGTATGAGGAGGCAGTATGGAGCGCAGATACCTGGTTGCGGCCTTGGCGATCATAGCGACCTTCGCGGTTTTTTCCCGCGGCTTCCGATGCCTGCAGCATATCTCGCCGCGGCACGCCAAACACATGGGCGCCATGGCAACGGCGCAAGGTGCGGCGGATTCGGCCTCGCAGGCAGTGGCGAAGATCCGGACTCACCTGCGTCCGGGTTATCCCGAAGAAGCCCAGTTGCTCGCTGAAATGGATGTGCCCATCGCCAGTCTGGAAGCCCGAGCGGCCGAGCAGATAGCCAGGCAAAACATCGCAGCCGCTCAATGTGCCCGCGCGACGGCGCTGCGGCAGGCACAGCGCGCCCGCCGGGATGCGCTGAGGATGCGCGATCAGATGCTGCGGGCCAACCAGGAAGGCACGAGAGCCCCGATTTCTTTCCAGGTGAAATTACCTGACGATTTCGACCAGCGCATTGAAGTCAATACGGCCGCCCTTGCGAGGCGCCTTGCCCTCCAGCAGGTGAAGCTGCAGATCGCCGTCAACCAGCTACGGGCCGCTTCGGTACACATGGCAGATTCCGATGTGTCCGTCATTGACACCGATGATGGCGATCAGGATTCAAGCAGCGACGCCGTTCGCCTGAATTGTAATCATGAGAATTCCTGGCAGAGCCAGGCGGATCGTTCCGCTCGCGAAGCCGCTCGAGACGCCATGCGTCAGCTTGAATACTCCTTCAGTTCCAAATAGCGAATTGCTTCGGCGGCCAGCCGGGTGCAGGATGGCCGTCGCCGTCTCACCCCACCACCGACAACTCCTCGAACGACTTCGGTTGCGTCCTCGATTGGTAAGCGTCTCGGTTCCAGATCACAAAATAGTGCAGAGCAAAGTGCTACACTCGCGTGCGTCGTTTTCTTGAACTTATTTCTTCAGGTGAAGCATGAGCCCAAGTGCCATCGTTGAGGCAGTTGTGAAGGCCGCAGAACGTTATCCCGATCGTGCCGCGTTGATCGCTGGTGCCGAGCAGGTTTCCTTCGCCGACCTGGTACGCCGCGCGCAATCGGCGGCCTCCTACATTGCAAGGCAAACGCCGGAGGATAACGTTGGAATTTTTCTGCCGAACTCGGTGCAATTTCCACCGCAAGTTTTGGGGGCGCTCTGGGCAGGGAAGACGGTTGCGGCTTTGCCTACCCTGGCGCCGCTGCCTCTCCTACAGCTCATGTTCGCTGAGGCCAAGTTAGCGACCGTGTTTACCTCGGAAGATCTGGCTCCGCGTCTGGCTGAAGCCGGCGTGCCCCACATCGTCATCGATACCGCCTATCCGCCGGCTCCCGAGTTTGCTCCCCAGCCTCGAAAGAATGAAGCAGCGGTTTTGCTATACACGTCCGGAACTACAGGACGACCGAAGGCCGTGGCCCTGAGCGATGAAAATGTCATCTCCAACGCCGAGGGCTGCATGGCAGCTACCGGCTTTGACGACCGCCAGGTAATGCTGGCGATCTTGCCGCTGTTCCATGCCTACGGTTTGAACGTGACCATTTTATTACCGCTGATGGCCGGATCGACCGTGGTAGTGCTGGAACGGTTCACTACCCGGGCAGTACTGGATGCCATCGAACGGCATCGCGTGACTACCCTGGTTGCGGTGCCCAGCCAATATCGCCTGCTGGCGCTCGATCCGACACCCTGCGATGCCAGTTCGCTTTGGCTTTGCATCGCTGGAGCCGAACGCCTTCCGGAAACCACGGAACGCGAGTTTACCGATCGCTTCGGACATGCCATCTTGCCCGGCTACGGTGTGACTGAGGTTGCGCCGGTTATTTCCTTAAATATTCCTGAATCAAATCATCCCGCCAGCGTAGGCCGTCCATTGCCGAATCTAAAAGTCACGATTCGCGGAGAAGATGACGGAATTTGTCCCATCGGCGAGATTGGTGAGGTGTGTGTCGAAGGTCCAAACGTCATGCTGGGCTACCTGAACGATGCGGAGGGAACTGCACGCAAACTGCGAAAGGGCGTCTACCACACTGGAGATAAGGGCTTCTTCGATACCGAGGGATACCTCTATCTGGCGGGACGTGCCGACGAGATGGTAAAGATCGGCGGCGAGAAGGTATATCCGTCGGAAGTGGAGAACGCGCTGGAGCGCATCGGAGGGGTAGAAGAAGCCGCTGTTATTGCGTTGCCTGATGCCAAGGGCGGAGTTCGGCTGCACGCGTTCGTACAACGCAAATCGGGAGCCTCGACCGATGAAGCCATGTTGCGCTCGGCCTGCCGCGAATTGCTGGAGCCCCATAAGGTTCCGCGAAGCTTTACTTTTGTCGACAGTCTGCCCCGCACTATCACAGGCAAGACGGACAAACGGAGCTTGACGGCTGTAGCCCCGCAATAGAATCATTGAAGGCATGAAGCGCCATCGTCCTCCGGTCTGTCCCCGTTGCAACAGCAACGAAGACGTGAAGAAGATTGCATACGGGCGGCTGCCTTCCGAGGCGCCCCGGGATGTTGGTCCCGAGGGCTACGTCCTGGGAGGATGTTGTATCCGGCCCGACAGCCCCCAGTGGTACTGCGATTCCTGCGAAGAGAGCTTCGGAACCTGGCAGGAGTCCTGGGGCGAGCCTCTGAGCGATAGACTCCAATAGAGTCGGGATTTTTCCCGGCCAACCCGACGCCGAAGCTCGGTCTACCTGTTACGCCCGATTCGGCGTGTTCTGCGAGACCCGAATTCTCGACCTGCTTTACGCAACGATCCCGCCCGCCAACCTCCTATAATGTTGCTCCATGCGCATCCCGCTGGCAGCTTCGGTCGTTCTTCTATGGTTGGCGAACCTGGTCGCGTTCGGCCAGACGCTCCAGATCACCGGGATACCGCCGCAGGGTGCCATCGTAGGGCAAAGCTACACCTTGCCATTGGCGGCCACCGGTGGGTCGCCACCTTACACCTGGCACGTGACTGCCGGCGACCTTCCTCCAGGACTGAAGTTGCACCGGCATTTGGGCAACATCTCCGGCGTACCGACAACTCCGGGTGACTACCATTTCACGGTTACAGTCGTCGACTCCGGCTCTCCCAAGATGCAAATCCAGCGCGACATCATAATTCAGGTGATCGCCGGGCTTGCCATCGACTGGAAAGAGCCTCCGGCAGTTCATGGCCCCGCCCTCTCCGGTTCCGCCATAGCGACCAATGAAACCGCACATGATTTTGATGTAACCGTGGTCATCGTTGCGGTAAATAAGATCGGCCGCGCCACGACTCTGGGCTATCAGCACTTCATGCTGTCAGCCCACTCCACCAGTCCGGTCATTCCTTTTGGGTCGAGCCCAGGGCCGGAAACATATTATGTTCGCGCCGACGCCGTCGCCCATCGCCTAGGACATCAACATATCTACCGTTCCAGCAAGCAAACTTCGGAACTACTGAAGGTGACCCAGTTCTGAGGATGGCAATTCGTTTCGCGAATCCACAGCAGGGCTATTGACGATGGACCATCGATCCCGCCAGAACGAGTTTCAGCTCACCATTGCCGACGACCGGCTCGATGGCTTCGTGGTTACCCATCCCGCGAACCTGCGCTACCTGTGTGGCTATACCGGGAGCAATGGTCTGCTGCTTTTTCTCCGCGGAAGCCGGGTCTTCTTCACCGATGGCCGCTACACCCAGCAGGCGCATGAGGAAGTGCAGGGTGCGCGAATTGTCATTGCGAAGGGGCCGCTGCTCAATGAGGCGGCCAAGCTGCTTGGCCGGCTGAAATCTGCCATTGGTTTTGAAGCTGACCACACTACGGTCGTGGCAGCAGCAGATATGCGCAAACTGCTCCCCAAGAAAACCACGTTGAAACCGACCTCCGGGCTCATCATGCGACAGCGCATTTTGAAGGATGCCCATGAGCTCCACATTATCCGTGAAGCGGTGAAGATGGGGGCAGCCGCCTATGAGCAGGCGCTGTCCTCGATTCGCCCCGGAATTAGGGAGTCGGAAGTCGCTGGCAGGTTGGAATTGGCCGCCCGCAAGGCAGGCGCGGAAGGCATGTCATTTGACACCATCGTGGCTGCCGGCAAGCGTTCGGCATTGCCTCACGGACGCGCTTCCAGCCAGCCAATCCCCAAGCGCGGATTCGTGGTGCTGGATTCGGGTGTCGTCTGGCGTGGCTACTGTTCGGACATGACTCGCACCGTGCACCTCGGGGATGTAAGCCGGGAAGAGCGCCGCTGGTACGCAGCCGTGCTGGAGGCGCAATTAGCGGGCATTGCCGCCGTAAGACCAGGCACGACGGCTGGCGATGTCGACCGAGCCACACGCCAGGTTCTGCGCAGAGCTAAGTTAGATCGATTCTTTACCCACTCCACCGGTCATGGGGTGGGGCTGGAAATTCACGAGCCGCCTCGCCTGGGAAAGCAGCAGGAGGAACAACTGGAACCCGGCATGGTGATTACGATCGAGCCGGGAATCTACGTGCCAGGCAAAGGTGGCATTCGCATTGAGGACATGGTGGTGGTTACCGCTAGAGGTTGTGAGGTCCTGACGCCGGTCAATAAAGAACTGATCGAGATTTAAGCAGCGCGAAATTGAAATTCGCACATCTCGCGGCCGAACTTGGGAGGGGCAAGGCATTCACATGGGGCAACCTGAACACAGCGCCCAATCTCCATCCCATACCGCCCCAGCAGGTCGACCCGCCAATCGAGCCGTCCTGATTGCTCTGGCTCTGGTAATCATTACGGTTGCAATATACTCGCAGGTAAGTCGTTACGACTTCGCTGACGTGGACGACGCGGCCTACCTGACCGACAATGTGCACATCAAGTACGGTCTGGACTGGGAAGGCGTCAAGTGGGCGTTTACCACCTTCTATGTCGCGAACTGGCATCCGATAACCTGGCTCTCCCATGCCTTGGATTGTGAACTCTTTCGCCTGAATCCCGGCCGCCATCACAACGTGAATGTGCTACTGCACGGACTGGACGCGGTGCTGGTGTTTTGGGTCTTGCTGCGCGCCACCGGATATCTGGGCCGGAGCGCCATGGTCGCGGGCCTGTTCGCTCTCCATCCGATTAACGTCGAATCGGTAGTGTGGATTGCCGAGCGCAAGAACCTGCTGAGCATGTTGTTTTTCCTGCTGGCGCTCGCCGCTTATCGCTGGTACGCAGTGCGTCCCAGGATGGATCGATATCTGGTGGTCGCACTTCTGTTTGCCGCCGGCTTGATGTCCAAACCGCAGGTGATCACGCTGCCGTTTGTCCTATTGCTATGGGACTATTGGCCGCTGCAGAGAATGTTCTCCGGATCCGGGGAGGATTCTCCGGGGCTAACGCCGGCAGCAACAGAGATTCCCCCGCGTAAACTCTCCTGGCTGATAGCGGAGAAACTGCCTCTGCTCGCGCTTTCCGCCACCAGCGCTGTCATCACCATGAAAGCGCAGCAGGCCGGAGGCGCGATCAATCCGCTGAACTCGTACGGGCTTCCTGTCCGCCTGGAGAATGCAGTTGTGTCTTACGTGTTGTACATAGGAAAGGCGATTTGGCCGGCCCACCTGGCGGCTTTTTATCCATACCCAGCCGGGTCTCTCACCCGCTTGCAAATACTGGCAAGCGCCCTTTTCTTGCTTCTGGTGACTGCACTGGTCCTGTTCAACCGCCGTCGTCGATATCTGCTGGTGGGCTGGTTCTGGTTTTTGGGCACGCTAGTTCCCATGATCGGCGCGGTGCAAGTGGGCGATCAGGGTATGGCCGACCGTTACGCTTATCTGCCGTTTGTCGGACTGTTCATCATGATCTGCTGGGGTCTCGCAGACTTGTTGCCGAAACCAGTTGTCCAGGCCGAGTCCCTGGGATCGGGAGCAGTGGAACGAAGAAGTGTTTCTCGCATCGGATTGGCGATCGCGAGCATGGCCGTATTGGTGGCCCTGGCCGCAGTGACGCATCGTCAGATCGGGTATTGGAGAGACGACGTCACGCTGTGGTCGCATGCCGCGCAAGTCACAACCGGAAACTATCAGGCTGAAACTTATCTGGGCCAGGCGCTGTTGCGCCGGGAAAATCCGGATGCCGCCGTCCCGCACTTTCAAACGGCAATTGCGATGTATCCCGCCGGGCCTACAGCCTATTTGTTCCTGGGTTACGCGGAACAGCAACGCGGCAACCTGCGGGAAGCCATCGCGCAATATCAAAAAGCTCTAGACGTCACGCAAAGCTATGGTCAAGCCGCGGCCCGGGTACGCTTGCCGGCGTTGGAGAATATGGGCCATGCGTATCGCGCTCTGGGCGACTACACGCGTGGCAACCAATGTCTGCAGGCGGCGCAAGATTTGATTGGTCCGTAGAGAAGTTTTGCAGGACTATACTGCCGGAGCTAATCCCAGGATGTGGGAATGACTTCCGCAAATTACCGCGAATTCGGCTTCGCTTCCAAATAGCCAACGTGGATAAGCGCAGTGCAGGTGGAAAGCTCTTTCGCTCATCACCTCATTCCACAGCGTCTCCAGGGCAACAGCTCCGGATTTGTTGCCCGCCTCCCAAAGGAGCGCAACCATCTCTCCGAATACGGTAAGACCTTGTTCTTTACTGCTGGCAGCCTGCTTCGCGTCCAGCAAAAGTTTGCCCACGGAAGCCATGAATAAATCAGGGTCGGGAAGTCCGTCCACCATAAACATAGCTAACATCTCTTGGGCGTCGCACATGGCGAAGCGACCTTCCCGCGTAATTCCGCACATCGACCTCCAGTCTCTCCAGCGCTTTCTGCAACGATCGCACAAATCGTGAAAGCCGCGATTATCAAGCTCTTCATTCACCAGTCTCCACCCATTCAGCATAACCCTCTGTCAAATTCATTCGCAAGATCGCAAGCGAAAGGGGGAAGAGCGAGTAACGCCTGCTAAAAGCTAACAGCTAATAGCTGAGAGCTTCGCGCTGTGATACAACGCTTCCATGCGAGCGGTAGTGCAACGCGTGAGCCGGGCGTCGGTGAAGGTGCAAGGCGAGCTGGTGGGAGAAATCGGGAAAGGGCTGCTGGTGCTGCTGGGAGTGGGACAGGAAGACAGCGAGGCGGATGCCGATTATCTGGCTGAGAAGGTGGCGGGATTGCGGATCTTTGAGGATGATGGCGGGAAGATGAATCTCAGCGTGGGGGATGCCGGCGGAGCGGTGCTGGCGGTGTCGCAGTTCACGCTATTTGGGGATGTACGGCGGGGAAAGCGGCCGTCGTTTGACGCGGCGGCGCGGCCGGAGCGGGCGCGAGAACTGTATGAATATTTTGTCGGACGGGTGCGGGCGTTGGGGTTGCGCTGTGAGACAGGACGGTTCCAGGCGATGATGGAAGTCGTGTTGGTGAATAGCGGGCCGGTGACCATCTTGCTGGATTCGAAGAAGGGGTTTTGAGGGCTTCTAATATTGGCTGATAAGAAATCTTCAAAGCAGGTTTTCTGTAAGCTGAACAGTTTGTTGGAAAAGCTCGCCGACTGGAAGCTGGTGAAAAAGTCAAGAATACTGCCGCCGGCTGAAGCCGGCTCAGGAACACGAAATAGGGAATTCTTCCGGCACAGCTAAAGCTGTGCCCTTTCAAAGCGGTCAAATCCGATTTTTTTTGGCAGTTTGTAAAGTCGGATTGTGATCACAAAGACTCGTCGTCTATTCGGAACAGCTGGAGCTTTGGCTGCTCAAAAATCGCTTCGGCCAGAGTTATTTCGGGCTGGAATCGTCGCTGCTGGGAGCGTTATACGTGGTGGGCTTCTGCGGCTTGCTCTTGCTGACCGGATTCGTCTCGCCAGGAGGCTTACATTTTGCCGCCAGCACCTCGACATCGGTGGCCTGGAAGCGATGGGTCTCCGGCGACTTCTTGTCGAGTTCGGATGGAGGAAGTGGCTGCCATTGACCGGTCAACTTAACCTTGCTGCCGGAATCGTTCTTGAGCTCATCCGCACCCAAAACCTGCACCCCGAAACGATGCGCCATGTTATGGAGGACGTATTTCCCATTCTTATCAGGCCCGGTGAGACAGCCAATTACGGTGGCTTCCTTGGCCCCGGCAGGTTTAGTGATCTGATCGCCGCTGGCGCCACTGGTATCCTGGGTCGCGCTGGCGGCGTTGCTTTGCTGCTGGGATGGAGTGCCCGCAGGCGGCGGAGTTGCGGCAGGTTCCTGCGCCCAGGCTGCTACGCCGAAGCTGGCCGCCAACATCAAAATGTAAATCGACCTCATAGGCAGTTCCAGGAATAGTAAGGATATCTGAGAATTCGACGCGCCGCAGCGACGAGAAGTTGTCAGATTCACCACGAACAACAGGTAGTTTACGAGAGGCGGCTTAATCCTTCCTGGCCCAGACAGAAGCGTTCAGACATTCGACCACACCGTCGATCACCTTGCCCAGGCCATCTTCAAACTTAATGTTGTCGACAATGTAGGCCGGCGCGGCCGGGCCGGTTGCCGAAACAGCGTTTTGAATAAACGACAGTGCTGCGGCCTTCTTGTTGGCTCCGGATTTGGCGCCGAAGACGCCTTCGAGCGCTTGCACCATGGCTGGAATCAGGGAGATGCCCTGTAAGAGTGTGGGTAGAAAGTTCATAACGGGCTCCTGTGAGGCTGGGTGGAAAAGGTTTAGTGGTGGCAGGATGGAATTTCGCGCTCGGGATAAAAGGAAGAGAAGCAGGTCCTTCGACTCCGGTAGCGAAGCGCCACCTCCGCTCAGGATGACACCAATAAAAGAGGTTCTCGTAAAAGAGGCTCTCGACATCGCACTCGTAAACGAAAAGCAGATGTGGCGCGGGCGACTGACGCGAATGCACTTCCTCGCGGGTATAGGGGTCCTTCGACTGCGCTCCCTGCGGTCGCTCCGCTCAGGATGACAACGTGAAAAAGCAGGTCCTTCGACTGCGGTTCGCAAAAATGCGCGAGCCTCCGCTCAGGATGACAGCAAGAAAAGCGTGTTCTCAGCGCTTGTAGCGCAGATAGTCGATGGCGATGTGAAAGAGAGTCAGGACACTGGCCAGCGCGGCGGCGATGCCGGTGAAGCGCTGCAGATAGGCTTCATGACGGTCGACCCGTTCCTCGATTTCCTGAATCTTGCCTTCGTTGCCGTTGCCCACGACCCAGCGCATGTGGGCCTTGAGTTCGGAGAGATCGGACAGAACTTTCTGCTCGAATTCAGTCATGCCGCAAATGGTGATGACGGATGATTTGCTCATAATGGATAGTCCACATGCAGCAGTGCAGAATAGCGCGAGTATTTCGCCGGCGACGATGCGTCATACTGCCGCAAATAATAGCCCTGCACGCGAGATAATCGCGGCAGGTTGAAAGTTTCGGTGGTGAAGCGTCCGGCCAGATTACCGCCGCTGCCGGCGCCCCAGCCGGCGTCGGAGCGGCGGACCTCGATGCCGCCGCCGGGAGGCGGAGCGCAGCCTGCATCGACCGTGATCTCGGTGGCGATGACGTTGGTGACCTGAGCAGCCGTTAAGGACGCAATGTAGAGCGACGATGACGGAGTGCCGGTGGTGTAGATGATGGTCAGCGGGGCGGGCAGCGTCATGTTCTCGAACTTGAAGGCCAGCAGCGCGGCGGCATCGTTGGAGAACTTGATGACGTACAGCGCGCGATCTCCGGCGAGGGAAACGATCTGCAGATCCACGTCGCGAACGATAGCGGTGAAGGCGGCTCCGCGTGAGGGAGCCGAGATCTGTACGGCATTGCTGGGGATCACATCTTCAACCGGCAGGTAATCGCTGAGAACGCTGTATTCGCCGGCCCAGGCGGGCTGGACGGTGTCGTCCAGCAAAGCCAGCGAAGCATTTTCACAATCGATGGAAGTGGGCGCCAGCGGGAGCTTGAGCCGTCGAACGTAACTACGGCGTCCGCTGTCGCTGCCGTGGGCATGTTGCGCGATGCTGTTCAGATCCTGAACCCTCGCCATGGCGCGAAAACTGGTGCGATAGGCAACCACGATTTGCTCGTTCGGCTGCGGCGGATAAGGCGGATAGAAACAGAGCTCGCCGCTCGAAGTTATGTAGCACTCGCCGCCATCGGCCAGCGCGCCCGCCAGACGAGTGCGAAATTGATCGCCGGGAATCATGCTGCGGATCTCGGCGTCGACAATGTGCTGCAGTCGAGTAAAGGAGACGCTGGCGAACAACGCAGTTTCATTGATCAGGGCATAGGTAGCGAAGCTGGGCGGTGCGGGAAGAACATCGTCGTAGAGCACGGTTGCGGGCGCTGCCAGGGTGGCAGGATTGTTGGGATCGACGTCGTGTACGGTGAGCACAACGCGCAAGGTCGCTGCGATGAAGTCTCCGCCGCGCCCGTTACCGGCGGGATGAGTGGAGGACAGATAGGTCTGATGAACGCGGTGGCCTTCGTTGCAGAAGAGTTGGGTTGCGAAGGCGTATTGATGTCCCGGCGTCGTGGTGAGCGTGGGGCCCGTAGCGGCACCGTTGATCAGCGCCTGAATGTAGGAGTTGCTGCCATCGGGCGAGATTTTGAAGCCGGCAATACAGTTGGGATCCGAGGGCGCGCCGTTATAGATGCCGCCGATCGTGCCCGTAGAAGCGGCGTTGAAAACGAACTGACCGTGCTGAATGACAACGCCGCCTGCCAATTCCAACTGTTCGACGAAGCTGACGGTAGCCGGGCCACCGTTGATCTGGAGCTGGCCTGCGCTGACGGAGACCTTGCCGTTGGGATCGGTAACACTCCAGAGCGTCGGCTCCAGCGGCGAGGTAGTGTAGTCCTCTTCAAAGATGGTAGTTGTGGTTTTGCTGAACGGCGTTTCCGAAAGGTAGAAGCGTAGCGTTGTCCCGTCGCCCAGAAAGTAGTCGCGGACATAGTCAACCGGCTCAAGTTCGCCAATGACGGTGATGTCGTTACGTAACTCGTCGGGCTGGAGCAGGGTCAGTCCATCGGGGGCGAAGTTGGGATCTTGCTCGCTGATGGTGAAGCTCTGCTGACCGACTGGCTGGAAGAGGAGTTTGCCATCGTGTGCGCGATAGGTGGCGCGCGTCATCGTTGTCAATTCCTGGGCATGTTGGGCCCAGGTCTTCTGGGGGACGATGATGAACTGGTTGACCGGGCTGACATCCTGCACGCCGGACTCGTCGAGACCACCGGGCAGCACATCATTGGCCAGGGTCTGAAGAGCGTTGCCTGCGGTGCGCCAGGCGAAGGGTGTGCGAGCCGGCAGTGCGTTTTGATCGAGCAGACAGGAATCGTCGGTCGCCTGCAGGATATAGCGCCAGGCGGGAAGCTGACCGTAGCCCAGGTACTGCTGCTCGGGCGCGGTGGCGAGATATCCGGTGAACAGGAGAAAGCCGTCATTACGCTGCAGAATGACCCGGGCGCCGTTGACCGGTAGATCAAAGTTGCCATCGGCGGCAACCAAAGCGGCCGTCAAGGTGGCAGGGTAATTGAGGCGGCGAGCGATCTTAGGCAGGTGATCGGCGTCGACGTAGGAGGTGTAGTCCTGTTGGCCGAGGCCGGCGTTGTTATCGATTAAGAGATTCATTGAGATCTCCGATGTCTTACTTAGTGGGAGTCTGACAATAGGGGATAGATTGAGGATAGATTTACGCGGGTATAGGGGTCCTTCGGCTTCGCTCCCTGCGGTCGCTTCGCTCAGGATGACAAAACAAATCTCGCGATCCACGAGAAACGGACCGCAGCTCCTTCGGCTCCGGCGGCGAAGCGCCGCCTCCGCTCAGGATGACAGAAAAAACAGGACAGTTGGGCGCAGTTATAGGGGTCCTTCGACTACGCATTCGCAAACAGCGCGAATGCTCCGCTCAGGATGACAGCGAGACGGCCAGGCGAGTTATATGGGTCCTTCGACTGCGCTCCCTGCGGTCGCTCCGCTCAGGATGACAAGAGAAAAACGCCGAGCCGGACAGCTCGAATTACACCTCGCGAGCTACACGGCGGCGTTGGGAGCTGGGAAATAGCTGCGGTAGCAGAGCACCGTCTCGCCGTCGTTGCTGTCGGCGGTGGGCAGGGCGTGCAGGCTGACGTGCAGCAGGTGGCTGAAGAGCGGAGCGGCTAATTCCTGGCGCGTCTCGGAAGCGCTAGCTGCGGGCTGAAGCCGAGGATAGAAAAAACACGAACGTCCACCGCTGTCAGGGGCAACCACGAAGAGCCCGGACCACTCCTGAAAGAAGCTACTGCCTTCACGATCAACGAAGGCAACGACCTTTTGCACGCCCATGCCGGTGGTAGGCGGGGCAATGAGCGGCTCGGCCAACAGCAGTGCCGACGACGTGACAGCGCTGACGCGCGAGACGTTGAAGGTGATGCGGCGCACGAAGTCAATCATCGATCCCATGGTGACCGGTGAGAGCAGGTATGTGCCCGGCGCACCGGAACCCAGGTAGCCGATCGCACCGGTGTAGTCGACATCGACGGCCACGATGTCGCCGGCGTTGAAGTTGCCGAGCTGATCGGAGGTGAGGACAAGCTGGGTCTGGGCCGAGCCGGCTTGTACCGGCGAAGCCGGAAGTGGAGTGCCCCCGGAAGGCTCGGGCATGGTGGTCGGTATTTCCGCCGGCACGTTCATCTGCTGCGTGCCTCCGGAGAGCGCCAGCTGCAGCTTGCCCCAGGAAGGGAGATCGAATTCCAGACGGGCCTCGGGTTGCGTGCGGTACTGCACGGTAATGTTGGCGCCCGGGCCGGTACGTAGAGCTTCATACTTGGTGGCCGCGGTGCGATGAAAGTTTTCTACCCATCCTAGATCGACGAAGGGAGCCGGGGGCGAATCGAGATTGAACTGCCCCTGGCCGGCGGGATCGAAAGCCGCGATAGAGCCGGTGATGCGATTCACGGGAGCGGCGTAGGCCCGCACCGCGCGCGCCGCCGGCGCCATCTGAGAGCGCTTGGCGTAAGGATTGGAACTCATGTCTGGTTTACCTCGGGATAAAAGAACACGGTGATGGCGACGTCACGTCCCACATACGGGGACACGCTTTTGGCGGCGTTGAGAACCGGCTGGGTCCAGAAGATAGTGGAGTTCAGCGGCAGCGGTGGAGAAGCGCTGTAATCGCCTTTCGCGGATTGCGGAGGCGAACAAATGGCCAGCAGATCGTTATCCAGGCTGGCAAGATCACGTCCGCGATCAAGGCCGGCATTGGGAACGGAACCGCGGGTGCAATAGGAGACGGTGCAATCCATGGCCATCAGCGTACCGGCCTGAAGTGGCGCTGGGTGGGCGTTTCCCCACGTCAGGTAGAAGGTGTCACACAACAACGGCGCACCCGTGGGTGGCTCGTTCTCGACCGTGGCGATGGCGGGTCGGGTGACTCCGTCGAGGATGACGGTGCGATTGGGATCGGCGGCGACGAGCCGGTCGCGCAGCGTGATGTAAAAGCTATCTTTGGTTGGCTGCATGGCTAGTTACTCCGTGGTGGTGATGCGGTAGAAGCAATCGGATCCGCAGAAGCGATCGACGGTGACGCTATCGATGTGCATCAACTGGTCGTGATGGAGAACGCCTTCCGCGGTCAGCAGCCAGGTTGCGATGTCGTCGACCTGATGAGCTTTGGCGATGGGGGCCAGCGTGGTGGCGCTGAGCATGAACTCGAAGCGAAGACTGCCGTCAGCGGCAGATGGCAGCGAACTCACGGCGCATGGAGAGATTTGCAGATCCTCCGCGGGCGGGGCTTCGAGCCCAAGCTGACTGCTGGTATCGCCGGTGGAAGGATCGGCGACGCGGATGGTCACTTGGGATGCGCCGTAGGACTGCAGCAGAGCGGCAGCCAGGCGCCGAGCCGCACAACCGCGGCCGGGAGTCATCCCCAATGGAAGTTCGGACATGTCAGCCTACTTTCTGCGCTACATAGAGCGCCAGCATGGCCTGCACCGTGGAATCAAGGAGCGTGTCAGCGAAGTAGGTAAAGTGCATCGCATTGAGATAGCCTTCCTTGACGTTGAGTGCCGGAGTGGCCTGGGCATTGCGGACGAGTTGCACGCAGGCGAACTTCACCTGGTCGGGAACCGTACTGAAGCCGGCGGTGTAGGTGAGTTCCATCTCGTCAAAGAAGAGGCCGAGAGGATTGGGCAGCCAGGAGACCTCGCCAGTGTCGGGGAAATAATCGAATGTAGTCAGGTCCAGATCGATCCAGGTGCCGGGCAGACCGAAGGTCATCGCGAATTCGGAAGCCATATCCCACATTGTGAGATCCTCGCCCCGGCGGGGAACGCCATAACGTGCCCGCCCCGAAATCAAGGGCGATTGTGCGCCGTTGGCGATGGCGAGTGGCAGATAAGTAAGCCGTAGATTGTTGCGACCGGGAACGAGCCGGGAGCGCTCGGTGAACTGCGAGATCCACAGGGTCGGCCGGTTGCAGTGAGCGTCGATGAGCGAGGAGGCGGCGGACACCCAGGATTCCGGGGTGTCGGGCTCCAGCCCATAAGTTTGATATTCAGAATCAGCCAGGTAGTTCATCAGGATTCCAGTCACCGCCGCGAGGGCGGTTTGTTGGTCGGGAGAGAAGACCCACCCAAGCAAATGCGGCTTGGGTGGGGCACCCCGCATTGTCGTCACGAGATAAGAAATCCCCGATGTCAGACAATGTGGGAAGCGATTACCGGTCGACAATCACCTGATAGTGGGCGTAATTAGCGCCTTTGACTACGATGGCGCCAAACTTCACCACCACCATTTGCGAGGCCAGCGAACTGGGAGTACCCAGCCGAAAGATGCGCGGGGTGGGATTGGTGAGCCAGTGATACTCGATCATGTCCTCGGTAACGATGTAGACCGGCAGTTGCGCCGAACCGCTGCCGGGGACGCCGGTGTAAGGCAAGGACCATTCGGGAATGAGCGGCAGTTCGCCGGCCTGCGTGGAGAGCGTCTTGACGGTCAAGCCTCCGGCGACTTGGGTGCTGGAAAGCACGACGTTGAACTCGGTTTTCATTTCGCGATCGATCAAGTCGAGCAGCACGGGATTGGAGTAGATGGCGGTGGGCCGGACCTCGTAGTTGGTGTTGGCGACCATCTGAGCGATGGTCGACTTCAGGCCGTCTACGATGCTACTGGTGGTGGAAATAGTAGCGGTGTTGCCGCCGGCGGCGATCTGTCCACACGCCCCGAAATACTGAGGCGTGGTGGGGTTGGACAGCGAAGTGTCAGTGCCGTTCCATAGCGCGACATCATGAGTGCGCAACAGACCTTCCACGGAGTCAGCCAGATCCTTCGCCTGCAGGTAGGCGAATTGGCTCTGCTGGGAACCGACTTCCATGTCGAAGACGTTGTAGTTAATCTGCGAGACCAGGCACTTCAGGGGAACGCTACGCTCCACGCGGGTAGGCGTCACCAGCGTGGGAACGATGTTGCGTGGATCGACGAAGGCGTTAGCCGCACTAGGTGAAGGAATGCCGGTCTCCTCGAAGAAACGGGACGGATGACCGGTTGCGGGAACTTGTTTGATGCGTTGGCCGAAGGCCCCGCGACGGCGAACGATGTCGGTGATTTCGGATTGGTAGAGTTCAACTTCGACTGCGCCCGGGCCCATGTAATCCGCGGCGGCTTGCAGGTTGACGAATTGTGCTTTCATTGTGTTCCTTTCGAAAAGCAGTGACTTGGGAATAGGGGTTAGGGGCTAGAAAATTAGTGCACGGCGGGCGCTAGCCCGAGGAGTTTGCGACGGCTTCTAGGCGAGGATGCCGGCGCGGGCAAGTTCGGCCTTCACGGCGATGCGCTGTTCGATGCTGAGGCCGGCCAGAGCCTTTTCGACGATAGGCGCTTCGATGAGAGCGTCGCCATCGACGCCTTCCTTGGCGAGTAGAGCGGTCACCATGGGAGACAGGGTCTTGCGGCGAGCAGTGTCGCTCTGGGCTTTGAGGTCGTGGTTAGCTTTTTCCAGTTGAGCCAGCTGGCCGCGAAGTGAGGCGTCTGTTTGCGAGGCAGCTTGTAAGTCGCCCTCATCCACCGCGGCAACGATGCGGTCGATTTTGGCGTGCAGGGAGGAGAACTGGCCGTCCAGGTTAGAGAGCGCGTCGGCCAAAGACTGCGTGGCCTGGGCCATTTGACCGGCTAATGCCGGCAAGTCGGGAGTCGTAGTCGAATTATTTTCTTGATCCATGTGTCCTCTCACATTGTGGGATTGGTTAGTAGCTAGCAATTAGCTAAAGTGCGTTTGTGAAATGGCGAGGCTGACCAGCGGTGAAGCCGGTGGCCAAAGATAGGTCGCAGGCTGACGGCCGCTCGCGATGACAAAGATGTGGAGTTGGAACGCGGCGCTGATTCTCCTCAGGGGCTAAGGCCCAGCCTGAGAGGAGTTACTTTCGGCACGGCTGAAGCTGTGCCCTGATACAAACCTGACTGCTGCGATTTATGAGACGGCTTTTAATTGCTGGCTGCTAGCGCAATCCAGGTTTGCGGGTAGGCGGCTTTGTCGCGGCGGAGAACGGCAGCTCCGGTGAAGGTAAAGTTAGTGACGGTCCAGATCGATGCTTGCTGGTTGGGCACGCTGGCGTTGGCGATTTCGTATGACATGCCCAGGGGATGACCGCGGCGTGCCCGGATGTCGTCGACCACGTCGGGAAAGTCGTGCGCGAACAGATAGCCGGTGACAGCGATCTGGCCGAGTGAAGTGCCTGTCTTACTCTGTGGCATAGGGACGATTTCGGCTCCGGTGATGATGCCGATCTTGCGGCGCGCATCGTGAGCATCGAGCGAGGGCGCGTAGTCCAGTGCCATGCCGAGTAAGGATGGCAGGGCCGCTTCGGTGGCGGCGCGGGTCAACATCACGCGATGGCCGCGGGCACCGCTGGGCGAACGTTGCGAGGCAACGCCCACCAAAGTTAGAACGCCACGAAAAGGCAGGCGGTTGGGATGGCCGGCGACATCAGGCATGGATAAAGCCATGGCTTCGAGTTGGAGGTTCATGGGTTCCTTTGGCAATTGGCAGTTAGCAGTTGGCTAAAGCCGGTTGGAGATTAGCGATGGTGGGCGTAATTGCAGGAATAGGGGTCCTTCGACTTCGCTCCCTGCGGTCGCTTCGCTCAGGATGACAACGGAGTTGGACTGATACCGGTAAACGAATCGCTCCGCCGCAGGCGACAGCAGGTCCCTCCGCTCCGCTTCGCTCCGGTCGGGATGACAAATCAAAGAGAACTGCCGTGCGATGACAAGGCCACTTACTGCATGGGCGGTGCGTCGGCGAGGCCGGCGTGCTGCTCGGGCAGCGGCGGCAGACCGCGCATGCGACGGACTTCGTTGACGGTGAGGACGCCGGAGCCGATGAGGATCTGCTGGATTTGCGCCTGCTCCAATTCGTTGGGAGCATCCACGTCGGTGAAGACGAATTCCAGGTCGTCCCAACCCAGGCGCTTGCTGATGGCGTCCCGAGTGAGGTGCTCGGCGATGAGCCGGGCGACGGGCACGACGGCGGTGCGGAAGGCGTCGTCATACTGCGTGGTAGCCGTGTTGCGATTGACGTCGCGCTCCAGTCCGAGAAGCATGGGCGGCAGATCGAAGGCGTCGGCGATCATGCGGATGAGGAATTCCTGCCATTGCAGTCGCAGGTCGGCGTCGGTGCCGCCGCTGAAGCGCAGCACTTCGGGCTTGGTCTCGACCGAGAGGATGGGCACTTTGCCGGTGCCTTCGATTTCGTCCTGCCACCAGCGGATGAGGCGCTCGTGGTGCTGCGGGCTGAGACCCTGGAGCCAGAGAGCATACTGCACCACGCTGTTGCTGGCCAGGCGCGAAGCGAAGCGATGGGCGCAGAGAAACTCATGAATAGTTTCGAAGGCGACTTCGAGTTTGCCGAGACCGAAGGGCGTGTGGGTGCGCGGGTTCAGGCGAATGTAGGACAGTTCCTCGTCGGTGAGCGAGATGTCCTGGTCGGGCACGAATGCGGCGGTGGCCTGGACATAATGCGGCGAGGTGGGATTGCCATCCCAGTCGGAGCGGATGCGAATGCTGGCGCCGTCCACCGGCCAGAGCGTGAGCGGATGGGTGGGATCGCCGCTGAGATCGAGTTCGATAGCGCCGAAGCCGCCGACTAAAACGTCTTCCAGGATTTGCTCGATGAAAGAGCGGAAGGAGTCTTCGGGATTGGGCTGCTCGAAATTAAGCACGAGAGTGGTGATGCGCTCGGCGGCGTTGGGCAGATCGTCAAGCGAGCGGCCGTGGCGCGGCTGAATGCGCCATTGCATGCCGGCGATGCGGTCTTTGATGGTGTTGATGGCCTTGCGCGCGATAGGCATCTCGGCGAAGCGGCGCAGGTTGGCAGGCGTGGGTTTGGGCATCACCCCGGCACGCACCAGCGTGGGTGCCCCCGGGGTGAATATGGAGGGTAGCGGCACCGTTCTACGGGCGGATTCGGCGCTGGTGGCGTGCAGCGCGGCGGGAGGGCGATGAAGCGGCCAATTCGGCTTGAAAAACGAAGATCCGACGATGCGGCGCAATGCGCCGCGCAGAGTGTCTTGCATTTTCATAATGTTTGCCCTGTAAAGAGAGTGGTTAGTGGCTAGAGTTACGGCCTAAGATACAGTCGTGATGAGTATCCCATGCTGTGGGATAAACAAGAGTCCACGGAAACGATAGAGGTCCTTCGACTACGCATTCGCAAATAGCGCGAATGCTCCGCTCAGGATGACAACCTCAAGAAGCGCCGGCCCATCGGCTCCAGCCCGGAAAGCAGGTCCCTCCGCTCGGACTAAAGTCCTCGGTCGGGATGACAATCATCAAAGGACTAATGAGGATCGAAGGCTGCTGTTGTACGAGCCGTATCGAGACAGGGTTTAGAGTTTGAGTTCGAGGCGAGCCTGCTCGGCGATCTGCGGCAGAGCAACTACGCTGGCGATCTCGATGTCGTTGTCGTGCAGGGTCGCCAGCGCGAAGGCGACGCCTTCGTCGTGCAGATCGAGTTCATCTTCCGTAATGGCAGTCAAATGACTGGGGACGTGCTCGGCCGCGAGCAGGCCTTCTCGCATCTCGGAATAGCTATAGGCCAAGATTTTGGCGGAATCGACATTCGTCGCCAGGGAGAGTCCATGGAAAAGATGGAGCACGCCGTTGGGACGATAGCCACAATCGATCTTGAGCGGATCGCCTTTGCGGGTGTACTGCGCGACCGCGATGTCGTGCCGCATGAATTGCCAGACGCCGGTTTTCTCAAACGCATTGCGCATGGCATCTACAATGACGCGACGACCGGTTATAACGCGATGAGCCCGCGCCGTCGATTCCAGATAGGTTTGCGCGAGTTTGCCAAGCTCCAGCGGCGGAGACTCGGTAAACACAGCGGCCATTGGATCCAATTGGAACACTCCTGACAACGATTGCTGCATCTGTTCCAGGAGCCATTCCCGGCGGGACATGCGGCCGCGATAGTTGATGACCTCCGGCAGGCGCGATTCCAATAGGCGTTGCAATTCTGCCTCATAAGATTCCAGCAGCTCGATGTCGAGATCTGGGTCGGCGCAGCGAGCCCGGCGCCAGTCGCGAGTGAAGCGCACCCCGGTGAAACCGTTGTCGCCTTCCTCCAGCAGCACCACGCCAATGTTGACGCATTCTCCCTTGACCACGTCGGGGACGTAGCGAAGGAGGAAGAAGTCGCATTGTTTGAAAGCAGCCATCAGCTATCAGCCGTCAGCCTTCAGTTAGAGTCGTTAGCAATAGCAATTGGCTAAGGCCAAGTTGCCAACCTGTGATCGCAGGCCGCGGTGGCCTGGGAAAAACGTCGTTCGCGGTGCCGGCGGACCGCAGATCCTTCGACTCCGGTGGCGAAGCGCCGCCTTCGCTCAGGATGACAAATCATGAGAGAGCTCTGGTCAGGATGACAAATCATGAGAGAGCCCCGGTCGCGATGACAAATCATGATAGAGCCCCGGTCGCGATGACAAATCATAATAGAGCAACTCGACACCGGCCTGAAGGCCAGTGCTTCCACCCGGACACCGGCCTGAGGGCCAGTGCTTCCACCCGGTCCGACTTCCACCGGGTCCGGCTTGCGGTCCGTATGATCCCGACACGTTCGGGTCATACCTCCTTGTGGCTCTGTGATGCGCGTCAATTCACCGCCTCGCGCCAGTTGGGAAATGGGTTTCGGGAGGAATTCCGGAAATCCAGAATCAGCTCGCGAACGCGGGAACGGCGTGCCAGCAGACGCGAGAGCAAGCGCTCCAGTTCGTCGCTCTCGCCGTCATACCACTCCGGCGGAATCTCTTCGGCCAGCGGCCATAGTGAACTCTCCGGGAAGGCTTCGATGCGGCTGAGCCAGGGCTCGAAGCTATCCCACGATGTGACACATGCGTAAACGTCGTTGCGCCCGAAGACGCCGCGCAGGGGCGCGTCGGGAAAATTCCATTCGCCAGCGTTGAAGCAGTAGCCCTGATCGATGAAGCTGGCGGTCAGCTTGCGCTCGCGCGGACGTTTCCAGAAGGCGGCCTGGCGTCCGTTGGCGTTGCAGGTCCATTTGTCGAGGGCGAGAATCCCGGCGAAGTCGCGCAGGTTGCGCACCCGCGAGATCATGGTCTCGGGCAGGTAATCATAAACCTGGCCCTCGAGCGGAGAGACGACGTAGCGCGAACCGAACGACAAACCGGGGGTGAACATGGTGCGATGCCCGCAAAGCTCGATGCGCAGGTCGGGCGTGTGCTCCAGCAGCCAGGGATGCACGTCGACGATGGCGGCTACGGGAACGGGCAGGCCGATCTGCTCGGCCAGGCGCGTGCCCAGCCAATCGTTGACCAGCACCCGGGTGTGCTGCGGGTTGTTCTGAAATTTGACAACATAATAAAAGCCGTCGGCGCAACGCATGAGATGACTCTGCGCACCGCCCCGCATCCTGCGAACGTGTTGGACCGCCTGGATCAGCAAAATGAGTAACTACAACCTATCTCGTCAATCGATACCGCGGGGTTTGTGTTAGGGCCTGGCTCTAGCCGGGCCGACAACCACCCTGTTCATCCGTGCTTTAGCCCCTGCAAGAACGGCCCTCAGGGGCTAAAGCCCAAGTCATCGCGGGCTGTATCGGCACGTCTGAAAGACGTGCCCTGACAAAAATCGCGACTTCGTGCGACTTATGAGATAGCTTCTAGTAACTAGCGACTGGTAGCTGGTGTCGCGAGTTCAAGAGCATTACCTAAACCGAGGGCTGCATCGAGGGCGGAAACCGCAGATCCCTCGGCGGCGCTCGGGATGACAAGTTTGTGTAGGGAAATGGTGATTCACTACACGGCTGTTTATCCCTGTGAGCAGAGGGTCCAGAAGCGACAGGGCGGTATCACAACTTAGGTTGGGAAACCGCCCGCAAGCGCCCCGAAGACGGAATTACGGCGTCGTCCGGGGACCCCGCAACGGTCATCGCGGCCGTACATCACGGCCATCACGTCCGCGTCGCCTTGGCGCGGCAGCTTCCTGAGTCGATGCTAACGCGGAAGCTACCGCAATTTCGCTGGTCTGCGTCACAGGTGAGTGTGAGAAGAGCCCTGGTTCGCTTTTCAGCGGGCTCAGGCCTTCTTGGCAAACAGGCTGGCGAAGCCGAAGATCACCGGCATGAGAGTGGTGGCCAGTTGCGTCGCCGCAGTCGCCTCCTGCTGCTGTTGGGGATTGGTAGTTGCGGAGCTCGCGATTGCTCCCGCGGTTTGCACGGCGGCGGTGACCGCGCCCAGGTGATCGCCCGATCCCCATTGGCCGGCGACGGTGGCTGCTTCGGTGGTAGCTGCCTGCACGACGGACATCATCTTCTGGAAGGTTTGTAGATTGAATGCCATGTTAAGTTCCTCCAATTGCGGGTTATGGTTGATGGAAAACAGCGTTCGTTAGCAGTTGGTGCTCGGCTGGAATGAGTTGTCCCACATTGTGAGACTCATGGGTACAGTTGCCGCCCGCTTAAAACCAGGTCGATCAAGCTGCGAGCGACAGCAGGTCCTTCGACTCCGGTGCGAAGCGCACCTGCGCTCAGGATGACAGCAGTTGTCAGTAGCCAGTTGTCAGTTGTCAGTTGTCGGTTGTCGGTGAAAGCAGGAGAAGCATATCCCTCCGCTCCGGCGGGACGACAGCCGCTACAGGGGTCCTTCGACTCCGGCGGCGAAGCGCCGCCTGCGCTCAGGATGACAAAAAAGCAGTTGTCGGTGGCCAGTTGTCGGTTGTCGGTTGTCGGTGAAAGCAGGAGAAGCAGATCCCTCCGCTCCCGGCGGGACGACAGCCGCTACAGGGGTCCTTCGACTCCGGCGGCGAAGCGCCACCTGCGCTCAGGATGACAAAAAAGCAGTTGTCGGTGGCCAGTTGTCAGTTGTCGGTAAAAGCACAAGAAGCAAATCGCTCCCCACGCTCAGGGTGACAAATCTAGAGAGAGCAAGAAAAGCAGTCTTATGCCGCCTGCAGCATGGTGTATTGCAACTCGTGCACCGACTTGGGAGGGAGCACGCGCAGTTCGGCGCGGACTGCTTGAGCGATCGCCATGGCCATGACCGTATCGTCATGAGCGCCGGCCGCGGCCGAACAGGTTCCGTCAGCGTGACGAACGAAGGTACGACACTCCTCCAGCAGCCGGGGGCTGAGAAACATGAAGGATGCAGCCGACAGGACGGCGGCGAAGTTCTCCAACATGCGGGGGCGCGAGGCCACGGTGGTGAGCCATCCGGGCTGATTGCCGGATTTGTAGACGTTGGTGTAGCCCTGGCCCATCATGAGATGGGCGAGCACCCCATGGCCATGATTGTTGCGTTCAACGGCCACCAGCGCGTCGTTGTACTTATGAGCCAGGATGGCGACGCGGGCCGCCAGATCGTGCGGAGAAAAATGTCCGTGAAGCTCGGCGCATTGCACGCCGCTGGACTGATCGATGATCTGCGCGCAAGAGTAGTCGCCCTCGGTGCCGCCTCCAGCCGGATCGACGCCAACGATATATTGCTTCGGCGTGACTCCGTTGCCGCCTGGAATCGGCGGAAAGAAAGTGAGCAGGCGGCCGGAATCACTTTCCTCGGCGATGGGAGCGGGCTGATGCAGGCGCTGTTCGACGAGATCGGAATCGAAAACGCAATCGCCGGAAGCCAGGAAGCAGCTTTCGGGATCCTCGGCATATTCTTCCTTGGCACGATTGCGGAAGTTGGCGCGCATCTCGCGGCGAAAGGCGATTTGCTCGGCCTCAAGCCCGTGCTGCTGCATGAGCTCAAGTTCCTCCTCGGTGAACCTGGCGATTTCCACTTTGCGGCGGTAGTTGGGGTCCCACCACCAGGGATAGAAGTGGCGGGTGTAGCCGGTTTGCGGCGCACGTTGCCACTCGTCGTAAAACTTGCCGCCGGCGCCCGAGGGCGTGGACTCAAGAAAGATTTCGCCGTCGGGTGGAACGGCGGCACGCAGCGAAGCCAAGGTTTCCGAGACATCGCGCGGCCAGCGGGCGACCTCCGAACAATGCAGGTTGTGGATGGTCAGCCCGCGGCCGGCGTTAGGGTCCGCCGCGGTTTCCACGCGGTACTCGCTATCGAGTACGGGAAACACGATCTGGCGGACGTTAGCGCGCGAAGTGACCAGCGCGCCCTGGCGCAACGACTCCGGCAGGTTATCCAGGAGGCGATGCACGATGCGAAAGATTTCTTCGGCGGAGCGCTGATCGTGCGCGACCTGCACGCTGAGCGTTCCTTCGCGAGTGATGCAGTTGATGAAGAAGCGCGCAGCAACGTAGGTGGTGACACCTAACTGACGCGCTTTGAGGACAATGTTGCGTTGGGTGCTGGTGGCTTCGAGGTCCTTCTGGGCGCGATTGAGGATCAGATTGCGCAGATATCCATTCTTGTCGCGAATCTTCAGCAGCCCCCACATCAGGTACTCGCGCCAGGTAGACGCCTCGGGCGAGGTTTTGTAACGGCCAATGCGGCGCACGTCAGGCGGCTTGGCGTCGAGTTGGCTGCCGCACGCCTTCAGGCCCTCGGCGGTCATGGGCGTGTCGGGCGCGGGACCCGGCGCGACGGTCTGCGGCGGTTGTGCCGCAGTTGTGATAGGCTCGGCCGGAACTTGGTCGAGTATGGGTTCGGGCCTTGACTTTGGTTTAGCTTTCGATCTCGAATTCGTTTGGGTCTTCGATTTAGTTGTGCGTTTCGTACCCACTGGATGCTCCTGGAAGAAAGTGGATCGGGGTTAGTGTGGGCAGCAGAACATGTGGCCTCACCGCCGAACAGCAGGTCCTTCGACTACGGCGGCGAAGCGCTGCCTCCGCTCAGGATGACAACGAGGCAGTTGGCAGTAGACAGTTGTCAGTTGTCAGTAAAGCAAGACCAGATCCCTCGCTGGGCTCGTGATGACAAATCGAATTGGGGAAGCTGCATCGTTGTAATTTAGGCGTCCTTCGACTGCGCTCCCTGCGGTCGCTCTACTCAGGATGACAACGATAATGATGGGCGCCGCCCGCGCTCAGGAAGACAAGTCGATGTAGGGTCTCCGGTCTACGGTCACTGAACGGTTTGGCTGGTCATTGGACGGTCTGGCAGTAGAAGGTGGCGCCCTTAATCTGATCGGAGGAACCGGCGTTGAACGTGAGCTTGATGGTGTCGGCGTTGGCGAGGTTCTCGGCGCCAGTGTTTCCGTAGCTTCCGCCGATGCCGATAGTGGTGCCCGCGATCACCGGACTAAGGTTTACCAATTGTGAGGTTAGCGACGAGATAGCCAGGATCTCAATGTCAGATGCAATGTTTTGACTCGACGAAGTATAGCTGCCATAGGCCCACGTTGTGGTACCTAGCGTCCACTTGTAGGTGATTGCCCCTGACGCTGTGGGATGTGTCCATTTAGCGTAACAGTGAGCCCCGGAGCCGGCGGCGAAAGTTCCGGCGGGCAGCGTGGCAGTGTAGATGGTTTGATCGCTACTGTTGCCGGTCAGGGTCGCGGTCGTGCCTTGCATGCTGCCGCTGACCAGATGAGTACCTGTCCCACAGCCAATGCAGTTGGTGACGTTGAGCGTGCCCACGGTCGCGGTGGTGGTGTTCAGGTCGGCGGAGTAGACCTCGTCCCAGCGAAAGCCAGGATCGCCGATCCAGCGGGTGCTGGTGTCGCCGCTGGCCTTGGTGGGAATGAATTCCCATTGCTGACTGTTGGAAATGCCGCCGGGGAACGCATAGGTCATCTTGGCAAACAGTTCGGGCGATTGGCCATAGGTGGTGCGGTTGGGCATGCGGAAGCCAATGCCGCCGGTGCTGATGCTGGTGGAGGTGCCGCTGGCAGCCAGCAACGTTTCGTTGGAGCTGGTAGTGCCGAAGATTTCGGTGAGGATGCCATTGCCACTGTGCGGCGACTGGGCGAAGGTGTTGAGGTCGAGCGTGTAGGCCTGGCCGGAGAAGAATTCACCGGTGGGACCGTAGTAGAACGGGACCTTATTCATGTTCGCGGCGGCGGTGGTGCGGTTGTTGACCGTGTCGTTGACAGCGTTGACGTAGTTCTGCACGTAGAAGTTGCTGACGCTGATGTAGGGCGTGGCGCCCGCAGTGCCGTTGACGTACTTGATGACATCGTTGACTCCGGTGCGGCCGAAGGTGTATCCGCCGACGATGAACAGGCTGGGCTGAGCGCCGTTCTGGCCGGTTTGATCGATAGTGATGAGCGGATCCTGGCCGCTGATCTCTTCTTCCGTTTTGAAGCCGAGAATGGTCAGGGTGCCGGACTGGCCGCCGTTGAGACGGACGATGGAGGTGGTGTTGGAGTCGCCACTGAGGCCGTGGACGACGGCGACGCCGCTGAGGTTGTTGAAGTTGAAGCCGTAGCGGCCGGCGCTGTTGGTAGTGATATTGGCGATGTCTGACGGTGTGGCACTAGCGCCAGTGAAGAGAATGTTGTCGAGATAGCAGGCGCTGACTTCGATAGTGCGAAGAAAAGCGGTCTCGCCCATGTTCTCGATGTTGAAGCAGTTGCCAGCGGTCTGATTGGCGCCGTTGCCGATGACGCGCAGGTTTTCGAAGCCTCCCCAGTGCCACCACTGAGCGGTGGAACCGATGCCCGTGCCGACGGTGGAAGTAGCGATCAGGTCGGCATTCAAGCCGTTGGCGGCGGTAACGATGGTGCCATGGTTGGTGGAAGTGCTGGCGCCGATGAGACGCCCTCCGGGCAGCGAGATGATTCCGGCGGTGACGTTGTTGTTACCGTTGTTGTAAGTCACTGCGGCATTGATGGTGTAGGTGGTGGGAGCGAGCTTCAAGGTGACCGAGTCGTACAGGATGAAGCCGGGGCCGGTGTAGGGCGAGGTGCGATCGTCAATCACTTCGCCCAGCACTGCGCCATTATTGTAGGCGGCAGTGATGGCGGCCTGGATGCCGGCATATTTGCTGACGAAGTATTCATGTCCGGGGATGTCCCGCGCTGCCAGATCTCCGGCAAAGCTGGCGTTGCCGGTCGATGGGTCTGACATTGTGGTAAAGACCGTGTTGATGCCGGTACCGTTGTAGACCCGTTCGTTAGCGGAGGCGATGGGGCCGGTTCCGGAAAAGACGTAGACATCAGCGGTGGACCAGGCCGAGCGGTTACCGCTGGTGTAGGCGGGGATCGCACCGCCGCGAATGGCGATAGCGGCCACGCTGCTAGAGTCGGTCACATTATCTTTGGCGGTGAAATTGGCTGCGGTGGGCGCGGCGAATCGGAAGCAAGCCTTGTCATAGTCATTTGCCGGCAGCCCGGTCACCGCAAAGGGGTGGGTGCAGTAGTTATTGCTGAGGTAGGCGGGACTCTGGAAATCGCCAGCGTAAGAGCCGGGAGAATCCCACTGATTGCCGGTGACCGTGAGTCCGGCGCCGGCGCTGGTGACCTGCAAGGAAGCGGTGCAAGTGCCTCCACAGGTGAGCTGGCCACTGGAAAATTTGTTATTGCTGATGTTCAGGCCGACGATGCCGCTGCTGTTGAGGGCGATGTCGGCATCGCGTGCTATTCCGAAGGTATTGCCGGAAATGCTGGAGCGCACTAACGGAGTGGTCACGTAGATATGGGCCTGGGTCGGATTCCAGAAGCCGGTGGAGGCGGCGAAGTTGTTGCCATTGATATTGAGCCGGTAGGTGCTGTAGGACTCGGGACTGGCAACATAGATACTGAATTGTTTGGCGTAGAGCAGATTGTTGTGATGGATTTGCACGCCGCTGGCGCCATCGACTTGAATGGCTGCCCATTTGTTGGCGAAGAAGTGATTGTCGGAGATGAGCACGGAGTGAGAAGGATTGTTGCCGTAGTCTTCACCGTCGCCCTTCACGATCACCCCGATGAAGGTGCTGGAATCGAAAGTGTTGCCGATGACGCTGCCAATGTTTCCCTGAACGGAAACGCCGATGCCGCACTCAAACCAATTGTTCTTGACTTCGAAGCCGGAGTAGGTGAGGGGATTGACGCATACCTGGCTGCCATTTTCCGGCGTGCCCCACAGGATACCCTCGACATCGATGTTCTGCGTACCGGAATCGAGGGCGCAAGTGTTGGTGCCCCCGCTGGCATTAGCGCCCATGCACAAAGCATTCAGGTTATTGGCGGGGTTGAACAGGAGAATCTGCGTGGCGGCCTGGCCGGCGCCGATCAGGTTGTCGTTGTTGCGGGTATAGACAGTGCCACTAATGAAGTAGGTGCCGCGAGGCAGCAGTACGGTCCGTCCGGGCTGCGGAGAGAACAGCGTGTTGGGCGGAGACGCGCTGGTGCAATTCATGGCGGCGCACCAGGCGGCGGTATTGTCGGTGCCATACCAGAACGGACCATTGGCGATCGTGGCGGAAGCGGCATCGCGCAAGGTGATCTGGGTGGCCGATTGATAGCTGACGATGGCCGTATTCAGGAACGCGCCGGAAGATCCAGCGCCGGGAAAGAAGGCGGCTTTGCCTACGTCGGCGGAGCTGAAGGACGAGGCTGAGCAGGTGACCACGGTCTGTCCGGAAGTGATGTTGCAGCCGGTCTGCAGAAGACCATCGCCCTTGAGGCCGTAGTCGCGCAAATCCATGACCGGGAAATTCGCAGTGCGCAAATCCTGCGCGGTGCTGAGAGTGGCGTTCACCGAGTTGGGCGTGACATTGCCGATAGGTGGAGGCGCGCCCAGGTTGCCGGTACCGCCGTTGGCATCGACGTAAGCCTTGTTGGCAGCGTCGTTGGGATTCTGCGGGGTGGGAACGGAGGGCGAGCTGGTGAAGGTCTTGACCCCGGCAGCGCTCTGGCTGGCGGTGAGGTTCATGTAGTTAGCGTCGGCGTACTGGCGAGTGAGGAACTGGGCCGCCTGGGTGGCCGGAACCAGAGTGCTGCGAATGGCTCCGATGGTGGTGGTCTGAGTGGCGGGGACGACCCAGTATTCCGAGCTGGTAGAGCCGTCGTTCAATTTGTACGTCACGCGGTAATAGGTGCCGGCAGGCGTGGCTCCGCTGTTCGGTGCGAGACTGGCGTTGAACTGGCCCTCCGTCCCTAACTGAACGGTGAGCATACCGGCGGCGATGGGCTGACCGGCAGCGGTGGTGAAGGCCGGCCAGAGGAGGACGACGGTGCCCTGGGCGGGGGTTCCATCGGCGCGGTAGACGGTGTCGATGACCTGACACAATGTGGGACCCGAGCCGTCCAAGGCGTGCAGACGCGCAAGCCGGGTAAGGGTTGCCAGGGTGTAGTGACGCTCGACCGGCCAGGCGGCAAAATGGGCGGACGGTAACTGGGCTGCCACCCCGAAGGGCGAAGCGGCCGGAGAAGGAACCGCTTCGCCCGCGACGACGGTACGCGGCAGTACGATGGCGAAGATAAGCGAGATGAGGACAGAAAAGAACCGCCCGATGAGGCGGCTGGGGCTGGGCATAACGTATGCCTCTCTGCTGCCGGTAGAGCCGGCGAGTAATTGTGATGTCCCACTTTGTGGGATGCGGCGGATAACGACAACTTAATGGGTGTGATAGGGGTCCTTCGACTCCGCATTCGCAAAACCGGCGAATGCTCCGCTCAGGATGACAGCAATTCCAAGCGCGAATTGCAGCGCTCAGATGACAATAAGTTTAGGCGCGAATGCTGCGCTCGGGATAAAAAAGCAACAGCAGGTCCCTCCGCTCGGACTGAAGTCCTCGGTCGGGATGACACATCGTGATATGTCTAAGGTCCTCGGTCGGGATGACACATCGTGATGTCTAAGTCCTCGGTCGGGATGACTAGGTGTGGTGTGTGCAGGGCAACGGTGGCGAGGACGAATCGTATTCCGTCGATCTCGAAGAGCCAGGTCCGGCTGCGTGGTTCGGCGCGGTCGGGCTAGGAAGCTCCGATCAAGTGAAAGCGAGGTCCCCCAGCGGCTAAAGCCGCATTGGTTTTCGGGTACTTAACGGACGGCCTGCAAGCAGACTGTGTCGCAAGCCCGTGCCGCCGCTCCGCGGCTCTGCGTTTCTCCCACTTGTCCCGCGGGCTCACGCCCGCGGCTAAAACAAATGTCGCCGCTGCGCGGCTGGCGGAAGATGATTTCGATGGCGTTTGTCCCACCGCAAATTCCATTTGCCAGTCGCGACACAGTCTCTGCAAGGCCGTCCCCTTCAAAACAGGACTTAATCAGAGTTTCCCTAGGTCCGGCTGCGCGGTTCGGCGGCCTGGTAGGTGCGAATGAAGTCTTCCACGCTATCGACGTAGACATCGGCGAAATCGACCACGCCGCGGCGGGCCTGGATCATGTCCATGGCATCGTCGAGGGCGAACCCGATGGCTCGCAGCAGCGCCAGGGCCATCATAGGGGCGCGATGGACGCCGGCGGCGCAATGGATGAAAACTCTGGACTCGGCGTCATCCAGGGCGGCGAGAGCGAAGTCGACGCCGCGCTGAAATAATCGTGCGGGCTTAGGCTGAAAGTCGTCGTCGGTGGGATTCCACAGGACGCGGACCCCGTAAGGCTCAGCCAGGCGGGTGTCGTCGAACTCAACCTGCATGTCGATGATGTGGGTGATACCGGCGCGCACCACTTCGATCATCTTGTCGTCATTCCAGATGCCGCCGCCCACCGCAATGCGGTCGGTCACCCACGTAATGTCCATGCCCAATGTGCTCCTAAGTTTGCCTGCCGCCGGGAATTTGCGGTGTACGCGGCTGAACCTGTTGCCATTCTACAAGGTGGCCGGGCGGGCTCAAGCGGTCATACCGGGATCGGGTTCGTCGCCCACCGGTTCCATGCCGATGCTCTTGAGGAAGGCATCGACCGGGTGGGAAGGACTAACGGCTGCCGGTTCCAGAGACGGTTGAGGCAGAGCCAGGGCGGGCGCTGCCTCTTCCGGCGCAGGTAAGTTGTAAACTCCGGCGAAGTCGAACAGAGCCTTGGCGGCATTGTAGTTGCCAGCCAGGGCCAGATTGATGATGGCTTGATTGATTTCCTGGACGGAGGCCCAGATCTCGCGTTTGATGCGCTCCACGACCGACTGCCGTGCCTTCAGGGTGGAGAATACCGGAGTTTTGGGACGCTGGTTGCGAGCCTGGCGGGCGGCAGACTTGCCAGCCATCGTGCGCTTTCTGGCGGCGACGATTTTCTTGTAGGCGACGCTCTTAGGCCCGGGCATCGGCGCCTGCTTCTTGCTGATGGCGCCGGCATTCTTGGTGAATGGCATTTGGTTATCCTCGAAGGGAAATGAACAGCGACTTGTGCTGACTTCAGCCCCGCGGCGCATGGGCTTCGGAGTCGAACCGGAGGGTTAATCGAGCTCCGCAAGGATGCGCCCCCAGGACTGAAAGACTTCCACGCCGATCTCCCGGAGCGACGAGTCGCGCCATAACAGGAGAGCCCAGCCGAAGCCGGGCGGGTGGAAGCTTTTTCATGAGGCAGGTTCACCTCATAAACAAAAACCCAGCGCTTTCGGCTGGGGATAATTTTGGGAAGCGCTGTACAGGCTGCTTTCCCGTTCTTCAACTCTAATTCCACTATAGCACATTGGAATGGGTTTTGTTCAGTTTTTTGGCACTTTTTATCTATATAGTTTTCAACACCTTATGGCTAACTGTTGTGATTCTCAGTATTGACATGTAGAAAGTACATACAAGATTTAGATAGTAGTCTTACTACGTTTACAGAAATAACCGTTTTGGGATGAGGGGCGTTCAGTAAGCTAAATTTTCTCACCCGACTGCGGGTGTCGCGAGTGGTATCGCCGCCTTGCGGCTCACGACTGTTTCCCACTTTCCCGGGGGCTTACGAGGCTGTTACGAAACCGTGCCGTCGCTACGCGACTCGGAGATTTTTTCCCACTTCACCCCAGCACTCCGCCTCCGGCTCCGTGCTGGGCTAGGTTATGCCGTGCCTCCGGCACTCGATTTTCGGGCGGTCTATTCCACCGATGCAAGCGCGGACCGAGTTTCGTAACAGCCTCTAACACCCCCGGCTAACTTCATCCCGCCGCGTTGCGGCTAGTCTGATTGGCTGTCCCGGCTGTTTGTTACACCAGAAAACTTTCTTTTGGGTTGCGGCACAGGCTCTTATGCCCACAGCTAACACAAATAACGCCGCTGCGCGGCCTTCTGCTATTCCACTCGACTGCGAGAAAGAGACCGTGTCGCGACCTTGTTGCCGCCGCGCGGCTCCCTGCCTTTCCACTCGGCTTCGGGCTCGTGTCCCCTGCGCTGGTTTTCCGTGGTTCGCGCTCCAGCGCCCGAACGACAAAGGAGAACTGACTTCTTACCGCGTAGCTGAAGAGTCTGTGTCAGAACTCTGCCGTCCCCTACGGGACTCGGATTTATTTCCTACTGTACCCAGGACTCCGCCTTCGGCTGCGTCCTGGGCCAGACTGAGCCGCCCTTACGGGCTGGATTGTCGACTGGTATGTCCCGCTCGACCGTGCTCGCGCAGGATGACGATGGGAAAATAGGGGTCCTTCGACTGCGTTCGGCTTCGCCTCACTTCGCTCAGGATGACACTCGTTGTAGTATTGATTCGATTACAACGACGTTCCCATCAGCGCGGCTGGCGGAAGATGATTTCGATGGCGTTTGTCCCACCGCAAATTCCACTTGCCAGTCGCGACACGGTCTCTGAAAGGCCGTCCCCATTCAAATATCAGACGTAATGAGGCTTTCCCTAAAGCTAGGCTCCTTCAAAACCATCTCAGCGCAGTTTACCGCTGTCACCGACCGGCTGGCGCAGGTTGCGGGCTCAGTTACTCGCGGAAGTGAGCGCCTCCGTGACGGACGTCGGCGCCGCGCACCCAGAAGATGACGTCTTCGGCGATGTTGGTGGCGTGGTCGGCAATGCGTTCGAGATTGCGCGCGATGAGAAGTACGTCGATTGCCTGGCGAGTGCAAGAGGGATCCTCTTGCATCTTCTGCACCAGTCGGACAAAGGCTTCGTCCTTGAGGCGATCGACGATGCTATCCATCTGGAGAACGGCTTCGGCTACCTCGGCTTTGCCGTCGAGAAAAGATTCCAGAGCGCGTTGCACCATGGTGCTGACGCCGTCGGCCATGCGAGGGATGTCGACCGGCAATTCGACTTCGGGTTCGCTGATGAGGTCGAGGACGCGCTGGGCGATGTTGACTGCCTGATCGCCGACACGTTCCAGGTCGGCATTGATTTTGAGGACCGCCAGGATAAAGCGGAGGTCGATGGCCATGGGCTGCTGCATGGCGAGCAGGTCGAGCGCCAGCTCGTCGATGTCGCGTTCGGCGTCGTTGATGGCGGGTTCGCCGGAGAGCACCATCTGACAAAACTTGGGGTCGCGGGTGCGATAGGCTTCGGTGGCGCGATCGATGGCCTGCTCGGCGAGGCCGCCCATTCGCAAAAGCTTTTCCTTCAATTCATCCAGTCCCTGCTGGAAACGGCTGCGCATTATCCAAACCTGCCTGTCACGTAGTCTTCCGTCCGCTTGTCAGCGGGGGTGGTGAAGATTTTCTCGGTCTTGTCGTACTCGATCAGACTGCCCATAAGGAAAAATCCGGTCAGCTCGGCGACGCGCGCCGCCTGCTGCATGTTATGAGTAACAATAACGACGGTGTAGTGTTGCTTCAATTGAAAAATGAGTTCTTCGATTTTGCTGGTGGAGATGGGATCGAGGGCGGAGGCCGGCTCATCCATGAGTAGCACTTCGGGTTCGACGGCGAGGGCGCGGGCGATGCAGAGGCGCTGCTGCTGTCCGCCGGAAAGGCTGGCACCCGACTTCTTGTGCAGGTTGTCCTTTACTTCATCCCACAAAGCAGCCAGCTTGAGGGAGCGCTCAACCAGTTCGTCCATTTGCTTGCGATGACGGAAGCCATTGAGCTTTAAACCAGCGGCTACGTTGCCATAAATCGACATCGTCGGAAATGGATTGGGTTTCTGGAAGACCATGCCAATGCGGCGCCGCACTTCGACCGGATCCGAGCCATCTCCGTAGACATCCATCTCACCGACCTTGACGGAGCCTTCGGCGTAGGCTTCGGGAACGGTTTCGTGCATGCGATTCAGGCAGCGCACGAAGGTACTCTTGCCGCATCCGGAGGGACCGATGACCGCGGTCACATGATTGGCAGGTACTGTCATGTCGATAGACTGGAGCGCCTGATTCTTGCCATACCAGGCGTTCAGTCCACGCACTTCAATTCCGACACCCATAAGAGCCTCTTACGCTCCCTTCATCATTCCACGGCTGGTGGTGATACGGACGGCCGCGACCGCACCGACGATCAGGACGATGAGAATGAGCGAGCCCGCCCAAGCCTGCTTGTGCCAGTCGTCATACGGTGAGATGGCGTAGGTGTAAACCTGAAGCGACAGAGCGGCGGTGGGCTGATTGAGCTTCAAGTTCCAGAACTGATTGCCGAACGCAGTGAACAGCAGTGGAGCAGTTTCTCCGGCGACGCGCGCGAAAGCCAGCATGCAACCGGTGATAACGCCGGCCGAGGCGGTGCGCAGCGAGATGGAAAGCGTCGTCCGCCACTTAGGAATGCCCAGCCCGTAAGCCGCTTCGCGAATTACGTTGGGCACCATCAGCAACATTTCTTCGGTGGCGCGGGCGATGGTGGGAATCATCATGATGCCCAGGGCCACTCCGCCGGAAAGCGCCGAAAAGTGTTTTTGCCGAATCACGATCAAGGAGTAGACGGCGATGCCGATTACGATCGAGGGCACGCCGTTCAACACATCGGCGGTGAAGCGGATCAGGTCGCCAAAACGGTTCTGCCCATATTCGGCAAGATAGATGCCGGAGCCGATGCCCAGGGGCAAACCGATTATGCTGGCTACTGCCAGAATCAGGCCGGTTCCGACGATGGCATTGGCCATACCTCCACCGACTTCTCCCGGCGGTTTCGGAGTTTGGGTAAGAAAGGCCAGGTTCACCGAGCCAATGCCCTTGATGAGGAGATAAGCGAAGATGGCGAGCAGCGGCACCAGCACCAGAATGGCAGCGAGAATGGCGAAGGCGGTCGCGCCCTGATTCATCAAGCGTCGCCATCGGCTGAGTTTTTGCGTGGCGCCAGAAGATGGGCTAGGCACGAACCCTCGCAGTTCCGCCGGTGATGCTCCAGACCAGCAAGCGAGCCAGCGCATTGACGACCAGGGTGACCAGGAACAGCGCCAGGCCGATCTCGACCAAGGCACTGAGATAGAGATCGCCGGTAGCCTCGGAGAATTCGTTGGCGATCACGCTGGCCATGGTGTAGCCGGGAGCAAATAGCGATTTCGCAATCTGCGGAGTGTTGCCGATGATCATGGTGACCGCCATGGTTTCCCCGAGAGCGCGGCCGAGGCCGAGGATGATGCCGCCTACAATGCCGATGCGCGCGTTGCGCAAAACGCCAACCCGGATCATCTCCCAGCGGGTTGCGCCCAGGGCCAACACCGCTTCACGCTGGTTTTGCGGAACCGCGCTGAGCACTTCGCGGGTGATGGAGGCGATGATGGGGACGATCATAATGGCCAGAATGATTCCGGCAGCCAACATGCCGATGCCGTAGGGCGTACCGGTGAAGAGCCCGGTCCAGCCCAAGGTTTTTCCCAGGAAGGGCTCGACATACACGCGCAACAAAGGAGCCAAAACAAAGATCGCCCACAGGCCGTAGACCACACTGGGTATCGCGGCCAGCAGTTCCACCAGAAACGAGATGATGGCGCGCAGCGATTGAGGACACATCTCCGTGACAAAAACGGCGACACCAACCGAGAGTGGAACAGCCAGAACGAGGGCAAGCAGTGATGAGACCAGCGTGCCATAGATAAAGGGCAGCGCGCCGAAAGTGCCGTTCACCGGGTCCCAGTCTTGTCCGTAGAAGAACGAGAGCCCGAACTGATGAAGCGAAAGGCGTGACTTGGTGACCAGTTCCCAAACTACCAACACCACAATGGCAAAGACCGAGATTGCGCTGATCAGAATGATGAAGCTGAATATTGCGTCGGGAATGCGGCTGCTGGGAGGATGCGAAGTACGGATTTTCTGCAAAATGGCAGAAGCGCCGTGCGCCCGATGCCCAGCATCCACCTTGGCCAGCGAAGGCATGGACGTGACCGGCTTGGGAAGCGGGGCATCAGGCTCGCGTGAGTTCATCGGGTTGACGCTATCAGACATTTGTTACAAAGGCGTTAAAGGAGCAACTAGCAACTAGCGATTAGCTAAAGCAAGACTTGGGCCGGTGCCAAAGCCTGACTTTGCCGCGAGTCGTTACGTGACGGCTGAAGCCGTACTCTGATACAAATCTCGGTTCTGCAGTATTCATGCAGTATGCAGTATTCATTCCGCAGTATTCATGAGATAAGTTGGCTCGGTCGATGTTTCGTTGTGCGCTCCTGAGGAGCCCAACGATAATTTGCAGCCTAACCGCATTGAATAGTTTGCGTGAGAACCTCTGACGTCCCTACGGGACTCGGATTTATTTTCCACCCTGCCCAACATTCCGCCTTCGGCTCCATGCTGGGCTAAACTCTTCCGCGCCTGCGGCGCTCGTTTCTTGCGGTTCGCATTCCAGCGCCGAATCATCAAGTTCGTACTCACACAGACTCTTTAGCCAGCCTCTGCAAAAAAACTGGCACTCAGGGCTGAAGCCCAAATCGTCGTTTACTCGGGACGGCACGGCTGAAGCCATGCCCTGATACAAATCTTGCTATCAGCGACCCGCGTGGTGCCGCTGACGCATTTATCAGAGGCGGTAGTTGCTAATTGCTAACCGCTGCCTCCTTTAGTGAATCTGCGAGGTGATTGCCGCCTTCTCCTTAGTCACCACATCTTTGGGCAACGGAGCGTAGGACAGAGCCTCTACCATGGTTTGACCCTGGTCGAGCATCCAGAAGAGGAAATCTTTCAGGATCTTTCCCTTGTTGGCATCGGCCGGGTGAGTGGGAATCAGCAACCAGGTGAAGCTGGCGATGGGATAAGCGTTCTTGCCGGGAGGATTGGTGATCGAGACCCGGAAGTCGGCCGGCATTTTCACCCCTTCAGCCGCAGCCGTCGTGCTCTCCAAGCTGGCCTTGATGAAGTTGTGTGAGGAATTCTGCATCACTCCGAAAGGAATTTTGTTTTGCAGGGCATAAATGAGTTCGATGTATCCGATGGAGCCAGGCAACTGCCGAACCGACCCCGCGACGCCTTCGTTCCCCTTGCCGCCAATGCCTACCGGCCACTTTACCGAGGTACCTTTGCCGACATTGTTCTTCCAGTCGCTACTTATTTTGGAGAGATAGTCGGTGAAGATATAGGTGGTGCCGCTGCCGTCGGAACGGTGAACTACGGTGATGTTCTGGTCGGGAAAATTCACGCCGGGATTGATCTTGGTAATTCGGCCATCGTTCCATTTGGTGATCTTGCCCAGATAGATATCGGCCAACACATCGGGAGTAAACTTCAACTCGGCGCTCACCCCAGGGATGTTGTACGCCGGTACCACGGCACCCAGCACGGTGGGCACGTGCAGTACCTTGACCTTGGATTGGGCAATCTGCTCATCGCTCATCGGCCCATCGCTGGCGCCGAAATCCACCGTGCCGGCCTGCACTTGACGAATACCGCCGCCGCTGCCGATTGACTGGTAATTGATCTGAATGTTGGAATGCAGATTGTGGTATTCGTTAAACCATTTGGAATAGATCGGGTACGGAAACGTCGCACCCGCGCCATTCAAAGTCGTCTGCGCCGAGGCGCAAGTAGCAAGCACAGCGATGCAGAGGAGCACCCTGAGAGAGCGAATCACGTAGTTATCCTCCTGAATTATTGCTGAGATAAGTCCACCCGCCGTTCTACGCCTGCCTTGTTACAAGTTTGTTACACAGGGGTGAATTTAGGGTAAAGACCCACACTTACGTGGGAGCAGATGGTCGAGGCCTCGCCTTGGAACCGCAGATCCCTTCGACTGCGCGCCCGGCCGACGCACAAAAGCAGCGGCTCAGGAAAGACCCAGCGGCGTTCCGCTCAGGCTGACAATCAAAGGATTGAATCGCAAATCTTATTGTCTGGCTTCACATTTTCTGACGGCGCTTCAGGTCCTCGATAAACATCTGTTCGACCGGCTTATCGTAGGCGCGCAGCACGTGGCGCACGCTATGTCCGCTGACCAGGTGACAGACTTCCTCGGCGAGATTCTTGGCATGATCGCCGGCGCGTTCCAGCGACTGGGTCATGAAGAGTACGTGGAAGCTTTCCTGGCGCTGCGCGTTTTCCTGGTTCTCCAGATGGCGCAGAAAAATGAGATTGCGCAGGCGATCCAGCTCGGCGTCGGAACGTAAAACCGATAACGCGCGATTGAGATCGCGCTGGCTGAACGCATCATGCACATCGCCGAGCATTTTCTCCAGCCGCGAGGCCATCAGGGTGAGGTCGCGAATGTCTTGCAGGTCGATGCGACTGCCCACGGCCGCAGCCCGGTTGCTGCAGTTGAGCAGCAGATCGCCGACTCGCTCCAGATCGATAATAAATTTCAGACACGCCAGCAGGTCCCGAGCCTGAGCCTCCGTCACCTGGGTGATGATCGCGGTCACTCCCTGATCGATGACGCGATCGAGAGTGTCGAGTTCCTTCTCGCGCTCGCGCACACCATCCAAAAGCGAAGGCACGCCGGTGGCAATCCCTTCGGCGACAATGCCGGCGGCAATGCGCGCCACCCGGCAAGCCTGCAGCGTTTGTTCGTGCAGGTGGGCACAGATTGCGTCGGGAGTAGGGAGCGTGGTCTCGGCTGAACTCATTCGGTTCTCAGGATCGCCGCACACACCAATACCCTGATCTGGGCCCGTGCGTTCGTGGGCCAGCATAGCCGGTTGGTGGACGGATACTACTTACAGGATAGAAGAGGTTTGTGAATTGTCGATGAAATCTGCATGAAGTTCGTTTTAATTCACAGGCAGGCGTATTGGAATTGCTAGGGGAGCCGGGAACTATCCCGTGAATCGCCTTAGGTCTGGTTTGTATCAGGGCACGACCTTTAGTCGTGCCGAACACGTGGCAAAAATTGAGGGCTTCAGCCCCTGCCCAATGTTTCCAGGGGCTAAGGCCCCGCTTAGTTAACGGACCGTGCGGCACGGCTGAAGCGCCTGCCCTGAGCGCAGCCGAAGGGTGCCCTGATACAAACCGCACCTTCATTCGATTTCGGCGAAGCTGTGACGCCGGCCCTGGTACGCACTAGCGCGCCAAATTGAGATATGCGGCTTGATTCGATTTGCAGGACCGCTTTAAGCTGGCACCGGCACAGGGTGCCGCGGCAAGGTGAAATAGAAAGTCGAGCCGTGGTTCAATTCGCTCTCGGCATGAATGCTGCCGGAGTGCGCCCGCACCACGTGTTTCGCGATTGCCAGACCCAGACCGGTTCCTCCCGATTCGCGCGAGCGCGCCTTGTCGACGCGATAGAAGCGCTCGAACAAGCGCGGTAGATGTTCGCTGGGAATGCCGGAGCCAAAGTCGCGAACGTAAAACTGCACGCCTTCTTCAGTCTCGCAGGCGCCGACCAGAATCTTGCCACCCTGATCGCCGTATTTCAGAGCGTTGTCGATCAGATTGGTAAACACCTGGTGGATGGCATCGCGATCCACCACAACCGCTGACGTCGCCGTGTTCATGATGGAGAGCTGGATACCGCGGCTGGCGGCAATCTCGTGAAACGTCTGCACCGCGTCATCCAGCAATTCCTGCGGCATGGCGAACTGGCAGTTGAGTTTGTGTTCGCCCGACTCCACTCGCGCCAGTACCAGCAGATCTTCGGTGAGCCGTCCCATCCGCGTGGCGTTCTTGCGAATGATCTCGATGAATTCGCGCTGATTCTCCGGCAGACTGCGACTGTCGAGCAGGGTCTCGGCATATCCCTGAATGGAAGTGAGCGGAGTGCGCAACTCGTGCGACACATTGGCGATGAAATCGCGCCGCGTCTTTTCCACCCGCTCGATTTCGGTTTGATCGTGCAACACGGCGACGGCGCCCCCTCCGGGCATGGGAGCCGCGGTGACATCGAAGATGCGGCCGGAGAAAATTTTGGCGGCGCGAGCCATGGTGACATCGCGACTGGCCAGAGCATTCTGTACGGAGGCGAGAATTTCCGGATCGCGAACCGACTGTACCAGGGGAGCTCCCAGACGAATTCCGCTGGGCAACAGGCGTTCCATGCGCTGATTCGCCCAGAGAACGCGCTCGTCCTGCGAGACCGCGATCACCGCTTCCTGCATCGAATTCAGCAGCGTCTCCAAAGTCTGACGGCTGTTTTCCACAGCGCGAAAACCGTCTTCCAGCTTGCGCGCGGTTTTGTCGAGCGCCGCGGCCACGTGAGCAATTTCGTCGCTCGACTCTTCCTGAATTCGCGCCGACAGATCGCCGGCGGCGACTCGCTCGGCGAAATCGGTAATGCGCACCAGCCTGCGGCCAATCGACTGAGTTGCTACGAACGCAAGCAAAAGTGCTAACAGCCCGGCCAGCGCTGAGCCTTCCAGCAGGTCGCGGCGGATCTGGCGATTGGCTTCGTGAATGGAGTGCAGCGGATAAGCCATGCGCACCGCGCCACCGGCAATCGGCACCGCGACGTAGAGCAACTCAACCCCCATGGTCTTGCTGAGACGGGTCGAGATTCCTACTTGGCCGTGTAAGGCCGCGGCAAACTCCGGACGGGTGGCATGATTTTCCATCGCGTCGGGCTGGGCCTCGGAGTCGGCCAGGACCTTGCCGCGGTTGTCGATGACGGTGATGCGCGTTCCGGCAGCGGCAGCGGCCTGGCTGGTGAATTGAGGTAGCGATGCGGAAGGAGCATCGGCGACGCGGGTGGCGAACATCAGCGTCTTCTGGCGCAGCGAAGTTTCAATCTCGCTGCGCAGCATGCTTTCCCAGGTGCGGCCGATGAGCAGATCGAGTGAGAGCGTGCAGGCCGCGATGACCACCAAGGCCGCGAGGAACAACTTCACGAAGATGCGACTCTTCACGGTTTGCAGCTCTTTAAGGCTTTGGAATTTCGAAGCGGTAGCCCGCTCCGCGAACCGTCTTTAGATAGCGAGGCTCGTCCGGGTTCTCCTCAATTTTCTCACGAATGCGGCGCACATAGACATCTACCGACCGCGGGGTTACGTAGTGAGTGTCGCGCCAGACGGCATCGAGCAATTGATCACGGGTGAACACCCGTCCGGGATGGCGGGCGAGATATTCCAGCAGCCGGAACTCGGTCGCGGTGGTTTGCGTGAGCTGGCCGCGGACCATCAAGGTCATGCCGCCGCTATCGATCTCGATATCGCCGGCCTTGACGATGGCGGGCGCCAGAGGACGCTCAAAGCGGCGCAGCACGGCCCGTACCCGGGCCACCAGTTCACGCGGGCTGAAGGGCTTGGGAATGTAATCGTCAGCGCCCAGCTCGAGTCCGATGACGCGGTCCGACTCGCTGACCTTGGCGGTCAGGAAGATGACCGGGGTCATGGATAGCGACGAAGTCTGGCGAATACGCCGGCACAGCTCCAGACCATCGCCTCCGGGCACCATGATGTCGAGCAGAAACAGCGCCGGAGCCTGCTTTTCGGCTTCGGCGATTACGCCGGCGGTAGCGGCAAAGGTGCGCACGCCGTAGCCCGCGGATTCCAGATGATGACGAACCAGACGCGAAATGTCGGCATCGTCTTCCACAGCAAAGATGGTTTGTTTCACGGCTGTATTGTAGCCGACGCCGGGTGAAGAACTGTCGTATGCAGGGATCACAGGGATAAGGTTACATGCATTATTGTTAAAGGATGATGAAAGTGAGCGGAAAGAAATTCAGGAAGCAACAAGGTGGTTGTCGGGCTTGTATCCCACAATGTGGGATAGAGAGATGCCCGTTTGGTGGCTATATGCCACAAAGTGGGATGCCGCTAAATTTATCGCCCTGGAGGTTTGTGTCAGGGCACGACTTTCAGTCGTGCCAAACGCGGCGACACAATAATCAGGGCTTCAGCCCCTGAATCGATTGTTGCAGGGGCTAAAGCCCAGGTCTTGGCGTGTTCGTTCGGCACGACTCAAGTCGTGCCCTGACACGCCCCAGAGAGAGGTTTATGCCATGGTTTTTAGCAATGTCTCATGGGCGGGTCAGCCAGGCGCGCGTCAGATAGTCGGTCATGCTCAGGCTGAACAGAATAAACAGGAAGAACAAGGCGGCGACGACCGTCACCATGGTCAGCTTGGTACTGTAGCGCAGATGCATGAAGAACAGGACCACCAGCGTGCCCTTGATGGTCGCGATCACCAGCGCCACCACGATATTGAAGATGCCCAACTCAATCGTGGCGGCGAAAACCGTCAGTCCGGTGCAGACCATCAAGGAGGCCCAGATCGCAACGTAGATCCAGATGGGCACAACGTGGGACATGGGATCAAAGTGTTCTTGCGCCGAGCCGGGATGGAAACGGTCTTGTATGTTGTTCATGATTAGCCGCCGTGTTTCTTGCTGATTAAATACAAGAGTGGAAATAAATAAATCCACACCAAGTCAACGAAGTGCCAATACAGCCCCACGTTCTCCACCGGAGTGAAATACGAGGGACTGAACGCTCCCCTCAGGCCGACAATCATGATCCACAAGACCAGGCCGACGCCGATGATCATGTGAAAAGCGTGCAAGCCGGTCATGGCCCAATAGAGCGAGAAATAGATTTCGGTGTGCTGGGGATCGGTTGCCGGATGGTCAGGCTCGCCGGTCTGAAAATGGAAATTGGGTCCAGGGAATTCGTGATTCACCCAGTGCTCGTGATACTCGACGCCCTTGATGCCGAGGAAGCCGAGACCGAAAAGCATGGTGATGACCAGCAGGCCGGCCATCAGTTTGGGCTTGCCTGATTGGGCGGCGCGAACCGCCAGCGCCATACTCAGCGAACTGCAAATCAGCACCGCGGTGTTGGTGGCGCCCAGCCAGATGTTCATCTTCCGGCTGCCTTCGACGAAGGCCTGATAATAGGCGGCGCGGTACACCAGGTAAGCGCAGAAGAGCCCACCGAAGAACATGATTTCGGTCAGCAGGAACATCCACATGCCGAAGGTGGAGGTTTCCTGCTGCTGCTCCATGTCGGCGAAGTGATGCTGCAGATTGTGTTCCGCGACTTGGATATCGCTAGTGGCCAACGCTGACCTCCTCCTGCGGCTGGTGCTCGTAATCGTAGGCTTCCCAAGTGACGATCGGAGTTTCATCGAAGTTGTGCGTGGGCGGCGGCGACGGAGTCATCCACTCCAGACCAACGGCGTTCCAGGGATTCGGCGGCGCCAGCTCGCCATAACGCAGCGACCACAGGAAATAAATCATAGGCAGCACGTAACCCACGGCGAGGATTGAGGCGCCAGCGGTCGAGAGTACATTCAGCACCTGGAACTCCGGCGGATAAGCGTGATAGCGGCGTGGCAACCCGATGTAACCCATAATGAACTGAGGGAAGAATGTGGTATTGAATCCCACAAAAACCAGCAGCGCCGACAGCTTGGCCCAGGCTTCGGGATACATTCGCCCGCTGATTTTCGGCCACCAGAAATGCAGTCCCGCCATGTAAGCCATCACCATGCCGCCCACCATTACATAGTGAAAGTGGGCTACCACAAAGTAGGTGTCGTGCACATGTACGTCGAGACCCAGCGACGCCAGGAAAATTCCGGTCAGGCCGCCAACCGTAAACAGTCCGATGAACCCGAAGGCATAGAGCATCGGCGTTTCGTAGCGTATCGAGCCCTTATACATGGTCGCGGTCCAGTTAAAGACCTTGACCGCCGACGGAATCGCCACCAGGTAGCTGAGCAACGAGAACACCAGCGCGGCGTAAACCGAGATGCCGGCCACGAACATATGGTGCGCCCAGACCAGAAATCCCAGCACCGCGATGGCGATCGAGGCCAGAGCCACAAACTCATAGCCGAAGGCGCGCTTGCGCGAGAAGCAGGTGACGATCTCGCTGATCACGCCCATGCCCGGCAGAATCATGATGTATACCGCAGGGTGGGAGTAGAACCAGAACAGGTGCTGGAACAGAAGCGGATCGCCGCCCAGTTGCGGGTTGAAGACACCGATGTTAAAGGCGCGCTCCAGCGCAACCAGCAGCAAGGTGATGGCGATCACCGGCGTACCCAGCACCATGATGAGCGCGGCCGCGTAGTTGGACCAGCAGAACAGCGGCAGGCGGCGCCAGGTCATGCCCGGCGCTCGCATGCGGTGAATGGTGACGATGAAATTCAGTCCGGTAAAGATGGAGGAGAAGCCGGCGATGAAAATGCCGATGGCCGCGCCGATCACATGAGTATTGGAGTACGTGGTGCTGAAGGGTGTGTAGAAGGTCCAGCCGGTATCGACGCCGCCGGTCACCATGGCGACCAGAGCGGTGATGGCCCCCGCCATGTAGATGTACCAACTCAGCAGGTTAATGCGCGGGAAGGCCAGATCCTTGGCACCCACCATCAAGGGAATCACGAAGTTGCCAATCACCGCCGGCACCGATGGGATCAGGAAGAAGAACACCATGATGATCCCGTGCATGGTGAACAGCTTGTTATAGGTGTCGGACGAAACCAGGTCGCCAGCCGGCGTCAGCAATTCCAGGCGGATCAGCATGGCGAAGAAGCCGCCGATCCAGAACATGGCGGTGATCGAGATGAGGTACAACATCGCGATACGCTTGTGGTCTGAGGTCAGCAGCCACGACTTGATGCCGTAGTTGGAATTCAGGTAATTTTCGCGCTCGACGCTTTGTACAGCGGTTGCCATGGGTCACACCTTCAGGGTTCTAAAACCTTATTGGCCGTTGGGCGATCCAGAAACGGCTGCCTGGCTGGTTGCCGATCCGCTCGCGGGTTGCGATAACGACTTAATGTAGGCCACCAGCGCCATCAAGCTTTCTTCCGATACCTGCCCCTGGTACGTCGGCATGATGGGCTTGAAACCGGCAACGATTTTGACGCTGGGATTCAGAATGGATTCGCGCAGGTAATTGTCGTCGGCCGTCACCGTGCGTCCATCCTCCAGCAATACCGGTTTGTCATAGAGGCCGGCCAGATTGGGACCGCGCCCTTGCGTATCGAAGCGATGGCAGGTACCGCATCCCAACTGCTGGAAAAGTTGCTGCCCGCTTTCCGCCAGGTTACCGGTGGCCCCATTGCTGCCCAGCCAAGCCTGGTAAGCATAGGGCTCCATCACAATCACCTGCCCGATCATGCCCGAGTGATCGGTGCCGCAATATTGCGAGCAAAACAGGTGATAGGTTCCAACCTTCGTCGTGTGAAACCAGGTCGAGGTAAACCGGCCGGGCAACACGTCGGCCTTGATGCGGAAAGCCGGCACGAAGAAGCTATGAATCACGTCCTGCGAGCTCATCACCATCTTGATGTCGGCGCCCACCGGGATGTGCAGCTGATTGATCTCGCGCTGTCCGGTCTCATGCTCGAACTTCCACATCCACTGCTTGCCGACAACGTAAACTTCCATCGCCCCCTTGGGCGGCCGCGCCTCCTGAAAATAGATAAGCGAGCCCCAGGCGAAAAAGATCATGCAGATGCCCAACGGGATCAGCGTCCAGGTCAGCTCCAGCGGCAGCGAACCTTCAATCTGCACCGGATGCGGATGGACCGAGCGGCGATACTTCACGGCGAAGACGAAGATCAGCACGAAGATGAGCAGCGTGAAAAACGCCGACACCGCGATCAGCAAGAAATAAAGTCCGTCCACCTGCCATGCCAGTGCCGAGGCACGCTCAGGAAAGAGTGGGAAGTTCTTCCACATATCGATCAGGCCCGTCCTGTTCCCTTGTCGCTGCCCTTATGCGAGTCGCGGCGGAACATCACGATGAGAAATCCGCCGAGAATCAACATGGTGGCAGCTCCGGCCAAACGCATAATGTTGGCGACGACCGCGCCGTATCGCCCGGTGTTCGGGTCATAGTGATAGCAATACAGCACCACCTCGTCCACCAGGGTGCCAATCTTGTCGTGCGACGCCTCGATCAGGCCGAGACGAAGGTCTTTCGGCGAAAATTCAACGCCGTAGTAATACTGAGCGAGCTTGCCCGTCGGGGTCACCACCATGATGCCCGCCGCATGAATGAACTGCCCGGTGCGCGGATCGCGATGATAACGGAAGCCGACTGCATCGGCCAGTTGCTTGATCTGCGGCTGCTGGCCGGTGAGGAAATGCCAGCCATCGCCGTTGGTCTTGTGATCCAGATGCTCGTTCATGCGGGCAACGTAAACCTGTTTCTTGTCGGACGCATCTTTCGGAGTCTCATCCGGATTGAAGCTCACGGAAACCACTTCGTATTCGTTGCCGGGAGTGAACTTCAGCATGCTGAGCGCGCTGGCTTCGCCGGCCAGTTCCTCGCCGCACAGCATGGGACAGGTGTAGTAGACCAGGTTCAGCAGCACCGGCCGTCCCGACTGAAAATAATCTCCCAGCTTGACCGTCTTTCCGGTTTCGTCTTTGAATTCGAGATCGAGCGGCACCTGTTGATTGAGGCGCTGATCGATGCCGACGTTCGACAGGTCGGCGGGATTGACCTCCGGCGCCGGGGCTGTCGGCTTATCCTGAAATGACGAAGGCGCCTGGGCGAATAACGTCGTCGCCACCAGGAGCGTTAAAGCCATCGTGATTTGAAAACGTTTCACAGCAAAATCCAATTCTCGCAAACCGCGTGTTGTTGTAACTCTGTGGTCCCTAAGGGACTCGGGTTGGTTAATCACCATACCCAGCACTCCGCTATCGCTACGTGCTGGGCTAGATTATTCCGCCCTTACGGGCTGGATTTGCGGCTGGTTGATTCCTTTTCCCTACCGCAAATTCTTGAGGCCCGTGCTTCTACAAGTGCCGCCGCTCCGCGGCTCGGTTTCGTAATCGCATTCTCTTCCGCGGGCTTACGCCCACGGCTAAAACAAATAACGCCGCTCCGCGGCTGACTATTCCCTGCTGCAACCTACGATTCCCTATTGCAGCCCATGACGCTATAAGTCCCACATTGAGGGACTCCGCGGCTAAGCCCGGATCCCTTAATAAACAGCCTTAACGCGGGCCTGAAGGCCCGCACTACCCGAACCTCGTACCACGCGAACCTCGTACGTCCCGAACCTCGTACTACCCGAACCTCGTGCGTCCCGAAGGCGTTCAGGCCGCGCTAGCCAACGCTGCCGCTCCAGGCCCGACGCCGCCGCTCCCAGCCTTACGGCTGCTTAGGCTCTGCAGCCGCCCCGTTCGACGCGCCGGGCTCGGAGGCCATCGGGTTCCCATCTGACATCGGGGCCTGCTCGCCAACATCGTGTGCCGTATTCGGCCGCACCGGCAGCCCGCGCTCCTCGATCAATTGCATCGCCAGCGATATGGGCAGATGCACATTCCCGCTGGCGTCGGTAAACGGCTGCGGAGGGTTCAACAACTTCTGTTCCGAGTCGACGAACTCGCTCATCTCGCCGGCATCATTCACCTGCAGGCGCGGCTCCGGAAAAACCGACAGATTCACTGGCGGCGTATTTTGCAAAACCGAATGCGGCGTCTGCGCGGGAGCCGCCTTTTGCGCGTTCACCATGGGATTCTGCTTGCCTTGGGGAAACAAAGCTTCACTGCGCGCCATGAAGCGGAACATTCCCCAAATCACTAGCTCGATGAAAACGCCGGCGATGAACAGCCCAATCAGGAACCAGAGAATGCCAGCTGGGCTAAGATCGGCGCGTTCGTAGTCGACCTGCGGATTCCGCAAAGGATCGTATTTGCTGTGATCAGTGGCCATGTCCCGATCCTTGCTGCAAGAAATTTGGTATCTGCGGATCATAGAGCGGCAACAGCGGCCGTTGCCGGAACTCGTAGAAGAAATTGGTCAGCCACACGCCGCCCATCGCGAGCGGTATCAGGATGTACCAGATGCTTAAATAAAAATGACCGCGTTCGTGAGCGAAGTTGGGCACCACGTACCAGTAAATGTCCACCACCCGCATGAACATCAGAAATAGGGCGACGCCGATCAGCCGGCGGCCGGCGCGTTTGAGTTCCCGCGACAGCAACAGGGCGAAAGGCAAAGCGAAATGGAAGAGGATAATGATCAGCGCCACCACGCCCCAGCCGCCGCGTATGCGATTCAAAAACCAGCCAATCTCATCCGGCAGATTGCCCGCCCAGATAATGAGCCACTGCGAGAATGAGAAGTAGGCGAACAGCATGACGAAGGCCAGCATCAATTTGCCGATGTCGTGGAACTGGGTCGGCTTGATGATTTCGCGATACGGGCTAGAGTGCGTCAGCACCGTCAGCATGATCACGCAAAACGCCAGCGCCGACAGACCTTGCCCGGCAATGAAAATGAGGCCGTAGATGGTCGAGCCCCAATGCGGATCGAGTGACATCACCCAATCGACGGCCGCAAACGACAGCGACAAGGAATAGAGCACCAGTCCCAAGCCGCTCAGTCCCTGGAAGCGCGGCTGAATCCCTCCCGGCAGCGGACTATCTTGCCGGTCGTCACGCTTGTTCAGCACCGTGGCCAAGCCAATCCAGATCACGAAGTAAATGATCCAGCGGGCGTACCAGCCACCTAACCCGCCAGTATGCAGATACCAACGGTTGTGCTCGGTGAGCGAAGGATCGTTCATCCACTGGTAAAGATGATGCCGTCCCAACAGAATCGGCAGGAACAACACGAACATCAGCGGCAGGCACTTGCTGGAAGCCTCCAGCACGCGGCGGATGCACAATCCCCAGAAGCCGCCGGAAAGATACTGCACCATCAGCAGCGCCAGACAGCCCAGGCTCAGGCCCAGCCAGAACACGTAGGCGATCAGGTAGCCGCGCAGGAACTGGTCCAGCGAGAGCACCGCGCCGGCAATGCAGACGATGACTCCGACGACGCCGGCCAGCATGGCGCGCTTCTGCCATTCCGCCGCCTGAGCGGGAACGGCGTAGTCGGCCTGGCGAAGATTTAAAGTTTCGTTGCTCATTTATTCTGCTCGCCTCCTTTAGCCGGAGGCGCTTCAGGTTGCGCCGCTGCCTTCATTGTGGTTGCCGGTACCTGAGTGTCGTAAGCCGGCGCGATGGTGACTCCAGGCGGCGGCGCACTGGCAATCTGTTCACCCGCAGGAACATCGGCCTCGGTGGCGTGCTGGCTCAGTTGCAACGCGCGAATGTAGGCCGCGATGGCCCAACGGTCGGCTGCGGGAACCTGCTCCGCATAGTCGGGCATGGCGCCGTAGCCGTGGGTCATGACGTCAAAGAAATAGCCAATGGGAGCGCGGCGCAAACGATCGATGTGATACGACGGCGGATGTTTGAAGCCGCGCTGCACGATCATGCCGTTGCCGTCGCCTACCTCGGAGTGGCATGGGGAACAGTAAATGTTGAAGCGCTGTTGGCCGCGAGCCATGACCTCGGGCGTCACTGGAAATGGCAGATAGTCGCCGTCGTTGCTGCCGACCTTGCCGGTATAGAAATAAGTGTCGGCATCCAGATGTCCGCGAGCTACGGTGCCGGCGATGATGGGCCGCGCCGAACGCTTGTCGGCATAGAAATCGTTTTCGCGCAGCGGCCGGTAGTACGGCTGGTTCTGCATGTCTTCGCGACAGCCCGCCAGCAGCAGCAGGGTCACCGCTGCAAACAAGCCAACCGAAAACCTTCGCCACCAGAGTTTCGATGACACCGCCTGGGTGGAGCACGCCTTCACAGGTCGCTGAAAAAGCTTCAACAGCAGGTCCCTCGCCGGCTGAAGCCGGTTCGGGATGACAAAAATAAAGAACTTGTGACGGCGCACCTGAAGGTGCGCCCCTTCAAAACACATCGGACCTGACTTTTGCCGCAGCCTGTTCAGGCGTGCATAAATTTGCGTTAGCCGATTAATGCGGCACCTCCGCAATCGAAGTGGGCCGCAGACTTTCCATAAACCGCAGCGTGCCGTCCAGATCGAACTTGGGATCGGCAGCCTCCAGACACAGGAAAAACTTGTCGCGGGTCACCAGGGAAAACCGGTCGACGCTGAACAGCGGATGATGCGGCATGGGCAGGCCGTTCAAGGCAAACATTCCGAAGACCCCGCAGAGTCCGGCAAACAAAATCGTCAACTCGAAGGTCGGCACAATAAACGCCGGCCACGAGTCGTAGGGCTTGCCGCCTATATTCAATGGATAGGAAATAACGTTGATCCAGTACTGCAGGCCGAAGCCGGAAGCGCCGCCCAGCAATCCGCCCACCAGCACGATCAGGGGCACGTGACTCTTGTGGAAGCCGACGGCCTCGCTGGCTTCCTCGATGGGAAACGGGCTGTAGGCATCGAACTTGCGATAGCCGGCTGCATAAGCTTGTTCGGCGGCATGCACCAGTTCGCCGGGAGTATCAAACTCGGCCAGCAGGCCGTAAATTGCGGGTGAGAGCTGAGCGTGACTCACTTGGCTTTCACCTCCGCTTGCGGCAGCAACGCACGTATTTCAAAGATCGAAATCGAAGGCATGGTGCGAATGAAAATAAACATGGCTGCCGAGAAGAAGCCCACGGTTCCCGCCAGCACGGCGTAGTCCCACCGCGTGGGAGTGTAGTGGCCCCAGGACGAGGGCAGGAAGTCGCGATGCAGGCTGGTCACAATGATGATGAAGCGCTCCAGCCACATGCCGACCAGAACCACCAGCGAGATGCAGAACAGCGCCCGAATATTAGCCCGCACCTTGGGGAACCAGAGCACCTGCGGGATCAGAATGTTGCACAGGATCAGCATCCAGTACAGGAAAGAGTACTGGCCGAACCAGCGGTTCTGCATCATGAAGCGCTCGTAGGTCGAGCCGCTGTAGAACGCGATAAAAGCCTCGAAGGCGTAACCGTAGGCCACGATCAACCCGGTCGCCAGCATGATCTTCGCCGAGTTTTGCAGATGGCGCATGGTGATCATGCCTTCCAGGTGATAGTAGTGGCGAATCGGAATGGCCAGCACCAGCACCATGGCAAAGCCGGAGTAAATCGCGCCTGCCACGAAGTAGGGTGGGAAGATGGTGGTGTGCCAGCCGGGAAGAATCGCGATCGCAAAATCGAAGCTGACCACGGTGTGTACCGAAAGCACCAGCGGCGTGGCCAGCCCGGCCAGCAGAATATACAGCGCTTCGTAATTTTTCCAGTGCCGCGCCGAACCGCGCCAGCCCATGCTCAGAAGCCCGTAGATCTTGCGGGTCAGCGGGTGATGGGCCTTCTCGCGCATGGTAGCCAGGTCAGGCACCAGGCCCACGTACCAGAACACGGCCGAAATGGTGGCATAGGTCGATACCGCGAAGACGTCCCACACCAGGGGACTACGGAACTGCGGCCACACGCCCATGCTGCTGGGATAAGGGAACATCCAGTAGAACAGCCAGGGACGGCCCATGTGCAGCAAGGGAAACATACCGGCGCAAGCCACGGCGAACAGCGTCATGGCTTCGGCGAAGCGGTTAATCGAATTGCGCCAGGTCTGCTTCAACAGCAGCAGGATGGCCGAGATCAACGTGCCGGCGTGACCGATACCGATCCACCACACGAAGTTGATGATGGCGAAGCCCCAGGCTACCGGGATCTCAATGCCCCAGATGCCGACGCCCACCAGAAATAGGTAGGTGACGGCGATCATCAGCAGCGCCACCAGACTCATGGCGACAAATAAACCGAAGAGCCAGCCCAGGCCGATGGGCCGTTGCAAGACGGCATCGGCGATGGTGTCGGTTACACTGCCGAAGGATTGCCCGGGAAGCAGTACCGGCGGTTCATCCGGCCAGGGCACGTCCTGCAGAATCGTTTTTTCCTCTGGTCCCTGCTGCATCGCTAACTGGGCTCCGACTGTTCAAGTTCAGGATTCGGGTTCTGCACCACCGCCAGATACGAGGTGCGAGGACGCGTATTCAAATCTTCCAGCAAGTTGTAATTGCGCTGCTGCGCCTTGATCTTGGAGACGCGGCTTTCGGGGTCGTTCAAGTTGCCGAAGACAATTGCCCCCGCCGGACAAGCCTGCTGGCAGGCTGTGATCACTTCGCCGTCCTTGACCTTGCGATTTTCTTTTTCCGCGGCCAGCCGCCCGTGGGTGATGCGCTGCACGCAGTACGTACACTTTTCCATGACGCCGCGGCTGCGCACGCTGACCTCGGGATTGCGCATCATCTTGAACTGCGGCGTAGTGAAATCCTGGAACAGCAGGAAATTGAAACGCCGCACCTTATACGGACAATTATTGGAGCAGTAGCGAGTGCCGACGCAGCGGTTGTAGATCATGTCGTTGAGGCCTTCGGTGCTGTGCACCGTCGCTCCCACCGGACAAACTACTTCGCAAGGCGCGTTCTCGCACTGCTGGCACGGCACCGGCTGGTAATACATTGTGGGATTCTCGGTGCCACCCTCGTAATACATATCGACGCGCAACCACTGCATCTGGCGGCCGCGCATGGTCTGCATCTTGCCGACTACCGGAATGTTGTTCTCCGCCTGGCAGGCCACGATGCAGGTCTTGCAGCCGATGCAGGCGTTCATGTCGATGGTCATGCCCCACTTCAACTCGGTGTACTGATAGTTGGGGTAGAGCGTCATCTCCGGCGGGGGCGACTCGATGCCCTCGTGCGCGAAGTTGGGATTGGCGATGAAGTCGGCCAGCGTCGCTTTACGGATGATGTGCCGGTTGCTCAACGACTCGGTGAAGCTAGGCAGATCAGAATGATCGATGTACTGAAAGCCCTGCGGATGAGCAAAGCCGAAACCTGAGCCCACTTTCTTGATCTGGGCCGCGGCAAACCAGGGCGCGTCGCTGCTGCGAATCTTGTAACCGCTGAAGCCGACATCGGTGCCCACGCGTCCTGCTTTGGTGCGTCCATAACCGAGAAAAACCGTGATGGAATTGTCAGGATGTCCGGGCTGCGGCCAGATGGGACCATTTACTTTGCGGCCGTTGACGTCGATCTCGATAATGTCGCCTGTTTCGAGGCCCGACTTCTTCGCCTGGTTGGGGCTGATGAAGACAGCGTTGTCCCAACACAGATTGGTGATGGGCTTGGGCGTTTCTTGCAGCCAGCCGTTATTGGCTTTGCTGCCGTCGTAAATCATGGGATCGCGGCGGAAGATGACTTCCATCGCATCCGCGGCACCGGTGTTGGTCGCAGGAATGTTCCCGCCCTTGGCTGAAACCGTCTTCGCGGCTGCCGCGGTATTGGCGAAGAAGCCGTCGTAGAGCGCCTTGCGCCACGCGGTGTCGAAGTCTCCGCTCTTCTGCTGGCCCTGCCAATATTTGCGGACAATCTCATAGCCCGTGGTGTCCGAAGATCCCACCAGCGCAAAAATGAACTCGTACTCGCTCTTGCCGTCGTACAGAGGAGCAATCAGCGGCTGGGTCAACGACACCGTTCCATCGAAGGCGCGAACGTCGCCCCATTGCTCCAGATAGTGCGTGGCATTGATGTGCCAGTGCACATGATCGTAGGTTTCGTCCTGATAAAGACTGTGTTGCACGCGCAGCTGAACTTTGTTCATGGCGGCGGCAAAATCCACATCGGCAGGCGCATCGTAAACCGGATTGCTGCCCATGATCAGCAGCAGATCAACTTTGCCGGCATACATGTCGCCAACCAGCTCCTTCAGCGCGGCTGTCTGGTCTTGCGGCTTCACCTCAACCGGATCGGTGTAGATCACGGTGTTGCCGCTGGCGCCCAGCGCCTGATTCATGGCATGCGCCAGAGCATGAACCGCGGCCGGCTGATTGTCGCCGGGAATGACCACCGCCGCGCCCTTGTGCGCCTGCAGATCTTTCACCACCGCAGCCACGAAAGCCTGGTGCTGCGGATTCCCTGCTGCCGTTCCGCCGCCAGCGCCTAATCCCGCGGCGATGGCCCGCGCCAGTTGCTCCACTTCCGAGGCCCGCACCGGCAGCCGATGATCAGCCTTGCCACTGGTATTCGTCGGCGTGCTCTGAATGGAATAGAAGCGCGACATCTTCTCTTTCAGATCGGGATCGCGCCGCGCGGCAAAGCCTCGCGCGTAATACAAAAATCCCGGGTAGCCGCTGGAAAGAAAATCGCCGTCGAGCGAAAGAATGATGTCAGCCTTCTCCAGGTTGTAGCGCGTCTCGACGTATTGCCCAAACGCCAGTTGCGATCCGGCGCGCACGTTGTCGCGATTCACCGGCTCCCACTGCACCCACTTCGACTGCGGAAACGCCGTCTGAACTTGCTCCATTAGCGAAGCCATGGTCGGCGAACTGATGGTGCGGCTGAGAATGCGCAGGCCGCTCCCTTTCAGCGCCCGCTGCCCATTCAACGCGCCGGTCAACGCGGAATTGTAGCCACTCCAGTTGTCCAGATTGCCCAGGTGGGTGATGATCTGCGCCCGATCGGGATCGTACATGTCGAGGATGGAAGCTTGTGCGAAAACATCGCTTCCTCCCAGGCCCGAGGGATGGTCGGGATTGCCTTCAATCTTGGTGGGCCGGCCCTCGTGGCTCTCGACGATCACCGGCGTCGCGTAACCGCCGAACGGCATGGCGCTGGCAAAAAACAGCGGCTTGCCCAGAACAATTTCATTCGGCTGGCGGACGTAAGGAACGATGGGCTCCAACGGCTGCTTGACGCAGGCCGACAGTCCGGCCAACGCCATGGAAGCGCTCATCAGTTTGAGGAAGTCGCGGCGTGAGGTGCCCTCAGGCCAGACCGAAGCCTGGCGCGGAAACTCGCGGTGCAGCATCTCGTAAAAGCCATCGCTTTGCGCCAGCTCTTCCAGGCTCCGCCAATACTGCGGGCCGCTCTTGGCGCGCGACAGCTTCTCCTGCACTTCGGCCAGGTCCATCTTCGAAGGACAGACTGCCTCGGTTTTCTTCTGGGTCTCTTTATCCATCTTTATCGTTCTGTTCGAAAATACCAGCGTTCGTTAAGCTCTCGACGCTGCTCGAAGGCCTTTGCACAACACCCGTGACGTCGCTTTGTATCAGGGCACGACTTCAGTCGTGCCGCCACGACGCTCCAAGACCAACGGCTTTAGCCGCTGAGGCACAGGGGCATAAGCCCGCGTGTTGGTACCGATTCCCGGCCCGGCTGAACAGGCCGCTGAAAAAGTCGGGTTCGATGCGTTTCGAAGGGGCGCACCTTCAGGTGCGCCGTCACAAGTCCTTTATATTTGTCATCCCGAACCGGCTTCAGCCGGTGAGGGATCTGCTTTTCCGACTTTTTCATCGGCCCGGCGGAAGCCGTGCCCTGATACAAATCCGTTTCTTACAACCTCCCTGGTCAGGCCAACTGCAATTAACGATGGCAGGTCGAGCAACTGGTAATGCCTTGCACGCTGCGAATGTTGTAGCGATGCTTCAATTCATTGCCCAGGGCAATCTGATCGGTAAACACGCTGCCGTCGGCAAGCTTGACCGGGTTATCCGCGCTGGGCTGCTGATAACTCATGTTGAATACCTGATCGCGCGGCCGCAGAAATTTTTCCGGCGCGCGATGGCAGTTCAAGCACCACTCCATCTGCAGGGAATTGGCCGCGAACATCAGCGGCATCTTGTCCACCTGCCCATGGCAGCTGAAACAGCCGACGCCTTTGTTGACATGAATGCTGTGATCGAAATACACGAAGTCGGGCAAATCGTCGACCCGGGTCCAGATCAGCGACTGCCCGGTGCGGTAGCTTTCGCGCACCGGCTCCAGCATGGGAGCGTTGGTCCAAATCTGCGAGTGGCAATTCATGCAGGTCTTGGTGGGAGGAATGCCGGCGAAGCTGGAACTCTCGACCGAAGTATGACAGTAACGGCAATCGATGCCGTCGCCCGCCGCGTGGTGCTGATGGCTGAACGGCACCGGCTGCGCCTGGGCAACATCCTGATAGGTGGCATAGGGCGAGCGCTGGATTTCCAACCCCGCCCACAGCAGCACCGACACGATCACCACCACTCCGATGATTGAGGCGCGCGCAATTGTATTCGCACTACGATGGAAGATCTGGGCCATTTATGTGAAGCTTTCCACTCTGCGGCTTCGGGCTCCGAAAACCCCATCGGGACCCAGGATGGTGCGGTTGCGGCGACGGAACGCCTCAGCCGGGTGTGATGCTCATCACCCAAGCGAGTGATTATAACAACTCAGGTTGGCATTCGTGCAAGTCGGGCTGAGCGCCTGCCGAAGAAAGTTTTTCGCAAAACGAATTTTGACTGTCGTGAAAACAACAGATACACCTTGCAGCCGCGAAAAACGCGGACAAAATACAGTGCAGGAAAGGAAGTGGGCGCGGGAGATTTATCAGGTTTGTATCAGGTCACCCTTCGGCTGCGCCCAGGGCAGCCTCTTCAGACGCGCCGTTGTTCGGGTAGTGTGGCGCTTCAGCGCCGCGTCCAAGCCTCTTACCTCTTAGATCGAAGCCGGCTTCAGCCGGCGGCACCGATTTCAGCAGCCTATCGAGTTCGCGCCCCGATACAACCAATTACGAGATCACCCACACTTGCTGAATGCTGAATGCTGAATGCTGAATGCTAACTGCCAACTGCTAACTGCCAACTGCAGCCTTCCTAAACGTCGGCAACAGCATCATCGCAGCCAAATACGCGACGACTCCGCACGCTAGTGTCACCGTCAATCCAAACTGAATCGCGATGACAATTGCCAGCACCGACCCCAGCACGCTCGACGCGGCATTCATGGCCCAGGCCCATTCCACCGCTCCATGTCCCGCCTGATCTTCGCCGGCTTTCGCCGATGACAGAGCGCGCAGACCACTGGGAAACGGCATCCCCATCACGAAGCCCAGCGGGATCAGCAGCAACGCGCTAATCAACAGCTTCACCGTGAAGGCCTGCCCAACCAGCGTTTCCAGCAAGTGCGGCAGCACGAGAACATAAATCGCTAGGGCGAAGACGATGAGCGCTAGCGCGACGACAACTCGCGTCGGTTCGCGGAACCAGCGCCGCGAAAGTAAACTGCCGGCTCCGCTGGACAGCAGCATAAGAAAAACCACCACGGTCAGCGCATACGTGGGATAGCCCAGAAATAGCACGAATCGTTGAATGAACGCGATCTCCACCATGATGTAGCCGAGACCGATAGCGATGAAGTAAAGCACGCTAAGGCTGCGCCCCGAGCGGGTTTCCGGCGACAGCGCCAGCGGCACCACCAGAAAAGCCAGCACCGCGAAAATCGAGACCAGTAGCACGATTCCGAGAATCGCGATACCGAGATTGACCTTCCAGTCGATGCCACCCTGATCGGAGCCGCGAAATACCTGCTCCGGCTTTAACGTGAAAAAGAAAAACGGCGCATTGTCGCTGACCGGCGAAACATTGTAGGGATAGGTCTCCGAGAAAGCCTGCGTATCCTGTCCACGAATCAGTCGCGCAAAGGCGGAGTGCGCCATCCCCAACTGATCGGCGGTGACCGGCAGATAAAGCACATTCAGATTAAGATTCGCGTGATCCTCATTCTTGCCTTGAATGTGATTCAGCACCGCCTGCTGCTCTTCCAGCGTAAACGGCGTCTTCTTCGCCAGCACCACCACCGGCCGGCCATCGATGTCCAGCGGACCATCGCTGACTACGATGAAATTGTCTTCCGTGTTTGCGACGCCCATCTGGCGCAGCGCTTCCATGGCCTGCGATACCACACGCAGAGCCTCACGCGGCTTGGCAAATTCCCAACGCGTGATGGCGATCATGCCGTCGGGTTTCAGGTGCTCGAAATATTCGCGAAACGCCTCGACCGTGTAGAGATTATTTTCGCTGAGCGCAAATGCACCCGCCGCGGTCGATGCCCAGGTATCGACCAGCGTCATCTGCACCACGTCATAGCGGTCGTGGCTGTCGCGCACAAACGAGCGGCCATCGCTGACGTGCATATGCACCTGGGGAATCTGGTAGAGGTGGAACGTGTAGTCGGCGAAGCGATCGCGCATGATGTCGTTGGCGATGATGGGATTAATTTCGATGCCGGTAACATTGGGACTTCCGTTGGCCACGGCGCGCAAAACATCAACACCGCCGCCCGGTCCGATGATGGCGAAGTCCCCGTGCGGACGCAGCACGTTCGCCAGCGACGGAGCCGCCGACATCAGGTTCTGCTGATAGTCCGGTCTCCAATGATAGGGATCGGTATTCATCAGCGAAGTTTGCGCATCGGCATCGATCACGATCGCCCGCCCCGTTCCCTGCTGATCGACCTCAACCCGCGATAGCGCATTCCAGCGGGCAAAGAGCGGCGCCTCCCGCTTCATCCCCTTGGCGTACACGATGTCTACGAGCCGGCCATGAAAATTGAGCGCGATCAGGATCAGCAGGAAACCCACGACACACGCTGGAGCAACGCGTTTGCCGGGACCCGCCCACACCGCGGCGGCCAGCGCCACGGCAACCGCCGCGAACACGATGGTGTTGGGTCCGCCGACAATGTTCAACAATGGCACCAGCGCCAGGCAGGCCAGCGAGCCTCCCAGCAGATCGGCTCCATAAAGCTGCGTAATGCGCTCGGGATGACGCGCAAAGATAACGGAGAACAGAAGTCCGGTAATGAAAAACGGCACCGCTGCAACCAGGTAGAGCGCAGTGAGCCGCCAGAAGTTCGTCCAATTGAGTTCCAACGCCACGGCCGTGTGCAAAACAACTTCCAGCACGAGGAGAACGATGATCGCATTGATCGCGCAAAGCATTGCCCCAAGCTGACCAATCGACCATTGCTCCAGCCATTTCCTTCGCAGGTAGGCGAATACAGCGCCCGCTCCCAGGCCGAGCAGCGCAATAGAAATCGCCAGAAATGCGAAATGGTAAAACAGCACCACCGAAAATAACCGGGTGAGGCTGAGCTCTAAGAGCAGCGCGGCAAAGCTCATAAGAGCGACCGCGATGGTAACGCTCCACGTCGAAGTTTGAATCGCGCGCGGAGCGGCGATGAGTTTCTCGGATGTATCAATCATGAATGAGTTGAGATTACACGAAAGACAATGGAATTCGCGGGAAACGAACTGCGGTGGTGGTGGAAGCGGCGGGCTTTAAACCCGGTGAAATCAGACATTACAAGAAATGGCTTCTGCCACGGTCTACCGGGGCTAACACTTTTTCAGATTGCATTCGCTTGGCCCGCTTAAACAAGCTACGGAAAAAGTCGGGTTCAACATGTTTTGAAGGGGCGCACCTTCAGGTGCGCCGTCACAAGCCCTGTATTTTTGCCATCCCGAACCGGCTTCAGCCGGTGAGGGATCTGCTGCTGGGACTTTTTCCGCAGCCTGTAATGCCGTGCCCGTTCACCGTTTCCTGGGTCGTGGTGAACAGGGCGTGCCCTACCCCCCGGCAATAGCTCCGATAATCAGAAACGGCTCGGCTCCCGACGCGACCGCCTCCGGCAGCGGCGCGTCGGGCGGCTCGTGCGACAAATCTTCCGCGCAGGCAAAGAAGCGCAGGAACGGCCGGCGTTGTTTCGTGACGTGGTCGCGGATGGTCCCACACAATGTGGGATAGCGGGCTTCGAGTGCATCGAGAACCGAGCGTTGCGTCACCCGGCCCTCGACTTCGAGTATCACCTCGCCGCTGACCTGGGCCAGCGTCCGCAGATGTTGCGGTAACTCCACGCGAATCATGGCAGCGTCTGCACCTCGACCGAAAGCACGGCGGGAAGATCGCGTACAATCGGAGCCCAGTTGTCTCCGGCGTCGGCGGACAAATACACCTGCCCGCCGGTGGTGCCGAAGTACACGCCGCAGGAATCGAGCGTGTCGATCGCCATGGCGTCGCGCAGCACGTTGACATAGCAGTTATTCTGCGGCAGGCCCTTGGTCAGCGGCTCCCACTCATTTCCGCCGCTGCGGCTGCGGTAAACGCGCAGTTTGCCATCGGGCGGAAAATGTTCGCCATCGCTCTTGATGGGCACGACGTAAATGGTCTCCGGTTCGTGGGCGTGAATGTCGATCACGAAACCGAAGTCGGTGGGCAAATTTCCACTCACCTCCTGCCACGAGTCGCCGGCATTGTCGCTGCGCATCACGTCCCAGTGCTTCTGCATAAACAGCACGCCCGGGCGCGAAGGATGCATCGCCACATGGTGAACGCAATGGCCGATCTCGGCATTCGGGTCGGGAATGAATTGCGAGCGCAGTCCGCGGTTGATCGGCTTCCAGGTCTGACCGCCGTCGTCGGTGCGGAACGCGCCCGCCGCCGAGATGGCAATGTAGATCCGCCCCGGATCGCTGGGATCGAGAATGATGGTATGCAGACACATGCCACCCGCGCCCGGCTGCCAGTAGGGACCGGTGCCGTGTCCGCGCAATCCGGAAAGTTCCTGCCAACTGATTCCACCATCCGTCGAGCGAAATAAAGCCGCGTCTTCCACGCCCGCGTAGACCGTGTCGGCTTGGGTGAGCGACGGCTCCAGATGCCACACTCGCTTGAACTCCCACGGATGCTGCGTGCCGTCGTACCACTGATGCGTAGTCAGAGGCTTGCCCGATTCCTGAGAACTGTCGTAGACAAACTTATTGCTCTGACCTTTGGGAAATCCTTCCGGCGTTTTTTCCGGATCCCCGCCGGGCGCCTGCCACGTCTTGCCACCATCGTCTGAGCGCTGAATAATTTGTCCGAACCAGCCGCTAGTCTGTGAAGCGTACAGCCGATTGGGATCGAACGGCGATCCCTTCATGTGATAAATCTCCCAGCCGGCAAAATGCGGGCCCGATACGTCCCACTTTTCCCGCTTTCCATCCGAGGTCAGTACGAACGCCCCTTTCTTTGTGCCAACCAATACTCGTACCGTGCTCATCCTCACTCCTTTCTGAATTTCGTTTTTGATGACCTTGCAATTTGATCCCGGCCCTTAGCCGCGATCCGAACTTCGCAGCGGGATCAGCTGGCGAAGGGATTCATCGCGCAAGAATAATCCTCCCCAGGCCAACACTCCGATATAGGCCGGCAACAAGCCGTAGCTTAGGAGCGGACTGCTGATCCGCACGTTGGTTGCGACCGCGCCACCCAGATACCCGGTCAGCAAGATGGCACCCAGAATCGATGTCCGCGGAATCGCATAAAGCACGACACATACCAGCAAAACAATCCCAATAGGCAGAACCACGTTCGCGGGATAACCGACCTGGACCGCTCCTGCCACGGCGGCCGGCAGCCGCAGAACTTTGATGGTGGCATCGAAGAGCATCAACACGATAACCAGCGCGCTGACGATCCGCCCGGTCCAGATCATCTTCTTCGAAGCCGTACTTTGCGTCGTAGAGTGCATCAAGCCCTCCTTCTCAATTTGTTTGACTTCGACATCGCCCCGACGTAATCACCCGTCAGCTGACCGATACAGCGAACCTTCAGGTTCGCGTCTAAGCTCTTTGTTTCAGATCTCCGGAGCCGGCTTCACAGTTTGCTGAAAAACTCGGAAAAGCAGATCCCTCACCGACTAAAGTCGGTTCGGGATGACAATATAAAGGAGTTGCTACGGCGTAGCTAAAGCTACGCCCCTTCAAAATCGCCTTAAGCCGAGCTTTTCAGCAAACTGTTCAGCCGGCGGCACTCAACAATTTCCAATTTTTTTAGCAAACTATTTAGCCAGGCCACCTACTTCGGCAAATGCCATTCTCCAGATTTCAGCTGTAAAGGAGTCGAGTCCCGTTCCCGCCAGCGCCGCCGAACTTCGCTCAGTACTGCATCGCGGTTCTTTTCCATTTTGTCCATGACCGCGCACGACGCTCCAGTCTCTTCGTGCCGTGCGGCCCACACCAGCAGCTCGAACACCAGCGGCGCCAAGTCGATCCCTTTTTTGGTCAGCCGGTAATTTACCTTGCGTGCATCCGTCTTCTCCGCTCCCGCCGTAATGATCCCGGCAGCTTCCAGACTCCGCAGACGGTCGGCCAGGATGTTGGTAGCGATGCCTTCGCCCGATTGCTGGAACTCCTTGAAGGTTCGGTAGCCGCGAATCATCAAATCACGGATGATCAGCAGCGACCAGCGATCGCCAAACCGCTCCAGCGAGACACTCACCGGACAGCCCGACCGGGGCTTCGACTTCGGCGTCGCGAGCATTTTGTGCACTCTAGCAAATTTTACTTGCAAAATGCAAGTGGTATTACAGCAATTAGGAGAGCTTTGATCGAGTCTGCTTAGTCGAAGGGAACGACCTTCAGGCCGTCCATAAATGGCGCACAAGCATCACGGCTTCAGCCGATGAGGGACTTTGTCTCGGCTTAGTCAGAACTTCCATGTCACGCTCGGTTGCGGCAGCGGTCACTGACAACGCACCCATCGCAGGTGTGAGATTCTGGTGGGTGTCTCGGGAGAAGATTCCCCGGCCTTTTCCAACCGCTTCCCTTCGCTACGGCGAAAAAGTAAGAGCCTCGAGCTACCTTCTCCCAGACATTCGAATGCGCCCGTCCCTTGGTCAATTTCATTCCCGCCACCCGGCCAGGAGGTAAGCCCATGCACGGCAAACAGCATTCTCAGAATTCACTCGGGATCTCGCGCGCAACCATGACTGTATTAGGAATTGTCTTCGTGCTCGCGATCATACTTGTCTTCACCCAACCAGCGCAGGCGCAAACATTCCAGGTAATTCACAACTTTGCCGGCCGACCCGATGGAGGAGATCCCATCGCCGGGCTCACCTTGGATGCAGCCGGAAATCTCTACGGCACCACCTTGGGCGGAGGAAGCCTGCACGGCTATGGCTCGGTGTTCAAGCTCGCTCACAGAGGCTCGGGATGGGTCTTGACCCCACTTCACGACTTTACCGGAACCGGTGGTGACGGAGTATACCCGTGGGCCGGGGTGACGTTCGGGCCGAACGGCACGCTGTATGGCACAACCATGCAGGGCGGCGGAGGTGCCGACTACGGCACGGTTTTCAATCTCCAGCCCCCTCCCAACGCCCCGGCATCGGCACTCTACCCCTGGACGGAGACCGTGATTCATGAGTTCTCTGGAATGCCCAATGATGGGGCGAATCCGTACTACGGCAAACTTGTTTTCGACCAGGCGGGCAACCTATACGACACGACGGTGTATGGCGGAGCCCATGGTGTTGGCGCGGTTTACGAGTTGACGCCATCCGACGGTGGCTGGACAGAAAGCGTGATTTACAGTTTCGGGGAGGGGGGGAACGACGGAACCGGGCCGTGGAGCGGTGTGATTTTCGACCAGGCCGGCAATCTTTATGGTACGACCTTCTGGAGTTCCGGTTGGGGCACGGTTTATGAACTAACACCCTCCGGGTCCGGCTGGACGGAACAGATTCTCCATAACTTCCAAAACGGAAACGACGGAGCATGGCCCATCGGCGGCCTGCTGTTGGGTCCGTCGGGTAACCTCTATGGCACCACATCGACCGGCGGGATCAACGGCGGCGGCACGGTTTTCGAGTTGCAGCCCACGCAAGGTGGCTGGACCTACACGTTACTCTACAGCTTCACCGGCCAAGGCGGACCGGAAGCCAGCCTGACGATGGATGCCGGCGGCAGCCTCTACGGCACGACCTACTACGACGGTGCCTATGGATGGGGTTCAATTTTCAAACTGACGCCCTCCAACGGCGGCTGGACCTACACTTCCTTGCACGATTTCACCGGAGGGAACGACGGGAGCCGTCCCATCAGCGACGTGATCTTCGACGGGCAGGGCAATTTGTATGGCACCGCCTCACTCGACGGGGCAAACCGTCAAGGTGTCATCTGGGAAATCACGCCATAACTGGAAAATCTTCATTCCTGGAAATGGCCGGTGCCCTTATCGGGGTATCGGCCTTTCTGGTCTGGGACGCCAAGGTCGATTTCGGCACAGAGGATTAGCTCGTCGCTGATCCGGAAGCGGGCGATTACGGAGTCGCGACCGCTCCGCTTACTCGGACTCCAAGATGACCTGCGCCATGGCCGATTCTTGCGTGTGCGTGATCGACAGGTGAGCGCGCACGGCTCCAAGTTTGTCGAAGAACTCCGCTGCTTTGCCGTGGAAAACAATCGTAGGCCGACTTCCCGGAACTCGCTTAACTTCGACATCCTGCCAGGTAACGCCGCGATTCCAGCCGGTGCCGATGGCTTTCATGGCCGCTTCTTTGGCGGCAAAGCGTCCGGCGTAGCGCTCTGCCTTGTTCGCCTTCGACTGGCAATAGCGAATCTCTTCAGGCGTGAAGACTCGCTCCAGAAAGCGCCGGCCAAAGCGCTCGATGGAGGCGGCGATGCGTGGAACTTCCGCGATATCAATGCCGGTTCCGACAATCATAAGTTGAGGCAGCGCTCTTCGCAGTTCGCTTTGCGCTTAGTACCCCTACTACGCCGCAGGAGTCTCGTAGCGGCAGACCGTTTCCGCGCTGCGCCTCAAAGGACCGCAATCAATATCGCCTCTTGCCGGAATTGTCCATCGGCGAAAAGCGAAGAGCGAACCGCGAAGAGCGTAAGTTTCCCCAAGGTAACACATTGATAATACGCACGTTCTTTCGTCCGGTAACGGACATATCGGCAAAAGCGCTTGGGATTTCCCGATATGGACTGCTATGATAATCCCGCTCGATTGATCGACGTTGTACGCAGCCGCAGTTCCTGCTTTACCAGCACTCCCTGCCTGCATCACATCCCGATCGAATTGCAGCTACATCAACTTAAGGAATATGCACCACCATGGAACAAGGAACAGTGAAGTGGTTCAATGACGCGAAGGGCTACGGCTTCATCAGCCGGCAGAATGGCGAAGACGTATTTGTGCACTATTCTGCGATCCAGTCGAATGGCTTCCGCAGTTTGCAGGAAGGCCAGGCGGTCCAGTTCAACGTAGTCAAAGGGCCCAAAGGCTGGCAGGCGGAAAACGTTCAGCTTCTGTAGGTCTCGAGCTCTCGAAGGATCGGAGTGGGCGGCTCATCGGGCCGCCCTTTTTATTTGCGACTCAGCAACAAGCTACCGGGAACCTCCAGTTGACTGTCGCCCATGCTCGCGCCTCTGGACATTGCGGTCGCAAACCCATCGCAAGTTTGTGCCCCAGGTTCGCGTCCTTCTTTTGGGCGCTAACCTGGACCGAGGGCTACGGCGTCAGCTTCCACACCACGCCATTCCCATTCTCGCCAAGATTCGTGCCGTAGAGATTGCCGTTGGCATCGATCGACAGATCGCCGGTTGGGTTTTCCCCATCGCCGTTGTTGCTGAAGTCGTACAGGTCGGTATAAGTCCAACCATTGCCCGACGGACTTAGCTTGAAAATGTTGCCCAGCCCATGTGCTCCTAAAGAGTACGTGGTTCCGTACAGGTTTCCGTTGCTGTCCATAACCAGGCTGCCCCAACAAGCCAAGCCGCTCGCGAACGAGTGCAGCACGGTAAGTTGCCAACCATTGCCCGAGCGCGACAACTCAAACACGGACGCGGCTGTATTTTCTGCGCCTAACGTACCACCGTACAAATTCCCCGCCGCATCCATAATGAGCCCGGTCGCGCCGTAACCGCCTACGCCGAGCCCGAGGTTGGCGAGGATGTTCTCCGACCATCCTGATCCGGAGCGCACCAGTTCGAACACCGCGCCCGCATCATAAGACCCTCCCGCATCCGTCGTGCCGTACAGATTTCCCGCGCTGTCGAGCACTACGTTATGACCGGGGAATTGGGCGTCCGGGTCTCCAAAACTGTAAAGCTGTGTGCCCGTCCAACCGTTCCCCGCCCGGCTCAACTCGTAAACATCGCCATATCCCTCTGCGCCGCCGAAGGCCGTCGTCCCGTAGATATTGCCGGCCGAATCGAACGCGATCTGGCCATAGGCTGGCTCGACTCCGTCAAAATTAGCCACGTTGTACAGCACACTTTCCATCCACGGGCAGAGTACGCTACGGCAGATGGTGACCGGCGGTCGCAAGCTGAAAACTGTGCCGCCCATCTCGAATCCGCCGGTGATGGTGGTGCCGTAAAGAGCGCCATCGGGACCGAAGATGACTCCGCCCCATGGTTGTCCACCATCACTGCCGCCGGTAAACGCATGCAGCTGGTTGTGAATGTAGCTGGACCCGACGCGCTTGAGCTGATACACCGTTCCGTCTTGACTCGCGCCCCCAGCGTAAGTCGTGCCGTAAAGATTCCCCGCGCGATCCAGGGTCACGCCGCTGTACGGGTACAGTCCGTCCGGCCCGGAGAAGGTGTGCAACACGGTCAACGTTTGCGCCTGCGTCGCCTGCGCGATCAACATCAGGAGCGCACCACCCAGCATTAGCACAACGCAGGTTGATCGAAAGCTTGTGTGAGAAATGCGAGTGGAGGGTTGGGCTGGCTTAGTCATGAGCTTCTCCCCTTAATGCACGGACTCGATGTTGCCTTTTCGGCGGCGCTACTCTACACCCGTTCAGAAGTAACTTCCAGCAGAACCAGCAACGTCCTTAACGGAATTGGTGGTAGTCCAAGTCACAAAACTGAAGGCCGTTCAGGAGCATGTGTGCCCCAGGTTCGCGTCCGGTCTTTTGGACGCTAACCTGGGCCGAGCCCAACAGGTCGTCGAAATGACAATGCCGCCTAGAAGCACAACCTATTCACCATTCACGATCCACGATTCGCGATCCACGATCCACTGTTCTTTCACACTCCCGCCGCGGCCACTCCTTCATAGTGCCGCTGGCTGCGAGGCAACTTCTCGGCATATCCCAGAAAGAAAAATGCAGCAGTCGAGATCAGGCAGATTGCCAGCCGGAGGCGGGCCAGAGGCAGCGGCGACAGATCCATGAATTTGCCGAAGCGCCATGCGGCCCAGTTGATGACTTGCGTGGGGACGACGGTCCAGATGGCGACGTAGAACCAGGCTCGCTCAGCGCCCTCGCCGAAGGTGTCGCGACGGGCGCGCGGCGTCCAATCGAGAGCCGTCGCCAGCACCACCGCCAGCGCCAGCGGATAGTAGAGATACAGGTAGAGGTCTTTCAGCATCCAGCGAGCGGTGATGGACGCGATCACCAGTCCGATGAGGTTGAGCGCGTAGGGCACAATGATGTCGACCCACGCGGCGGTATAGCAGACGACGCGATAGGGCAGGTTTGGCTGATGCACACCGTAATGCGTGATGTAGGGACGCGGCTCGCATCCGGGCAGACGGCCGGCCAGACCGCGCCACACCACGCCGGCCAGCACAATCGCCAGCCAGATCCAGTGCCGGCGGTCGGGCCCGTGGGCGTAAAGGTCATAGGTAAGCGGGTATCCGGGCAGCACCCAGAAAACCCAGATCCAGATAGGAGTATGCAGAACGCGATAGTAGCGCTTGTTGCGTTCGCGGAAGACGGCCTGTTTCATGAGTAATCGATGGTAGCGCAGAAAAGCTGCGGTTCGCGAGTGAGCTAAGGGTTTTTGGCTGTGGCCGTCAGCAATCAGTCTTCAGCCATCAGCCATCAGCCTTCAGCCATCAGCCAAAAACAACGGTGTCATCCCGACCGAGGACTTCACCGGGGCCCCCGACGGGCGCCGCTTTCGCGTCTGGCGGGGTGGTTGAGTCCGAGCGGAGGGACCTGCTGTTTCCTCTTCTCACGGCACGGCCCGCTGCGTTAGCTGTAGCTGAGGGCTGACGGCTGATAGCTGACGGCTGACTGCTAAAACAATTCCCCCACGTTATAAAGCAGCTGCCCATCGACCAGATGGGCTTCCGCCATCAACTTGTGCGGACGCAGTGGACGCTTCTCATCCTCGATGTGAAGAACGGTGTGCCCGTGCGCCGTGAGGTAGTCGCTGACCAACATGCGGTGACACTGAAAGTACATGCGCTCGGCGCACATGATGGCGACGTTGCCTGGCTCTTGTAACGACTTGATTGCGGTCGACCCACTCGGCTCCATTGTCATGCCGAGCGCACGCGGCCTGCCCTCTTCATTTGTCATCCCGAGCGTAGGTGGCCTGCCCTCCTCCTTTGTCATCCCGAGCGTAGGTGGCCCGCCTTTGGCCGCCGTAGCCGAGGGACCTGCTTCTTGCTCCGCGATTTGCAGCAAGCGCTCGATGCCTTCCGCGAATTCCGCCGTCAGCATGTAGTCCGCATAGTTGCGAAAGGCGTCATTGCGCAACCCGGTGTTGGGAGAGTCGTCGAGAATCTTCTTGCGCCGGCCGCCCAATTCTTTCATCCAGACATAGGCAATCCCCCGCTTGGGCAACTCCAGTTCCAGCGATTCCCGATTGAAGTGCGGCAGCCGGCGCGACATGGGAAACGCACGAATGTCAACCAGCGTGCGGATGCCGTGCGTCTGCAACGCAGCGATCAGTTCGTCGAGCGTGCGGGTGGAATGACCGATGGTATAGATGGTTGGCATTTTCTGCCGGGACCTGGTGCCGCTGGCTGAAGCTTTGAAGGGGCGCAGCTTTAGCTGCGCCATAGAACTCATTTATCTTTGTCATCCCGAACCGGCTTCAGCCGGTGAGGGAGCTGCTTTGACTGCACCGCTGAAGCGGTGCTCCCCGCGAACGAAATCCTTTTCATTCTCCCGCGATGCTTTGCAACGCGGCCACGATCGTCTCATCCTGCGCGGGCTCAACCGTACGCAGGTCAAGCAGCACGCGGCCGTCTTCCACGCGCGCGATGATTGGTGTTTCCCACTCGCGCAGACGACGCAACAGATCGTCGGCGTTAGTGCTGTCGCTGCTGATAGCCAGCGCCCGCGTCGGCAGAGTTGATCCCGGCGCCGAGCCGCCGCCCAGCACCGAGCGCGACTCGACAATTTCGACTCTAAGCTGCGGCAACAACTCGCGCAGACGCAGCGCCATGTCCTCGGCGTTATGTGCGATGTCGACTTCGGAGAGGCGCATCATACGCAGCACCGGAATCGAATCGTAATCTTCGCGAAGGTAGGCCAGCAGCGTCGCCTCCAGCGCCGCGTAAAACATCTTGTCGACGCGCAAGGCGCGGAATAGCGGGTTGGAGCGAATCTTCGCCACCAAGCCGGGATGGCCGCTGATAAGCCCGGCTTGCGGCCCGCCCAGCAGTTTGTCGCCACTGTAGGTGACGACATCGACGCCGGCACGCAGACTGTCAGCAATCATAGGCTCGCCGCGTACGCCAACCCGCCGCAGATCGAAGATCTCGCCGCTGCCCAGGTCTTCCAGCACCGGGATATTGTGTTTGCGGCCAAGAGCCGCCAGTTCGTCCAGCGACGGCTGCTCGGTAAAACCGACAATCTGGAAGTTAGAGCGATGCACGCGCAGCAAGAGTTTTGTGCGATCGGTAATGGCGGCTTCATAGTCGGTAATGCGGGTGCGATTCGTCGTCCCCACTTCACGAAGCACCGCGCCGGATTTGCTCATCACGTCAGGAATGCGAAACGAGCCGCCGATCTCGACCAGTTCGCCGCGCGACACGATCACTTCCCCGCCCTCGGCCAATGCGTTGAGAGCCAGCAGCACCGCGGCGGCGTTGTTGTTGACAACAATGGTCGAGACTTCTCGTCCGGCAGAGTTTAACAGTTGCGCAAATAAGCGACTGACATGCACATCCCGCTTGCCGCGTTCTCCCGTGTCCAGATCGAATTCCAGATTCGAGTAGCCGCGAGAGATTTCGGTGACGTGCTGCAGCGCAGCCTCGCCGAGAGGTGCGCGTCCGAGATTCGTGTGCAGAATGACCCCGGTAGCATTGATGACCGGACGCAGCGAATAAGAGAGTCCAGCCTGCAGCCGCTCTTCAATTCCCTTAGGCAGTCGATCGATGGCGGTTTTGATTCGGGCTTCATCCACAGTGCCCCCTGCAATTGCGACACGAAGCTCCTCGATGAATGAGCGTGACGCCTCAACCGTGGCCGCATGGCCAAATCGTTGCACCAGCGCTTGCAGCTGCGGGTTACGCAGGAGTTCGTCGATGGAAGGAAGCAAACGAAAAAGATCGGGATTGGTTGCAGCTTTCACGGTTGGATCAGTTTGCGCGATCAGCCAGGTAGTTTCAAGTTCGCGTTCAACCAGAACATCTGACCACACAGACGTCAAGGCTCGGAGTTGTTCGCGATTCGCACTCTGCGATTACCGATTCCCCAGCGAGCGTCACGCTACCCGCGTCGCCGCTTATTACGTTTGTCATCCTGAGCGAGCCTGCCCGCCTTTGGCAGGCGAGTCGAAGGACCGCTACAGCCGCGACGAAATCTTCGCTGCGTAGAGAGGTCAGCGATCACGCAGCCGACTTAACGCTTCCAGCGCAAGGCGCGGCGCACAAACACTCCGATCAGCACTCCGCCTGCGATGAACGCGGCAGCCCTTTGCCGATCGAAGACGCCAATGAAGCGCGTGCCGGATTCGGTGATTTCCAGCACTCCCACGGGCCGCGCCCTGACGAAACCCCCTCCGCCACCACCCCCGCCTTCTCTGTGCGGGCCGGACTCATCCGGCTTCATCTCTCCACTGCCTCCGCCCGCGCCCAGCGAGTAGCTGACGCGAGCGACGGGAATCACAGTTCTACCGTGAGCTTCGATCGGCTCGCCGAAAACATTCTGTACCTGCGCGGTGACCGCCAGGTGATCGACCAGCGTCTCCAGCATTTCTTTGGGATTGATCATGGAACACTCCTTCTTGCATCTGATGCCGTTTCATCCTACCTCGACCAGCCCGTAGCGCCGGTTCCAGTGACTGCGTAAATGCTGCACCGCGCGATTGATCTCATCCTTGGTGAGATCGGCATTGGGGCCAGCAAGAATGTAGCGCGCCTCTTTGCGCGCGGCTTCTAGCAGGTCGCGATCGCGCAGCAAGTTCGCTACCCGAAAGTTTGGCATGCCCGCCTGACGGGTGCCAAAGAATTCTCCCGGGCCGCGTTGCTGCAAATCCAGTTCGGCAATCTCGAAACCATTTTGCGTGCGAACCATAGCGTCCAGGCGTTGCTGGGCTTCGATGGAAACCTTGCCGCCGGTCATCAGAACGCAGTAGGACTTGGCCGAGCCGCGGCCAATGCGTCCCCGCAACTGATGCAGCTGCGAGAGGCCGAAGCGCTCGGCATGCTCGATGACCATGATGTTGGCGTTAGCTACATCGACGCCGACTTCGATGACCGTGGTCGAGACCAGCACGTCGATCTCGCCCCGCTGGAAGCTGGCCATGGTCGCGTCTTTGTCGTCGGCATTCATGCGGCCGTGCAGCAGGCCAACATGCAGGCTGGCAAACTCGTGCGAGCGCAGCCGGTCGTGCATTTTAATCGCAGCTTTCAGTTCACCTTCCCCGGGGCCCCCGGCGCGCCCGCTGTTGGCGCGTTGGGGTTGGATCGCGCCCTCCTCAATGACGGGATAGACGATGTAAGCCTGGCGCCCAGCGGCCACCTGCCTGCGCACGAAGTCCCAAACTTCGCTGGAGCGCTCGTCGCCAACCAGTCGCGTAGTGATGGGTGTGCGTCCCGGCGGCAACTCATCGAGGATACTGGTATCGAGGTCGCCGTAGAGGGTGAGCGCCAGCGTACGGGGGATGGGCGTCGCGGTCATGACCAGCACGTCGGGTTCGGCGGCGTCATCATTATTGGAATCGGATTTCTTCATCAGGCGGAAGCGTTGCAACACGCCGAAGCGATGCTGCTCGTCGACGATCACCAGGCCAAGCTTGTCGAACTCAACCGACTCCTGAATGAGCGCGTGCGTGCCGATCACCAGTTGCGCGTGGCCCTGCGCGATGTGGTGTCGGGTCTGCTTCTTGCGGCTCGACTCCTGCGAACCGGTCAGCAGTACGATGCGGTATCCGGCAGCTTCCAGGATGCGGCGCGCCGACAGGTAGTGCTGCGTGGCGAGAATTTCCGTCGGCGCCATCAGTGCGACTTGATAACCGTTTTCGATGGCGATGACCGCGGCCTCGAGCGCGACAATGGTTTTGCCGGAGCCCACATCGCCTTGCAGCAGACGGCGCATGGGCGCCGTCTCGGCCATGTCGGCGACAATCTCTTTGAGCACGCGCTTCTGCGCGGCAGTGGGATGAAACGGCAGGATACGCTTGACGGCAGCTCGCACCCGGTCGGTGATCTCAAACGCAATGCCGGTCTGAGCTCGCATCTTGCGACGCTTGAGCTCGAGTCCGAGTTCGAGGAAGAACAGCTCCTCAAAGATCAGCCGGATGAGCCCCGGGGTTCGAGAGGCTTGCAATTTCGTCAAGCTCTCGCCGACCTCGGGCCAATGCGCCTGCCAGAAGGCGCGGCGGCGATCGATCAGCTCCATGCGGCCGCGAACCGATGCGGGGATGGCGTCGGGAATGTCCTGATCGAGATTCTCCAGCATGGCGTGAATGACGCGGCGAAACCAGCGCGCCGTGAGACGGCCATTACCCGCAGCTTCGTAGATGGGAACGATGCGGCCGACTTCCAGCGACTGCAATTTCTGCTCTTCGTCGCCGGCCGGCTTTTCGGACGGATCGTGCAGAATCTCGAATTGCGGCTGCATGATCTGGAAGCGATGGCCGCCGCGATCGCCGGCTTCCACTTTGCCGTACAAAGCCACCAGCATGCCGGCGCGGAATTTGTCCTTAAGGTACGTCGCGTTGAACCAGATACACTTCAGCGTGTCCCGTCCCTGTCCCACAGTCATCTCAAACAGCGGCATACGGCGGGTGCGGAAGAGGCCGAAGGTGCGGACCTCGGCAATGACGCTGGCCATCTCGCCCGGACGCAGCTCACCAATGCCGCGCGGGTTCAAGCGGTCTTCGTAACGGAAAGGCAGATAGTAGAGCAGGTCCTCGACCGTGCTGATGCCCTTCTCCAGCAGGATTTCGGCGAAGCGCGGGCCGATGCCCTTGACGTACTGCACGTTGGTGGAGAGATCGAGCACGGTAAAGATGGTAGCAGGCAAGGGCCATGCTGTTCGCTGTGCGCTCTTGGCTTTTAGCTGTTAGCTTTTAGCTCTTAGCAAGCGGCTGCTCGGCAGGTCTCACTTCGGTCGGACTCGTTTGCTAAGAGCTAAAGGCTAAGAGCCAAGAGCGAATCGCGGCTTTTCTGGCATCAAAGCAGCCTTGAACCGTGTCTAAGGTGATACGTGCGTCGAAGACTCGTCAAACAAACGATTGCGGTGGTTGCCGGCAATCTTCTGTACTTCTTTGTGCTGATGCCGCATTTGCCGCCGGCGGGACAGCACCGTCCCGACCGGCTGGATCTGGGCTTGATCGTGGATTTCTGGGTGTGCGTGGTGTTGTATGGAATTGTTGAGTTGGTCGATCGCAAGTGGCGAAAAACATAATCACCACAGGGGCACAGAAAAATTTCGGAACAGGCGCAGCCTTTGCGCTGCTTTGTGTCAGGGCACAACTCTTAGTCGTGCCGATAAACACGTCCCCATGTTCAGGATTTTAGAGTCTGTGTGAGAACCAACTTTGGGTTTCGGCAGAGGAGTGCAAAGCGCAGAAAACGAGCGCCGCAGGCGCGGAACAGCTTAGCCCAGCATGGAGCCGCAGGCGGAATGCTGGGTAAAGGGAGAAATAAATCCGAGTCCCGTAGGGACGGCACCAGTTCTCACACAGACTCTTTAGCTGAAGCCCGAATCATTTCGTGGCTCGAGTCGGCACGGCTGAAGGCATGCCCTGATACAAACCTCTAAGGGTTGTGCCTATCTGCGCTGGTTTGTATCAGTGTTTGCGGAGGGTTGCGGGCTTTCGTAAGGAATACATCGGTATCCCACAACATGGGACATTGGACTGTAAGAAATGTCGACGCGAGCGGCAGAACAGCAGGTCCCTCCGCTTCGCTGCGCTCCGGTCGGGATGACAATTCGGGAGGGACCACAAACTCCGGTCGGGATGACACCTCGGTAGGGGCGACAAACTACGCTCCGGCGGGGATGACACCTCTTTGGGGAGGCGAGAAAACTCAGGACCGAAAAAGCAACGCGCCGGTTACAGCTGATGGTCGTTGCTGAACTCTTGCATCATCTGCTGCAAATCCAACTTGTGCTGCTCCATCTCTTTCTTGAGTTGTTCCATCTGCTGCTGCATTTGCGGAGTCCAGTTCTTCATGGAATCTTCCGCCTGCCGCCGCATGTCATCCAGTTCCTGCTGGCTGGGCACCGACTCCCTTACTTCACGCTTCATCTCGTCGAGATCTTTTTGGCTGGGCACCGACGCCTCAACCTCGCGCTTCATCTCGTCGATGTCTTGCTGGCTGGGAATTGACTTCTGCAGTTCGCGCTGCATCTGTTCCATTTCCTTCTGCGCGGGCTTGGCCGATTTCGCCATCTCCCGTGCCATCTTGTCGATGTCCTTCTGCTGCTGTTTCATCGACTTTTCAATCTCGCGGCGCATCTGCTCCAGCTCCTGGTCGCTGGGTCCGAGTTGTGCCAGCGTTTCCTGCTGCGCCTCGATCTGCGGGCGGATCTGATCGACCTGGTCTCGCAGCGCCTGCGCCTCGGTATCGGAGCCCAGCCAATTCTCCGGGTGCAACCTGGAGGTATCGCCGCTGCCGGGCAGATTGATCACCAGCGTCTGTTCGTGCTTCTCGCGCAGGATTCCTACTGAAACCTTGGTGGCATTGGTTTGCATACTGCGCTGCCAGTCAGACATGTCGTGCACAGTTTCGTTATTGACTTTTAGGATGACATCGCCGGCTTTCAGGCCGGCAGCTGCGGCCGGACTGCCTCCCTCGACCGAGCGGATCAGCACGCCGTGTCCGTGAGGAACGCCGAAGAAGTCAGCCAACTGTGGACTGAGGCTTTCCACCACCAATCCGTGGCGCGAAGAAAGAACCGCGAACGAAGGAATTTCTACATCCGGAAGATACGCCCGCGGCGGCAGAGGAGGCGACATGGCGAAGGCTTGCGCGCCGCGCACGTGCGACGCAACCCGCCAGGTTCCCAAAGTCACCTTCACGTCCTTGCGCTGGGCGTTGCGCAGGATCGTCAGGGTCACCGGCTTTTGCGGTGGGCTGGTATGGATCAGACCTTGCAGTTGCTCGGGAGTCTCCACTTTAGAACCGTTGAAGGCGACCACAACATCGTTCTCCATCAAACCGGCGTGACAGGCGGGACCGTCCTGATCAACATAGGTTATGAGCGCGCCCGACGAATCCTGCAATTTCAACGACGCCGCCTGCTGCGGCGTCAGCCCGGCAATGGTCACTCCCAGGTAGCCGCCGGCATGAGCTTCGGCCCAACTGGATTGAGGCACGGCGGCGGCCGGCAAAATCGTGACGGCTAGAAAGATGGCGCCAAACAGAATATTGCGTTTACACATAACGTCTTCCAACCCTGTTTTTCTACTCCGCTATTGACATCTGCGAAAGGCGATCTGCCCGATGGTGGTACGAATTCTCAACGCCGGCCCACCGCCATTCAGCGCGCCTTCCGCCGACATCGACATGGGAACCATGTTGCCGCCCTGTTTGGTGATGTTCAAGCCGGGAAGTTCCGACCAGATGCCGCGTCCGCTGGCCATGTCAGAGGTGGCGTGAACCGTCACCGGCATACTGCTGGAGAAACAAACAGTCACGTCGCCGGACGCGGTGTGCAGAAAAGAGTCGGTGAATCCGTGCACGCCAACAAATTCCACCGTGATGGGCCCGGCTCCGGTCTCCACCTGAGCGCCCCGGCTCAAGTTATAAAGCTCAACGCTGCCGCCGCCGGTCTTCACCGTCACTTGGCCGCGCGCGCTGGCCAGCCGCACACTGCCGCCGTCGGTTTCCGCCACCACTGCACCATCCACATCGCCAAGATTCAGATTGCCGCCGCCACTGGCTACGTGCAAATCGCCAAAGCATTTCTGCACCTGAATGCTGCCGGCGCCGGTTTGAATGCTGGAGGCGCGAGTGGTCCCGACATACACGCGGCCTCCACCTAAGTTGACCTGCATCTCACCTGCGACATTATTGACATGCACGTCGGCCGCACCGCTGGTCACCGAAAAGCTGCCACCCAGATTGCCCGCCTCGACATTGCCGCCGCCGCTGCTGATCTTCACCGGCCCGGTCAGATCGTCAAGCCTGATCAGGCCGCCGCCGGTGGTAGCCACGATGGTAGCCGCCAGCGAACTGAAGGCCAACGAGCCGCCGCGAGTTTCAACCTTGACCGAACTCATATCGCGCGGCACCTGGAGCACGAACTCGACTCCAAAGCGAACCAGATTTTTGTTGATGCGGCCTTCAATAGAATCGCCTTCGTTATTCCTGCCGGCGGAGATGCGCATCTGTTCGAACTGGCGGCGAGCCGCTTCTTCGGAGGGAGCGTAGGAACGCTTGCGAATCACGTAGGATATGTGCGGCGAATTGCCCTCCACCTGCACCGAACCCAGGTCGGTCGAGACGTGAATTTCGCGCGCCGCAGGCAAGGTCCCGGTGATTTCCTCGACCCAGGAATTTCCGTCGTGATAAATGTGGGACTGCTGCGCCCACAGCGGAATGGCGATCGCCAGCATCACCACCCAGACACACAGACACACCGAGGATTTACCAAACAGGTCCCGCTGCGCCTTTATTTCTGGATGGTAATTCCGATCTTCCCTGAGATTCCGCTCTGCCATTTCGTTTGTATCTGCCGTTAATCGATTGTAGGCATCGAGTCCAACTCGCGCCGGGCCTCAGTGCGAATGTAATCGCTGGGATCTTCCTTGGCCAACTGCTGCAACGCCATACGCACGCTGCTATCAGCCCGCACCGGCTCCAGGGCGTGCAGCGCGCCGCTGCGCACCCCCAGGTTGCTGTCGTCCAGCAAAGCGCTCAGCACAGCATTGCGTACCCGAATGTCCTGCTTCACATAAGAGCCCACGCCATCTAGCGCCTTCAGACGAACTCCCGGATTGCTGTCGTAACGCAACGCATAAATCAGCGCCTCGCGCACGCTGGGATCGTCGGACTTGCTGGTCAATGCGTCCACAGAATTCAACCGCACTCCGGAGTTGTAATTGCTCTTGGCCGCATACTGCAACAGTTCCTGGATTTTTGGATCGCTGATCGGACCTTGAACCGAATCAGGAAGAAGACGATCATAGGCAATCTTGACGGTATTGGAATTGGGCTGGCGATCGATAGAGGTAATGCCGGCGATGGAAGCCCCCTGAACCGCAGCTGGCTGGGATGGCTTTCCCGCGCCGCCTAGCGCGCTATACATGGTGCCCAGGCCTCCGCCGAAACCGACGATCACCAGAACCGCAGCCAGCGCGGGCGAAAAGCGCATCTGCCGCAACCATGCCGTGGGATCGAAGGTGAAGCGGTGATACCAGGCGCGATGTTGCTCGGTGTGTTCCAGCGCATCCTGCAACCGCATGCGCGCCCCGGCCAGAAAGCTGGCGGAAGGCTCTTCCACCGGGAAAGCGTTCATCTGGGCCTGAAACTCCTGCTGATCGGCGAGCTCGATCGCACAGTTTTTGCAGCGCTGGATATGCTGCTCCAACTCGTGCCGCGCGTCGTCGGCCAGCTCGTTATACAGGTACAGGCTGACGTTTTGTTGTACCCAATCGCAATTCATAAAACTACCTCTCAGATCATCTTTCCGCAGAGAGCCTTCAAATCCGTAGTTGGCAATTAGCAGTTAGCAATTAGCCAGAGCGTCCAGTTCCAACTGCCTCTTTCACGGAAGGTACGGAGCCACAGCGCTTCTTTTTCGATTTCTCCGTGCTCTCCGTGTCTCCGTGGTGAACAGCCTTGGCCAAGTGCCAACTGCTAATTGCCAAGCGCCGCTCATTTCACATCCTTCAACGCGGCCCGTAATTTCTGTGTCCCGCGAAACAATGTGTTCTTCGCCGTCTCTTCCGTCGTATTCAAAATCTCGCCGATGGTGCGCAGCTTCAGTCCCTGATAATGCTTCATCTCAAACACCATGCGCTCGCGCGGGGTCAGCTTGGTCAAGGCCTTAGCAATGCGCGCTCCCAACTCCCGCCGCATCAGATCGCGTTCGGGACTGGCGCCCGATCGCACATCGGCCACCTGATCGAGCATGTCGTACGTCCCGCCCTCGGAGTCAGTCGCGATCCCCGAGTCTTCCTTGCGCACCTGGCGCTTGCGCAGCAGATCCAGGCAGAGATTGGTCACGATGCGATAAATCCAGGTGTAGAACGAGCACTCGAAGCGGAAATTGCCGATGTTCCGGTAGGCCTTCAGGAAGGCTTCCTGATAAATGTCCTGCGCGTCCTGCTCCGAGCGCGTCAGGTGATAGGCCAGGCGAAGCACGGCGCCATCGTATTGGCGCACCAATTCTTCGAACGCGGCGTGATTGCCACGCTGTGCTTCCCGGATCAGCTCCGTGTCATTCATTCGGCTCTGGGACTGCCCCACCAAACTCCCCCGATCGGAGGGAATAGAGGACGCTTTGTCCGTCTCCCGCCACGCCTCGGGAGGACGGAGCCCCGGGCCAACCGTGAGGGGAACTGCAACCGCTTCGGCCGGCATGCTGGTTTCTACCTAGTTAGCAATTAGCAAGCCAATTCTTGTGCCTGCAATTACATAGACGAGCGCAGGAAGAAACCGTGAGCGGCATTATAGCCGCTTGCTTGGTACTACGTAGAAAGAGATGCGGCGGTTCTCCAGCTCGATAACCCAGCATCAGCCGGATGCCCGTTAATGGCGGGTTCTGGACAGATTTGTGGTTAGCTAAGTAAAATTAGCTAACGGGCTGGACGATTGACCGCCTGCGGCTCCATGCTGATCTTCCTCAGGAGTTCCTCGTCCGTTAAAGCAGCGAACGCAGCGGGCTCCCAGGGTTATGTTTGTTCCGCGCCGGCGCCTCTTTTCCTCGGAGTCCCGGGGAAGGCGGAAAATTGATCCGAATCCAGTAGGGGTCTTTGTCGTGGCTCGGCTCAGAACAAATCATGGAACGAAGTTCGCAAATCGGCTTAGAACAGATCGGTGGAACGAGGTTCGCGAATTCGAATCGACCAGCCGCGCAGCGGCGTTATTTGTGTTAGCCGTGGGCGTGAGCCTGCGGGTCAGGTGGTAAGAATTTGCGAGCCGCGGAGCGGCGACACGGACTAACTTTTGCGTTTCGGTAATGAAGTGCGTCCCGCGGAAAACCAGCGCCGCCGGCGCGGAATTACGATAGCCCAGCACGCAGCCGCAGGCGGAGTGCTGGGTAAGATGAAAAATTCATCCGAGTCCCATGGGGACGACAGAGGTTCTAATATCAAGTCATGGAGCGAGCTAATGAGCTATACGGTTCATGAAGCCAAGACCCACCTTTCGCGTCCGATCAAGGAGGCCGAGAGCGGCAAGGAAGTCATCATCACGCGGGGAAAAGAGCCCGTCGCGAAGATCATCCCGATCGCTAAGACAGCAAAGAAGCGCATTCCGGGCAGTATGAAAGGTCTGATCTGGTCGGCACCTGATGCCTTCGACCCGTTGACCGATGAAGAAATGCGAGAGCTGGGTTTCGAATGATTTCGCGGCGAGGAGCTTGCGCCCGGGGAGTGAGCAATGAGCTATACAGTCCATGAAGCCAAGACCAATCTTTCGCGCCTGATCAAGGAAGCTGAGAGCGGCAAGGAGGTCATCATCACGCGCGGAAAAGAGCCCGTCGCGAAGATTGTGCCGATCGCTAGCGTCGCCAAAAAGCGCGTGCCGGGCATGTTCAAGGGCCAGATATGGTCGGCGCCGGATGCGTTCGATCCACTCACCGATGAGGAATTGCGCGAGTGGGGACTGTGAGTGATCGCGCTCGCCGATACTCACACTTTGCGATGGTGGCTGGACGACCCCGCTCAGTTGTCAGTTCCAGCCAGAAATTTCTTCACCGATAGGTCAAACGTGATCGTAATATCGCCAGTGGTCCCTTGGGAATTGGCGATCAAAACCAATCTTGGCAAACTGAATGCGAGCCCGTTTCTGGAGCGGTGGACGGAAATGCTGGAGGTGCAGGGTTTCAGCGAGCTTCCCATTGATTCCGGCCATTCCATTCGAGCTGGCCTTCTACCGCTTCATCATCGCGACCCGTTCGATCGCATGCTGGCGGCGCAAGCGCAAGCGACAGGCTACCCCATCATCAGCGCCGATCGCATCTTCGATGTCTATGGAATTCACCGCATTTGGTAGGTTAGCGGATTATGATTTGCTTCCCGGCCATCCGGAGCGCCTTCGTTTGAAACCTCAATCGCGAAACCGCTGGGTCGTCTTACTTCTCGTGCTCTTGCCCACGCTCGCCTCGGCGGACAAGCCTACCTGGGCCAGAAGAGCTACCGGCTTTGCGGGAGTTTGCCAATCGGGAAATTGCCGGCCGTTGCGAATCGTCGCGCCCGACAAAAAGAGTATGGTCGAAGTTCTCTACCAGGACGGCAACGCCTATCTTCGCGTCACCGGACCCGACAAGCGGGTGACGGAGATTCGCGATGTCAGCAACAGTCCGGCGAACGACCTGTTGTGGTCTCCCGACTCGAAGGCATTTTTTATCGATGGCGGCGAAGGCATGACCTCGCCCGCCTTCGTGCAGGTCTATCTACTCGACGATCCTCAGCCGCGTCCGCTGGATGTGACTCAGCAAGCCGAGCAGGACATGGTGAAGACGTATCCGCCGTGCAAGGCGCTTTATCTTGACCCGGCCACTTGCCGCAAGATGGAGCGTGATCCCGAATACAACCTGACGGCCATCGATTGGGTCGACGACTCGTCCGCGATGGTGGTGCTGGCTGAAGTGCCATGCACCTCAAACTTCGGCGGCATCATGTGTCAGGCGATGGGCTACGAAGTGGAAGTACCAAGTGGAAAGATTCTAAAGCGAATGACTCCGGCGGAGTTCAAGACGGCGTGGCAGAAAGAAATGGTGCAGCGCTTCAGAATTCCCGAGCCGGCTCAATATCAGAATTGAGGTCGCCGCAGTATCAGAACCGAGAACGACGATGCGCGTTTGATCGGCGAACCGCCGCGTCACGAACCGCAGATCCCTCCGCGCGGACTAAAGTCCTTGGTCGGGATGACAAATAAAAGTTGTTAGGCTGTTCGCGAGCCTGTGCTGCTCGGTTGACATAGGCCGGACTCGGCGAGGGAACTTCACCGACGACGCCCTAGTCCCGCTCCTGCGGGACGGGGACAAGATAGCCCAGCGCTTCAGCGCTGGGTAGGCTGCAATTTTATGATTCAGCCCCTTCAGGGGCGACAGACGAGGATGTTAGCGGAGCCTGTTCATACAACAGCTCGATGCGAAATAGTAGTGGTGGAAAATAGCCAGAAATTTAGCGCGAAACTAGCCGCGCAGCGGCGTCATTTGTGTTAGCCGTGGGCGTGAGCCCGCGGTCAAGCGGCCCCAAGAACCGCGAGCCGCGTAGCGGCGACACGTTATGACACCAACTCTTTAGTCTTCGCTACGCGGCCGCATCTGCCCGCTGCGCAAATACCGCGTATGCCAGCCCAGCGATTCGCTCAGCAAGTGCGGCGTGTGCCGTCCATACGACAGCCGCTCGGCGCGATTGAGGTAGTCCTGCAGCAGCGGCTTGTAATCCGGCGCGGCACATTTCTCGATGATCAGATGAGCCCGCTGACGTGGCGACAATCCTCGCAGATCCGCCAAACCTTGCTCGGTAACGATCACCGACACGTCATGCTCGGTGTGGTCCACGTGCGAAACCATGGGCACAATCGTCGAGATGCTTCCCTTCTGCGCCAGCGACGGCGCCATGAAGATCGACAGATAGCCGTTACGCGCGAAGTCGCCCGAGCCGCCAATACCGTTCTGAATCCGCGATCCCATCACATGCGTGGAGTTGACGTTGCCGTAGATGTCGGCTTCGATCATGCCATTCATGGCGATCACGCCCAGCCGCCGGATGATTTCCGGATGGTTGGAAATCTCCTGCGGACGTAACACGATCTGCTTACGATAGCTGGCCATATCGGCGTTGACCTCGGTCAGCATCTCCGGGCTCAACGAAAACGCGGTGGCCGACGCCGCAGTCACCTTGCCGGACTTCAGCAGCCGGATCATGCCGTCTTGAATCACTTCGGTATAAGAGGTCAGACCTTCGAACTGACCTTCTTCGAGTCCAAAAAGCACCGCATTGGCGATGTTGCCGACCCCCGATTGCAGCGGCAGCAGGTTGGCCGGGATACGGCCCTTCTGTACCTCCCAGCCCAGAAATTCCAAAATGTGTCCGGCGATGCGCTTCGAGGCGGCGTCCGGCGCTTTGAAGGCACTGTTGCGATCGGGCGAATCAGTCAGCACCACGGCGACAACCTTCTCCGCCGGCACTTCGAGATACGGGCTGCCAATACGCTGGCCGGTGTGGGTCAACGGAATCGGCCCGCGATTAGGCGGCGGCTGCAGCCCATAATAAATGTCATGCATGCCTTCCAGCGCGGACGGCTGCCACGAGTTGACTTCCAGAATCACGCCCTCGGCCTGCTCAATCCAGGTCTTGTTGTTGCCGATGGAAGAACTCGGAATCACCCGGCCGTCTTCCAGCACCGCGGTCACTTCGATCAGCGCGAGGTCAAGCTTGCCCAGAAATCCGTACTCCACAAACTGAGCCACATGGCTCAAGTGGATGTCCATGTATTCCATCTCGCCGGCGTTGATGCGCTTGCGGGTCTCGGGGTCCGACTGATACGGCAGCCGCAGATGAATGCCGCCCGCCATGGCCAGCGCCCCGTCGAGTTCCGGGCCGGTAGAGGCGCCGGTAAAAATGCTGACTTGAAACTTTTGTCCGCGCAGGTTGGCGTCGGCGATGCGGCGCGCCAGCGCCAGGGGAACGGCCTTGGGATAGCCCGAGCCGGTGAATCCGCTCATGCCAACCTGATGGCCGGAGTGAATCAGCGCCGCGGCGTCTTCGGCGCTCATGATGCGGTTGGTCAAACTGGAATTCAGGACGCGAGAGGTGGTGGAAACAGCGGAACTGGACATCGCAAAACCTTTCAGAGGCAAGAAGTCGCCGAAACCTGGGGGTACGGAAAACGTTATGCAGAAACGATAGGCGGGCGCGTGGGCAGGCGTCTGTGAGCTTAGTCACAAATGAATTGCCACAAAAGGTAAAGACCTGGAGCGCTCCCACTCCAGGTCTTTCCATTTGCGTGATGAAGCAACGCTTTGTTGCCACAATCACGATCTCCGGGCCATCGGAGAACTTGGTTAGCGAACTTCCTACTTCCGTCTCGCTCTAGAACTCGAAATCGGCTTGTCTTGCCAACCCCGGGCGGCTTAACCAAGGCCGCAATTGTCTTTCTATATTGCAAGTGCTGTGCCAACCTTCCCCTGACCGACCTCGCCATACCGCCATGCTGAATTTGCAATGAGATAGGAAACCTGACCGGCTCTATCATTCATCTCCTGTTGATGTTTGCCAGCTTTTAACTATCCAAATGGATAGGCACGACTATCCTTCCGGTTGGTCGGGAGGGTAGGCTTTTGACTTTGCGGCTAGTCCGGCTACACTAGCAGCCTTGGGGGAACCGGTCGTGGACTCACGTATTGTCGTGGTTTCGGGCCCTTCAAAAGGAACGGTCGTCCGGCTGGCTGGTACTCAGCTTGCCGTCGGTCGCGATTCCGCCAACGACCTGTGCTTGCATGATCGCGCCGTCTCCCGCCGGCACTTCAGCATCAGCGAGACCGATGCCGCCTTTCATCTGGTCGACCTCGAAAGCCACAACGGTACCTTCGTGAACGGCATTCCGGTGCGCCGCAAGCTCCTGGGTCATGGCGATACCATCCGCGCCGGCCACTGCGAGCTGGTCTTCCTCATCACCGAAGATGAAGAGCTGGTCTCGCACATGGTGCAGTTCAGCGAGGAAGAGGAGCCGGTCGATCTGCTCTCGACCACGAAACTCCAGGCTTATCCCGCACTGGGAAGTTTTGGCACCGATGTCGGCCGCATGGCCCGCGATCTGAACGCGCTCTTTAAAATCGCCAACACTATCAATTCCATTCGCGATCTGGAGCCGCTCCAGCAGGGACTGCTGCAACTGATCGGCGAAGTCGTCCCGGCCGACGATGCTGCCATCGTGATTCTTCGTCACGCCGACGACGAGCCTCGGTCCAGTTGTACCTGGCACCGGCAACAGGGAAACACCACTCCGTTGCGCCTCCGCCGCGACCTGGTGCAGCGTGCCCTATGGGAACGTTCGGCCATCCTGAGCCGGCCTACTCCCGAATCCGGCGATACCGAAAGCGTGCTTTGCGTTCCCCTGGTGGCGGTCGAAAAAACCATTGGAGTTCTCTACCTGCTGGCCACCGGTTCCAGAACCAAGTTCGAGGAAGATCACGTTCACTTCCTCAGCTCGGTCGCGGGCATTGCCGCGGTCACGCTGGAAAACGTTCTCGCACTGGAAATCTTGCGCAACGAGAATCGCCGCCTGCAGGCGGAACTAGACATGGGCGACGTCCTCATTGGCGAAAGCAAAGGCATGCGCCAGGTGCAGAACTTCATTGCCAAAGTTGCCAAGAGCGATTCCACAGTCCTGATCCGCGGCGAAAGCGGTACCGGCAAGGAGCTGGTGGCGCGCGCCATTCATCGCAACAGTCCGCGCGCCGACAAGCCTTTCGTGGCCATCAACTGCGCTGCCATTCCCGAGGCCCTGCTGGAAAGCGAGTTGTTTGGTCACGAGAAAGGTTCGTTCACCGGAGCCATCGCCGCCAAGAAAGGCCGCCTGGAAGTTGCCGAGGGCGGCACCGTCTTCCTCGACGAGGTGGGCGAGCTGGCGCCCATGCTGCAAGCCAAGCTGCTGCGTGCTTTGCAGGAACACGAATTCGATCGGGTGGGAGGGACTCGTCCCCTCAAGCTTAATGCTCGCGTTCTCGCGGCTACCAATAGAAACCTGGAAGAGGCGATCAAGGACGGCGAATTTCGCCAGGATCTTTATTACCGCTTGAATGTAGTGTCCGTGGTGGTGCCGCCGCTGCGCGATCGGCCTGACGATATCTCGCTGCTGGCAATTTATTTCGCCGCCAAGTATGCCGAGAGGTGTAAGCGAGCGCTGAAAGGTATTTCTGCCGACGCGCGCACTCTGCTGCTGGACTATAGCTGGCCGGGCAACGTTCGTGAATTGGAAAACGCCATCGAACACGCCATCGTGCTGGGGGCCGGCGATGAGATTGTCCCCGACGATCTGCCGGAAGCTTTGCTGGAAGTGCAGCCGGTCGAGAACAGCAGCGCGAGGTATCACGACCAGCTCAACCAGCTGAAAAAGCAGATGATCGCCGACGCCGTTAAGCAATCCAAAGGCAACTACACCGAGGCCGCTAAGTCGCTAGGCGTTCATCCGAACTATCTGCATAGGCTGATACGGAACTTGAATATCAAAGGGGAGTTGAAGCGGGAGGGCGGGGAGTAGGACGTAGGACTGGGTATGATCGCAATTGCGTGACATCAGTGAAAAGTAGTGCAGTCCACTGCGATAATTCGGCAAGACTACTTTCTTTTTCCTTGACAGCGGCGAGCATCGTGCTACTGTTACACCGGAATTCCGCTGGAGGAAGAAGAGTATGGGTTTGCCAACTCGTCGCCTTACCCTGACCCTTGCGTTCGTTCTATGCACACTGACTGTCTGCATCGGACAACAAGCCAAACATCCAGCAAAGAAAGTAAAGGCAAAAGAGACAGATGCAAGTGTCAGCATTGATAACAATTGCAAAGCAAATTACCCATCCGTGACAATAAGTACCGATGGCCAAGTGACTTGGACGCCCGGCAGTAATGGCGCTACCATCAACTTTGTGGTGACGCCATTCAGTCAGGCGACTTACACGATTAACGGTCCGACGGCTACTCCATCTGGCAAGCCAAACGACCTCGCGATAGCCTGCGCAGAAGTTCTTGGTACATGCAGTTTCAAATATACTATCAGTGAATCAAACGGATGTTCAGTTGATCCGATTGTGATTATTACGAAATAGATTTCATAACTTCGTCAAACTAGTCGCTTGGAATCAGGGCCCGGAAATGCGGGTTGGACTGCAGCGAGTCAAAATCTGGAAAGTCTCTAACCGTGGAACGAGAAAAGCCCGCATCGATGGCCCTTTTCAACCAAAGTAGCGAAGCATCTGTGTCGCCAAAATGGTTATAGATAAGCGCCGCCCGGAACATAATTTGGGAATCCTTAGGCTCAAGCCCTAAGGCATTCTGCAGACTATCCAGTGCCTGCTGCTTTTGACCCAACATGGCGTAATATTCCGCCATCATGACCACGGTAGTGGCGTCCCGCGAATTCAAATCGATTTGAGCTCGAGCCAGCGCGATTGCTTTTTCGTATATTGGCATAGCCTCCTGACGACGGCCGGGCGCCCAATAGAGGGCGTCCGCCAGATTGCCCCAATTCATCCAATTTCGATTGTCGAGGGTAATGCCCTGTTGAAAACTCTCGGCCGCATCGCCAAAGTGACGCATAGCAAAATAAGCTGTGCCCAAATTACTGTAGGCATCGGCGTTGGGTCGCAGTTGAATTGACCGCTTCAGTACGCCAATCGCATCCGAATAACGGCCTTCGTATACGTAGACTCCTCCAAGATTGGAGTAGCCACGATAGTTGTCGGGTGCCAGCTCGGTCACCTTCCGAAACATTTCGGAAGCTTGGCCATAGCGCGCCTGCTGAACATAAAAGGCTCCTAGCCAATTGTAGACCGCCCAGTAACCTGGGCGAATGGTTATAGCCCGCTTATAAGCAGCTTCTGCGGCATCCACATTTCCAGACTTCTCATACGCTTCTGCCAGCTGCCCGAGGGCGTAATCACCGTTAGGGTCTAATCCTAGGGCAGTCTGATACTGCCTGATCGCCTCTTCATATTTTCCTGCTCCAAGAGCAACATTACCAAGGCAGATATATGCTTGGGGAAGTTGCTTATCTAGAGCCATAGATCTCTGGCAATTGGAGGAGGCCGAGTTGAGCCACTCCTTCCCGCGATCAAGCTGCTGAAACCCGATCCAATAAGCTTCCCCTAATCCCGCATAAGCGGGGGCGTATTTAGGATCGATCTTGATTGCCTGATTAAACTCCGTAATTGCATTGTCAATATTTTCCGGCTTCTCGTACTCCTGCAGATAGCCTCGTCCTCTTATATAGGCTTCGTAGGCTGTCGGCTGGGTGTCCTGTCGGACTGCCAGGGCCTTGCGTTGCGTTGCGCGGATTCGCGCCGGCAACATATCCAGCGCCGCATTCACCACCTGGTCCTGCAGATTGAACGCATCGGTACCGTTCACTTCAATCGTCTTGGCGGCAATCTGGCGATGAGTCTTGGAATCCACCAGATAGCAATTGATTCGTATGGTTTGCCCCGACCGCTGCATGCTGCTCTCCAGCACAAAATCGGTGCCAAATTCCCGGCGAGCATCTTCCGCTGTCTTCACGTTTTGATCGCGCAGATCGCGCGGCGAAACTACTTGAATCGAATCGCTATCGCTCGCCTGCACCAGCTTGGCGGTCAGCGTTTCCGTCAATCCCAGTCCCAGGGCGCTGGTTGCGGCATCTTGTCCCACCGTCTCGATCGGCAGTACCGCCAGAATCCTCTGCTGTGTTGACGTCACCGGCCACCAGCGCTTGACGAAATATCCAGCCGCAATCCCAGCCAGCAATACCGCGACTAGGCCCAACAGGATTTTTCGTCCCCGAGCCTGAGCCGCAATCTCCACCACGCCCGAGCGCCGCACGGTGTCAGTGGCAATCTCTCCACCAGCCAGCAGCCGTGCCAGGTCGACCCGCAACTCCCGCGCCGACTGATACCGCCGATCGGGGTCGCGGTCCAGCGCCTTCAGGATCACCGCCTCCAGCGGCGCCGTAATCTGAGGATTGATCAGCGTCGGTCGCACCGGATCGTAATGCAAAATGGAGTCGATCAGCAGCGACGGCTGCCGATCAGGAAACGCCCGCTTGCCGGTGGCCATCTCGTAGAGCACCGCGCCCGCCGCCCAGATATCGGAGCGCTCGTCGGCAGTCTCGGCACGCAGCACCTCGGGCGACATGTAGGGCAACGTTCCACTCGCCACCAGATTGCTTTCGACATTGGCGGTCTCCGCCAATTCGTCGATCGGCTCGATCATTTGCGCCAACCCGAAGTCCAGAATCTTCAGCTGGCCATCATCATTGAGGCGCAGGTTCCCCGGCTTCAGGTCGCGATGGATAATCTTTTCGCGATGCGCCGCCTCCAACCCGCTGGCCAACTGGATTCCCAGTTCGAGCACCATCTTCTGCGGCAGCGGCTGGCGGCCGATTTTCTCGTCGAGGTTGAGGCCGGGAATGTATTCGGTGACCAGGTAGTCGACGCCATCCTGCTGGCCAAAGTCGAAGGCCATGGCGATGTTGGGATGGTTCAACTTGCCGACGGCCAGAGCTTCCTTGCGAAACTGGCGGCGGCTGGCTTCGTCGCTGAACAGGCCATGAGGCAGGATCTTGACGGCAACGTCGCGCTGCAGTTGCTCGTCATGAGCGCGAAACACCACGCCCATCCCGCCCGCGCCGATCTGTTCGACCAGCCGGTAGTGCCCGATGAGTTCGCCACCACTGGGAGCCGGCACAGCCATTGACCCGGATATTAGGACGTGGGTGAGAGCGCCGTCAACGAATCATTCGACGAGCCCGGGTGTTGAGGGGAACTCCAAGCCACCCGCGTTCCGCCTCGGTCGTTGTCCTGCTGCCCGGCACTGAGCACAAGATTGTCTACTTTGAGCTGGAGCGCTAGCGTCAGCTGGGCCAATTCGCAAATAACCAGCGCGCCGATTACCGCTCGACCGCAACCTGCCGGCGGCTGACTTTCACAGCCACTCGCATCGTGATAACGTTTTGCCGGAGGAATATTCGCCATGGTCGGTCTGCGGAAAGCTGCTTTCATTCTGCCGGTTGCGGTTCTGTTCCTGGCGCTGGGGTGTCAGAACAACGTGGAGAAGAGTCAGAAGACTTTCCTTCAGCATCCGATCATACGAATCGGGACCGATGCCAATAATCCTATTCCCAGCTGTTTTGCCAATATTGGGTGGGCGGCGGTTGCCAGCAGCGGCAAGGTGGACTGGACTACCGGTGCCGGCGATACGAATACCTATCAGGTTGCGTTTCCCAGCAATCCTTATCCCCTGGTCGATAGCACGGGTAGTCCCGTGACCAATCCCATCACCGTCGACAAATCAGGCACGCAGAGCGGGAGCAATAAGGGACCTTTTGCCATTGCTGCTTCCGCCATCGACGCCTGTAAGTCAGGCGCGGATGCCAGCCAGTGCTACTTCAGTTACGACATTCAATACAATGGCCAATCCTGCATCAAGCATTATGGCAGCGGATTCGGCGTCTATAGCACCGGCATCCATATCGATCGCTGAGCGTTTGCCTTGGAGTTTGAACAGCTCTGCCTAAAGTGATTCTGACGGATGTAGCTTCAGCCATGAGGCAGCAGCCGTTTGTCTTGGTCATCAGGAGTCGACTTTACAGGTTGCTGAAAAACTCGGCGCAACGTGATTTTGAAAGGGCGTAGCCTTAGAGACTGTGTGAGGACCAACTTTTGCGATTCGGCAGTGGAATGCGAACCGCGCGGCGGCGGCCATGCAGTTAGCCCGGCCGCGTAAAAGCGCTAGGTAAAGTGGAGAATAATTCCGAGCCGCATAGCGGCGACAGGTCGCAACATCGTATTAAAGCCTGCGTTCCGGCCGGAAAAAGTCAGCAATTTTCACGTCGGGAAGCGGACCTAAGGAAGCTCTGAATAACTTGTCGAACTTGCCGCAGGGGCTAAAGCCCCGTTAATTTTGCGGTACTTGCGGCACGGCTGAAGCCATGCCCTTGCCAAACCGGAACTTAATCAGAGCTTCCCTAAGGGCCTGCTCTACGCGAACCCAGCGAATCAAAAGGGAGCAAAATAGGAGATGTTATGAGAAGGGCCCCAGTGATATTTGCGCTTTACCTGATCCTCGGCGCCTGGACGTTCGCCCAAGCCCCGCAAGCGCCGCCGGCGCCAACTCCTCAGCAGCAAGTGATGGGATACTTCGCCGGCGACTGGAAGCTGGCAGGCACGGCCAGGATCAGCCCCAGCGGGCCGGCCACGCCCTATACCGCAACCGAGCACGGCGAATGGGTGCCGGGTAACTATTTCCTGGAAATCCATACCGTGATGCACGGGCCCATGGGCGACGTTCATAGCACGCGAGTGATGGAATACAACCCGCAGGACAAGGCCTACAGCTACAACGCCTACAACAGTCTCGGCGAACACATTGTGGCGCTTGGCAACGTCGAAGGCAACACCTGGGTATGGAACGCCGAGGAAAAGCTGAACGGCGTCGTTACCAAAGCGCGCTATACCGTGACTTTCGTCTCTCCAGCTTCTTACAGCTTCAAGTCGGAAGTGCCCAAGCCGGGCGGCGGATGGGCCACCGTCATGGAAGGCAAGGCCACGCGATCGCAGTAACTAGCGAGTCTGTCGCCGCTGCTCAAGCGTAGCGACAATCCGATTGAGGGTCCCAAGTGACTCGATGCGACACTCCCAGACTCGCAACACGGCCCAACCCTCCGTTCGCAAGGCGCGCGACACTCGTCTATCCCTCTTGCGATTGTTCACAGTTTTTTCCCGCCAATAACGGAGGTTACTACGCGAGTGCCGCTTGCAATAAGGGCATCCGTGCCAGAAGCAGCCATCTACAAACAGAGCCACTTTGAGCCCCGGCCAGGCGAAATCGGGGGTGCCGGCCACGTTCCAGTGTCTTCGATATCCTTTTGCAGCATTGGCGCGGAATTCCAGCCGTTGTTCAATCAGTGTGGACTTTTTCTAGACTGCCACCAGCAAACCCTATGCTACTGCTGTCCGTAGCTCTGGGATTAGGATGCGAGAAATCTTGTTGACGGCCGTAGCCATCGGTACGGCCGTAAGCCAAAGCGCCACGCTGCGAGTCCCTGCACTTATGTCCGCCTTGTGAACTACTCTCTTTCGTTCACACATACGCTGCCAGGTTTCGGGAGTGCACGGATAGGCGAGGCAGACAATTACTCGCGCCTTGCGTGCGAGATTTGCGTACGCGAGCACCTGGAACATGTCCTGCCGGAGTTGCTCCCGAATAGTTTCGTCCAGCGATCTTGAACTTGAGCCCTCCAACTCTTCCCAGTGGCGTTTATATTTGGCATCAACAATGATTGTCGTCGAGCCGCAGTCGAGCCACAGGTCAGGTATGAGAGCGTTCTGCGCCCCGACATACGATGGCTTCCATTGCATCGGGAAAACGGTCTCTCTGTTTCGTCCAACCTTAATCGTTGCTCCCATTTCGCGTGCGATGTTATGAAAGACCACTTCAAGCCAGGCTTCAAAAAACTCCTCCATAGGCATCCGCCAAGGTATCCCTTCTAAATCACTGATACCCGCCAAACCACGATCCTCTATCGTCCATTCGATTGCTTGTAGGCCGTCGCGAAAACTCTGCATGCGCAGTGGTCGCTGCAGCCAAGCGGACAGCATGTTCGGAGGTGGCATAAATACTGGACATCGTTGAACTCTCCGCAAGAGCTCATCGCAAAATGCGATGAGTTGATGAACAAATGCGCCATGTTCTCTTTGCGATTCCAGGGCACTCCGTTGCTTTTCCAACGCGTACCGGATTGCACCCGCCAACAGTCGGTCGTCCTGTAGGTCCGGAAATGAGCAAGGAATGGACAGAAACTGTCCGGTCGCCAGGTGACGAGTTACATACGACGACCAGTTGATGGTGCCGCGCGGGGCAGACCTAACTTCGGTGATCACTTCAAACCGTCTGGCGAGCGCGTCAAGCAACGTCCTCAACCGAGCAAGCACCATAGACGAGATGACCCAGGTGGGAACTTTGCGTTCAGATCGTTTTAATAGGGGCAACCTGAGCGGAGTAGGCGCTACTCTCCACCCCATTTCAGCTAACATAGGGCCGACTCCCGGCCACGGGAATCGTGGTTGAATGACCAATCCGTAATCCAGCAGGCCACTTGTAGGTGAGAATAGCGGAACTGCCCCGACAACGTTACCCGCCTCTAGCGAGACGTAAACGTCATCACCATCATAATTACGAGTGAAGCGGACATCCATGAGCTGAAACAGCGAGCGGTTATGATTTTCGAACTGTTCCGCTAACCGGGCAGCCGCGGGTGCTGCATCGCGGTAAATAGTTCGCAGTCCGAAGAATTGTATGGCTGACTGTTGGCTAAAGGAGTTGTCTTGTAACTCGAGGCAGATCTCGCGTTGAACAGGTGGTGCAAGCAGTGGCGAGCGAGCGGCTTGCTTGCTAGCTCTTCTCCGCGTCAGAGGCTCTTTAACCATTGCAAGTACGTCCGGATATGCTCCGCAAAGCCGCTCACATAGCCCTGAGCGAGGTATTCCTCCAGCAGCGGCGCGAGGTTGACCCTCAGGCTTTCCTTAGCGGCAGTTTCGTCGGATTCAAGAAAATAGGAATGACCTGGCACCAGCGGGAATGCGTCTTCACTTGCATGCTCGATGAAAACGGATACGATCCTGCGGAACGCGTCCCTCATCAGTTCACAACCATACTGCTCGACCACGTCCATCTGTGGCCAGAGAGAAACGAATGCGAAGCGCCGTCGGACCGCGACGTCAACAATGGCAATGCTGCGGTCGGCGCTGTTCATAGTCCCGATGATATGTAGGTTCTCTGGGAGTTGGAGTCTGTCGTGAAATGGTGGACCGTAGTTGTTAGCAAGTTCGATCTCTCGCTTCAGTGGAGATTTGGCCTCGAGTAGATATATGGCTTCTCCCAGTATTTTTGCTAGGTCAGCTCGATTGATTTCATCGATGTGCAGCAGATACGGCTTGGATTCATTCTGTCTAGCATCGCTGGCGGACCGCATAAGAAACCCCGGTCTGGGCCGGAAATGAAGGCCCAACTGTGTCGACGCCTCCTCGGGAGCTAGTCCGCCCACAAAAGTTTCGTAAGTTGTGTTCGGGTGAAACTGTATGCTTCGCCCCATTCCACCATAGTCCTCGGATAGCAACTCAAGAGCCATGGTAGTTTTGCCGGTTCCCGGTGGTCCCTGAAGGATCACGAAACGTCGGGCAGCAAGCAATTTGCGAACTTCTGCTCGCGTCGCCACCGGCATTAAGCAACTGAACCACTTTGCTCGAATGCGTTCAGAATCGTCCCGCTGATTGGCATTTACGGAAACCCGACGTTCCTCAAAACATAAGTCCAGTAGCGCCGTAACCGCCTCATGCGTAATCTTGTCGTCCGCGCCCGGCTTGAATAACGCATACATTACCCGCCCGTACCGATCAAACACCGACTTATACGCAGACCATTGTCGCTGTAGATTTTCCGGCACATTGATGTCAGTGCGGGTTGGATCCTGTTTGGCCCAGGCAATCTGTTCCCCATGGGCAAACTCCTGGTTCAGCCAAGCGCAGATTGCTTGCGCTTTGCGTGCATGCCCGGGACGGCCAAGGATCGCTTCGTCAGGTGAGAGCCCTTGCGTTCCTACAAGAAGCCCCACCAGACATGGAGCGTCGGCCACGGGGAAGATAACGAACGAGAAGCCTCCGTAAGCACCCTTGCTCGGATTTGACGGGTGGATGTAGGCGGCGAATGGTACGCCAGAATCTGCGCTCATTTCGGGAGCACGGAGGGTCACCGAACTCTTGGCAGCTTTCGGGTAGCGTCCCTCCGGGCTGCCGAAAAGTGCTTCGAAGGCCTCTTCATTGCGCTTGCTCCACTCTGCCTGCTGCAATGAATGTACGATCTGCACCAGCGGATCGATGCTCATCAATCACCATCGTTAAGGTCGGGCCCTTATGTATACAGGCATTCGAGCCTGGCGGCAAGGTTGCGCTGGGGTTTATGGCTGGGGGAACAATGACATCGTGTTCACGGTACGAAATGAGTGACGGGCACCTCTTGCCCGCACTCGACGCATGCGTAGTGATCTGTCTCTGCATTGACGAGGTGAAGATAGTTGAGATTGCCATCGACCAAATGCGTTCCGGAGCGCATCACCTCGAGAAACCGTTCTCCGTTACCGCACGATGGACATTGAAGCGTCAGAACAAAGTTCCTTCGATTGACCGCATCTCTCTTCATGTTTCATTCACCTCATTAAAGCCGCCAGACTGTCAAGTGATCTAAGTCTAGCACTCAATTTTTCCATGGGAATCTGCCTGGCGCACACCCTCCTTCAAAGCGGCATAGATATTCCCTGCGGAATACTCCGTCAGGACGCGAACTCGAATGAGTTGCCTCCAGGCCCTGGCCGCCAATCTTCTGGTTTGACGCTGGGAAGCGCGTTTCCCTATAATTGATCTATCCGCACCGCCGAATTTTCCGGCCGGGAGGCGCGGTCGTCTGCGTTCCGTGCGGAAGATCGTTTCCCGGCAGTCCAGATCAAGACGCAGCCGGATCGCGTATATCCCTGGAACATCTGAGGAATTCCCGGAGCAGTTCAAGGAGCTACACCAACTCAATGAAGCGCACGTTCGTAGGCACAGCCGTGCTCGCTCTCGTCCTGACAATGACGGGCCTGGCCCAAACTGGATCGACCGCTCACACCGCTGCCCCCACTCCGTCCCCTGCGGCATCCACCACCCCCATCGCCGCCGGTCCGGGTGGAGTCAAGGTCGGTATCATCGACATTCAGCAGGCCATCATCGGCACCAATGAAGGTGCCCGCGACTTTGAAGCCTTGCAGAAGAAGTTTGAGCCTCGCCGCACCGAGCTGGCGAACCTGAATACCGAGATCGAGAACCTGAAGAAGCAGCTCAACACCCAGGGCGACAAAATGAACGAGGAGGCCCATGCCAGCCTCGTGAAGTCCATCGAGAGCAAGCAGAAGAGCTTGCAGCGCTCGGCAGAAGACGCGCAGAACGATTATCAGCAGCAGTCCAATGAGATTGCCCAGCGCATCCTGCAGAAGATGGCGCCGGTGATCGACAAGTACGCCAAGACCAACGGATATGGCCTGCTGTTCGACTCCTCGAACCCGTGGCCGCAGGGTCCGCTTCTCTGGGCGACTGCCGGTGTCGATCTCACCAAGACCGTGGTGGATGCTTATAACGCTCAGTCGAATGTCGCGCCTCCACCGGCCAAGCCCGCTGGGAGTCCTGGTGCCGCTAGCAACCGGCCGACGAGTCCGGCTCCGGCATCGGCTAAGCCCACTGCAACCACTGCGCATTAAACTCCTGGAGTTTCCTGCAAAGGCCGCCTCGCCAGGCGGCCTTTTCTTGATTGCCTGAAGCACGGCGGGCCGTCTCCGCGATGACCATTCCCGTCCAGCTTTCAGTCCCACGATGTGGGACTTTTGTGTGTCCATGAAACCCATCTTGCTTCCCCTGAGATTTCCGGTCCTCATCGGCAGACCCCAGCGGGCAGGGAGGGCTTGACAGGATTCCACAGATCTGTGGAAAACCCTGTGGAACACTCGGCCTCCTCGCTCGCACCCTCCAATCTTTCAGCGAGTTAGTGGATTTGTCTCGCCCCCGTTGCACAAAGGAAGAGTAATGAAATCATCAATTTAGCGTAGGTGCGGAGGTTGAAGAGTCGGGTTGCCGGCAGTTCACCGCCAAAGGCTTCTCTGGGAGGTTTTGCACAATTTGTGATCTCTGAACCTTAGTACGAAAGTGCTTCTGATAGCTTCGGATACCCCATCAAATTCCCGAACCACCTTCAAATATCTTCTGCATCTGGTAAGGATAAACGCGATACAGACCGTAGCTGATCCCGGTGTCGGAATATTGCCGGAAGAGCAAGTCTCCGCGCCCGTTGGCGTCGGCATCGACCGCATCGATAATCTCCATCCGCGAGAACGCGTCGAGGTGATTGCTGTCCGTGACCGAGCTGAAAATCTTGATGGGCGCACCGTTGATATCCTCGCGCGCCACCACAGTCACGTAGTAATTGAAATCGCCACCGCGCAGCGCCTTGGTGCCAGCCACCGGCAGCGTCGCCGTGAAGACCAGGGTCGGCGAGTTGGTGTAGTCGAGGTCGAAGCCGCGAAGATCGTAGTCGGTGATGGTCGCGGCCTTCGGCAACGCCGGCGTCTTGCGTTGCGCGATGAACTTCCGGATGTCGTCCAGGGCCAACGCGCTCATCTCTTGCGACCTGTCTACTCGCTCCGACGAACCCATGGCATACAGCAGAGAGCGCATTTCGTACTTGCCGGCATCGGACACGGCCGGATAGGAATGACGTCCCGGTCCGGCCACGGCGCTGACCGGTTTCACTTGCGCCGCTCCCTTCACAGCTGCTGATTTCGCAGCGCTGGTTTGTGCCGGCTCGGGCTGATCCGGCTCTGCCGCCGGCTTGCCGCGCCGTAATGTGGGACGGCTGGGATCATTCTCGTTCGTGTCATCCGCTGAGGCGGCCGGCGAACTCGAGGTAGCTGCCGGGCTGGTTGGCTTCGAAGGATTGCCGGCCTGGGTCGGGCCCGAAGCTGGCGCCGCCGAGGCCGGGGTGGAAGCATTCGGCGAGCTGTTCTTCAGCGTGGGCCGGTCAGGATCATCGGTGGACGGGGGAGGCGTATTGCCCGAACTTCCGGAAGCCGCGCCCGTATTTGTGCTGGAATTTCCCGACCCCGAAGAGCCACTCGATCCGGCACGGTGCAGCACTGGCCGGTCGTCGTCAGGGTTGACGGTCGCTTTCTTCTTAGGCTGCTGCGCGGCTCGTTGCGCCAGCTTCTCATCCAGAGCCAGGTGCGGAGTCCAGCGGCCGTCGGCTATCCAGTTGCCGTTGACTTCCTTGGGGGTGGTGACGGTGAACAATCCTGTCGGCTCGCCATAATCCGTAGCCTGATAAACAGTTTGCGGTTCAACTGCCAGCGGCTCCGGATTGGCAGCATAGAGACTGGCGTCGTAGAAACGGTCGTCGATCCAGATTGCAATCGGCACCAGCCGCGTTCCGCCGCCGGGCAGAAACTCAACCACTCCGATGGCCCTTGCGCCGCGCTTGGCATTCTTGGCAGGACCATGGTTCTGATCGGGCGGCGGTGTCTGCTGGTGGCGGGTGTGGTCTTGGAGAACCTGCGCCGTGCTGCTCATTCCAAAACCGAGCAGCGTGGCCGCCAGCAACGCTGCCATAGCCTGTCGGCCCGATTTGCGGTATAGATAATGCAATATGGAAATCAACTCAAAAGCTCCCAACTTCACTCTGCCCGACGAAAACGGTAACCCGGTTTCGCTCGACCAGTTTCGCGGCAAGAACGTGGTCCTGTTCTTCTATCCTAAGGCCGACACGCCCGGCTGAACCATTGAAGCGTGCGGGTTCCGCGACGCATATAGCAAACTGCAAAAGGCCGGACTGGTCGTGCTCGGCATTTCGCCCGACACTCCGAAGGCCCAACTAAAGTTTAAAGAAAAGCATGACCTGCTGTATACCTTGCTGGCCGACGACCAAAAAGAGGTCGCCAGGAAGTTTGACGTGCTGAAAGAGAAAAACATGTACGGCAAGAAGGTAATGGGGATCGTCCGCAGCACATTTTTGATCGGCGCCGACGGCAAGATCGTCCACATCTTCAGCCCAGTCAAGCCCGAAGGCCACGCGGAGGAGGTGCTGGCGTTGGTGAAGAAGGGCTAGATGCGCCGTCAAGGCTCGTCACGGTTGTGGAATGTCCAGTTGCTTACAGATGGCGCGAACCGTTCCTTGTTTGATCTCTCGATGTCGCGGGACGCTGGCTATCTTGCGGCTCTGCGGGTTGATCCAAACGCTGTGCGAGCCACCCTCACGGTAGGGAACACAAGACTGGCTACGGAGATAGCGCTCCAGATCGGCAAGCTTCATTCCTATGCCAGCTCGAAGATTTCGCGAACGGCCCCCGGCGAAAGATCCTTCTCGGCGAGCTCACGCTGGCAGTCCAGCACCAGCCTGAGCGCTTCGCGGAGATTCGCTTTGGCTTCATCGAGCGTCTCTCCCTGCGAAATCGCGGCGGGAATCTCTTCCACAAAACAGGTGTATCCACCTTCCTTCGCCGGTTCAAATACTGCGGTAAGCTTCACGGGCCTAGGCTACCACAGCGCGTGACGCAACATACATTCTCCTGTTACGGAAACAATTGCTGCTTTGTGCCCCAGGTTCGCCCCGGGGTTGGGCTAACCTGGGGTGACTGCATACAGTGCTGGTTGAGCTAACCTTTTCGAACCGCGCTCGTACAATACTCCGATGTTCTTCCTGGCATTCGTTCTCGCCTTTGCCCTGCAAACTTCTCCCAGCTCTATCGACCAGACCACAACGCTCCTGCGCGCCAAGGACCAGGCCCTCCTCGATGCCATTGCTCCCGGCGATCGCAAGGTCTGGGATGCCGCGCTTTCGCCCGATGCGGTTTACGTCGACGAGAACGGCGTAGTCATGAATCGCTCGCAATTCCTCGAGCAGCTCACGCCGCTGCCCGCGGGCGCTTCCGGAAATCTGCGCATCTCCTCCTACACAGCCCACATTGTGGGAGACCTGGCCACGGTGATTCACGTTGACGACGAGCAGGAGAATTATCACGGACAGGTGCTCTCGTCCCGTTATCTGACAACCGAAACCTGGCATCGCGATGGCGGCGATTGGAAGCTCTATCTGGTTCACGTGTACGCGGTGCCCAAAGATCCTCCGGCGATAACGCTGCCCGCCAAGGAGATGGAGCAATACGTCGGCCGCTACGCCGCCGGCGATCTCGTCTACCTGATTAAGTGGGATGGCCAACAGCTGGTGGGTGGGAGAAAAGGCGGTTCCATGAAGCCGTTAAAAGTCGAGGTACGTGACGTATTGTTTGTCCCCGGCCAGCCGCGCATCCGCAAGATTTTCCAGCGTAACGAAAGAGGTAAGATCAGCGGATTTGTCGACCGGCGGGAAAGTTGGGACCTGGTGTGGAAGAAGGAAAAATCCTGACAGGGGCTGTTATTCCGACTGCTCTCGATCAGAAGTCTGCCGTCGCCTTTGATTTCGAAAAACCTCGCGTCGCAGGAAGCCGTGATCGGGCGCAAATGAAACAAATCTACGGCTGCCGATCTTTCTTTTTCGAATCCCCTTGCTGCTGAGTCGGCTGACTCGCTTCTGACTCGCGAATCTCTTCAACGTCAGCCAGGTCGCGCATGCGGCCAGCCGCAATCTTGGATGCTACGAGGTCCGCTTTTGAAATGAAGAATGCAGTAAGGCCAGTCCCAGCATCGATCACGCCCGTCACCCGGCGAGTCCACGCCTCGTCGAAATTTACTCCGTCGATGGCAGGCAGAACATCGATGGCAACCGGTTCGCGTCCGAAGCGAATGAACTTTGTCGCGTCAGCCAAGTCCTCGACTGTGAAGTCTTGCAACGGAGCACCAAAGCTGTTGAGCGCTGCAAAGATCGCCCTCGCATTTGCCGGGTCGGCTTTCACGAATAGGTCGAGATCCTTGGTTGCACGGGGCTGCGCGTGGTAGGAAACCGCGTATCCGTCGACGATCAGATACTTAACGTCGTGGGCGTTGAAGGACTTTAACAACTCTTTGAAGTCGGGAAACATCCGCGGAGGCGTCCTTCATGGCGTACAAAGCAAGAGTAATTTCAGAGACTGCATCCATTCGCTCGTGAACCGGGCGGGCCTGCCAGTATCGGTACTGGTCAGCCTTCATCTCTTTGAGATTGGCGTATGTGCGAATGGTTCTTTCCACGCGATGAATTATGAAACGGACGCCCCAAACATGCAAGCCTGCAGGGCTGTTGGCAATGGGTCAGTCTGATTGCACTTGGTGTCGCAAGTTACCTTGGCAACGTCGCGACGGAAATCCTGAAAGCTACAGCTTCTGCACCCTCTGCACGTCGCGCACGCCGGGAATTTTACGGACGCCGGTAATGATGCGTTCCAGATGCTTTAAGTCGGCGATGTCGGCAACAATTTCCACCGTAGCATGATCGTCGGCAGTCTTGGCTTCAATGTTGCGGATGTTAGTATTGGCGTCGCTGATGACAGTGGCAATCTGCTTCAGCATGCCGGGACGGTTGTCGCAATACACCGCCAGCTTTACCGGGTAGCCGGCCTGCCAGGTTGGCGAGGCGGCATCGCGTCCCCACTCCACGGCGATGCGCCGCTCCGGTTCGAACATCAGGTTCACGACATTGGCGCAGGACTTGGAATGCACAGCCACGCCTTTACCCCGGGTAACGTAGCCTTCAATCTCCTCGCCGCGAATCGGGTTACAACATCGCGCCCGGTAAACCAGCAGATCGTCCTGTCCCTTAACCTTGATGGCTGAGTTGTCGCCACCGAAGACCCGCCGTACAACGCTGGTGATTCCGTTCCCTCCCCCATCTTCCCCGGGTGGAGAGTGGCCGGAAACCGAGTGGGCTTCGTCGGGAGGAACCAGCCGCGCCAGAATGCTGCGCGCGGAAAACTTACCGTAGCCAATGGCGGCCAGCAGATCGTCAGGCTTGGCCAGACCATTCTCGCTGGAAACCCGCATCAGTTCGGCGTCGCTCAACGTCTTCATCGCAATGCGATACTTGCGCGCTTCCTTCTCGATCAGCTTGCGGCCGATTTCGATCGCGCGCTCGCGCTGATGAACATTGAGCCAATGCTTGACCTTCTGCCGGGCGCGCGGCGACTTGGCAAATTGCAGCCAGTCGCGGCTGGGATGATGTCCGGGCTGAGTAATGATCTCCACGATGTCGCCCGAACGCAGCTTGTAACGCAGAGGGACAATCCGCCCATTCACCTTCGCGCCAATACAAGTGTTTCCCACCTCGGTGTGTACGGTGTAGGCGAAGTCCACTGGCGTCGCGTCGCGCGGCAGAATCACGATCTTACCTTTGGGGGTGAAGGTGTAAACCTCTTCCGGATAGAGATCGATTTTCAGCGTGGCCAGAAACTCGCCCGAATTCTTGATGTCGCGTTGCCACTCGACTACCTGCCGCAGCCAGGCCAACCGCTGCTCGTCGCGCGCCGAAACCGGACCATCTTTGTACTTCCAGTGCGCGGCAATACCTTCTTCGGCCATCTTGTGCATCTCTTCGGTGCGGATTTGCACTTCGAAGGCATGCCCTTTTTCGGAGATGACCGTGGTGTGCAGCGACTTGTAGAAATTGTTGCGCGGGATAGCGATGAAGTCCTTGATGCGTCCCGGCACCGGCCGCCATTGGTTGTGAATGATGCCCAACACGGCGTAGCAATCGGTTTCCGATTGCGTGATGATGCGCAGCGCCAGCATGTCGTAGATCTGGTCGACCGAGATGCGCTGCCGCTGTAGTTTCTGCCAGATGCTGTAGAAGCGCTTGATACGGGCTTCGACGCGGGCCTGAATTTTGTTTTCCCGCAATTTTGATTCGATGATCCCTTGCACTTCGGCCAGAAAGGCTTCGCCTTCCTTGCGGCGCGACTCGATGGCATCCTTGACCTGGTTATAGGAGATGGGATCGACATACTGAAACGCCAGGTCTTCGAGCTCGCCACGGATTTTGCCCATGCCCAGCCGGTGCGCGATAGGAGCGTAGATGTCCAACGTCTCGCGCGCGATCTTCTGCTGCCGCTCGGGCGAGAGAAACTTCAGGGTGCGCATGTTGTGCAGGCGATCGGCCAGCTTGATGAGCACCACGCGGATGTCATCCATCATGGCCAGCACCATCTTGCGTACGTTCTCCGCCTGGGCTTCTTCGGAGGAGGCGAAATCGATTTTGCTGATCTTGGTGACGCCTTCGACGATGTGGGCAACCTGTTCGCCGAATTCGGTATTAATCTCGTCGATAGTTACGGAAGTGTCTTCAACCGCGTCATGCAGCAGGCCGGCGGTGATGGCCGTGGTGTCGAGGCGCATCTCGGCCAGCAGCATGGCTACTTGCAGCGGATGCACCAGGTAAGGCTCGCCCGACTCACGGGCCTGGCCTTTGTGATGTTCGAGGGAAAACTCGTAGGCTTTCTTGATGAGGGCCAGATCGTCGTCGGGGCGGTAGGCGCGGACCTTGCGCAGAAGATCGCGAAAGCGGGTGACCGTCAGAACATTGGTCGCGATCTGTTGGCGCAAAGTCGCCATGTCCGATTATAGCTGAGAAGAGGCGAAGCATGAGAGCCGCCAACTTCGCGAAAATGTAGAAGGTGTGCTACACCTGTCTGTCTATTCCGAAAGCGAATCATGCGAGTGCTGATCAGTGGAGCATCGGGATTACTGGGTAGTGCGCTTACGCGCGCGTTGCAGACAGCAGGTCACGAGCCGGTTGCGCTGGTGCGCCGTGCGCCCCGCGCTGGTGAGATTCAGTGGGACCCGAACCAGGCGCTCGATCCCGCAAAGCTTGCCGACTGCGATGCCGTGGTGCATCTGGCAGGCAAGAATATCGCAGGCCGCTGGACAGAAGAATTCAAACGCGAAGTATTGCAGAGCCGCGTACACAGCACTCAGACCCTGGCGACGGCGGCGGCCGAGAGCTATCGTCGGAGCGGACATCCGCGCGTGTTTCTCTGTGCCTCCGGCGCCGGCTACTATGGAGATCGCGGCGATGAGTTGCTCACCGAAGAGAGCCCGCCCGGCCAGGGATTTCTGGCCGAAGTCTGCCGGCAATGGGAAGCCGCCACCACTGCGGCCAGCGAGGCCGGCGTGCGCGTGCTGAATCTGCGTACCGGAGTTGTGCTGGCGCGCGATGGCGGCGCGCTCAAGCCCATGTTGCTCCCGTTTCAGCTTGGGCTGGGCGGACGTGTGGGCAACGGCCGGCAGTATTGGAGCTGGATTGCTCTCGACGACGAAATCGGCGCGATGCTGTTCATTCTGCAAAATGATAGCCTTCGAGGACCGGTGAACGCCGTCGGGCCGGCTCCGGTTCGCAACGTCGACTTCGTGCGCGCTCTGGGCAAAGTATTACATCGTCCCACGATCTTTCCCCTGCCCGAGTGGGTGGTGAAAACCGTGCTTGGAGAAATGGGAGAGGAACTGCTTTTGACATCGGCGCGAGTGCTACCGGCAAAGCTGACGGCGGCGGGATATCGGTTTGCCCATTCCGAGCTCCACCACGCGCTGCATTCTGCGTTGCACAGGTAAAGCTGCAAGAAACCCGCACTGGCGCAGGAAAATTCACGCGTAGTGAGGTATGGAAAGCGAGAACACGATGGATAAACCAGTATCACCTTTTGACTGGGTGAGCGCTCGGAATGCCTGCTCGACCAGAGCAGTCTTCGATTCCCTGAAACTGGGCGCTACGGGCGATGTTAAGGTCATCAATTCTCTGCGAGGCAAACCTGTGTTCACCCTGGAGACGGCTCCTTCCAGGGACCTCTTTTCCGTGGTTAGCCAGGAAGGCAGCCCGCAAAGGACCGTAAGTTTCTCCCTGGCTGATACCGAAATCGCCGTCAAGACCAGCAGCGGAGCCAGTTTCAGGGTGACCCTCGCGCTCAACGATATTGGTGAGTGCAAGGTAAAGATCAAGGGAAGGGACGAAGAGTTGGAGCTGTGGCAGGTTCTCAGGATCGCACTGGAGGAACTGTTCTTCCATTCGCCGGCCTAGGTGCCTTCGCGCTTTCAACGCAACCGCCAGCGAGGCTCTGATCAAGGTTGATCTTTGCAGGGGACGACCTTCAGGCCGTCCGTAACGTCCTACAAAATGACTCCGGCTTTAGCCGCTGGGGGGACCTCGCCATAATCAGAACTGCCCCAGGAATCTTTGCGGCGCCATATCGGTAGCTTCAAAGCCGCGCTAGACCGCGCCGGCCAACCCTCCCCGCAGCAAACCGATCCCTAACGTGACCACGGAAATCGCCAGCACAATCGCTCCCACGTAGATGAGCGCAACGGTACCGTTAGGTTGAGTGGCCGTCGGCGACGTCATCGACAGGAAAAATCCCAAGGGGATCAAAATCGCGGCGAGCGGCACGCCCACCCGCACCATCCAGATCAGAGAGCCCGGCAGCATGGCCGAGTCGGCCAGCACCTGGCACACCAGCGACAGAATCACGATTACGCCTGCGTGAGCGTGACCGGCGCGAAAGAAATTCTGCCGCAGAGGGTTCTCCATATATCCCGAGTTCTTGTTCATCAGCGAGGTCAAGAGAAAATATCCGCCGTATTGAATCGTGGGTACGGTGATGAGAATGATTCCGGACATTAATTTCGCGTCGCGAGTCATGGCATTCGACCTCCAAACAACTCGCTTCAATAGATGTAGGCTTCCCTGGCAATGATGCCGAAAGCCTCACGCCAGCCTCAGGTATGAAGCCCGGGCTGCTTTCCGGGAAAAATCAGCCTGAATTCCGGCCCAGGCCGTACTACAATGCGACCTCCCGAGGACCATTACAGCACCCCAGGGAGCGATGAAAATCGAGCGCCATGAAGTGTTCCTCATCGGAGGCACGGGCCATATGGGAAGCGCTCTGGCCGCGTCGCATGTCGACGCCCGCCGACACATTCGTGCGCCCGCTGGGTGCGCTTGATAGGATTGAGGATCAGCTTCCGGTTCAGCGGAATTTTGTGTCTGACCGGGGCAAGGGGCGAAGTCAGGAATGCGACAGCTATTTGGCACAGACGGAATTCGGAGCGTTGCCGGCGAGTATCCGCTCGATCGGCAAACTGTCTTCGCTATCGGACGCGCCTTGGGGCAGCGGCTGGCGGCGCGCCACCCCGAAGCTTGCGTCCTCATTGGTCAGGACACTCGCGAGTCGAGCGCCTGGATCAGTTCGGTCCTGGCGGCAGGATTGGAAGCCTCGCACGTCCGCGTGGTGAGCGCCGGTGTCATCACCACTCCCGGCATTGCCTATCTCACCCGGGGCAATCATTTCTCCGCCGGCATTGTCATTTCCGCGTCGCATAATCCCTGGCAGGACAACGGCATCAAGATCTTTGGCGCCGACGGTTACAAGCTGTCCGATGAACTCGAACACGAGGTTGAAGCCGACATCTTTACCCATATCGAGCAACTGGCGGAAGGCGCATCTGACGCTGTGGGACCTGCGGCAGAAATGCTGCCGGGTGACCGAAAGCTGCGGGAGCAATATGCGGAGTGGCTGGCAGGCTTCGTCGCTACCACCGATTTTGGCAAATTGCACGTGCTGGTGGATTGCGCCAATGGAGCGGCCAGCACCATCGCTCCTCTGGTCTTTCGCGATTGCGGAATTGCCGCCGACTTCCTGCACATCGAGCCCAACGGCCGCAACATCAATGCCGGCTGCGGCGCGCTCTATCCCGAACACGTAGCGCAAGCTGTCGCCGCCGCCCCTGGAAAATACGACCTGGGTATCACCTTCGATGGCGACGCCGACCGCGCCTTGTTCTCGGATGCAGCCGGGCGCGTGGTCAACGGCGATGGCGTCCTGCTGCTGGCCGCGCGCGACATGAAGACTCACGTCACGCTTCACCACGACACGGTTGTGGCCACCACCATGTCGAATATGGGATTGGAATCCGCCCTGCGACGCGGCGGGATTCGCATGCTGCGCGCTCCCGTTGGCGACAAGTATGTTCTGGAGCAGATGCTCGAGACCGGGGCAACTTTGGGTGGCGAACAGTCCGGCCACATCCTGTTTCGCGACGTGGACACGACCACCGGCGACGGCATCCTGACCGGGTTACGCGTGCTGGAGGTAATCGCCCGGACCGGCAAGCCGCTGGCCGAACTGGTTGCCGACATGAAAGTATTTCCGCAGGAAATCAAGAACGTTCACGTACGCGAGAAGTTGCCGCTCGACCAATTGCCCGCGGTGATGGAAACCATCCGCACCGCCGAGCGCGAACTCGATGGCAATGGCCGGGTGGTGGTTCGCTACTCCGGCACAGAGAAGCTCGCCCGGGTCATGATCGAAGCGGAATCCGAGCAGGTGATGCGCCACCACACGGACGCCATCGCCAACGCCATCCAGCAGGCGATCGGGTCGTGAAGGCAGGGGTTAGGGGCTAGGGCAAGTGCGGACAAAGAGCCGGGCTGGTCCCTAGCCCCTAGAACCTTCTTTCAGCAATCCACGCCTTCACCTCGGCTTCGACATCGAACCCTACGCTCCCCATGATGAACCTGCCATCGAGCTGATACGCGCAGACCTCCAGCGGCGTTCCGTCGTAACCACCCTGCAAATATCCCCGAACGTATAAGCGTGCGAACTCCTCGATCCCCAGCAGCCGGTACTGGAGCACATGCACCATCTCATGGAAGATCAGTTGTGGAGTAAGCGGATCGTGGAAGACAACCACGTCGTCGAAAGTTATGGCTGCCATGGTGCTGAAGTCTGGCAGGCCGGTGAAGCCCAGTTTTTTCAGGTCCGCGTAGAACGGCGGATTGGGTACCCGCTCCTGCCCGGGCTGCAACACGCGAATCCGTTCCAGATCTACCGCCGGAAAGAAGCGTGACCAAATTTCAGAAAATGCCAGCGGTAAGGCGCGGGGATGATAGCGATTACGCTGCAGCTGAATGTATTCGGCCACCGCCTGCGAGAACGTCACCATCTGCTGAGGCGTAAGCTTCCCTCGGTCCGGTTGCTCCTCTTTTGCTTTCTTTGGGGATGGCACGGCCTACTCCAGATCTCGCCAGTTCGGGCCCACTCCGACATCTACCTTCAGCGGGACTTTGAGTTGATAGACATTCTCCATGCGATTGGTCACCAGTCGCTTCACGGTGTCCACTTCGTCCTCGGGAACCTCAAACACCAGTTCGTCATGGACCTGCAGAAGCATCTTCGCAGCCAGCTTGCGTTCGCGCAACTCGGCGTCGATGCGAATCATGGCCAGCTTGATGAGATCGGCTGCCGTGCCCTGTAGCGGAGTGTTCACCGCGGTACGTTCGGCAAATCCGCGCAGGTTGAAATTCTTACTATGAATGTCGGGGATGGGCCGCACCCGCCCGAACAGCGTGGTGACTTTTTGATCGCGGCGCGCCTGCTCCAACGTGTGATCGATAAACTCGCGCACGCCGCTGTACTTCTCGAAGTAAGCGTCGATGAAGCGCTTAGCCTCTTTGGTGTCGATGCCAATCTGCTGCGACAACCCGAACGCCGACAACCCATAAACAATGCCAAAATTTACCGCTTTGGCGCGGCGGCGATGTTCGGCATCGACCATCAGCGGAGGCACGCCGAATACTTGCGAGGCAGTTAACGTATGAATGTCTTGTTCCGTGCGATACGCCTCGACCAGCAACGCGTCGCCGGAAAAGTGTGCCAGCAGCCGCAACTCGATTTGCGAATAGTCGGCGGCCAGCAGAACGTGTCCCGGCTCGGCCACGAAGGCAGCCCGAATCTCACGGCCGAGTTCGGTGCGAATGGGAATATTCTGCAGATTGGGATTGACCGACGAGAGCCGCCCGGTCGCCGAACCGGCCATGTTGAACGTGGTGTGCAGCCGCCGGGTGCAGGAGTTGAGCAGCGCCGGCAGCGCGTCGACGTAGGTCGACTTCAACTTGGAGAGCTGGCGGTAGTCCAGCACCATGCGTGGAACTTCGTGCTCGCCAGCCAGTCCCTCCAATACATCCACCGCGGTCGAAATGGTCTTGCCCTTACCATACTTGATCGGCTTGGGCAGGTTCAGCTTGTTGAACAACACATCGCCCAACTGCTTGGGCGAATTGATATTGAACTCGAAGCCTGACTTGTCATAGATCTCACGCGCTTTGGTCTCGATCTCGCGCTCCAGCCGGCGCGACATTTCCGCCAGCACATCGCAATCCAGTTTGACTCCGGCCTCCTCCATGCGCGCCAGTACTGGCACCATTGGCAGATCGATTTCGTCGTACACCTTGCGCAGCCCGGCTTGGCCCACCTCATCGTTCAACTTCTGCGTAAGCCGTAGCGTGATGTCGGCGGCCTCTGCTGGCGACGGCCCCATCTTATGGTTGAATTTGCGCTGCGCAGTCTCGCGGAGACCGTACGTTGAATACGTTGGATCGAGCAGGTATCCGTAGAGCAGCGGATCGTGCTGCACACCAGCGAGCGTCAATCCTGCTTGACTGAAAATATGCATCGCCGATTTGTAATCGTGTACGGTCTTGGAAATCGATTCTTCGGCCAACGCCTGCTGCAATGGCTTTGCCAGCTTTGAATCATCGAGCGCGAGGGTTAGCGCTTTGCCCGCTTCAGCCGAGATTGCAACTCGCTGGCTGGCTGCAGGGGCTGCCGTGGGTGGCGGAGCAGCAGTCAGCGAGAGCTGCTCCGGTTCCGGCTCGTCAGCCACCTCGACTTCGACCGTGACCGTGGGCTCCGCTGCGGAAGATTCCAGGGCGATCGCCAGCATCCCGCCAGGCTTCTTCGCCTTTGCAAGCACCGCCTCGATCTCGGCCGCGCTCCCGGCTTCGCGATAGTCCGTCTCCCCCAGTTCGATGCTTTCACTGAGGAAATCCTGCACCAGGGTGGTGAATTCCAACTCGGTGAACAGGGCGCGAGCCGCAACCGGGTCGGGCTCTTGCGCGCGCATTGCCTCGGGCTCGAAATCAACCGCAACATTCCTGTCGATGGTCACCAATTGCTTGCTGACGAGAATGGCATCGCGATTATTTTGCAGCGACTCACGATAGGTCTTGCGCTCGACCTCATCTGCGTGCTCCAGCGCGCCCTCGACGCTGCCGAAGCGCTGAATCAGCTCCACTGATCCTTTGTCGCCAATGCCCGGTGCACCCGGAATGTTGTCGATGGCATCGCCGCGCAAGGCCATCACGTCCACAACTTTTTCCGGCGGAACACCGAGAATCTCCTCGACCTTGGCGGCGTCGCAGATCAGGTTGTCCTTGGGCGGATTGAGCACGCAGATGCGATCGCTGACCAGCTGCATCATGTCCTTGTCGCTGGAGACGACATAGACGGAGTAGCCCTCGTCGACGGCTTTGCGCGCTAGCGTGCCGATCACGTCATCGGCCTCGAAGCCCGACGCTTCCAGCATGGGAATACGGTAGGCTTCGAGAGCGCGCCGGATGTAGGGAACCTGTTGCGCCAGATCGTCGGGCATCGCCACGCGATTGGCCTTGTAGCCATCGTAGGCCTTGTCCACAAATGTCTGTGTCTTGGAGTCGAACTTTCGGAGGCTGGTAATGGCAGTCGCCTGCTCGTCGCGAAAGGTGGGAGCAGCTACGTCGAAGACAGCCGCCAGATATTCCGGCGTGAAGTCGGCGCGCAGCTTGCGCAGCATGTTGACGAAGACAAAGGTAGCGCTGGTCGGAATGCCGGTCTTGGTCGACATGGGCCGTTGCCGCGCCATGGCATGATAGGCGCGAAAGATGAACGACATCGCGTCGATGAGGTAGATGCGCCCCTTCGAGCCGGCCGGCTCAGGCGGCGAGGCCACTGCGGGCTTGGCGGCAGCGCTCTTCACCGCACTCGCCGACTTGGCTGCGCTGGAGACGGTGGCGGATTTTGCGGTTTTGCGCGTGGAGGGCAAGTAAGAATTCTAACAAGTCAGGGGCCGTTTATGTCTTCAAGTGCAGATCCAAGAATTCGCGTGGCGCGATAATCGAAATATCCCGGAAAGGATTAAGGACGAGGAGGTCCGAGTCACCCGTCACAATATGGGTCGCGTGCCCACTCACAGCAAGTTCGAGGAACTTATCATCCTTCGAATCACGGCAGGCAGTGATTTTCACGTTCCCCTCGACCCATTGAGCCTCGCGAGTCAAAGCTGCCGCGAATCTGCGAATGTCCTCTTCATGGACATACTGGCCGAATCGCTTTCTGCTCAAAATTTCGTAAAGCTCAGCGAGCACCGAAAATGAAAGTAAAACCACCCCAGTGCGAAGTGCGAAATCGAGCGCTTGACGAGGCTTTGAGCCGGGCAGGAGTAACGCGCTGATCAAGACGTTCGTGTCGAAGACGCAGCGCAACTAAGCGCCCTTGAGGAGAGAATCCAAGACCTCGGGGGTGAGCCCGCGAGCCTTGGCTTTGCTCCCAACTTCGTCGAGCACCTGCTGGAGTGAAAGGTTGTCACCTGCCGCCAGTTCGCGGAGCCAAAGACTCAGGAGGGCTTGGATCTTTCGCTTCTGTTCTGGAGGAGCAGACTCGAAAGTGCGTGCTGTTTCCGGATCCAACGGAATGGTGATCGAGTTTGCCATCGTGGATAACCCCTTCCTCATTTTATGGCAAGCTTCCAGTCGAGCGTTAGCGCAGTCTGTCGACGGCGGCTTATTTATTGCCACAACATTGTTTGTCGGAAAAGATGTGCCGCTCCGTGACCTCCGTGCCTCCGTGGTGAAATTGGGGTTTATTCCACGAACATGCAATCCCCATAGGAATAGAAGCGGTACCTTTCTTGAACGGCATGATCATATGCTCGCAGAATCCGTTCCCGCCCAGCGAAGGCTGAAACCAGCATAAGCAGCGTCGACTTCGGCAGGTGGAAGTTGGTCAGCATCGCGCCCACCACACGGAACTCAAATCCGGGATAGATGAAAATGTCGGCCTCTCCACTCTGCGCAGTAATGCGCCCAGCGGCTCGATTCCGGGTGCCCCACGCAAGCTGGTTTTGCTTGGGTGGGAGATTTTGCTGTGCGGCGAACTCGAGCGTCCGCACGGTGGTCGTCCCCACGGCAACGACGCGTCGGCCGGCATCGCGTGCGTGCTGAATTCGCTCAGCGGCATCTGGTGAAATCTCAAACCATTCGCGATGCAGCTTGTGCTGCTCGACCACTTCCTCGCGCACCGGCTGGAATGTGCCCAAGCCGACATGCAATGTGATCTCGGCCGTCTCGATTCCGTGTTGGTGAATCCTGTCGAGAATCTCCGCCGTGAAGTGTAAGCCGGCCGTAGGAGCAGCTACCGAGCCGGGCGGTTTTGCGTAGACCGTCTGATAGTGCTCGCGGTCTGCGGGAGTATCGGGTCGATCGATGTACGGCGGCAACGGAATATGTCCGATGCGGCCGAGAACAGCGAAAAAATCTTCCACCGGATCAAAGCGCAGATGGCGCTCGCCGAAGGTACCACGATCCACGATCTCGGCCGCAAGGTCGTGGGACGACTCGTCGGCTGCACCGCCAAAATATACGCGCTCGCCTATGCCCAGTTTCCGACCGGGATGCACCAGGGCTTCCCACACCAAGGGCGACGCCGAGAGCTGCTTCGTAAGCAGCACTTCCACTTGACCGCGCAAGAATTCCCTGGCGGCAGGATTGCTCTCTGCCAGGCGTTGAGCTCGCGACCCGCTGCGATGGCCGTACAGCCGGGCGGGCAGGACTTTTGTATTGTTAAAAACCAATAAATCGTCGGCCCGTAATAGTTCGGGAAACTCGCGGAATTGACGATCCTCGAGCACGTCCGGATTGCGGCCAACATGGAGCAATCGCGAGGCCGCGCGGTCGGCTAGGGGCTGCTTGGCAATCAATTCCTCGGGAAGGTGGTAGTCAAACTCGGATACAAGCACAATAGGCGAGTCCCACCGGCAAGCGAGCAAACGCGCCTGCCAGCTCACCAACATTATGCCCGACCAACCGGCGTCACAGGGGCGGGTTCATCTTTCCTTTTCGAGTTACCGAGACCTGCGGTACGATATTACATCGGCTCGAATACGGGGGTGCTGGGCACGGCACATGAAGACGGAGCAACAACATCGGGAAGAGATCGTCCGGTTCGGCAAGTTGCTTCACCAGACAGGACTGGTGGCGGCAACCGATGGCAACCTGTCCGTGCGTCTGGAGAACGGCAACATTCTTTGCACTCCCACATTGATGAGCAAAGGATTGCTGGAGCCACAAGACCTGGTAATCGTGGATCCGCGGGGGAAGAAGCTCAGCGGCGAACGCGATGTTTCCAGCGAAGTCAATATGCACGTGGTGATCTATCGCAGCCGGCGCGACGTCGGCGCGGTGGTGCACGCCCATCCTCCCACGGCAACCGGCTATGCCGCCGCCGGCCTGGCGCTGGATCGCGCTTTGTGTTCGGAAATCATTGTGACCTTGGGATCGGTTCCGCTGGCCAATTATGAGACGCCCGGGACGCCCGAGTTGGCGGAAGCGCTGGCGCCTCTAGTCGCCGATCATGATGCCATTCTCATGGCCAATCATGGCGTGGTGACATGCGGACCAGACCTGATCAGCGCCTACATGAACATGGAAACCGTGGAACACTTCGCCAAGATTGCGCTGGTTACGCATCTCCTGGGAAAGCAGCAGCCGCTGAGTGATCAGCATGTGGATAAGCTGCGCGAGATTCGAACGAAGTACCGGACGCAGAACCATGCCATGGCGCAAGGCAAGGACTAAAGCAGTTTCACGCCGGATTTATCTCAAATCTGACTGCAGTGTGGAATCTATTCCTAAAAAACCGCGAAGAGCAGATCGCTCGTCGGGCTGAAGCCCGCCTCGTGATGACAAAATAATGACGTTTTATGGCGCAGCTAAAGCTGCGCCCTTTCAAAGCGTATCGAATCTGACTTGTTCAGTCTGTAGGGCCGGCCCTATCGATCGGGCCGGAACTGCGATTCGGCAAAGGTCGTAATGCGATCCAGCGCCGATTGCATCTCCACGTGATAGCGCTCCATCGCCGCGTCATCAGCATCCGGCGGGACGAAGATTTTGCGGGCAAAGCGCACGTAGATCCGCGAGAACGGTTTGGGAATCACCAGCGCGTCCCACGTCTTCAGCACCCAGGCTCTTTCCACCGCGACGTAGAACCCGGTGATGGCCGCACCGCTCATGCGCGCCAGCAGTACTGGGCCCTTTTTGGCGATATCACGCGGACCACGCGGACCGTCAATGGTGAAAGCCACGGCATTGCCTTGCGCCAGTTGCTGGTTCATCTCCAACAGCGCTCGTGGACCGCCGCGCGAACTGGAGCCTCTCACAGGTATAAATCCGAAGCGCCGAATCACGCGCGCGATGAATTCTCCATCCAGACTGCGGCTGGTCATCACCGCCGGATGCTGATGACGAAACAGCCAGGTGGCCGGCAACACGCAGCGATGCCAGAAGGGAAAGATGCCGGGATAGACTTCGTCGAGGCGTTGGATTGCGCCTTCTTCATACGTCATGGTGGTACGCAGGGTGCATCCGATCAGTCGCAGCAGGGCCGGGACGATCCAGGAAACCAGCGTGAGTTGGATTCGCTGCGTCAGGGTAAATCGCAGGTCACGGGTTTTCTCGGCCACTGCGCTGGTGGGATCAGGCACGCGTGAATTCTAACCTGCGTATCGCAGCCAGCGGCGCAATTCGGCCAGGGTTGGCCGCTTGCCGTACATCAGAATTCCGACTCGATAGATACGCGAGGAGAGCGAAAGCAATCCGTAGATGGTAGCCAGCATCAGCGCGACGCACAGCGCCAGTTGCCAGACCGGCGGTTGCTCGATCAGCACCCGAACCAGCATCAGGATGGGGGCGAAGAACGGAACCATCGAGAGCCAGAACGATAGCTGCGAGTTGGGATGCTGGAGCACCGGATTCATCATGAAAACCGCCAGGATGATGGGAATCATCGCCGGCCACTGCATCTGTTGCGCTTCCTGGTCGGTGGTCACCATGGACCCGATGGCGGCGTACATGGAGCTGTAAAGCAGGTAGCCCAGCAGAAAGAAAACAGCGAAGGCGACCATACCCACAGCCGGAATATGAACTTCACCCAGAAACGACTTAGCCGCGATGAGTCCTGGCACAGAGAACAATAGGGCGCAGGTCACCCAAATCAGAATCTGCGTGAGGCCGACGGCGCCGACGCCCAGAATTTTTCCGGCCAGCAGCTCTTTGGCTGTGACCGACGACAGCAGCACTTCCAGAATGCGTGTGCTTTTCTCCTCGATGACCGAGCGCATCACGGATATGCCGTAGATCAGCACTACACCGTAAAGCAGCATGACCATGGCGAACGCGGTCACAAAGACGGCGGTACCGCTGGCGCCTTCTCTGCCCTTCTCAATACGAACCGTCTTGAGATCGATCGGGGTCAACAGCGACTCAACCTCGGGGCCACTCATCCCTTTTTCGGCCAGATGTTGCTTGGTGATCGCCGTCCGCACCGCGCTGCGCAGTTCACTGGATTGGCCGAAATCGGCAGCTTCCTTGGTGCTGTAAGTGACGCTATGCTTCGCCAGCGCGTCATCCGTCAGCCAAAGAAAGCCGGTAATTTTGCCATCGCTGACCTGCTGGCGCAGCAAATCCCGTTCGGCTTCGGTCGGCGTGGTATCGACCTGGACGACATAAGTCGTCGGCGCCAGAGACTCCTCATCGGGCAAGCTGCTGGTCTGCGGCCTGGGCCTGCCGAGTTCCTGAACCACCGCTGTCGCAATTTGAGGATTGTTGACCACCAGAACCAGATGGCGCACGCCGCCGGAGTTCATCTCCGCGAGTTTGGCGGGGACGAGCACGCTCCCGGCCATGAACGCGGGCATCAGCAGGGTGAAGATCACAAACGACCGCGAACGGACGCGCTCCAGATATTCGCGTTGCAACAGCGTCCAGACGTTATGCATGTTTCCCCACCCGGTCGATGAAGATTTCCTCCAGCGAAGGTTCTACCAGCTCAAACCGGCTGATGCGGGCGCGATCCGAGGCCAGGCGCAGCAACTGCTGAGCGTCGGCCCCCGGCCTTAGCCGCATTTCGACGTAGTTGCCGTAGTTGTTGAACGAATCTACCAGGTCGCAACCTTCCAGTTGCGGATCGCCCTCATACTGCATCTGCACGTGGTTCTTGCCGTAGCTCGCCTTGATTTTGGCGAGATCGCCCTCCAGCACCGCACGGCCATGATCCACCAGACAGATCGAGTCGCAGAGCCGCTCGACCTGGTCCATACGATGCGTGGAAAACAAAATCGTCTTGCCCGACTTCCGCAACTCGATCAGGACATCCTTCAACATGACCGCGTTGGCGGGATCGAGTCCGGCAAACGGTTCGTCCATGATGATCAGATCAGGATCATGCAGCAGTGCCGCGATGAATTGGATCTTCTGCTGCATCCCCTTGGAGAGCTCTTCCACCTTTTTCTGGGTCCATTCGCTGAGCTGTAGCCGCTCGCACCACGCCAGCGAGCGCTTGCGCGCTTCCTGCTCAGAGAGATTCCGTAAGCGGCCGAGAAATACCAGATGATCGATAACTTTCATCCGCTTGTACAGACCGCGTTCCTCGGGCAAATAGCCGACGCGATGGAGCTGCTGGCGATGAAACTTCTCGCCGAACAGCCAGACTTCTCCGGTGTCAGGCATAGTGATGCCGATCATCATGCGAATGGTCGAAGTCTTGCCCGCACCGTTGGGACCCAGCAGTCCGTAGACGCTGCCTTGGCGAATGTTGATGGAAAGCTGATCGACCGCCACGAAGTGGTCGTAAGTTTTGCGGATTCCGCGCAGTTCTACGGCATTGGCCATGTATCAGTAATACGCCGCTAGGAAGAAATGGTTTCGCTGGAGGCGGTATTCTTGGTCACTATACTGGTCGGCGCTCTTGAATGTCGAGACGGCTTGCGGAACAACGGTGCCGACCCTACGGGACTCAGCTCGATTTTCCACCCTACCCAACACTCCGCCTGCGGCCGCGTGCTGGCTAGACCATTTCGCAGCCGGGAAGAACTTTTCTGGTGGAACAAACAGCTGGAACGACCGGTCAGACTAGCCGCAACGCGGCGGGATGAAGTTAGGCGGGGGCGTAAGCCCCCGAGAAAGCGGGAAATAGTCGCGAGCCGCAGAGCGGCGACAGCACTCGCGATACAGTCTAGGAAGGCTGTCCCCTTCAAAACAGAACTTGATCAGGGGTTCCCTTAGAGCTCCATGAAATTGCGGACAATCTGCTTTCCCTGGTCGGTCAGCACGCTTTCCGGATGAAACTGCACGCCCTCGACTGCAAACTTCCGGTGGCGCAATCCCATGATCACGCGCTTGCCATCGCGGTCCTGGCAGGTGGCGGAGATTTCCAATTCATCCGGAAGGCTCTTCTCTTCGACAATCAGCGAATGATAGCGGGTGGCGATCATGGGTGACGGAATGCCGCGAAAGATAGTCTTGCCGTCATGCTCCACGGAGCTGGTCTTGCCGTGCATCAAGTTAGCTGCGCGAATGACGTTGCCGCCGAAGGCTGCTCCGATAGCTTGATGTCCGAGACACACACCCAACAGTGGCACGCGTCCAGCGAAGTGCCGGATCACGTCCATGCTGATGCCGGCTTCCTGCGGCGTGCAGGGGCCGGGGGAGACGACGATGCGCTCGGGATGAAGGGCGTCGATATCGGCAAGCGCGATTTTATCGTTGCGGGCAACCGTGACATCCGCTCCGAGCGCTCCCAGATATTGAACGAGGTTATAGGTGAAAGAGTCGTAGTTATCGAGAACGAAAATCATAGGGGCCAGGGTTCAGGGGCTAGGGGTTGGAAAAGCCGCAGGCTTCAACTTCTTGCGTTCGATAGAAGCAATGAGGCCATTAAGGATGCGTCCCAATTCATCGGTTACGGCGATCACCGCTCGCTCTTGCTCCTGAGTAATGCAGCCTAGCTTGCATGCTATGAAAACCTGAGTCTGCACTTCGCATAAGGATCCACGGGCGTGACCCAGAAACTGATTGAACTCCCCGCGCGTCGCGCGGCCGTGTCCCTCGGCGATATTGCTTGGGATGGATACGGAGGCGCGTCGTAATTGACTCGTGAGGCCGTATATTTCGTGCCCCGGAAACTGCCCGGTCAGCGCATAGACTTCAGTGACAAGCGAGATAGCCTTCTGCCAGACGATCAAATCCTGATAGCTCTTCACTCGCACTATCATGTCCTCCGCAGCCCAGAATTCTCAATTGGCGGTGTGGCCTACCAAGAGCATACCCCTTTGGTTGATGTATCCACTATCCCCTAATCCCCTAGCCCCTAACCCCTGGCTTTCTCCGCTGCTCGTAGCACGGCGCTCGCCTTGTTCATGCACTCCTGGTACTCGCTCTCCGGATCGGAGTCGGCGACAATGCCTGCGCCCGCCTGCACGTAGGCGCGATCGCCATGCACAACCATGGTCCGAATCGCGATACAGGAATCGAGATTGCCGGCATAGTCCGCATACAGTACGGAGCCGCCATAAACCCCGCGGCGCACCGGCTCCAGTTCCTCGATGATCTCCATAGCCCGCACCTTGGGAGCGCCGCTCAGCGTCCCCGCCGGGAAACAGGCTGCCAGCGCATCCAGGGCGTCCAGCTCGCCGCGCAACTGCCCATCCAGCGCCGACACCAGGTGCATAACGTGCGAATACTTCTCGACGTACATCAGGTCGCGCACCTTCACACTGCCGTAGTCGCTGACGCGACCCAGATCGTTGCGCCCCAGATCGACCAGCATCACGTGTTCGGCGCGTTCCTTCTCGTCGGTACGCAACTCCTCGGTGAGGATCTCGTCCTGCGCTGGATCGGCACCGCGCTTGCGCGTGCCGGCGATGGGACGATATTCGAGCTTCCGTCCCGATACGCGCACCAGCATCTCCGGAGACGCGCCCACCACGTGAATATCGTCAAGCTGCAGAAAATACATGTACGGCGAAGGATTCACCGTGCGCAGCGCGCGATAGATCTGGAATGGCTCGGCCGGGGGCTTGAAGTCCAGCCTCTGCGACAACACCACCTGAAAGACATCGCCGGCTGCGATGTATTCCTTGGCCCGGCGCACGCTCTCCAGAAACTTATCGTGGGAGGTGCTGGTGTGAACCTTGATGGATTTCTTCTTACCGCCGTCAGACCCTTGAAAGTGCTGCCCGCGCACCCCGCGCTCCAGCTTGGCCTCGATCGCGGCAATATCGGCCAGGGCGCGGTCATAGGCCTTGCGCGGCGACTCCGAGCGAACATCAGCTGCCGCGATGATGTGAATCTGATGGCGCAGATGATCGAAGGCCAGCAGCCGGTCATAAAAGGTGAAGACGCAATCCGGAAGTCGGACGTCATCTTTGGCGCGATTGGGCAGCCGCTCGAATTGACGAACCATGTCGTAGGCGAAGTATCCGACGCAGCCGGAAGTAAACGGTGGCAATCCCGGCAAGGTTGCGGGACGGTATCGCCGCAAGTGCTCGCGCAGCAAGTCCACCACGCTGCCCTGGTGTTGTCGCACCGACGAACCCTCGCGGACGGTCAACTGGTTGCCACGTGCGGTGATCACAGTTCGCGGTTGAGCGCCGAGGAAGGTATAGCGCCCGATCTTCTCGCCGCCCTCAACCGATTCCAGCAGGAAGGCGTACTTCTGCCGGGCAGCGATATTCAGAAACGCTCCCACCGGCGTCAGCAAATCCGCGCTCAAAGTTTTTGCCACCGGTATGAGGGTGGCGTCACGGCTGAGTAGCAGAAAGCTCTTGAGATCGGGTGTAAGCATCGGATTGTCAGACGCAGGCTGCGAAGTTTACTGGGATTATACGGGACGCGCCGCAAACTGCAGTTCACCTTGCGCCCGTGACTCGCCACTGCATATACTTTGAAGGTTTGCCTCGATATGGGACGCGCATCCAACTCACTGCGTCCCTGATTCATGCTGCAAGGCGTCTGCACTATTCGGAGAATTTATGGCTACGACACACATACTGGAACAAGAAAGTAATCCCTGGGAACAACAGGCTGCCCGGTTTAAAACCGCGGCCGAGAAATTAAAACTCGACGAAGGGTTATGGCGCGTTCTGCAACAGCCCAACCGCGAGATCATCGTCCACATCCCGGTCAACATGGACAACGGGCAACTGGAAGTGTTCACTGGATATCGCGTGCAGCACTCCATCGCGCGCGGCCCGGCCAAGGGCGGCGTGCGCTATTCGCCCGACGTGACGCTGGATGAAGTGCGCGCCCTGGCGAGCTGGATGACCTGGAAATGCGCGGTGGTGAATATTCCCTTCGGCGGCGCCAAGGGCGGCATCATCTGCGATCCCAAGAACATGTCGCGCGGCGAACTGGAACGTATGACCCGCCGTTACACTTCTGAGCTGATCGAGTTTATTGGCCCCGAGAAAGACGTTCCCGCTCCCGACGTCAACACCAATGAGCAGACCATGGCGTGGATGATGGACACCTACTCCATGCACATGCGCCAGACGGTCACCGCCGTGGTCACTGGAAAGCCGCTGAATATGGGCGGATCACGCGGCCGCCGGGAAGCTACCGGCCGGGGCGTGATGATCATCTGTGATGAATCCATCAAGAAGAACAACATGACGCGGGAGAGCACGCGCGTGATCATTCAGGGCTTTGGCAATGTGGGCTCGAATGCCGCGCTCCTCATGCACCAGGCCGGCTACAAGGTGGTTGGTATTGGCGAGTGGGATGGCGGCTTGTACAACTCCAAGGGAATCGATATTGCGGCGTTGTGGGAGTATCGCCAGAAGGAAGGCAGCATTCACGGATTCAAAGGGGCCGAACGCGCCGCCACCGAGGACCTGCTGGTCACCGATTGTGAAATCCTGATCCCGGCAGCGACCGAAAGCGTGATCACCTCCGCTAATGCCGACGACGTCAAGGCGAAGATCCTGGTCGAAGGCGCCAATGGACCGACCACGGCGGCCGCCGACGACATCCTGGCCGACAAGCACGTGTTCGTCATGCCTGACATTCTGGCGAATGCCGGCGGCGTCACCGCTTCCTACTTCGAGTGGGTGCAGGACCGGCAGGGATATTTCTGGAAGGAGTCGGTGGTCAACGAGCAACTGGAACACATCATGGTTTCGTCGTTTGAGGATGTGGTGCGTTATGCCGAGACCCATCATGTGAACAACCGCATCGCGGCTTACATGCTGGCCATCGATCGAGTGGCGTACACGATCCGTCAACGCGGAATCTACGCTTAGTTACGATCCGGTTAACGACTGAATCAGAGTGGCTCCCCAGCGGGAGCCATTCCGGCTTTTGGGACAAAAATAATTTTGTTTGACCCTGCTGTTTTGCCGCTCCAGTTGGGGCATAATATCGTCCAAGCTGTGCAGCCGTGGGGAACTTTTCCTTGTAGGGTCTACATGCCTCGCCTGTATTTCTGCTTACGCCTGGTTGCCGTAGCGGTGGCTTTTCCCGCCATCCTGCTCTACATCCTGGTCGCGACTTTGGCGCATCCGATTGCCGCTTTTCGGTTTCGGTTCCGCGTCCCCTTGCGGATCTGGATGGGCGCTCTGGACTGGGCCAAGGGAATTCCAGTGGGCTATAGCTATTGGGAGCAATACGAGGCGCCGTCCATGCTGGATGAAATCGTCGTTCATCATGACGATTAGGGTTTACGAGACCTCTTTTCCGCGATTGCTTTCAATCCAATCTGTAGAGCATAATCGGCTTGTTGCCGCCGCAATCGGTCGCGATGGTGTGCCACCCAGGGTTTTGTGAATCTCCCGAATTACATCACGCTCACCCGCATCCTCAGCATCCCGGTGCTGATCTGGATTTTATCCAGCAACCGTTTGAGTTCCACCAACGGTGAGCGCGAACTCCTGGCCTGCTTCGTCTTTATCGCGGCCTCGTTGACCGACGCCATTGACGGGTACCTGGCACGCCGGCGGGCGCAGGTGACCACCATGGGCATGCTGCTGGATCCGGTGGCCGACAAGCTGCTGATCGCTGCTGCCTTCATCACCCTGGTGCAGTTCAACCCGCGCACCGTCCCGGCATGGATGGCGGTGATCATCATCGGCCGGGAGTTTCTGGTGAGCGGCCTGCGGTCCATTGCCGCCTCCGAAGGCTTTACCATTCAGGCCAGTGAATTGGGGAAGAGCAAGATGGTGGTGCAGATTGTTTCCGTGGTGGCGGCGATCATCGATCATCACTGGACCCATCTCCCCTGGTATTTCCTGAACTTGCCGGTGCATCCCATCGCTTTATTGTCGATTTGGGTCATGGTGTGTCTATCGTTACTTTCGGCAGTCGATTATTTTGTGGCGTTCTGGAAGAAGATTGATCGCCACGCCGAACGGCGCCGTCGACGGCGGGCCTTCGTCCTTAGCCGGCGCAGGAAGCGCAACGATGTCCCCGCAATCTGAGCCAACCAGCCCGGAAATTGTTTCGGAGTTTGCGGAATACTCGCTCGCGGAACGAACTCTGCTGTTGCGGCTTGCGCATCAGTCGATTGAAGCGGCACTGGAAAATCGCCCTCTCGACCTTACTCCGCCGGACCCGCATCTGGCAGAACGCCGAGGCGCCTTTACCACGCTGCATCTGCGAGGACGCTTGCGTGGCTGTATCGGATACGTATTTCCCACTCAGTCGCTCTACCAAACTGTAGCCGAGACGGCCAGAGCTGCGGCGTTCGACGATCCTCGTTTCGAACCGGTCAGCCTGCTGGAGACGCCCGCGCTGAAGATCGAGATCAGCGTCCTCTCGCCGCTTCGTCCGGTCGCCGCTGAAGAAGTAATGGTGGGAAAGCACGGTTTGGTCGTAACTCAAGGAAACCATCGCGGCCTACTTCTGCCCCAGGTCCCGGTCGAATGGGAGTGGGACCGCGAGACCTTCCTTGCTCAAACTTGTCTGAAAGCCGGTCTGGAGCCCGAGGCCTGGCGGCACGGCGCTGAGGTGCAAGCCTTTACCGCAGAAGTGTTTGGCGAAGAATAACAACGAGAAAGACGGCTTCCTCCACTCACCTCCAAGCCAAGCCTTGTCCTGCCGTTTGCGACCGTAGTGCCGCCCCTGATTCGTGCCCTACAGGTTACTTTCGTATACCTTCTCCATAATTTTCGTACCAAGGGTGTTGCATCTAAAGTTGTGCATCTGTAACATCGGGCAGCTACATGCGCGAATCTTCAGGCACTTACGCATCCCGGATCAGGCGTTTTCGGCTTCCCCGTCTTTGTATAGCGGTGGTGGGTACCGATGCCTCCACAATGGTTGAGCGTGCCGAGTCTCTGGTACGTGATAACCCTTTTATTGAGTTGCGGTTGGACTATCTTTCGCAGCCGCTTGCCGGACTGCCCAGGATTAAGACTTTCTTGGAGATGCACCCCGAAGCAACGTTTATTGCCACCTGCCGGCGGGCCGTCAACGGAGGCAAGTTCAAGGGCTCGGTCGCTGCCGAACTGGCGGTTTTGCGCAAGGCTGCCGACGCCGGTTTCCCTTTGGTGGATCTGGAGTTACAGAGCGCCGAAGCATTGAAGCCCGACGATCTCCAGGATCTTTCCGACCGTGTGGGAATGATCCTGTCCTACCATAACTTCAAGAACACCAAGAAGTTAGACGAACAGTTCGCGGAGATGAGCAAGTATCCGGCAGACTTCTACAAGGTGGTTTCGACCGCGACCAATCTTTACGACAACGTGGTCATGATGAAGTTCCTGGAAGCCAACTCCGGCAAACACGAGATGGTCGGCCTGTGCATGGGGGAGCAAGGCATCACCAGCCGCGTGCTGGGCGTCCGGGCCGGCAGCATTTTCACTTTCGGGGCAGCGACCAAGGGAGAGGAAACAGCTCCCGGCCAGGTGCTGGCCAGTGAACTGCGCGACATCTATCGCATCGACATGGTTGACCAGGCTACCCAAGTCTATGGCGTGGCTGGCGACCCGATTGCCCACTCCATGTCGCCGGTGATGATGAATGCCGCGTTTCGCCGGGAGACGGTGAATGCCGTTTACCTGGCACTCCATGCCAAGAGCCTGAAAGATCTGCTGGCCTGCGTCCACGATATTCCCATTCGCGGCCTCAGCATCACCATGCCCTACAAGCAAGACATCGTAGACGCGCTGGACAATTCCGATGCCTTGACCAAGCAGATTGGCGCCTGCAATACGATGGTTCGGGCCGCCGATGGCAAGCTTTACGGCTTCAATACCGATGTAGCCGGCGTGGTGGTTCCGCTGGAGCAGCGTATGCATCTGGCCGGCGCGCGGATCCTGATCGTCGGCGCTGGCGGCGTCGCCCGGGCGGCGGCTTTCGGTTTGAAGAACAAAGGCGCTGAGGTGTTCCTCACCAATCGCACAGCCGAAAAGGGTCAGACGCTGGCTCGGCAGGCGAAGGTCAAGTATCTGAAGCGAGCCGACGTCGCCAAGCAATCGTTCGACGTGATCATCAATGCGACCCCGGTCGGAATGAACGGCAATAAACAGTCGCCGCTGGAGGAGAAAGAGCTCAATACGAAGTACGTCTTCGACCTGGTTTACACCCCGGCTGAGACCAAACTCATCAAGATGGCGGTCGCCAAAGGACTGCAAGTGATACCCGGGCTGGAGATGTTCGTCCAGCAAGGGGCCCGTCAATTCGAAATCTGGACGGGAAAACCTGCTCCCATCGCTGAAATGGCCTATGTCGTGACCAAGGCTCTGGAACGCCGCGCGGTAGAAGAGGTGGCTGAAGAAACCAAGGTTCCGGCCAAGAAAGCCGCGAAAAAACTGGTGAAAGCCACTCGCCGGAAGTAATCCCACAGGATCGGTCCAATCGCCATGCCGGATTCCGATTATGGGCGACTACCCGATCCATGACCCACCCCTGAAGAGCGGAAACACCCGTTTCAGCCGAGTTCCCGGGGGACCGACTGGCTCCCCAACCCGAAAAAGCTGCCACCCACGTAACTTATTGATTGCAGTTTGCTAGCCCAAAGGCATAGGATGGGGGTGTTGGGGGTGGTACCTCGTCCGTCCCCGGCTAAAGCCTGAATCTGCAGTTCCACGTTCGAAAGTCAGCGTTCCCTCATGCACAGCGCCCGTAGATCTGTGTGCGAGTACTCCCAGGAGAGACTAAGATGGCGTGGTACGCGTACTGTATTACTGAGCAGCAGGGCCTCCAAGGCAACACTCGAGCCCGGCGCCCCTTTGCGATAGAGAACCTCCGAGGCGTCAACGGCGCTTCGGTATTTGCATGTCCCAGCGGAGAGTTTGCGGTCATTGTCAGCGATTATTCCGCGGGTCAAACCCTCACCCAGCAAGCCATCGTCGACCACGCCCGCGTGGTTAGCGAGTGCTTCCGAACCCTTACCGTTCTTCCCTTCCGCTTTGGCACCATCTTCGATTCCGACGACGCCCTTCGCCGGGCAGTCCGAGCCAACCGCAAAACATTTCTGGAGACGGTCGACCGTTTGCGGGGGAAAGCGGAAATGCACTTCAAGCTCCTGGTCAAGGACGGAACCTTGGAAGAAGCCGTTGCCGAGCTGCCCGCTGGCGTAGGTGGCGAATACCTGCGCAAGCTACGCGAGCAGGCAACCCGCGTAAGAGAACGGCAGACCAAGGCCCGTGCGCTCTCCATGCAAGTGCACAAGCTCTTCTCTCCGCTGGAGGAAGATGTAATCTGCAAACGCACCGATTCCGGCGGGATGCTCATCGATTTTGCCCACCTCATCGATTCAAGTTCCGTGGTCAAATATCAGAACCGCTATGGCACCGCGACCCGGCATTTTAAAGACTGCCACATCTCCATTACCGGACCGTGGCCGCCTTACCACTTCATGCCAGGAAAGCTGCGCACGGTTCCGGGCGGAAACTAGAGATCAATTCTGAATCGTGTCTGACAAGGCGACCCCCTAGGTCGCCTTTCTTTTGCTGCCATTTCTTACAGCTTCAGAAAATATCGCGCAGGTTGGTGTCGTAACCGCCGAACTAGAGTTACAATCACCCCAAACACCGTTCGAATTTTTCAGTTGTTGCTACCGCCAGCCCGGCTGCGGTACGTCTTTTCGGCCGCCTTGGCGAGCAGGTACAACCTCGAAGTGGGTAGCGGGATTCTCATAGTTGAACATTCGTTTCTCTGTGTGGGGCGCGCAGTACTTTCTTCGTTGATCCGGTGTCGGGAGTGGAATGGTCCCAAGTCCAAAGATCCGGGTGCTGGTCGTGGACGATGATGCCAACCTGGGCAGGTCGATCACGGCGCATTTGCTACGCCGGGGATTTGAGGTCAGCAATGCGGCCAGCGGAGAGGAAGCTCGCCGCATGTTCCGGGTTTATGACCCGGCACTCGTGCTCCTCGACCTCTCCAGCTCGGGAGCGGACGCTCTTGATGCCCTGGAACGGCTCAAGCAGATCAAGCCTGATGTCGCGGTAATCCTGTTGTCATCCGAAAACAGTCCCGAGGTCATCTTCACGGCTTCCAAGCTGGGCGCCGACGATTATCTAAGCAAGCCTTTCGAGTTGCCCGATCTTGATCGCAGGGTTAATAAAGTTCTAGATCGGCAACGCCCGCCTTCGGAAGTTGCTCCCTTGCGCGATCAGGTGCGACGCAACGGCGATTTTGCCGGCCTTTTCGGAACCAGTCCGAAGATGGAAGAAGTCAAGGACACCATCGAGCAGGTCGCCGACACCACCGCCACCGTGCTCATTCGCGGCGAAAGCGGAACCGGCAAAGAAGTCGTGGCGCGTATGATCTACGCCCACTCCGGCCGTGGCGACAAGCCTTTCGTCAAGGTTAACTGCGCCGCCATCCCGCACGAGCTGCTGGAAAGCGAGCTGTTTGGCTACGAGCCCGGAGCTTTCACCGGCGCCAACCGGCAAAAGCTGGGCAAATTCGATTTGGCGAACACCGGAACCCTCTTCCTCGATGAAGTCAGCGAGATGCATCCCGCATTGCAGGCCAAGTTGTTGCATGTGCTTCAGGATGGCGAATTCTCCCGGCTAGGAGCCAAGCGCGACATTTCCGTCGATGTTCGGGTGCTGGCCGCGACCAACAAGCCGCTGGAACGCGCCGTTCAGGAAGGCTTGTTCCGTGAAGATCTGTTTTACCGTCTGAACGTCATCACCATTCACATTCCTCCCCTGCGGGAACGCCGGGAGGAGATCCTGGTCTTTCTCCATTATTTCCTGCGGAAGTACAGCGAGTTTTATGGCAAGCAGCCGGCGCCGTTCGGCGACTACGCCATTGGTCGCATGATGGAATACACCTGGCCGGGCAATATTCGTGAACTGGAGAACCTGGTCAAGCGCTATGTGATCGTGGGCAATGAAGCGCAGATTATTCGCGAGCTCTCCACCCACAAACCTATCGTCAGTTCCGTGACCGGCACCAGTCCAGTCTGGGGTTTGAAGGACACGGATTCTGGAAGCGATCGGCCCGCGGAAAGAGCATCGTCCATCCCGATCAATGCCGCCAAAGGAAATGCCGCCACCAGCGAAACCTTATCCTTGCTGGAAATCGGGAGACGCGCCGCCATGTCAGCGGAACGGGAGGCGATCGAGCGGGTTCTGACCCAGACTCGCTGGAACCGGCGGCAAGCGGCGAAAATTCTCAAGATCAGTTACAAAGCTCTGCTCAACAAACTCAAAGTGATTGAAGAGCAAAATGCGGCCCAGAATAAGAATCTGACCGCCTAAGAGTTTGTACCTAGATACCACCACGAGACAACCGCTTCGACCTGCAACCGTGAGTTCGGCTCTGAAGCTGCAAAACGAATATCTCTACTATTAGCAATCACTTCCCCGCCACATGCAGCGGTGCCAGAGTTGATATTCCCAATTTGGAAACTTAAGTGCAGAGGCTAGTGCAACCAAAGAGGCATAAAAAACCTTGACGTTTACCCTCTTCCTTTCGTCTCGACATCTCCTTGTTTGTCCCGCACAGCGGGGCAGCGCCTTGCATCGCCTCCCTTGAAGATCCCTCCTCGCTTGCCTCTTTCTGAAAGCGGCCTTGAGGCCGCTTTTTTGTGCCTGAATCACCCTCTCGGCATCTTGCATCCAAGTTTGGATAATCACGTCATGAGGGCTGGCGTCGAACCGAGGATTTGACGCGCGTTCTCTCGGACGCATATGATTCCGGTTCGCACACCGCAATTTGGCCTGGCAGGCTAGGGGCCTGCTTGCGAGACCGGTAGGGGACGTACCTATGGAGAAGAAGAAACTGGAAGCTTTCAAGAAACGCCTGGAGGACCGCCAACGAGAATTGCGTTACGCCATGACTCGTACTGCTCAGGACGGACGTGACGCCGACGTGGAATCGGCGCAGGACATCGCGGATCGCGCCGCTAACTCCTATAACAAGGAATTCCTGTTTCATCAGAGCAACAACGAGCGCCAGCTCCTGCAAATGGTGGACGGCGCGCTGGATCGGATTCGCGAGGGATCCTTCGGACAGTGCATCTCCTGCGGCGAAGAGATCAATCCCAAGCGCCTGGAAGCCGTTCCCTGGACTCGGCACTGCATCGAGTGCCAGGAGAAACTGGAAAAGGGTGTTCTGGAGCACAGCAGCACGTAGAGTGCGTCGGCTGCGATAGCCAAGCCGTCCCCGCGGGGCGGCTTTTGTATTTGCGCTTCATCAGTCTACCGCCCGGTCTCAGTTCGACCTTCTATTGCGGTTTTGGGAGGGGCTTGGCTGGCGCTTGCTGACCTTGTTGTTGCTGTCCCAACATCCGGCCCAGCAGACCACCCAGGCCTTTGCCGTTCAGCAGGCCGCTCAACTTCATTTTGGCGATCTGCTGTATGTCGGGCGCGACCTTGGGATGGTTGGTGGTCCCGGTAACGATGACCGGTAGAACCAGTTCGCCATCCTTGTTGGCCAGCGCGGTATTCAGATAGCCACCGACGGTGGTTCCCCCGACCGACTGGCTAAAGCTTTTACTCAAGACCGCGGTGACGCGCAGGTTCAGGTCCTGGTTGACCAGATTGATCGCTCCGGTGGCTGCCATGTAGCCGACATCCAGAGTCGCTTTCATGTCGTTGGTTTGGACGACTCCGTTGCTGATGTTGAATGTACCGCTCATTTGCGACACGGCCGTATAACCTTTGGGCGCCACGCCGTTGAATTTTCCGATCTTCGACAATTCTCCCGGTAGATCGAGCTTCATGATCTTGCCATTCGCCAGGTTCATGGTCACGCTGCCGCTCAAGGTGTCGACGATTTCGCCGGACTCAGGAGTAGCGAAGGTTATATTGGTGGTCGCTGCCAGGGTTCCGTACAGCGTATTTTTCACGGTCGAGACCGAAGACAGCAACTGATTGGCATCCACATTAGTGAGCCTGGTGTTGACCGCATAGATCATGGGATTGGGACGCGTATCCACGGTCACATTGCCATTTTCCTGGCCACCGTAGATCTGTGACGTCAGCGGATTGAGGTGAATGACGCCATGATTCAAGGTGACGTTGGAGTGCACGCTGGTCAGTACGGTTTGCTCGTAGAGGATGGTGCCGGCGGCCAGCGTGCCTGTGCCGGTGGCCGATTGCAGAAAGCTTGGCGGCGCTGCAGCCGCGGGCGCGGCCTCGGCCGTGGGAACCAGACTCCAGAACGCCTCGGCCCTTTTTCCTGGCGACGGCCTGGGTCTCGACTCGTCAACCAATTGCTCCAGTTCGATGACGTTCAGCTTGTCGGCCGTAAACGCGAAAGTCAATTTCGGCGCCTTGAAATTTGCCAGGTTCAGATAGCCGCTGGCGTGGGTCGATCCCAGCGATACCGACAGGTTGGTCAGCTTCACGGAATTCTGGGTGAACTGCAGGTCGGCGCTGTGCACGTTGATCGGCTTGCTGAGAGATGGCATCTTCAACGATGCGTTCTGCAGTGCTCCGCTTCCGCTGAACTTCATCGCGTCGGTATTCTTGATCGGTCCGCTGGCATGAACGTCGAGGTTGATGGCGCCGCTCCCACTCAGGCCATCCACTCCGCCGGCGTTGAAAGCCTTCGCAATATTCAACAACCCATCCACTCTGCCATTGATGGTCTTCAGGAATAAATCGGCATTCGGCGCGTTGCTGGTGTAATTGGCAATCGTCATCTGCACCGCCAGTGACGTGGGACCCGAAGTGGCAGTGAACAGGTTGGATTGAATCTGCTGCGGGGTCATGTTCAAATCGACGGCCGATACCTTGACCGCCTGCGGAATCTGCTTTCCCGTGATTTCCAGGTTTCGCCCATACACATTGCCGGTCAGCGCCAGGCTGCTAGTTGGCCCCTGGGCATGAACATTGGCCGTAAACTGTCCCGCGATCTTGGCATTAGGACTGAAGGCCACACCGAACGCCGCCGCCAGCCGGGCTGCCTCCTGAATCGACACATTGGAAGTGCTGACATTCACGTCCACGACGGAGGGATTGGGCCGGGTTTGAATTGTTCCCTCCAGAGACACCGGCGTCGAACCGAGTTTGACTGCTCCTTTTCGGATTTGAAGCACGTCGCTGGTAAGGTCGTCGGTTAAATCGAAATCAGCGGAGATCGGATATCCCACTTCGACGCCGTGAATCATCACCTTCTCAAGTTTCAACGTACCGTCTACCGTCAGCTTTCCGTCGGCATTGGAAAGATTGGTCGAACCCGAGATCGTCGCGTCGGTCCCTTCCAGCGCGGATTTGTTCAGGAACGCTTGCGCGGCCGACAGCGAGACCCCAACCAATCTTAGGGTTCCTCTGAAGGGTGTACGGGCGAGGTTGGCGTCATTGATCGGACCGCCATTTCCGCTCACGCGAATAGTCTGCGAGCCGCCGCCCGGCAGATGTGCCGCCAGATCGACAGAAAACGGTTGGCCCGGCGCGTAGTCTTTCAACCTCACGTCAATGTGGTCGTACACCGCGCGTGGCTGATGCTTCTGGTCATCCGTGACGGCGATCTGGCCATCGCTGATCTTCAGCTCGCCCAGGGTGAAGCCATTGGGATGAGAAGCAACTCCCCGCTCCTTCGCCGCCTGCTGTGGTTGCTGGGATGCTCGTGGCCTCGGGGCAACCGGGGTAGGAGGGTTTCCCGCGGTCGAGAAGTTCCACACTCCCTGCGCGTTGCAGATCAACTCGATCCTCGGCCGCTTCATCTCCAGGCTTTTGACCTGAACGTTTCCCCGCAGCAGAGGAAACAGTTTGACTCTGAGGTCGAGTTCGTCCACCTGGGCAAATGGCACATTGCTGTGGTAGCTGGGGTCTTCGCCGATGATGACGTTCGCCGCCTTGACCCGCAGGGGAAAAACATTCAGGAAGAGCTGCCCCAGTTGCACCGGCCGATTGAGCCGCTTCTGCAACTCGGTCTGAACCTGCCCGCGATAGCGGTTCACGTCGAGCAGGCGAGGCAGCGCCAGCATCAGCCCGACCACGACGGCAACCATCACCACCACCGCGATGGCCAGCTGGCGCAGGGGAACTCCTTTCGTCCCGCGGGACGGACTGAGTTGGGTTTCGGAGTTCGTGATCACCAATTACCTTACGATGTGGCCGCCGAGGGCTCGTCTTCTTCGGCGTGGATCAGGCCGAATTTCTTCAGCTTGTAACGAAGTGCGTCGCGGCTGATGTCGAGCAACCTGGCGGCATGAGTCTGATTTCCACTTGCCTGGTTCATGGCCAAGTCCACCAGCTCCCGTTCCACTTCTTCCAGCGAAGTACCGCCCTCGGGAATCTCCAGTTTAGGCAGGCTGCGGCCGTCGGGCAAAGCCTTGCCCGCTGCACTGCCATTGTTATTTCCCGACGAAAGTTCGAATGCAGTGAAGGCGGAGTGCTGCTGAGCCACGGCAAACGGCAGGTAGTCGGGACGGAGCTGGTTCTCGTCTTCCAGAATCATGGCGCGCTCGACCGCGTTCTTCAACTCGCGGACGTTGCCCGGCCAGTCATACTTGAGCATCAGCTTGCGGCTCTCGTCGGTAATGCCAGTGATTTTCTTGCGGAACGTGCGGTTATAGCGCTCGATGAAGAATTCCACCAGCGGCAGAATATCTTCTTTGCGTTCGCGCAGCGGCGGCAGAAAAATGGAAATGATGGCCAGCCGGTAATACAGATCCTGACGAAACGTGTTGTCGCGGACGGCCCGCTCCAGATCGCGATTCGAGGCCGCAATCACGCGCACATCCACCTGCATGTCGCGCACCCCGCCTACCCGGCGGATCACCTGGTCCTCCAGCACGCGCAATAACTTTGCCTGTAGCAGCGGCGACAACTCTCCAATCTCGTCGAGGAAGAGTGTGCCTCCGTCGGCCATCTCGAACAGGCCCTTCTTCATGGCCTTGGCATCGGTAAATGCGCCGCGCTCGTGGCCGAAAAGTTCGGCCTCCATCAGCGTCTCTGGGATAGCTGAGCAATTGATGGCGACGAAGGGCTTTTCCTGGCGGCGGCTTTCATAGTGGATAGCTTTGGCGATGAGATCTTTGCCGGTGCCGCTTTCGCCTTGCACCAGAATCGTGGTGGCTTCGCTGGTGGCGATTTTGTTGACGAATCCGAGCAGCTCCGACATCTTCTGCGAGACGCCTATCACATTGTGGTACCCGGTGCGGCGGCGCATTTCGCCGCGCAGCGACTCGACTTCCGAGCGCAGGCGGGTGGTTTCCAGCGCGTTCTTGACCGCGACCGCCAACTCGTCGAAGTCCAGCGGCTTGCCGACGAAGTCGTAAGCGCCCAGCTTCAGCGCGGTCTTCACGTCTTCCAGTTGCGGGTCGGCGGTGATCATGATGACGGCGCGGGCGTCACCGGACTTCTTCATTTGTTCCAGGAGTTCAATACCGCTGGCATCGGGCAGGCGTACGTCGAGCAACACGAGATCGGGAGACTCGTTGTGGGCCACGCGCAGCGCAGCCGAGCCGTTGTCAGCCTCTAGTACGTGATAACCCCACTCTTCACACTTTTGCCGCAGAGACCAACGAACCAGCTTTTCGTCGTCGACGATTAAGACTTTTTCCGAGGGCATTACTTCTCTGCATAGGTTACTACAGGATGGGCGGGCAAGAGAGCAGCAATCCCACCAATGGGGCATGGATCGGCTCGGATCCGGGCGGTCCGGTCCCAACAAAATTTTCAGCCGGGGCGATCCTGGACAGCCAAATCGGGGTATTATGCCTTCCAATTGGTGTGGGGTGGAGGTGGCACCGTGCAGGCTCAACGTCCTGTGCCGGCGCCCATCGTCCAGCAAGCCGTCAGTTTTGTTGCGGGTAAGAACCAGGGCTTCGGAAAATCCAAACTCTCGGCAGCCTTTGCTGGCCTGGGTGCACCACAACTTTTGTTTCCGCTCAAGCTGCTCCGTGGGGTGGCCGATAACTCCTTTGTGCAGAGGTCGGCGCTCATCACCGGGCTGTCGCTAGCCTTGAGCGGCGTAACGCTGGCGGGAATTGGCGAATGGGCGGGGGGAAGATTCGATAGCTCAGCCGTCGATCCGGGATCGTCCAGTTCTGCGGCAACTGCAGCCGACTATGACGTCCGCAACGCCGCTTTCCTGCCGCCGCTTCCTGTGCTTCCGGAATCAAACAACTATCTTCCAGCTAGTACTCCGGGATACACCTTCCATCACGATGTGCCCGAGGTCAGACTGCAATTCACGGTGGCCGACGAACAGGGCCGGCTGGTGCAAAATCTTTCCCCAGCCGACGTTCGGGTCCTGGACGACCAGTCGCCGGTAGCGCGCTTCACCGACTTCGAGCGGGACGACAATCTTCCTCTGCGGTTAGGAATTGTCCTGGACACCAGCGATTCCGTGAAGCGGGTCTTGCCCGACGAAAAGACGGCGGCGCTGAATTTCCTGGACCGGGTAATGCGTCCCCAAATCGACAACGTGTTCGTGATGGCTTTCGGAGGAAACGTTCGCGTCTGGCAAACCCCTACGGCCAATCGTCAACAATTGACCGACGCGCTGCGGCGGATGCAGCAACCCGGATGGGGCACGCGCTTCTTCGACGCGCTATATGCTGCCTGCTCCGATCAACTCTCGGGCCATGACGATGCCAAGCTGGTGCATCGCGCCATCGTCGTTCTCAGTGACGGCGATGACACGGACAGCCTGCGCGGCTTGGCCGAGGTGATCGCCATCGCACAGCGAAGTGAGATCCAGATTTACGCGCTGACCCTTCACGCCCGGCGGCCGATGACTCGCGGCGACCAGATTCTGCAGCGCTTGGCGGACCAGACCGGCGGCCGCTTCTACATCGCGCCGTCCAGCAAAGATTTGGATGCAGCGTTCGCCCAGATCGAGCAGGATTTGCGGGCGCAGTATTACGTCTCATTCACGCCGCAGGCCCGGCCGGGCTTCCATTCGCTTCGGGTTGAAGTGCGGACTCGGCAAAAGCTGGAGATCCACGCTCGCCAGGGATACTACGCCCTGGCACCCTAGGCACACAGCCGCGAGCGCAGTTGATTCTGAAGTTCGGGTTCGCGAGTGGAATATACCAGCCCGAAATCGAGCCCGCAAGAGCGGCTCCGCAGTTAGCCCAGGACGGAGCCGTAGGCGGAGTCCTGGGTTGAGTAAAAAATGAAACTGAGTCCTGTAGGGACGGCAGAGGTTCTCACGTAGACAGGCCGGCCCTTGCAAGAAAAGTCTCAGGGACTGAAACCCAGCTACGGTTGGTTCTTTGCGGCACGGCTGAACAGGTTGCGGAAAAAGTCTCACAAGCAGCTCCCTCACCGGCTGAAGCCGGTTCGGGATGACAAGAATAATGGACTTGTGACGGCGCAGCTAAAGCTGCACCCCTTCAAAACATGTCGAACCCGACTTTTGCCGCAGCCTGTGAAGCCGTGCCCTGACAAAATGATTTTCCTAACATAACTTCTGTTTGCAACTTCGAGTTCCTCGGATTCAGCAATCGAAAAACAATCGGATATACTCGTCCAGCGAAGGGGATCAGGTGAGTTCCGTAGAATTGCAACCAGGGAAAGCGATTCAATCGCTTCGCGCCGGTGTGCTCGCTGCCCCCGGCAGGCAGGCTCACGTTTACAGCCTGGTTCTCATCATTCTCACCATCGCGCTTTACTATCCGGTCAAGAGTCATCCCTTCGTCAACTATGACGACAACGTTTACGTCACCGAGAACCTCCAGGTTCAATCCGGCCTGAGCTGGGACACGGTGAGCTGGGCGTTCGTAAGCTACGATGCCGGCAACTGGCATCCGCTGACCTGGCTTTCGCACGCCCTCGATGTCCAACTGTATGACATGAATCCCGCGGGCCATCACCAGACCAGCCTGTTGCTGCATCTGGCAAACGCCTGGCTGCTGTTCTGGGTGTTGCAGCGAGCCACCGGTTTTGCCGGGCGGAGCTTCATGGTTGCGGCGCTGTTCACGGTACATCCCATCAACGTGGAATCGGTGGTGTGGATTTCGGAGCGCAAGAACTTACTCAGCATGTTGTTTTTTCTGCTGGCACTGGGAGCTTATCGCTGGTACGTCAGCAAGCCCGGCGTGGGCCGCTACGCCGCGGTCGCCCTTATGTTTGCGCTGGGGCTGATGGCCAAGCCGCAGATCATCACTCTGCCCTTTGTGTTGCTGCTGTGGGATTACTGGCCGTTGCAGCGCATGTCGTTCGCCTCCGATCCGAAGGCCGTGGCCGGCGAAGGTGCGGCGTTCCCGGTCAAGACTTTCCGGGCGCTGGTCGAGGAAAAGCTCCCGCTCCTGGCTATTGCCGCGGCCAGCGCCGCCATGACCATGAAGGCGCAGCGGGCCGGAGGAGCGGTAGGCTCATTTGGCATGTATCCGCTGTCGGTGCGGCTGTCGAACGCCATTGTTTCCTACGTCCGGTACCTGGCGAAGGCCGTCTGGCCGGCGCATCTGGCACCCATGTATCCCCACCCCGGAGGTTCGCTGCGAGCCTGGCAGGTTTACGGAGCATTAGCGATCCTGATCGTGGTGTCCATGTGGGTAGTCGAGCGCCGCCGGCAGCGGTACTTGCTGGTGGGCTGGCTCTGGTTCGTGGGAACGTTGATCCCCATGATCGGCCTGGTGCAGGTGGGCAGGCAGGCGATGGCTGATCGCTATGCCTATCTTCCGCTGCTCGGCATTTTCATCATGGTGTGCTGGGCTGCAGCAGATTGGTTCGCCGAAAACCATCTGCCCGCCGCGGCCTTGCCCATCGTGAGTGTTGTAGTGTTATCGGCGTTCACCCTTACGGCTCGCCGGCAGATTGGCTACTGGGCCGACAACGTCACTCTGTGGACGCACACGATTGCGGTCACGGGTCCGAATTACGTTGCTCAGGATGACCTGGGTGGGGCGCTGATGGAGCGAAAGCAGCTGGAAGAAGCTATCCCGCACTTCCGCGAGGCCGCGGAGATTCACCCGGTTGATCCCATCAGCAATTTCAATATCGCCTATTACGCACAACAGCACGGAAATCTGCAGGAAGCGATTGAAGGTTACCAGAAGGCGATTGTGCTGACCACAAGTCCCGGGTTGAAGATCAAGGCCTGGAACAATATGGGTCTGGCTTATCGCGCTCTCGGCGATGACGAACAGGCTCGCGCCTGCTTCGCGACCGCGAAGAATTTGCAAGGTCCGTAGGTCGAGTGGCGGAGGACGATTGAATTCGGCTGGCCTGCAACCTGAGAAGATGGTTCCATCCCGCCCGCCATCGGCCTGGTCGACCTCCTGGAAGCAGACGCTTCTCCCCGGCCTGCTGCTGGTCATCGTCACGGTTGCGCTTTATTCCCGGGTCAATCATTTTCCCTTCGTCAACTACGACGACGGCGATTACGTCACCAACAACCTCCATGTGCAAACGGGCTTGGATTGGGACACGGTCCGCTGGGCATTTACTACGTACGCTGCCGCCAACTGGCATCCTCTGACCTGGCTGTCTCACGCTCTGGATTGCCAACTCTTCGATCTGAGCCCAGCCGGCCCGCATGACGTCAACCTCTTATTGCATGTGCTGAATGTGCTGCTGCTGTTCCTGATCTTGCAGCAGGCGACCGGCTTTACGGGCCGCAGTTTCATGGTGGCGGGATTGTTCGCTCTCCATCCCATCAACGTCGAGTCGGTGGTGTGGATTTCGGAGCGCAAGAACCTGCTCAGCATGTTCTTTTTTCTGCTGGCTCTCGGCGCCTATCGATGGTATGCGCGCCAGCCTCGCCTGAGCCGTTACGCATTGGTCGCATTCCTGTTCGCGCTGGGATTGATGGCCAAACCGCAGGTCATCACGCTGCCTTTCGTGCTCTTGCTGTGGGATTACTGGCCGCTGGGGCGGCTGTCATTCGGGAAAGAGAAATTTGTCCCGGCAATACCTTCGGCTACGACCTTTCCGCAGAGAAACTTTTCCAGCCTGTTGGTTGAGAAGTTGCCGCTGCTGGCTCTTTCGTTGGCGAGTGCCCTGATCACGATGAACGCCCAAAGTACGGGAGGAGCGACCAGCGCATTTGGCCTGTCCGTTCGCCTCGAAAACGCGCTGGTCTCTTATGCGCGCTACGTGATCAAGGCGTTTTGGCCGTCGCACCTGGCGCTGTTTTACCCCCACCCGGGCGCGTCGTTGAAGTCGTGGCAGGTGTACGGAGCTTTGCTTCTGTTGCTGGCCGTCAGCGCATTAGCGGTCGAGGGTACTCGCCGGCGATATTTGCTGGTGGGATGGTTATGGTTCCTGGGAACCCTGGTGCCGATGATCGGGCTCATGCAAGTGGGCACGCAGGCCATGGCTGATCGATATGCTTACCTGTCCTTCATCGGCCTGTTCATCATGGTCTGCTGGGGAGTTGCGGAGTGGGCTGAGACAAAACATTTTCCTGCCGCGCTGGTACCAGCCGGGAGCGCCGTAGTCCTGATCGCACTGACCGCAGTTGCTTATCGCCAGGTCGGCTACTGGCAGGACAATGTGACTCTCTGGTCGCACGCTTTGCAAGTGACCGATCGCAATTGGCTGGCGGAGAACAATCTAGCCCGGGCTCTGCAGGCGCAGGGGAGAACTGACGAAGCTATTCCACACTTCTTCAAGGCGGCGGAGATTTATCCTGCCGATCCCATCAGCAATATGAACATCGGCATCTATGAGCAACAGCGCGGCGATCTGCAAGCAGCCATCGACCACTACAAAATCGTGGTCAGCGTCAGCCGCAATCCGGAGATAAAATTTGTGGCCTTGAACAGCCTGGGAAAAGCGTATCGCCAACTGGGAGATGAGGAACACGCTCGCGAATGTTTCGCGGCTGCCGCCGGCGTGCGGCGTTAAAAGTCAATAACCCATCACCCATCTATCGAAACTGAATCGATTTGTATCAGGGCCTGGCTTCAGACGTGCCGCCGAGCAGTTCACCCGAGCCGGGCTTTTAGCCCCTGAGGGTCGTTTTTGCAGGGGCTGAAGCCCGGGCAAAAGTGAGCTTTTCGGCCCGGCTAAAGCCAGGCCCTGATACAAACCGAGCCTCCCTAGATTTATGAGGTCAGTTGGCTCTGTTGACTTCCTATAGTGCCCGAGCAAAAGATCAGTTCTAGATATCACTCGCGAGGAAAGCGTTCGTGCCTGCCTTGGAGATTGCAGGAGGGCTTTGTAGAATGAGGGGCGCGGCTAACTGCATCCGAAAATTTCCATCGAACCCAGGGAGGACGAGTGGCTTCTGTTGATTTGACTCCTGCCAAGCAGGGCCATTCGCGCTTGGCCGCCTCTCCGCGTAAACAATCGATCCTGCACGGCCTTCTGCTGATCATTGCCATCGTCGCAGTTTATTTCCCGGTGCATGCGCAGCCCTTCGCAAATTTTGACGACGCCGATTATGTCTTCGATAACTTCCACGTCCGATCGGGGCTGAACTGGAACACTGTCCACTGGGCATTCGTGACCTGGGATGCAGCTAACTGGCATCCACTTACCTGGCTGTCCCATGCGCTCGATGCGCAGATCTTTGGCATGGATCCCGCCGGCCCGCATGACGTTAATGTCCTGTTCCATGTGCTGAATGCGCTGCTGCTGTTTTGGGTGTTGCAGCGGGCGACGGGATATGTTGGCCGAAGCTGGATGGTGGCTGCGCTGTTCGCGCTGCACCCGATCAATGTCGAATCCGTGGCCTGGATTGCCGAGCGCAAGAACCTGCTCAGCATGTTCTTTCTGCTGCTGACGTTGGGGGCGTATCGCTGGTACGCGCGCCAGCCGCGAGACAGCCGATATGTCGTGGTGGCAGCCTTGTTCGCCATGGGGCTCATGTCGAAACCCCAGGTGATTACACTTCCATTTCTGCTGCTGCTGTGGGACTACTGGCCTTTGCAGCGGTTCTCCTTCGCGGGCGACGAGGCGGCTGCTCCGACCGGAGCTGAGCCCGCCATTCCGCGCAAGCCCTTGTCGTATCTGATCTGGGAAAAAGTTCCCCTGCTCGGACTTTGCGTAGCCAGCGCCTACATCACGATGAGAGCACAGCAAGCGAGCGGGGCGACCAGTTCCTATGCGGCCTCCATACGCCTGGGGAACGCGATTGTTTCTTATGCCCGGTACGTGGAGAACGCCTTCTGGCCGCTGCGACTTTCGGTCTTCTATCCGTATCCGGGGAATTCGCTGAAAGCCTGGCAAGTGGGAGGAGCGTTTCTTTTTCTGCTCGCAGTGACGGCATGGGTCATCTACGCCCGACGCCGGCGCTATCTTCCGGTGGGCTGGTTCTGGTTTCTGGGAACTTTGGTTCCCATGATCGGCCTTGTGCAAGTGGGTACCCAGGCAATGGCCGACCGCTATGCCTACCTGCCGTTGGTCGGCCTGTTCCTCATGATCTGCTGGGGCGTAGCCGATTGGGCTTCGGAGAAACAGGTTCCAGCCGCCGTGCTTCCCAGCGTCAGTGCCGTGATCCTGCTGGCCCTAATGCCTGTGACCTATCGCCAAGTTCGATACTGGAACGACCACATCACCCTTTGGACTCATGCCCTGCAGGTCACGAACAACAACTGGCTGGCGGAGAACAATCTGGGGACAGCGTTGTTGAAAGCGGGCAGCATGGAGGCTGCGGTCCCGCACTTCCGCGCGGCCGCGGCGCTGAATCCCTCCGATCCCAACGTCAATTTGAACCTCGGAACCTACGAGCAGTCCCGGGGAAATTTGCCGGGAGCCATTGAACGATACAAGGCTGCGGCCACGGCTGCGCGCAACTCAAAACTGAAGGCAAGGGCGTATAACAATCTCGGCTATGCCTATCGCGATTTGGGAGACTATCCGGACGCGTTAGACAGTTTTGAGCAAGCGGTAAAGTGGAACCCGGAATTCGGCAGCTATTGGGTGAGTTTGGGAGTGACCGAACAAAAATCAGGCGACCTCACCAAGGCGATCGCGGCGTACTCGCAGGGAATGCAAATCCAGCCATCCGATTTTGGATATCTGTTGCTGGCGCGGGCGTTGCAGGAAAGCGGACAGACGCTGCCTGCTCAAGAGGCGACTCGCAAGGCCGAACAGCTGTCGCCGAATATCGACCGAGCGCAGCAGACTGCCGATCGCCTGCTGTCGCACTAATCGGCATTGTGAACCATGTCACAGCCTGTGGCAAAAGGCTCGGATATAATCGCCGCGACCAGAGAACACAGAATGAATAGTGTGGGGCTAACTACCGCGCCGAAGACCGTTTCCCAGTCCAAGTTCGCCTGGCTCACGGCGCAATATAAATGGGCCATCGGTCTCAGTCTGCTGCTCATCGCAGTGACGGTCATACTTTATCTCCCGGTACTGCACCACCCGTTCGCAAACCTCGATGACCAGGGATATGTCTATGAAAATCTCCATGTGCAATCGGGCCTGACCTGGAGCACGATTAAGTGGGCACTCACCAGCTTTGACGACAACAACTGGCATCCGGTGACCTGGCTGTCGCATACCGTGGACTGCCAACTTTTCGGAATCGATCCGGCCGGCCATCACGAAATGAACGTGATTTGGCATGCGATCGACGCCGTTCTGCTGTTTTGGGTTTTGCTGCGAGCGACCGGTTATCTCGGCCGCAGCTTCATGGTGGCGGCGCTGTTTGCTCTTCATCCCATCAACGTGGAGTCGGTGGCGTGGATAGCGGAACGCAAGACCATGCTCAGCACGTTCTTTTTCCTGCTGGCCCTGGCAGCTTACCGATGGTATGCCAGCCGGCCTCGGGTGGGCCGCTATACCGTGGTGGCAGCTCTGTTCGGGCTGGGATTGATGGCCAAGCCGCAAATTATTACTTTGCCTTGCGTGCTGCTGTTGTGGGATTACTGGCCTTTGCGGCGGATGTTTGCCGGCCAGCCGGGGCGTGAGGACGAACCGCTGGCAGCGATGCCGGCCAGAAGTCTCAAATGGCTGCTGTGGGAAAAAGTGCCGCTGCTGGTGCTGTGTGCCGCCAGTTCCCTGGTGACCATGAAGGCGCAGGCCGTCGGCCGTCCTCAACACTGGCTCTACACGTTTCCCATCCGGATTGAAAATGCGATTGTCGCTTACGCGCGCTATGTGCAGAAAGCGTTTTGGCCCTGGAAGCTGGCCATCCTATATCCGCATCCGGGAACTTTCCTGCCGGCCTGGCATGTGCTTCTGGCTTCCATCTTGTTGCTGACGGTCACCGCTCTGGTCATCGCCGGCTACCGCTATCGTTATCTGCCGGTAGGCTGGTTCTGGTTCCTGGGAACGCTGGTGCCTACCATTGGCATCATCCAGGTGGGTCGACAAGCCCTGGCGGACCGCTATGCCTACCAGTCATTTCTGGGATTGTTCATCCTTATCTGCTGGGGAGTAGCCGACTGGGCCAAGCACCGGCGTCTTCCTGCCGCTTTTCTGCCCAGTGTCAGTGTGCTCGTCCTGCTGACGCTGACCGGGCTCACGTATCGCCAGATCGGATTCTGGGACGACAATCTGGCCATGTGGTCGAATGCTTTGCAGGTAACCAAGAACAACTGGGTTGCGGAAGACATGGTGGCCGGCCTGTTGTCGCAACAGGGACACAGCAAAGAAGCGATGGCGCATTATCGTGCGGCAGCGGCGATTGCTCCCGCCGATCCTATTTCCAATCTCAGCCTTGGGGTTTATGAGCACCAACAGGGGAATCTGCAGGATGCTATCCGGATGTACAAGGTAGCCTTAGCCGGAATGGACGACCCGCTGGAGCAGGCGAAGTTGTATCAGAACCTGGCAGTCGCCTATCGCGACCTCGGTGATCACGACCAATTCGAGCAGTGCATCCAGAAATCGTTCGCCTTACGCCGGGCGGCGATGGCGCACAAGCCCTAGAACTCCGCGGTAGTCATCGAGAGCTTTCGGGCAGCGCAATCGGTTAAACACAGTTGCACAAAGCATCCCATTCGAGGGAAAATGCCTGAGCTTCTGGTTCGGCGCTCAAGCAGGAACATGTCCACGCACCCGAGCGGCGAAAGATAACGGTCAATTCAATAAGAGGGCCCATGATACCGCAGTTGCAACGGGAAGCACCGGTTAGTTCGCCGGCGAGCGCAGCCCAATGGTCGCTAATCAAACGGATTGCATTCCGGTTCGTGTTGGTGTACTACCTCCTCTACATTGGCCCCGGACCTGTAGGATCGCTAGGGACCTACAAGAGCATCAAGGGTCTGGACGTGAATATCTGGTCTGTTCTCTGGCACCAGGTTGTGCCTTGGGTAGGCACCAACATCCTGCATTTGAACGCCAATGCTCTCTCTGAGGTCCCTAACGGCAGTGGCGATGAGTTGTATGACTATGTATTAATTCTTTGTCTCATCGTGGCTGCCGCATTCGGCACGGTGATCTGGTCGTGGCTTGATCGAAAGCGCACCAACTATCAAACGTTGTACCAATGGCTCCGCCTCTTGATGCGCATGACAGTAGGATGGTCCATGCTGGGGTATGGCGTGAAGAAGCTCCTGTGGGCTCAGTTCCCGGCACCGTCTTTGGCCCGACTGGTCGAGCCGTTCGGCCAGGCATCGCCCATGGGACTGCTGTGGACATTCATGGGCGCCTCACCGCTTTACAACTTCTTCGGGGGACTGGGCGAAATGGCGGGAGGAGTGCTGATCGTGCTGCCGGGCCTTACGGCCCTTGGTTCACTCATCTGCCTGGCCATGACGACAAATGTCCTCATGCTGAATCTGGGTTATGACGTACCCAGGAAGATATTCACCATTCATCTCATCCTGATGTGCTTGTTCCTGCTGATACCCGAGGTTCGCCGGTTGGCCAACGTCTTTATTTTTAATCGCCGGGCGGACCCGGTGCCCGAGGTACCATTGTTCAGCGACAAGTTAACCAATCGGGCTGCGGCCGCGTTGCCGATCGTTTTCGGGGCTTTGGTCCTGTTCGTTGCAGGCCGGCAGTCTTACCTGGATGCCAAGGGATTTAATGTGTTTTTGCCGCCGTCCATACGCGGAGTCTGGTTGGTGGATGGATTTGTCGTCGATGGCACGCCTCACCCTCCGCTGCTCACCGACAGTAACCGATGGAAAAACGTGATCTTTGATGCTACCAACATTTTCACCGTGCAGTCGATGGATGGTCAGCAGAACGACTACCTCATGCAAATTGACCCCAGCGGGAAGAGGCTCAGGCTCCAGGGTGCCCAGAATCCCCAGTGGCGAGCCACGCTCGCAATGGAATCTGTGCAGCCGGATCGAATCGTTCTGGAAGGCCAGTTTGGAAACGAGCATGTGATCGCGACTCTGGATCGAAGCGATCTTACGGATCCGCAGAAGTTTCCGCTGCTGAATCGAGGACTGCACTGGGTCAACCCCTACCTGAACAATCGCTGATCAATCGCGGCTGAGAGGTGAGCAGCGCCCTACTGAGACGGCAACTGGTTCGCAGACTCGAAACATTGGCGCGCGCGCTCCGTGTCACCCTGGTCCGCATAGGCATGACCCATATTGACCAGTGCCCGCCGCTTCAAATCGACATCCGTGTCCGTAGCTTTCAATACTTGCTGATAGTGCTCAATCGCTCCTGACAGGTTTCCTTCCTCATGCTCTTGAAAGCCTATTTCCAGATTACTGAGAGCATCGGTGGGTCTAATCTCCAGAGCTTTGGCAAAGTGCGGCAGGGCTTCTGCGCGTCGTCCCTCCTTCAGCAATACATATCCCAAACTTTGCTCTCCAATGAAATTGTTGTTGGGCGTGATCTGTAACGACCGCGACCACAGGGTGACACTGTCCTTCCAGTATCCGATCTGGCGGCGCGCCACCAAAGACAACGCCAGCAATACCGCCAGTCCGGCGGTGGGCAGTACAGCGGAGGGAAGACGCCATTTCTCCGCCCACTCGGTCGTTCCCCAGCAGACGATGATGAACAGCCCTAGAAAAGACTGATAGGCATATCGATCGGCCATTCCCTGCTCCCACACCTGTACCAGCCCAATCATGGGAATTAAGCTTATGAGGAACCAGAGCCAGCCCACCGGTAAATAACGGTGACGCCGGCCGGCAATTACCAAAGCACTTACGATCAGCAGAAACAAGAATGCCGATCCAACTTGCCAGGCCGTCAAAGAGTTTCCCGGGTGAGGGTAAAACGGGGCGAGACGGGCTGGCCAAAATGCATTTTGGACGTAACGCGCGTAGGAGACGATGGCATTCTGCAGCCTGATCGAAAAGGTGTAAGGCCAGTGCTGGGGAGGGCCCACGCGCTGCGCCACCATGGTCATGAGGGCGCTGGCGGCGGCGATGATAAAGAGCGGGATCTTTTCTTTGACGAGTTCCCAAAAGCCGGCTGCCGGAAACATCCCGGCTTCCGCCCCAGCCGCCGGCTCGCTGGCAAACATGCGCTGCAACGGCCAGTAATCCCAAAGCAGCAGCAAGACCGGTAGAGCGATGACCTGGGGCTTGGCCATCAGTCCCAACACATACAACAACGCGACCAGCCGGTAACGTCCATTGCTGGGCTTGCGCGCATACTCGCGATACGCCGCCAGGGCCAGCAGAAAAAAGACCATGCTAAGCATCGTCTTGCGTTCCGAGATCCAAGCCACACATTCCACATTCATGGGATGCACGGCAAACAGCGCTGCCACCATGAAGCTGCGTCCGGTATATCCCGTGGCCTGCCGTAATACCCAGAACAGCAGCACCACGTCCAGCGCATGCAGCACCACGTTTTCGTCATGGTGACCGGTAGGGTTCAGGCCAAACATCTCAATATCCAGGGCATGAGAAATCCAGGTCAGGGGATGCCAATTGTGACAATAGCCCTGGCTCATGAAGGCCCAGTGCAACATGTCTGCGTTGATCCCGTCCTTGATATAGGCATTGTTGGACACATACCAGGGATCGTCGTAGTTGACGAACGGGTAGTGATGCACCGGAGCGTAAAGCGCAAGCGTGCCCGCGATCAGCAGAAGGTTGAGAAGAATCAGGCGGGTCTTCGAATTGCCGGATGACGTCCTCGTCAAGTCAGACGGAATACTTTGGCTTAACTGGGTGCCCGCAGAAACCATTCATCCTCGCGCCGAAGAGTATATCAACTTGTCTGTAGCGCCGGGACAACTGCGCCGAAGGTTTTAGCGATTCGGCTGGACCTCGGTCCGGCGGCCGACTGACACTTTCAAGATTGCGTTCTAAGCGGTTGTGAGTATCCCGCTCTCTCGCTACGACCCAAATCGCGTTGAGCAGCAGAAGCGGCTCCAGCGGCTTGCGGTAGCGTCCCTCGGCGGTTGCCACGTTTTGAAATGCGAGAAACAGGGTGAATACGGTGACCGCGACCGGAATCAGTTCGAAGCGGCGGTGCAGGAATTCCCGGCCGTTGTACGCCAATACAAAAACAATCAAGGGCGCCCACATCCATCGGGCAAGGTATTCCAGTTTACCGTCCCACTGGTTCGCTCTCTCGATTTCAGGCCAGGATGGAGAGAAAAAGAACAGCACGACGTTCTCGCCCCACTGGGCAAACCATTCATTCCATCCGACATTCAGGCCTGCATAAGCATCTCTCCAGTCTTTGGCCCCTCGGTCGGCGTGAACCGTCACCGTGACCCTAGAGTTCCCCCGCGCCCTTCTTATGGCCCAGGAACTGAGGGGCCACAACGGTCGTATGCCGCAACTGGGCGAGTTGAAGATCCATTGCTGTTCATCGCTATTGGTGTGGGAGGGGAACAGCGCGCTGGTACCGGGATAGAAATTGAGATAGGTAGTTCTTGCTCCCGACCGGTGCTGGATTTTCGTTAGCCAAGGGTTGCCAAAGGGCGCCAGAAAACCAAGTTCTACCTCGCTGCGGATCGCCTGCGGCAGCAGAAGCACCGCGCTGAGCGCAACCGCCGGCCCGAGATCCTTGACCGAAGGAGTCCGCTTCCACAAGGCCCACAGAAGACAGATTCCGGCCAGAGGGATAACCGTGGGCTTAGTGAGGCAAGTCAATGTCCAACAGAAAACGCAAATCAGAAAAGCTGCTCTTCCTCCTTTCCGCAGGTAGCGGGCCGTCATCCAAAGTGCGGTTCCTTCCAGAGCCAGGAGCAGGGTCTCCATCATGATGTAGTGGTAAATCGCGATGAGAGAAGGGGTCCAGACGATGAGCGCCCATACCCAAAGAGCCGGTATCTTCCGCAGTCCAAAATCCCGTGCTGCCCGATAGTATGTCCAAGGCATTAACACCGAAAGAGCTGCCGATGCCAAGGCTATGAGGATCCTGTTGTCGCCGGTGAGCTTGCGCAGCCCGAAGAGGTACACCTGATACAGAATTGGGTCAGCCGCCGCCATGTAGCCTCCCTTGGGGAACCGGCCTGCGTTGAGCCAGTGCCGGAGGGGGTCAGACCACAGATAATCCAGCGGATTATGCTGGAAACACACCAGGACTCGAATGCACGATCCAACCACGATTAAGAGCGTCAAAATTCTGTAGCTCGTCTGGGTCTTAGAAAACTCACCCATCTTGTCCTCCCTTCAACCGTGAGAGCAACACCGATCAATCACCGACGCACTCAATCTGGATTGGGCAAGAGTATACCCGATCAGTCATGAACAAAATCGAGGTCAAGTCCAATCGGTATCGGCTGAGGCACACAGAAGAAAGAAGAGAGTTGCTCGTAGTCGCTGGGGAGTGTGATTGGAGAGGTCGCCGTCAGGAAAAAATAAGCCGGAGCGCTAGGCTCCGGCTTGAAATGACCTGGGGGAAGGGTCGGTTGAATTTAGAACAGCTTGCGGCGCAGAACGCCAGCCAGGCCGAGGATGCCAGAACCGAACAGCATGATGCTGCTGGGCTCAGGAGTCGTGCCGGACGTGGTGGTGGTGGTGCCGGTTCCGCCGCTCAGCGTGAAGGCTTCCGAAGGAATCGTTCCCAGGGTGTTTTCCTGAGCCGATGACGGGCAGCCGCTCGACATGCAACCTACGCCGGAGTTTTCATCCCAGTACAGCGGATTGCCGTCGGCGGTGGCAGCATTGGTCAGGGTCAGGTAGTAGTTGCCAGCGTTCAGCTGCGGGCCAGCGAAGTTGCCGGACTCGGCGCAGACGTCGAAGCCGAAGTTGTTGGTGAAGCAGTTCGACTGGGTCAAGCTAACGGTTCCGTCAAACAGCTCGTTGCCAAAATAACCAACCGAGCTAAGCTGCAGCTCGACGCTGGTGGCTGTGTCGCCCGGCTCTACCCACGCCCAGAACGAAATATCGTTCACGGTCGAGGCAGCGGAGAGG
>JBAVSY010000112.1:0-48228 GCA_049695855.1 Candidatus Korobacteraceae bacterium | reverse complement strand
TGAAGAAAGCGGTCGGCCACCGGGCCACGGCGGAGCAAAACGAAATCAGGATAGCAGCACAACGCCCGATAGCCATGAAGTGTCTTGGCGAAGCGATACAGACTCCAGCATGGAGGACGAAGCCTTCGTGGTATCTGCTGGCTGAAGATGATCGTATGTTCAGCCCAAAAACACAACGTTTTGTAGCCGACCGCATGGGCGCACAGGTCCGTTCGTACGATGTAGATCATGCTCCTCAGATCTCGTCGCCTGCGACCGTTGTAGAGTTCGTGCTGGAAGCGGCCAGTGCGCTGCTCTCGCGTACAAACAATCAGATTGACAATAAGGAGAACCACATGACTACGTACCAGCATGCCACCATCGAGGGTCACAAGATCTTCTACCGCGAGGCCGGCTCGACCACGAATCCGACGATCGTTCTGCTTCATGGCTTTCCGTCGTCGTCGCACATGTTCCGGGAGCTTATCCCGCAGCTCGCCAGCCACTTCCACGTTGTCGCACCGGACTACCTCGGCTTCGGCTACAGCGATGCTCCCGCGGCGAACCACTTTCAATACAACTTCGATAACATCACCGCGCAGATCGAGGAGCTACTCTTCAACACACTGGGCCTGAAGAAGTTCAGCATCTACGTGCAGGATTACGGCGCGCCCGTCGGTTTCCGCATTGCCTCGCGTCATCCGGAAGCGATCGAAGGCATCGTCGTGCAGAACGGCAATGCTTACGTGGAAGGCATTAGCGCTGCCTTCGAGCCGATGAAGCCTTTCTGGGCGAATCGTAACGCGGAGACGGAGAAGGCGCCGCGCACGCTGCTGACCAGGCAGACGACGATCTTCGAGTACACGCATGGTGCCAAAAACGTGGCGGCGGTGAGCCCGGACAGCTACACCTTCGATCAGGCGCTGCTGGACCGACCCGGCAATGACGCTATTCAACTCGACCTCCTTCACAACTACACCTCGAACCTGGCGCTCTACGACGCGTGGCACGAATACTTCCGCATGCACCAGCCGCGCACGCTCATCGTGTGGGGGCAGAACGATCCCTTCTTCATCGTGCCGGGAGCACAGGCGTTCCTGCGTGACCTGCCCAAAGCGGAGCTGCACCTGATCGATGGTGGCCATTTTCTGCTGGAAGAGCACAGCGAATTCGTCGCCGGCAAGATCATCGGCTTTCTGGCGAAAGGGCAGAAGACGGGGGCGGGCAAATGACCACCTCTGCCATCAACCGGGCCCTTAGCAGTGGGCCGCAGCCGGGAGCGCGCACGTTGCTCGTCTCTCGCGCCATCCTCTACGCCACGCTGGTGGTTGGAGTGCTCGATGCGTCCGATGGCGTCGTCTTTCTCGGTCTGCACGGCCAGAACCTGATCCAGGTGCTGCAGTACATCGCGAGCAGTCTGCTGGGCCCACGGTCCTTCTCTGACGGGCTTGCAAGTGCGGTCCTTGGCCTCGTCCTGCATTTCGCCGTCGCGCTAGTCGTCGCAGCGATCTATATTCTGGCGAGTCGGCGCGTTGCTGTGTTGCGTACACAGTGGGTGCTCCTGGGACTGCTGTACGGCGTTGCCGTGTGGACCGTCATGAACCTGTTGGTGTTGCCGCTCACTGCGGTCGCCCACGGTCCGATCGCGACCGCGGCGTTGTTCAACGGCCTCATCGGGCATGCTCTGTTCGTCGGTCTGCCCAGCGCGTTCTTCGCGAAGAAGGTGAAGGCGGCGGCATGAACGGCCTTGCGGAGCACCACCTTCTCGATTCAAAAGGAAAATTTCAGTGAACCGTCTATCGAAATACGCTTTTGCGGCTACCCTTTTTGCCGGGACGGTACAAGCCGCGCCACTCCCTTCGACTAACGCTACGACGACCTATCATCGCTTGCAGGTCGACGGCGTCGATATTTTTTACCGGGAAGCCGGCCCTGAGAACGCCCCAACCATCGTGCTCTTGCATGGCTTCCCGTCTTCTTCGCGTGAGTTTGACACGCTCATTCCCTTGCTCGCGACGAAATATCATCTGATCGCTCCGGATTATCCCGGATTTGGTCTGAGCGACGCGCCCTCGCCAACCGCCTACCCTTACACGTTCGATCATCTTGCCCAGACGATGAGCGATTTTCTGGAGAAGTTGAAGGTCGTGCGGTACACCTTGTACCTCCACGATTACGGCGCACCGATCGGCTTCCGCATCATTCTGGCGCACCCTGATCAACTGCATGCGCTCATTATTCAAAACGGCAACATCTACAAGGCGGGCCTGGGAGCCAAATGGGCCAAGATCGCGGAATACTGGGCGGATCCAAAGGCTCATCCTGAGGTGCTTAACGCTTTTCTTTCGTTCGAGGCCACCAAGGAGCGACACGTCGCCGGCACGTCCCATCCGGATCGCTACGATCCGGATACCTGGATCAGCGAGTATGCAGATCTGTCGCGGCCCGGTCAGCGCGAGATCCAGGGGGACCTGCTCTACGACTACCGTACCAATGTTGCGTCCTACCCAAAATGGCAGGCCTGGCTCCGCGACCACCAAACCCCGACCGTCGTAGTCTGGGGCGAGCACGACCCCTCCTTCATCGCGCCGGGAGCGGAAGCCTTCAGGCGCGATCTTCCCAATGCGGAAATCCACCTACTCGACGCTGGGCACTTCGCACTGGATGAACGGACTGATGAGATAGCAGACCTGATCCTCCAGTTCATGGCCAAACATCCCAGATGAGGCCCGGGGTCACGAGCATCGCATACATGGAGACGACGAATGACAAACCCCGCTGAAATTGTTCGCAGCTTTTACGACAAGCTGAAGGCTGGAGATGCTCCCGGTGCGTTGGGCCTGATGGCCCACGACATCGAATGGATCGCGATGTGGCATTACAAGGTGAACGGCCGTGGCCCGGAGCGTGTCGCTGAAGGCTTGTTCAAGCCACTGATGGCGGAATGGTCAAGTTTTGCGCTTGACCCCGCCGAGTTCATCGTGGACGGTGACACCGTGGTATCCCTCGGCCGCTTCACCGGGGTGCACGGGACAACCGGTAAGCTGGTCGAAGCCGGCTATGCGCATATCTGGACGGTGAAGGACGGCAAGATCACACGCTTCCGCCAATACATCGATACGCTGGCAATCGCTGAGGCGCGCCGGTCATGAGCCTGCCGCTGCCTTCATTCCATATCCAACCGAGCACATCAACTACGTACTCGGGCCCATGGAACTTAGGGATGCCTGTAGGGGAGGATGCAACGACATCCTCATGACCCGGTCTTTCGATCGATTTTTAGAACCGCGATGCGCGAAGCCAAGGTTGTCGGCTTCATCCCAAGCAATGCCGCGGCTCCGCTCGGTCCGAAGATTTTGCCGCCCGATTGCTTCAGGGCAGCCGCGATGCCGTCGCGTTCCTGGCGCTTCATTTCGTTGCGCGTCATCAGCGCGGGCTTCGAAACCACGTGAGTAGGCGCGGGAGGAGCAGCGGTTGGATTTGGCCGTGCCAGGTCGAAGTGCAGATGGCCTCCTCGGGAAAGGATAATGGCGCGTTCTACGGTGTTTTGAAGTTCGCGCACGTTACCAGGCCAGTCGTGGTCAGTGAGCTGACTCATCGCAGCCTGGGAGATTGTCGGTGCCGGACGGTTCAATCGCCGGCTGCTTTTCGCCAGGAAGTACCCCACCAACGGCGGAATGTCGTCGCGGCGTTCGCGCAAGGGCGGGACCTCAATCGGAAAAACGCTTAAGCGATAGAAGAGATCCTGCCGGAATCGACCGGCATCAACCTCTTTCTTCAGGTCGCGATTGGTCGCGGCGATAATGCGAACATTGACCTTGCGGGTGCGTGTGTCGCCGACGCGCTCCAATTCTTGCTCCTGCAAAACGCGCAACAGTTTTGCCTGCATGGCGAGGGGCACTTCGCCGATTTCGTCAAGGAACAGGGTGCCACCGTCGGCCAATTCGAAGCGGCCTGGCTTGTCTTTGAGCGCGCCTGTGAAGGCACCCTTCACGTGGCCGAAGAATTCGCTCTCGAACAGGCCTTCGGGCACAGCGCTGCAATTCAGTTTAATGAGGGCGCGGTTGTTTCTGGTGCTGTGGTCGTGGACCGCACGGGCGACGAGCTCCTTGCCTGTGCCGCTTTCTCCAGTGACCAGCACCGAGACATCCGTCGGTGCGACGAGTTGAATTTGCTGCTTCACCTTTCTAAGACCGGCACTCTCACCGACAAGGTCACCGAAGTTGTGTTCGCTGCGGATTTCTTCCCACAGGTAGGCGTTCTGGTCCTGGAGTCGGGTCTGTTCCTGCTCCATCAGCACACGGTCCGTGATGTCAATGAACATTGTGCGGGTGTAATCGCCGCCGGCGGCGGGCTTCGACCACCACTGCACCCATACTGGGTTGCCGTTGTCTTTACGACGCATTTCGAGCACTACGCCGCTGGTGTCAGTGCCGCGTCCGATAGATTCGAGCGCACCGCGCAGCCGGTGCTGCGCGTCGGATGTCTCGGGCACGAGAGACCTTCCGAAGGTCCCGGCGACCTCTTCGGGTTTAAGACCGAGAATCTTCATCGCTGTTTGGTTAGCCTGGATAAAGCGTGAATCCAGACCTTCATGAACGTAGGCGATCGGGGCCTCGTCGAACAGATCACGGAAGCGCTCGTCGCTCTGCCTGAGCGCTTCGTCGGCGTAGCGCAGTTGCTCCCCCATGCTGTGCTCGATCTCTTCAGCAAGCTTGCGGGCGGCCAATCGTAATTCCATCTGATCCATGACCAGCGTCGCCAATTTCTTGAGCATCTCCGCCTCGTCCGGCGCGAGCTCTCGTGGCACTCGATCGATAACACTGAGCGTACCCAGATTGAAACCGTCATGCGTACGCAGCGGCGCGGCCGCATAAAACCGAACAGCAGGAGCTCCCGCCACGAGCGGGTTGTCTTGCGTGCGCGCGTCCTGTGTAGCATCGCGCACGTAATATACCTCCGGCGAAAGAATCGCTGACGCGCACAGCCCCGCGTCGCGTCCGACCTCCGGATTTTCAACGCCGTGATGAGATTTGAACCAGATGCGGTCTTGATCGACCAAGCTAACCAACGCTATCGGCACTCGGAACAAGCCTGCGGCTAACTCCGCGATGCGATCGAATGCGCCGTCCGGCGGGGTATCCAGGATGCGATATCGCCGCAGCGCCTGCAATCGCTCTGGTTCGTCTTTTGCCAGCAAAGGCTTCATGAGGATTCTTCAAAATTACTACGCTTTGTCGTAGAAAGCCAAACGAGAAATCGTAATTTACGAAAGTTCGTAGCCCTGCAATCTACTCCGTACCAGCCATTAAACACATAGTGTTCAATGCTTTAGCGTGACCAAAACACTTGGCACGAAGCGTGATTATAAGTACCAGCGATGCCCCATATCGCCGCAGGAAAAGCCAAAGCAGTCAATGAAAGAGGGACCGTGAACCGCATCATTCAACTCGACCCGGCGTGCGTGGCCGGTAAGACCAAAGAACTCTTCGACGACGTGCAAGCCAAGTGGGGCGCGGTGCCCAACGTTTTCCGTGTGCTCGGAAATGCCCCCGCGGTACTGGAGGGCTATCTCAACCTCGACCGTGCCCTGGCCGCCGGGAGCTTCAATGTCAAGATCCGCGAGCAAATCGCCCTTGCCGTGGCCGAGAGCAACTTGTGCAGTTACTGTTTGAACGCGCACAGGTTCGTTGCGGTCAGATCCGGCTTGACTGAAAAAGAAATCGCGGACGCAGGTCGCGCGGTCGCGGCGACCGCCAAGACTGAAGCCATCCTGAAACTGGCGCGAGATATCGTCGTGCGGCGCGGCGAAATCAGCGACGCCGACCTGGAACATGCACGCGCCTCCGGTCTGACGGATGGCGAAGTTGTCGAGACCGTCGCTAATGTCGCGCTGAACATCCTCACGAACTACATGAACCACGTAGCCCGCACCGTAGTGGACTTCGCCGAAATGAAAACCGGCCAAGTCGGAGAAGATTTGGAGATGAGCAATGGACAACCTGGAAACTAGGGTAGGAGGCGCAAGGGAATACGAGACCATTCACTCCTTGCAGCTCGTGGAAGACCCGGATGCCGATTTTGTCGCCAGAGCCCAAGACGGCGACTTGGAGGCATTCGAAGAACTGGTCCGCCGTCACAGTCGGTTGATTTATCGTATTTTGGTGGCCATTCTCGGCGAGCGGGGAGGGGCCGAGGATGCGATGCAAGATACATTCTTGAGCGCATTCAAGCACATAGGCGGATTCCAACGGCGCTCGAAATTTTCTACCTGGCTGGTCAGTATTTCAAGAAACGCGGCGCTTCAACGCTTGCGACGTCCAAAGGATCCGGAAAGCCTGGATGCGGTCGAACTCAGCGAGGATGGTTCCTTCGGCCCTCGGCAGGTAAGGGCCTGGCAGGACGACCCTGAACAGTATTACTCTAAGGTGGAGATCCGGCGCATCGTCGAGCAAGCAATTTTGCAGCTTTCCGCCAAGTATCGTGTTGTGGTGATGCTCCGCGATGTCGAGCAGCTTTCGACGCTTGAAGTAGCCCTGCAGTTAGGGCTGACCGTCGCTAACGTGAAGACTCGACTGCTAAGAGGACGCCTGATGTTGCGAGAGTTGCTGGCGCCCTACTTCTCAACGAATGCCGAGAGAATGGATCGATGATCACGTGCGAAGAATTCTTCACCGAGTTCGGGGACTATCTTGAGAATCGGGTCTCACCGGACCTCCGCATGGAACTCGAGCAGCATCGGCATCATTGCCGGGAGTGTCACGTTTTGTACGACTCCACGCTGAAAGCGATCAAGATCGTCACCGAAAGTAATTCCTTCGAATTGCCTCAAAGTGTTTCCGACCCGATTATCGACCGGATTATGGCGAAGTTGCAGTCCGACCACAAATAACGCCTTCCCAATCACCTGTTCTGCACTCCGCATTCACTCGCTTTGAATCGCTTTCCGTACATCAATGCGCACGCCCTATCGTGAAACGGTGAAACGAAGAGTGAGAGCGTCAAGAGAGAACTCCTTCGCCTTAAACGCCTGGTCGCCACAGTTTTTTTTCGGATTGATGTAGCGTTTGCACCCCGACCTCACTCCTATTGCCAGCAAACGCTGAGCGCCCGCGGGTGCTCAATCAAAAGCTGCCCGCATCTGTCGATTTACAGAAATATAGCGCGATCGCCATTTACTGCGAGAGATTCCACTCAGTCTTCGGAGTCGCCACGCTCGAAGCATTTTGATGGAAGGTTTGTTGAATTTATGACCGTCAGCCAAAACACTCGGATCCTGATTCTAGGCGGAGGATTCGCTGGCCTCCAGGCAGCGATGCGCCTGGACGACACTCTGGCTCGTTCCCCCGATGTCGAAATCACGATAATCAATCGCGACAACTTTTTTCTGTTCACTCCGATGCTGCATGAAGTGGCAGCCAGCGATTTGGATCTCAGCAATATCGTCAGCCCTGTGCGGCAACTGCTGAAGCGAGTTCATTTCTTTGCGGGCGAAGTTGAATCGATCGACCTGGAGCGTAAGTTTGTCAGAGTTTCTCATGGTTTTGATTGTCACTATCACGATCGGCCCTATGACCATGTAGTGATCGGCATCGGATCAATTACTAATTTCTTCGATATCCCGGGCCTGAAAGAACGCGCCCTAACAATGAAGTCGCTGGGCGATGCCATCCACCTTCGCAATCGGCTCATCGCGCTGCTGGAAGAGGCGGACACGGAATCTTGTGCTGACATTCGAGAACCGCTGCTCACCTTTGTAGTGGCAGGCGGTGGCTTCGCGGGAGTGGAGACTGTTGCGGCGATCAACGATTTCGTCCGGCACGCCGTGCGTTACTATGCGAATCTGCGTGAAGATATGTTGCGTGTGGTTTTGGTTCATCCGGGGGCGGTAGTTCTGCCCGAACTCGGCGACAAACTCGGACGATACGCCCAAGAAAAGCTCGCCAAACGAGGCGTCGAAGTTCGCGTGCAGACTCGGGTTGCGATGCTTACCGAAAAAGGAGTCGAGCTCAGCACGGGTCAAATGATAGAGTCCGCTGCTCTCGTCTGGACAGCGGGCACTTCTCCTAACCCTGTACTGGCGGAGCTTCCCTGCGAGAAGGAGCACGGGCGTTTAAAGGTAAACGACATGCTACAGGCGAGCTGGCCGGGTGTTTGGGCGTTGGGGGATTGCGCAGTCGTGCCCGACGGGAAGACGGGCAACTACTACCCGCCGACGGCGCAGCACGCACTGCGGGAAGGCAAGGTGGTCGCTCACAATCTGACAGTGTCGGTGCGCGGCGGGACGATGAAGCCATTCTCGTTCTCGACCATTGGCCAATTGGCGGCCATTGGCCGACGCACAGGCGTGGCCAATATCTTCGGCATTAATTTTTCCGGCTTTGCAGCGTGGTGGCTCTGGCGAAACATTTATTTGAGCAAACTGCCACGATTTGAAAAGAAATTGCGAGTCGCCTTGGACTGGACGTTGGATCTGCTCTTCGGCAAGGACTTGGTGCAATTTCAAACTTTCCGCGCCCCGACTATCTCTATAGCAGAAGGAGTTATGGGAAAGAGGTCACCGATAGCACCGGCGATTGACGGCGATAACTAATACGCCTGGAGACTCACGAGTTCTGGGAGTGCAGTCTGTATAGAGGCTATGTTGCAAAGCGATGCGGCACAGGTTCACCAAGAATTGAGAAGGAGAGACTGCCAGAAGGGACAAAGCGGCCCCATTATTTTCGTAATGCTCGTAGCTGAGCACTGTCGCGCCATGGCAGATGAAGTAATGGCAAAGGAGAATGCAATGAGAACACCAGTCGATACAGTACGCGATTTCTATGCGGCAATAGCAGCAGGTGACACCGGGAAGATGATTGCCCTGATGGCTCCTGACATCGAATGGATCTCAGTGGTTGATTTTGACATTAAGGACAGAGGTCCCGAGGAGGTTATAAAAAAAGTGTTCGTTCCACTCATGCAGGAGTGGGAGAGCTTCTCACCAGCTCTTTCGGAATTTCTTGTTGATGGCTCGACGGTGGTGTCATTAGGCCGTTTCACTTGCGTACACCGTGCAACGCACAAACGTGCCGACCTTGCATACGCGCATGTATGGGCCATCCAGAACGGGAAAATTGAACGCCATCGTCAATACATCGATACTTTGGCGCTCGGACAAATTAGACGCCCCTAGCGCCGCCAGTGCACCTTCATGACGCACCGCGATTCCCTTCTTGGATGAGGTCGCGGGTTCATGTGCTCAGCTTGGGCAGATCCGAAGTGCGTTGCGCTGAGATATGAAATGCGATCTGCAGAACTATACTCAGACCGGGGTTGGGTCCGCAAGCCGGACAAGCCCAACAATGCTTCGGAGCCATTCGAGTTTAGAGAGTAACTGGCAAGTTCTTGCACATTGCACGGGAGTTTACGTTCCTTTTACCGGTAAGAACGGGATCAATTGCCGTCCCGTGAGATTATCTTAAACGCGATAATGTATTTTATCGAGGATAGGATCAGCATTCGCCTGTGGACCCAACGAATCCGAGGCGTCTAAGTCGTCGTGTACTCGGTTCCTCTCGCCGGATACCCAGGCAGACTGTCCTTTCGTCCAAATTCAAACCTCTTGCGGCTCGGCAGCGAACCATACATTCTGGGAAGTAAGCCCAGCAGCCAGGATCCCCGTGGAGCGGGAAACGCCCTTGTTAGTCACTGATTCGCGGGACATCGGGCAAACTGGCATTTGTAGCAGCAAGAATTACGATTGCCAATGACGATTGGCATCCGTTCCAGATCAGAGGATTTTAGTCGAGGTTGATTTTCAACGAAGAGGACTTGGTGCCCCGCGGTCTGCCTTCTCCGGCCGTTTCGGAATTATTGTCATCAATCTCCGCTATCAACGATTCCAGATGCCCCTCCACGAAGGTGCGATCCCCATATTTCACACTGCGGCCGTGATCGCCACCCTTCAAAATCTCGAACCCTAGCGCGGCCAGATCGTCGATTTGAGCGTGGCGTGGGAATGGACCCTCAGTGTCCGGAGCCTCCAGAATCGGCTCAGCCGCGGTTTCTCTGGTGCCGTACCCTTCATAGTCCGCATGGAATTTCGCCGCAGACCGCGCGCTGTTGGCGAAGATAAACCAATCTTCGTCGTGATCCGCTGTTGAAACCCAGTAGAGCGCCACCGGGACCTTTGCGGCAGCCGTCTTCTTGCTACCCCTCGGCATTGTCCCGCTCCGTTTGCTGTCCGATCCTTCCAAACACGAACATTTGCGAATTCTAACTTAGCATCGTACCGATCTGCGACGGTGTCGCCTGGGGCGTTACTTCATGTCTAACACTCTTCTGATGGCCGGTGCCAGAACGCCGGAACGGATGACCGCCGCGGGAGATCGTCGGCAAGCGCCTGCATCTCGTCAGGCGCCTGCTGAGAGTGCCAAGCCGCGCCGACTTCGCCGATCCGGGAGTTGCAGAACAGTCGAAGCACCCATGCCAGCAAGAACACCGGCGTGATGGCGACGACCTGCTGGCTGGCGGGCACGATCTGGTGCCCCAGCGCTGATCTGCACAATTGCCTGCCCTGATCCCACGCGATCCCCACAATCGTCTCCCGCACAATCTGCAAAACCCTCTCCCGGCCAAATTCGCGGCCTGAAGCCTCGACCAAAGGCGCCAATATCCGCGCTTCGATCTCCCGCCGTTTCAGCACTCCAATCGCGTTGAGCTCGACGCCACGGGTGTCATTCGTTGGAGTCCCTCTCCACCTTCCAAGATACGACGTTGACACAAGACCGATGTCTGCGTGTCAGCAAATCAATCCCAGAACAAACCCACAACAACCAAGGAGCTTTCCTATGGCAACCAAGTCCGCTGCCCGCATCCGTTCCCTGCATCGTCGCCACGCTGAGGCGCACGAAGCTGTATATCACTTCACCGCCTTGCGAAATTCAGATGCTGTTGCCGCTCATTCGTCGGGAACAAGATCCATCGAGTGCAAGCCGAGTCCCTCGGCAGATGAGCGATTCCGTGCGGCTCTCCGCAGAGAACTCTTACGAGCAGGACTCGTCTGATTTCTACAAATTCACTTACGAGAGGGGACAGTTCGACGTCCCCTCTCGCCATTTCACAACAAAGGAGAACAACAACCCCATGCAGAAATTTCTGCTGATAGGACACTTGGGCAAGGACCCAGAAATGAAATACACCCCTGGAGGCACTGCCATCACGACCTTTTCCGTGGCCAGCACGGAGCGCTGGAAGAACGGCGACGGCGAGCTTCAGGAACACACCGAATGGTTCAACGCTAAGAGCTTCGGCCGCCGGGCTGAAGTTGCTGCCGAGTTCCTGAAGAAAGGAAGCCGTGTCTTCCTCGAAGGCCGGCAGCGCATCGAGTCCTGGGACGACAAGAAGTCAGGCGAGAAGAAGTACAGGTGCTTCGTCTACGTCGACAAGATCGAGTTCCTGGGCGACTCCAACCGCAACGGTCATGGCAACGGCAACGGTCAGAATGGCGAGGTCGCCAAGGACCAGTTCCACAGCCAGGAAGAACCCGCCATGGTCGGAGATTCCGACACTCCCTTCTGAGCGGACCGTCTTTCCCCGTTCGCAGCCCGACAACTTGCTCAGCCAAGCGAAGGAGACCTCTTTCGATGAAGAAACTCGGCAATGAAGAACTCCTGGTCGAACTGGAAGTGCCATTTCCGGTCGACCAGGTCCTGTGGCGCGTGACCAACACCACCAACAACCGCACCCGCGGGCAGGTCGTGCCCTACGCCGATCCGCGCGCCTACACCGATCGTCTCAACGGACTCGTAACTCCCCAAGGCTGGACCCGTAGCTATGAGACGACCACGATGAACAACATCACCCGCCACAAGCGCAACAGCGAGATCGTCACGGGCAAGATCCTGGTGGTCTGCAAGGTGACCATCGAGGGTCTCGGAACACACTCGGGAACCGGCGAACAGTGGGCTGACGAAGAAAACGCAATGACTTCGGCAGAAGCACAGGCGTTCAAACGGTATAAATATAGCTGCCTGACCACGAGAATTACACTTGGGAAGCCAGAATAAAATGCCAGCCCGTTGGGCATTGCCACGACGTTGTAACGGCGTTATGCTAAGGGCTAAGCATGCTAACTTGTTAGCATGTGGGGTTGGAGGCGGTCGGAGTTGAACCGACTAGCAGAGGATCTCTGGTCCCCCGCTAGCCACCGGGACCGCCCCCATTGGCAGGGTCAGATGGTATGGCCGCAGACAGCCCCCAAGGCGAGTGGGTGTGATTCCTTGAGGACAAATGTGCCACGTGGATCATCTGACCCTGTTCGGGATTCTAGCAGGAAATATAAGATGACTGACCGCAAGACTTCTGAGGAATTCGACCGCTTCAAAGATGGCATGACGCGGCTCATGCGCGTACCACATTCCGCGATCAAAGCTCGTCTGGACGAAGAGAAAAAGGTTCGCTCCCGCAAGCGGACACAGAAGTCTAAGATCGCCGCCTTCCGCGCCTTGAATGGTAAGGATTAGAGGAGTCGGTTAGTCGCCTTGCCCGTCAGTTCGTCGTAAGTCAAACGCTTCCCGACAATCTGTGACACGGCCAACATGAAGCGGTCAGAATCGTTTAGGGGATTGTCTTTCGTGGCGCGATTCTCAAAGCGAAATACCTGCTCGTCCGCGTAGCGCTGCAAATGGAACGGCTCAACAGCAACGTAGGTCCCGCGCAGAGTCCGCTTAAAAAGACTCCAGAAATTTTCCAGACCGTTGGTGTGAACCTGCCCGTCTACATAGCGTTCCATATGGTTCACAACTTCGTGGACGTACCTCTCCGCTAGGCCCTGATAGCCCATTGCCTGATCGGTGTAGACGCGGGAGCCGTGATGCACTTCATCCAGGATTGCGCTCTGCAGGGTGTCGCGCCGCAGATTCGGGATTACCTTGGCTCTTATGCACCGTTGTTCCCGATCTAACATTGCCATGACTGCAGCCTTGCCGGGATAGATGTCGCCGCGTGTTTGTTCATTACGGACCTGAGCCAAGCGCAGTCGGCGGCTCTTGTGTTGGTTTTTCGCAGGCGCTCCAACAAATGTCTCATCCACCTCGACCGGACCGCCTCCATTGCCGCCGCCTAGTTTGTCGTCTCCGTTATAGGCTTCGTTCCTCATTGCCAAGCGGAGCCGGTGCAGCATAAACCACGCGGTTTTCTGGGTGACGCCAAGAGCACGATGCAGTTCCCACGAGCTGATGCCGTTCTTGCAGTTCACCACCAGCCAGAACGCTGGCAGCCACTTTTCCAGAGGGATGGGCGAGTCCTCAAAGACCGTTCCAACTTTTAGTGAGAACTTCGGGCGCGGATGATCGCCATAACACTTGTACAGGCGTGCTTTCTGTAAAAAGGTGACTTTCTCGGAATCGCAGGTAGGGCATCGCACGACGCCATCAGGCCAGCGAACGGAAATCATAAACTGGCGGCAGTTCTCAAAATCGCTGAAACACTGGATTGCTTCTTGTAGCGTCTTTGGCGTTTCCATGCTGTAAATATAAGCCTATGATATCGGTCAGTCAAGTATAAAGTGTTTTATTTGTGGGGGAAGAGAGGCGTAACGGTAATATCTACGCAGATACGAAAGCCCGCTCATGACGGGCCTTCGCTATCACAACTCGAAACGCATCGGAGGCGTCGGGCGACCCCTCTTCGAAAAGCATAGCAGAGGTCTGCCCGCCGTAAAAGCGGAATGAACGCAAAAAGAACTCCCATCATCGTGGGGATTATTGCTGCCTTGGTACTCATCGGTACAGAATTCGCGAAAGCTAGTAGTTTATTCACCGGGCATCCGTATTTAGCGTATTGGTGCTATGGAGCCGCAGCTGTGCTGGCGCTGATGGCGCTCTTCTTCGCAAGGGATAGGCCTGCGCCTGCATCGCAGAACCCGCCGCTAGACATACGGGACAGTTTCAATGCCAAGCAGGAACAGAAGGTCGGCGATATCCGCACCGGAGACGTGAATATATCATTTGGAACGGCAGCCCCGCCATCTGCGCCGCTATCTAAGACGACAAGTGCCGACGTTGACGAAGTATTGCCACAGGTGCGTTTTCTGTCCGCGTCTGTGGTACCGGTATCACATAACGTTTACAGTAGTCCATTTGTATTCCACAAAAGCACAGAAGCCGCGCACCCAAAAGCGCTTATAGCCTGTTTTCGTAACAGTGCGGAGTACGAAGAACAGATCAATACAGCCTACAACGTGAAGGCTTATTTTCGCTTCTTTGACTTAACCGGAGCTGAAATAGAAACCGGGTTCGCCGGGGCACCATGGCTTGGCCATCCTTGCGAAGTAATAAATATACCCAGAGACGAAAGCCGTTGGGTGATCGTACTTCTTCAGGGAGATAATAAGAAACTGTTTACTCTGTGGAAGGATAGAGTCAGAGTCGGAGCCGGAAGGCGAGCGACGGGCATAACAGAGGACAATGATTTTTCATTCCAAGAAACACCTCATTCTGTTGAGATACGCTTAAGGGACAAGATGGGAGACGGAGATCTATTACTCCCTCCTCTCGTGTTAGAAATTCTTTCTGATAACAAATTGGTGACAGGCGCGGTTAAGCGGCTGGAGCAGCCCTGACCGCACTGGCGAGGTGTGGTCAGTCAGCGATATTTATGCCGTTCAAACGGGCTTGCTCTTGCCTTGGACTTGGGCGATGTTTTTATGACTTCGCCGCGCCTTGGGTGGATCTGGACGACAAGGGCCGCCCAAAGAAAGCTCCAGATCTTCCATCCTGGTTGATCCCGGAAAACTGGCGCAAGGGAGCACGTCCGTCCGGAAAGGCCAGTGGCGCGAACGGAAGCGCCACACTGTCGCACGCGGCTGGTGGAAGCAACGGCCGCTCGAACGGTAACGGATCGAACGGCAATGGCGCCGACTTGGACAAACGGATTTCCGCTTTGGAGGAATCTGTCGGCGGCAAGCTCTACCGATGGGTTCTACGGGAATACGGCCATGTCAACAAGCCTCACCTGGTACGCGACGTCCAGCTGAAGAAGAAGATCCTCGACGTGCTGGAGTCGGCCACGCGGGGTCTGCGCCGCATGGAGGTCGTCCTCGATCGCATACCGGAGCAAGAGGTCGGCGCTTTGCTTGCGAAGCTGCAAGCCCCGCCACTGAATGAAATCGCCGACATGCCCACGCTGGTCCAGGTTGTTCAGGGTCTGGAAGGCATCGTCAACAACGGTTCCCACCCCAACGCAGCCTGAGAGGGCTGTTCTCCCCACCACACACGGGAGATGCCCCTTTATTGGGCGTCTCCCGTGCCTGTCTTACGTTGAGGTTCCATGATGAACAGAAAACTCTTTACCCAAGTAGCAACTTAATGCGACAAGTCCTCGTTGCCCAAACTGGATGGCTGGTTTCATCACTGTGCTGCTGCGCTATTCCCCATCGCAAATTCGTGCACGTAAGGAACCTGTGGCGCAGGCGATGACAGAAACTCCGCAACCTGGGGCTCGAGCTTCTTCCAGCATTCATACACTGCCAGATGGCCTGAGTCAGTGCAAACCAGCAGGGAAGAGTGCGGCAGTTCCTGCTTCATCTGCTCGCCAACCGACATCGGAATCAGCTTTTCCTCTTCCCCCCAAATAATCAGCACAGGAATGTTGATTCCTTGAAGTTTGCCGTCGAGCACGTCCTGATACGTGAGCATCGAGTCGAAGATGCGTCGGGTGATCCAGGCCTGCTGCGCAAACTGGTGCAGTAGGTCGCGTGAGACTATGTACGGCAGATGATATTGCCGAGGAGTGAGGACAGCCATGAAGGCAGTCAACTCGTCCGGCGTCCGGGGAAGAAATGTCCGAGCGTTAAGGTTGGTTTGAAACTTGAGCCCAGCAGCGTCGGCGATCACGAGCCGGTTAACGACTTCGGGATGCTCGCTGGCAAGTTTCAGCACGATCCAGCCGCCCATTGAAACTCCGACCAGGTCCGCAGACTTGATGTTCTGGGTAGCGAGAAACTGCCGCAGCATCTCCGACTGCTGCTCGATGGAATACGCGATGTCGGGCTGCTGGGTCTGCCCGTGGCCCAGCAGATCGATGGCGTAGACGTGGAAACGGCCACGCAGGTCGAGCATCTGCTGGATCCAGTTCAGAGATTCCCCTTCCAGACCATGCACGAAAATCAACGGGGGCCCTTTACCTCCCTCAAAGTAATGCACTCGATAGGGGCCAACCTGCGCGTACTCGCTGTGAATGCCACCGCCCCACAAGGCGAAACGGCCAGCAGCCCGCAGAACCGTGAGAGGCCACAGCGAGGTACACACGACGGACACGATGACCAGCAGCAAGAAAACGAGGCCAATCTTCTTCCAGGGCCACATGCAATGGTGCCCGGGTTCACCTTGCCGGGCCCCGCCAGCAACAGTAGGCATGAGAAACTCTCTTCCTACGAAAACCAGAAAGCTGTTTAGCGGTTAGCGCGCCCAAGTTACGCTTATCGATGGCTTGAAAACGTTTGATAAAGGCGACACTGCCATTTGGCGAAGGACTGCCGGTCGCCGGGCTAAAGAACCGCAGTGAGTCGGTATTCGCGGGCCACAGGTTCCACGATCTTGACTCGTCCGTGGCCTGGATTGATCTGTTCGCGGGTGCGCACCACTCCCGCCCGCTCTAACTTCAGAACGTCTCGGCGTACGGACTTGGGGTCGCGCTTCAGTGCGGCCGCAAGCGCCGTGATCGACGAGGATTTGGTCCGTACTTTCTGAACCAGCCGGAGACGCTCCGCCGTGAGGACCTCGACCATTGCGAGTGGGTCCTCGAAAGTGATGGTGATCTCCGGCTTGATCGCTTCCCGTCGATCCAACTTGCGCGCCCGCTCCAGGGCCCGCTTCGCGTAGCCTTCAAATCCATCCGTATTGATCTTCAACTTCATATCGGTTCCTTCTTCTGGCGGAGTTCCCGCACTTCGTCTAGAAATTGTTCCAGCAGCCTCTCGTAGCTGACAAAAGCAAACTTCTCTTCGGCGCCGGCGAAATGCCGATGATGGTCACCGTGGCTGTTGTCGTAACCAACCACCCTGCCGTTATCCCTGGCACTAAGAGCGTGATTGATGAAAGCCAAGTTGTACCTGACGATGACGCTGCGAGAGTCCTGCCATACCTCTTCGCGGATGAGTCCTTTTCCGAGAGCACAACGCACTTGGGTCGTTTCGTCTACAACCTTGCGCAGCCTCCCGGTTTTCTTCACCTGAGGATCATAGCACAGATAGGGCGTCAAAAGCCCTGCCTGTAGTGGGGCAGACAGGACTGTTCCCCGTCAACGACGGCGCGGTTTCAGCGCCGAAGGGAGGCAACCAGGTCGATGTACTGCTGCATGGCATCCTCGGCGGAAGTCCCTTTGATCTCGCTCCAAGCATCGAACTTGGCGCGCCGGACAAAGTCGAAGCCGCCCGGCCGCTCCCCGGTGGCATCGCTTTGAGTCGCCTGTTTGTATAGAGCGTACAGCTTCAGCATTGTGTTGTTGTCCGGGCGCTCGGCAAGGCCGTTCACGTCTTTTTGAGCTGGAGCAAATCGATCCTGTAAAGCCGGCATAAATATCCTTTGAATTGAGTTCTGGTTGTGTCACAAACTCAATCATCGCCCTCTGGCTGGACCGGTTCCAGCGCCTGTGCTGGTGGTTGCGGACGAGATTTCGTCGAGGTCCGAAGCCGTCAACTCCAGTGCCGGGGCGCCGATCCAGCCATCCACCTGCTGCGGCGACCTGGCTCCGACAATCGCGCCCGAAACGCCCGGCCAAGCCAATGTCCACGCAACCGCAACGGCGGAGATGGTCGTGTTGTGGCGCTCAGCTATCGGTCGCAGTGCATCGCGCAACGCCAGGTTACGGCTGAGGTTTGGCTCCTGGAACTCGTGATCGTGTCGTCGCCAGTCATCCTCCGCGAGGTTCGTTACACGCTGCCGGTCAAAGCGGTCGGTGAGCAGTCCCGACTGCATTGGGCTGTAGACGATAACGCCGGTATTGTGCTGGGCACACCAGGGGATTTCGGCCGCTCCGGCGGCGCGGTGAATCAGCGAAAACGGCGGCTGCAGCGAATCCACATGCCTGATGGCCTCGCAGCGCTCCAGTAGTGCAACGTCAAAATTGGAGACGCCACCCATGCGGACCTTGCCTTCGTCGATCAGGCGGACCATTTCTCCCCACGAATCCTCCACGGGGGTGCCAGTTTCATCGGGCCAGTGGAATTGGTAGAGGTCGATGCGCTCGACGCCAAGCCGGCGCAGCGACGCCTCGCATTCCAGGCGGATCGATTGCGGCTTCAACACGCGACTCGCCGGAGCCATGGGGTCGCGCTCATCCCAGATCAGTCCGCACTTGGTGAACACCAGCGGCCGGTCTGAGATGGGAAGCTTCTTTAGCAGTCTGCCAACGACTTCTTCGGAGTGGCCTAAGCCATAGACTGCGGCGGTGTCGATCCAGTTGATACCCGATTCGAGAGCATGTCGCATGGCTGCGACCGACGCTTCATCGTCCTGCGGACCCCATCCGAAGGACCACCCGCCTCCGCCAATGGCCCATGAGCCGAAACCGACACGGGTGATCATGACGCCGCCAGAACCGAGCGGGCGCTTGGATAATTGCATGTGTTTCCTCCTTCTGAAGGCAAAGCAAATCACGCCAAGAACTCAACTGAAGCCGAGGACAGGATGCGGTGTGTACGGTTCCTCGAGAGAAGCAATCTCTTCGGGCGTCAGGTGCAGCGAGAGCGCTGCTACTGCGTCCTGGAGGTGGTGCGCTTTAGTGGCTCCGACAATCGGTGCGCTGACCCCCGGCTTGCTCAGCAGCCAGGCCAGCGCAAGCTGGGCGCGGGGAACGCCACGTCGTTCGGCAATCTCTCCCAATTGCTCCACAACTTTGCGGTCGGCATCTTCCGTCTGCAGGTACATCCTCTTGCCGAACTGGTCGGTTTCATAGCGTTTGGTGGTTTCGCTTTGCCAGGGGCGGGTCAGGCGACCGCGCGCGAGAGGGCTCCAGGGGATGACGCCGATGTCCTCTGACCGGCAAAGGGCCATCATCTCGCGCTCTTCTTCGCGATAGAGCAGATTGTAGTGATTCTGCATGGAGACAAAGCGGGTCCATCCGTGAAGGTCGGCAAGATAGAGCGCCTTGGTGAACTGCCACGCAAACATGGACGAGGCGCCGATGTAGCGCACCTTGCCTGATTTCACCACCTCGTGCAAGGCTTCCAGGGTCTCCTCGATCGGCGTTTCGTAATCCCAGCGATGAATCTGATAGAGGTCAACGTAGTCGGTTCCCAGCCGGCGGAGGCTCTGGTCCAGCTCGTAGAAAATGGATTTCCGGGAGAGGCCCCGGCCATTGGGTTCGTCGCGCATGACGCCGTGTACCTTGGTGGCAATAACCACAGCTTCCCGGTGGGTATTGGCTTTGAGGAATCTCCCCAGCACCTCCTCGCTGGCTCCGCCTGAGTAGACGTTGGCGGTGTCGAAGAAGTTGATTCCGAGATCAAGAGCCTGGCGAAAAAAGGGCTGGCTTTCCTCTTCGTTAAGGGCCCAAGCGTGGCTGCCGGGTCTGAGAGCGCCCATAGCGGGCGCGCCGTAAGTCATACAGCCGAGACAGATGCGGGAAACCTTAAGACCTGTCTTGCCGAGATTGACGTAGTCCATTGTTCTCCTATGAGGGCTGAACGGCTTAAACCGCCTATTACTAGTGAATGTGGAGTTCAACCATGGGTGCCTACGCTAGATAATAAGGATACTGCCGCCGCGTAGGATTCAGCGCCGCATTCTCCCGGGAACAGCGGAGTGGCGTAGGCGGTCTTCATCTAATTCCCAGTATCCAGCCCTCAATATGCGCCGCTTCGCGCTCAGCAGGTGCGAGAGCGGGAGCCAAGAAACCCGCGAGCGTACCGTCAAGGTCGGAGCGGCGCATCCATTCCGAAACGGAAAATGCGTCGTGCTGATGATCATTCCGATCCTCCCGCGCGATACCCCGGCTCCAAAGCGAGGGATAGACTTCTGCCACAACCGACCGTCCCGCCGGGACGTGCCAGCCATCGAAAGGCCAAAAGTGCACGCCGGGGACACGTAGGCGGATATACCGTAGCCAAGGGAGGCCGGCATGCGTGGACTTTGCAACCGATCCCTGCACGTCGAAGTGGAATACAGATTTCGCCCCAGCCCTCTTTTCTGAGACTCGCCTCCAACGGGCGTTGCCGCATCGAGCTGCACCGTTGCCACAAGCGCCAGCGCGTACGGATTGGACGTAATTGAAGTCATCATCCGTCGGCCAGTGCCTCTGGAAGTCGTCAAGAAATGCCGGCCAATCGTGTGGAAGTCGGTATTTCTCGAAATACCGCAGCGGGAACGAAAAGCCGTGGTCAATCCCAACCAGGGTTGGTTGCTTTTCTGAAAGGCGTTGCACCAGCCATTCGGCAATTTCTCGCCGTGTCCAGTATTTGCGTGGGCTGGGTGGCGGCGGCACCTCTGTAGGAGCTCCGTTGCGGTCCGCCATATAAATGCGCAAGCCCTTAAGGCTCGATATCGGCGTCTCTGCGCCGGAGTAGTCGATGCCGATATACCGATCGAAAACTGGCGGTCCACCCATTCAGTACGCCCCGATTGATGCTATTCCCAACAAAGTATGCAGTTTATACGCTTCGCACGATGCGCTGCGCCCTTCCTGGTCGGTTTCGGTAATTCAAACCCTCAAAAGCCAAACGAATATCACCACAGGTCACACTGGAGCATACCCATGAAACTCCGTCGGAATGAATACTGCCCAATCCACCGCTCCTTATTCTGCTGCGGTCGCGAGCAGGCGCGGAAAGAACGCAGATTTCAGCTTGGTGTTCAGCGCATCGAAGATCCGCACCACCCTAGGGGATACCGCGAACTCCGGTCACCGGCAGAGATGCGGAAGCTGCTGAACCGAAAAATCGTGGAGCACGACGGGAGGTGCGCGATCTGCCGCGCAGCCTTCACGAATTACAACGAAATTGTGCCCGACCACATCGAGCCCAAGGGGATGGGAGGTGCTAGGCGAGACGACAGCTCCGAGAACATCCAAGCGGCTCATCGGAGGTGCAATCTCCAAAAGGGGTCGAGACGGCTGAAACCTGGCCCAGGCGCTTGATTCACACCGGACCGTTGACGAGACCGATTCCTTGCAAGTCGGCAAGTGGTCCTTGATTCACTTGGTCACCTATCGGCAGGGGTCGTTGATCCCGCATCTGTGTCATAGCAGCAATTCCAGCCAGCCGTGCGATGAAAACTATCAAAAGAGCTTCGCACGGTCGTGACCAAACCGCTCTTCACTTGCCGACGCCGAAGCGCTACGTCAAGGCGTTATATTTGGCGGTCTGGATCTCGACGCCCGTGAGCGTCTCACCCTCCCTCTTGGCTTCGATCACCCCTGCGGCTGCGCCGTCCACGAACAACAGGTAGTCAGCCTCGCCTTGCCCCTTCTTCATCGGAAATTCGCGGATAGCAACCCCTCGGCCAGCCGTGATGTTGGCAGCGCCGCGGTCCTGGATAATCCATCCAGCGGCTGTCAGAAGCTGGTCGATATTCTCGCGGGCCAGATCCTCGGGGGTGATGGGCATGGGAACAGGCGATTATACCTAGGCGCCCGAATCTCAGGCACGGAACCTTAATGCTAACTTGTAGGCTAGTTCGCATCGGTCAACGCAATGCACCGGCACCAATGCTTGGAATTCATGGGTTTAGGAAAGTTGACGACGGCTGTCAGTTGATAAAGCGGATTAGTTTCGTGACGGACAATCGACGCCGCAGCATTCGCCGCACCGAAGGCCTAGTTCAAACAACTCGCTTGTTGTCACTTTAGGAGCGGCGCAGAAGCTCGCGCCCTCTCTCGACGTAGGAGCGGTAGGCGCCATCCTGGCCTTTGCCGACTGCGCTCCCACCGCGGGTTACGAGATCTACGCGGCATGGAAAGAGGGAGACATGGTCCTCGCCCGCGAGAGGCAGGAGCGTATCGCCAAGGCCGCAGTTCGCATCGTGGGAAAACTGAGCATTCCGGCCGTGAAGTACGCCATGGACTTCGACGGCCTCTACGGAGGCCCGCCCCGCCTGCCTTTGCTCCCCTTAACCGCCGATAAGAAGGCTGAAGTCGAGCAGTTGCTGGAGAACATTCGGAACTAGGTGCCCTCTTATTTGGGCGATAATTGACTTGACCCGTCCACTGTAAGGTGAGACGATGACGGTCAGTTCGCCGATGAACTCAAAAAAGGAGATTCATCGTGCAAGAGCCCTACAGGGTTACGCGTGGGACGTGGCTGAGGCCGCCAACCCATGTTGTAGTTCGAGATGGAGAAATGATCAGCCCTAGACCATTCAACTTATATTTATTCGGAACTGGAGCACACCCGCTGGGCGGATTGGTTGCCGATTCTGCCTTTCGGGATAATTCCGAACATGTGCGCCTTTTTACCGATCTGAACTATATGGCGGAGTGGTTCGGCATCGACGAATTCACAAAGAAATACCTTCCATCGTCAACCAAGAAACTGGCGCAAATATCCCGCCACATTAAAGAGAATTTCACCGAACGGGCGCAAGATAAGGGTGGCATGCCGGAAAGCATAGATGCGGACGCTGTCACTTACTTCAAGACGACCATTCAAGAATTCGAGACACTACTGGAAGACGAACTTAGTAAGCTGCCGATCTTTTGTTGCGAGGACGATAGGATTGGAAACTTTTCTTTTCAGAAGCTCATGAAAGGGGCGAGCAACGGGTATGCTCCAAAGACAAAGAGCAGGCTAACGCCAGAATGCATTCGCGAGATAGATGAATCCGGAAAGTGTCTCATCTACGAACTAAGTACAGCATCCGGCTTTCACGTACTACGCTCGGTAGAATTGACTATCAGGCAGTATTTACTGTCAATTCCAGGGTTTACATTGCCGCCCCTAAATCGGCAGAACTGGGGCGAATACCTGCAGCTCTTGAAGGACAATGGCGCTGGCCGGACTGTGACGGACCATCTCTATAATATCAAGGACAATTACAGGAACCCGTTAATGCATCCGCAAGACAGCATCGAGATGGACGAAGCGGTTAGTTTGTTTGCGGTCTCTCAATCCATGAATGAAATGATGATTGCCGACATGGTAAAAAGGAAGCTAATTCCATGAGTAGTCAAGAATTTGAGAGATTCGATGCGACCGTTAGAAAAGTCCTATCTGTGTCGCACGATGAATTGATCCGTCGCGAGAAGGAATGGAAAAAGCAAAGGCGACGTACAAAGCAAAAGCGGGCTAAGACTTCGCCCGCTTCCCGCGCTTCCCGCGATAAGGATTAGAACGCCTCGGCGGCTCCCACCTTGCCCGTAAGTTGGGCGAAAGTGAGGCGCTTGCCGACTATTTTGGATACCGCCGCGCTGAAGCGGTCGGCATCCGTAACCATGCGCTTCTTTGTGGCACGGTTGTTGTAGCGGAACGCTTGCTCATCAAGGTAACGAAACAAATGGAACGGTTCGACACTAACGTAGGTTCCGGAGATACCGCGCTTCAACAGGCTCCAGAAGTTTTCGAGTCCGTTGGTATGAACCAGTCCGTCAACGTACTTCTCGGCATGGTCAACCACCTTGTGAGCATACTCAGCCGCCAATCCGTCGTAGGATGCCAGCGCATCAGAGTAGAGCGCGGAACCGACTTCGACGTGCTCTTTAACCGAGGCATGGAGAGCCGGACGCCGACGATCTGCAACTACCATAGTGCGAACTTTTCCGCCGCGCTCCAACGCTCCGAACACGACGGTTTTGTTGTGCCCACCAGTACCAGTGATGCGGCGCTTCTTGACATCCAAGTGCATGTTGCGAGCCTTGCCGCCGATAAATGTTTCGTCCACTTCGACTTCACCGTTCAACTTGCTACCGTTAACTTCGTCCTGCATAGCCAGCCGAATTCGATGCAGCATGAACCAAGCGGTCTTCTGAGTTACCTTCAGGTCGCGAGCGATTTCGTAGCTACTAACGCCGTTCTTGCAATTAGTGACGAGCCACATTGCAGCGAGCCACTTATCAAGTCCGATTGCGGAATCTTCCATGACGGTTCCGACCTTCACGGAGAATTCGCGCTTCGCGTGATGACTAGCACACTGCCAAGTGCGGCGCTTCTCGCTGAATTTGACACTCTCCGAACCACAAGTGGGACACACAACTTTGGCGTTCGGCCAGCGCCGAATCGCCAAGTAGTCAATGCAGTTATCAGGATTCGAGAAGTAAACGATTGCTTCTTGAAGGCTTTTCGGTTCGCTCATGGTCTTGCTCTCCACAAGCAAAACTATAGCTCAAACGAGTGGACGGGTCAAGTAAATTATCACCCTTATTTGGGCCTTTTCGGCGGTGAAGTTCGTCCGCAGTTTTTCGCGGGCGAAGTTCAGCGCTGGAATTGGCCGGCAGTCGCCGCTCAGATACACTCGGGCACTATCGCGCATGAGTGCTCACATGGCTGGAATTGGCCGGCAGTCGCCGCTCAGATACACTGTTTGGGAGAGAGGGAATGGAAAGCAAGAGGCTGGAATTGGCCGGCAGTCGCCGCTCAGATACACTGTCCATTTCTCTTGAGATACCTGACGGCTAGCTGGAATTGGCCGGCAGTCGCCGCTCAGATACACTCGGCATTGTTCGCCGCCGACTGCCCCTGCGCTGGAATTGGCCGGCAGTCGCCGCTCAGATACACTACGGATCCATGTGAACCATGAAGGGGTTTTGCTGGAATTGGCCGGCAGTCGCCGCTCAGATACACTACTCCCGGCCACGAGGTCTGTGCGAGATCGGCTGGAATTGGCCGGCAGTCGCCGCTCAGATACACTAGGTTCACGGAGGGGTAACGTGAAGCACAGGCTGGAATTGGCCGGCAGTCGCCGCTCAGATACACTCCCCAAGTCGACAACGTCACACTTCCCTATGCTGGAATTGGCCGGCAGTCGCCGCTCAGATACACTTCCGGGTCGAAGTTACTCTGTCCCAAGCTGGCTGGAATTGGCCGGCAGTCGCCGCTCAGATACACTAGATTTTCCAGACCACCATCGCTGCGGCCTGCTGGAATTGGCCGGCAGTCGCCGCTCAGATACACTCTACGGCGATGCCTTACCCTGATGGCACGCGCTGGAATTGGCCGGCAGTCGCCGCTCAGATACACTGCCTGATGGGGCTGGGCGACTATACCCAGGGCTGGAATTGGCCGGCAGTCGCCGCTCAGATACACTACGGACCGTATTGGCCTACAGCTGGAATTGGCCGGCAGTCGCCGCTCAGATACACTGGGTAGCTTTCACGCAGTGGCAATTGCAAGGCTGGAATTGGCCGGCAGTCGCCGCTCAGATACACTACAGGGTTGGTGCTGCCACCGTCGATTGTGCTGGAATTGGCCGGCAGTCGCCGCTCAGATACACTCGTGAGTAGCGCGTTAAAGCCATCGTTGTTGCTGGAATTGGCCGGCAGTCGCCGCTCAGATACACTGCAGCACAAGCAACTCTGCTTCCTGCGATTGCTGGAATTGGCCGGCAGTCGCCGCTCAGATACACTCGAGCGCTACGGCTCCATTGGCCGCGTAACGCTGGAATTGGCCGGCAGTCGCCGCTCAGATACACTGATGCTGGCAATGGCGCCCAGCAGCGTCCCGCTGGAATTGGCCGGCAGTCGCCGCTCAGATACACTTAGGGGCTTCGCCACCCAGCGCCGCCGAATGCTGGAATTGGCCGGCAGTCGCCGCTCAGATACACTAGGCCCCTCGCAAATCGCTGATTTGCGAGGGGTTGTTCACTTCTGCCGAAGTAATAAGCGAAGCAGCATCAGAACAACAGCATCTGATTCTGTGCTTCTTCTGGCTTTCTCGGCCTTCTCCCATAAAAAACTTCCATCTTTCCAAATTGGTGATCGGTGATGGCGATGATCCGCACCTGTCCCAGCGGCGGCACGGCAGCGCGCACCACTTTTCTGTGAGCGTCCGCAGCCTCTTCGCTCTGCGTGTAGCGAGCATACACCGAGAATTGCAGCATCATGAATCCGTCTTTCAGCAACGCCTTGCGGAAGCGGGTGTAGTTACGCCGGTCTTCTTTCATTTCCACCGGCAAGTCGAACATGGCCATCAACCACATAGGACCAAACGCAGAGAGCGGCTCTGGCTCCATCTCAGACCTCCGGAATTCGAAGGGTCAGTCTGGTATCTTTCTGCAAAAATGCGCTGGCAAGGTCGGATGAGACTCTCGCGGCGCCATCGAAGAGCGTCCGCGATTCGCCTTCCACCACGAACCGCGCAAAAAATGGTGCCAGCAACGCCGCTTTCGCTTCCTTCTTGAGCGGCTCGGCAGGGTCGTGATCTTGTATCCACCTGTAAACCGCCCGGTCGATCGCCGGCCGAAATGGCTCCATCACATCGTTGGCCAGGCAGAACGGGTCATAACGATTATGGTGTTGCAGCCCGAACGACGGATGCAGCCCGGCCGCGCACAGCGCTCGCGAAACCGTCGCCCGCAGGATTGCATAACCGTAGTTGAGGTGGGCATTTTGGTCCGGGCCTTCGCTGCCCCGCCGGAACTTCGGATCGTTGAACACCAATGGCCAGTATCGCCGCGAGGCCTGGGACTCGATATTACCGGCATCCCCCGAATTTACACGCTCTGCCATGGCAACCAGGCCGCTGTCCGTTCCGTGAAGTTCCTGCAAGAGCCTGCCCTGGGCCCTGATCTTTGCCCGCACCAGTTGCTGCCACAATCGCTTGCGCAAGGGAAGCGAGGCGCCGACCCTCGTCGAAATCGATGTCGCCAACGATTCTGACTGGACCACCGCAGAGAAAACACCCTCCACGCTGGTCGAGCATGTACTTCGCCGGTATCTGGCCGACCGAGGGCAATCCATCATCGCTGAACACTTCGAACTTTCTCTGACGCTCGGGGAAGCAATCGTGGACAGCGTGTACGGCGAGGCGGAGCCAACCTCCCCCGGACAGCTCTTCTTCGTTCTCAATACGGAGTCCTCCTTTGCCTTGGGCGTGGGCGACGCGATCACGGAACTTGAAGAGGCCTACGCCGGCCTGGGACAGGCGTTTTACGACACCCTGCGCCAGGCTCTATACCGCTGGATCCGTGTCTATGACGACATGGACGCTCGGGAACGCATTGAGCAAATGATCGAGTGGGCCGAGGGAGAAGAAGATCCCGAGTCGTATGAAATCCCAAAGCTCGAACAGGACCAGCCACCGTGCCTGACGGACAAGCAACGTTCCGACACGGCCCGGCCTCTGACCTCGTTTCCAGTTCCTGCCGTCCCAAGGTTGAGGGATCTGGTCGAAGGCACGATCGAGTTACAGAAAATTTCCCACTCCATGGAACGGCCCAGGGTCGACGAAGAGTGGCTGGAGCGCGAGCGCAGTTAACCGGCACTCTCCTGAGCGGCTATGCCGACGATCTCTACAACACCCTCTTCCGAGTCGATGCCAGTCGCATGGTGCGGGACGGGTTTACCTGGGGGTCGGCCGGCAAAGAACGCTTCACGCACGAGTTTGGCGTGATCGAGACCATCGAGCGCACCAAGATCGAAGATAACGCCTGCTCCAGGAAGAACAAGACGGAAGTAACGATCCGGCGAAAGCCCGGAGCATCACCACTGCTCTTCGGCAAATACTTGATGGACACCTGCGCCTTCGTCTCGCTGGAGGACATCTCCGATGCGCTTCCGGCCTACCGGGAAGACGTCATTCCGGTGGCACTGGAAGGTGCGCTGAAAACAGCTTACGAGCAACTGGAAGACGAGATTACCGCGACGCTGCAGGAGCATCGCGGCAATCGCAGCGTGCTAAGCACCATGCTCAACGCGCTGCTGGTCTATCCCGACCATCCCTACGGCTTGGGCACGCTCTACGGCACCCGCTACAACCCGGAAACCCAGCAGCGCGAGACCTTCATCATCGCGGAACCTGAGGATCTGGATGAGAGCAAGGTCTATCCGAAAGAGCGAGCTCTCATACAGGTAATCCAGTCTCAGCTTGAAGGTGCCACGTCGCTTTTCCAATCGATAACAACCTCCCCGCCCTCCTTGCCCTGGGTTACTGCATCGACGATGCCGGCTATTGCCATGAAGTTTTCATCTGCAGCGGCTCGGAAATGGAATACGGGTAGCTCCGGTTGCAAGGTCGGACGACACTGCGCCACGACTGGCAATTGAAGGGTGCGGCCAATTGCGGAAGCAATTTCCTGGGATGATGGCTCCTCCGACGGATCGGGATGATCATTCTTTCCCAGCTGCCAAAGCAATTCAGCGGCTCTCGTCCGCAGACTAGTTTCGTCATCCGAGGTTTCTTCCAAAAGGATCTCTTCCATCATCTTGTGCAAGACACGCCCCCGGACGGCGCTGCCACGGATCTCTAGCGTAGGTTCCGCCAATTCTTCGTCGGGAGGCACGGATACGGGAACCTCTTCGATTTCAACCCGGCTCGGCTGAATCCACTGAATATTCCTTGTCCGCTCTACAAGCCTCAACGCCTCTTGGCGGAAGACCTCGGGCGTCTGGTCATTTAGTGGTGCTCCGGTTGGCTTACGTTCTCCCTCCGCCACGTCCAGAGTCGGCAACTCAGGCAGATCCTGCAGCAGCAAATCCACGTGATTGTGCCAGCAGCGCTTCAACTTCCCCAAATAGTGGGGAAACACCAGCAGGTCTCGTGCGCGGGTGCAAGCAACGTATAGCAGTCGGACACGCTCTTCGCCGAGCTCTCGCTCCTCGACTTCCTTGACCAAGTCATACTCCGGCGGATTCAGGGTTCCAAGGCCGCAATGCAAAGTATCATCGGATACCCGGTGAAGCACCCCACCGGCTGAACGCATAAGCGTTACCAGATTGATGGGGATCACGACCGGCCACTCCAGCCCCTTGGCGCTGTGAATCGAAACGATGTGGACGGCATCGCGGGTGGCGTCAGCCCGCCCCTCGACTTCACGTTCGCCCTCTTTCCAGAGCTCGGTCATGTCGTCCGCAAAAACGCGCAAGCCCCAAACAGCGTAGGGCTTTGCCATTTCGAGGAAACGCTCGACGTTAGCCAGGGCGCGCTCCACATAGCGCGGGTGCCGCTGGGCCAGTATCGCCCGGACGCGAAGCTCTTCCACGGCCGCGGACAAGATGTCGAAAGGCGAGGTTTGATACGCCTTGCGCGCGAGGCCCTGAAAAACTCGAATGACTTCCGCCGCGAGGGGATGATTGATTTCGGCCGCGTCCGTCCAAAGCCGCAACGGTCCGTACTTGCCGTCGCGTTGTGGCAACCCAGCAACGATGTCCAAGAGTTCCTGCTCGGTCAGTCCCACCAGAGGTCCACGAAGCAACGCTCCCAAAGCTAGCGTGTCACGGCTGTTCGAAAGGATCCGCGCTATGGCAACCAGGTCATGCACCTCCTGGCGGATGAAGAATCCCTTGCCCGCCTGGGTAGCAATGGGGATGTCCATATCCTCAAGGGCGCGCTCGAAAATCCAGAGGTCTGTTCCAGTTGGAGCCAGCAGAGCGACGTCACCGGGACGGCAGCGAACCAGTTCCTTGTCTTCACGCACCAGGAACTGACCAATCAGTTGTCGGCAGAGTGCAGCTACGGCGTGCGCCTCGAGTTCACGCCACTCGTGCACCTTGTACGCGGAACCTTCTTTGCCGATGGGAATGCGTCCGATTGAGGAGCCTTCCTCACCGCTAGATGCGACGGTGCAGACCAATGGCTCGTAACCGATCGAGTTCAGCGGTCCGGCAAAGCGTTGATTGACAAAATCGAGGATGGGTTTCCGCGAACGGAAATTGTCTGTGACAGGGAGAACGTTCTCGGGGAATTGTTTCTGGATGGCGTCCTTCGCCTGCTTGTAGCAGCGGATATCCGCTCGGCGGAACCGGTATACGGATTGTTTCGGATCCCCTACTAGGAAGAGCTGACCCGGACGAAGCTGCTGCTCCTGCCAGGGCTTATCGGCGGCATCTTCACCGCACAATAGGAACAAGATCTCGCACTGCAGGGAGTCCGTGTCCTGGAATTCGTCAACCAGCACATGTCGGTAGCGTTCTGCGAGCGCAGCGCGAACGGCAGGATGGGCTCGTAGCAGGTCGCGGGCAAAATAGAGGAGATCGTCGAAATCGAGCAGTGCGGACTGTCGCTTGCGCGTTCGGAAAGCATCCTGGAAACCATCCAGGGCCGAAATCAGGCGCTCCTGCGCGGCCTCAGCCGCGAGGCCAACCAGTCGCTCAAGAGACTCCGCAACCGCGTCATAAAGGTTGCGAGCCTCACCACAGTATCGCTCGGCTTTGGCCTGTGACTGGCCGGCACATTGCGCTGCTGCCTTCCATTTGCCTTTGCACTGGTATTGCTTGAATTCGTACGAGCCCTTTTTCATTGCCGAAACGTGCTGGGGATGGGCATAGGTCCACAGTTGCCGGAAGCTGATTTCCGCTTGATAGCCGGGAGCGTACAGCACAGCCAGCGTCTCGAGCTGGGAAATGTATTCCGACGTTGTGGGTTCTTCTAAGCCTTGACTCTGCACTCCCGCATACCATTTTTGGAAAGAAGCGACCGACTTGCGGAATCTTTCGATGTCGCTCTGGGATAATTTCGGCTGCGGTGCGCTTGCCGTTCGTCGCACCCTGCGTGCTTCAGCCAGTTGCTCGACCAGCTTCAGACCCTGGTCTCCGTTGATCACCAACAGTTCCGCCAGCGGATCGTCTGCTGGAGGCTCTTCCAGGCGATTGCGGAGCCACCGCCGCAGCAACGTCTTGTGGTCGAGATCGGACTCACCCTCGTCCATCATTCCTGCTCCCGGGTCAACATTCGCCTCGATGGGGTAGGGCGTGGTCAGACGCTGACAGAATCCGTGGATTGTAGTGCAGGTCAACTCGTCCAAGGCGGCTGCGGCCAATGAGAGGGATTCCCGCTGTGCGTCGGTGAGACCTGCTGCTATCGCGATCCTCAGAGGGTCAGGAACTTTCCCGACCACGAGGTCTCGAACGTACTCTTGAACTCTCTGCAGCAACTCGCTTGCGGCCAGCTCAGTGAAGGTGATTGCTGCAACATTGTGAGGGTGTACTCCCGACGCTAAAAGTAACGCTACCCGCCCGGCTAACAGCGACGTCTTGCCGGTTCCTGCGCCGGCCTCCACAAGAAGGGTCGCCGAGTAATCGGTCAGCGCACGCAGCCTGTGTTTTTCATCGCTCAGGCTTGGCATCAATCCTCCCCCCAGAGGCTGCGCAAATCTCCCACCATCGCGTCCCGTGCCGCAGCCTTTTGCGAGAAATACACTCCGTCTGCGTTTGCGGGAAGGGCGAAAGCCAAGTCGTTATAGCGGCTCTCGGCACCAGCACCGAAAACAGATCGTCCCGACCGAAGCAACTGCTCGGCGAGTTGAAGAAAGCGTACGAGTTCCTCGGTCTGTGCAGTCGGGTCGGTGAGCGAAAACAGGTGCCCCTCTGCGCCTGGGTAAAGCAGCGCCGCCTCTACTGCCGCAACTTGGGCTAGAAGCGCTTTGACGGCCACCGCGTACAGGCAGCGTTGCAACTCCTGACCGTTATTCAGTCCAGGTTCTTCCTCGGGGCAGCGCCCGGTCTTGTAATCGATCACACGGGCATTTATTGTGGCGTCCAGATCCAAGCGGTCAATCCTGCCCCGAAGGTTGAGGTCTAGACCAGGGATCGCCACGGGAGCCATCCGATCCCAAGGGAAATTGCCTTCGCTACCCTCAAGCCCCCCGAATGGGACCTCGACATAGGTCTTTTGGCCTTTCAACTTAGGAAACGGCCACGTCAAAGCTGAGAATGCGATGTCGCGGGCTTCTGTCAGTGTGTTCTGCCAGAGACGGGTGGGCGGTAGTGGCTTCGTCAGTTCCCAGTCCAGCGCGATTCGCTGGGCAGCTTCCGCCAGGGCTGACTCGACCTGCATCGGCGTGGCACTTGCGAACCCGCCGTTTGATTCGAGGAATGCGGTCGCCTCGCGCAGCAATTCGTGGACCAGATCCCCGTACGTTGGTTTGTCCAGTACCAGAGGTTCCTCGTGCGACAAGGGGGATGGCGGTTTCCAGCCGAGTGCGTAGCCCCAAACGAATCCAAGCGGGTCGGTCAGCATCTGGCGGAGGGATGTCGCCGAGTGCGTCCGCGTCATCGCCGCCTCGACTACCGGATGACCGCTATTCAGAAGACCGTCGTGAGCTGTGATCTTAGGACTGCGCCAATCTCGGTAGCAGGAAATTGCTGACCGGGCGCCTTCAGTCTCAGAAAACTCATGCCGGCGTGCCAGAAGGCGATCGGACTCACTGAACGCGTGTTGCGGTATCCGCGATCTTTGCAGATGCTCCGGTGCCACCTCGGAAGGCACCAACGGGCTGATCCCAAGGAGGCGTCCCTCACTGTCTCTTCGACTGCGCGAGTAAACAATCTCGTCGGCGGCATCGCGCAGCACCGCGAAGAGAGTCCTGTCCAGTACGGTCACGCCTGCCGGCTCGAGCAGCGCCGGATCAAGAATGTGCGATGGAAGAAGCGCATCCTCTCGACCCTGCCGCGGCCAATGGCGGCTGGTGAGGCCTAGCATGCGTAAGAATGGACGCGGAGCGCTGGCCAAAGTGTGAGCCGGTCCCCAGATGATGTTCGCGTTCCGATCGGATTCATCCGGGATGCGAATCCGTCCGATCGAGGTCGTGAGCGCTTGCGGCGGCCCGTCAAGCAGGGCTCGTTGCCAGATGGCTCGTGCTTGCCCGGACAGCAGTTCCTCGCCAACTTGCTCCGCTGCCGGAGCACCTTTCGTCAGGAGCTCAAGAATGGGCAGCAAGACGGGGCGAAAATCTGGTCTCTCGGGGTTCTCTGCGAGGTCGTCCAGAGAGATCTGCCAGTGACGAAGTTTCAGCAGCGGTGCATCCGTAGAAAGGTTGGTGAACCAGTCAACTGGCAAGCTCTTCAACTTTGGAGTGTTGTGCAGAAGGCGCAATGCCCGCACTACGCGATCATGGCTCAGCCCCTCCAGCAGGACGGTGGCCAGCGAACCAGCTTGCTGGCCGGGAAAGGTCGAGGTCGCGCGGCGACCATGGACAAAATGCAAAGGTAACTGGCTGTCGGCCACGAGTACTCGAAAATCCTCGTCCCAGTCTTCGGTCGCTGACGCAACAATCGCGATTTCGTGCGGTCGGGCGCGTCCAGACACGATTAATTGCCTTGCCCACCGGAGGGCTTCAGTCACCTCGTGCTTGGGTGTCGCGCAAACGACCGAGCTTTGCCTGGGCGTTCGCTTTGGCTTCAAGATGGCGCGAATGGTGGAGTTCTGGGTCCAGGCTAACTGGTCGGTAAGCGTCTCAAGCGAATGCCACTCGATCAATATGATCGAGGACAAGGCGAGAAACAGCCTCCTCCAGCACGGTGCCACGAAGACAAATCCGCACACAGTCACCGGGCCTAACGCGCAACCCGCCTTCTTCAGGTTTGCGATTGCGGCAGAGACGAGGTCACGCTGCAACATCATTCCGCCAGGTAGGTGATCCCGGATGTAGGCTTCAATCCGGGCTAAGTCGCTGATGCGTGGGGACTGACCTGCAAGCGCTTGCAGGTCCAGGTCAGCATCCCAGACCTTCGTCAACGTATTGCAAATGGCCTTGACGGCGCCCGGCATTTCTCGGAGTGGTTCGAGTTCAGCACATTTAAGCTCGGCCAAGGCCTCACTTACCAGCGCATGGCATGTGTCCCAGGATGCTGCCTCCAGAAAACCGCCGGCAAGTCGACCCGCCAACTGCGGCGGTGTGAGGATCTGCAACCCCAGCGCGTTCTCCTCGGCGGCCTGAAAACGCTCTTCGTGCCAAGCGAGACGGCTAGGGACAACAATGGTTCTACGGGTCATTAGGTTCCTCAACAGTGCGCCCTTGCCAAAGTAATGCGCAGTGCTGGGGATCACAGGTTCGCGTGCTGTGCCTACCACTGCACAGATTAGATGATTTTTCCAACTAAAGACGGAGCGGTTGACTATCACAAGAAAGTCGTCGTCGAGACGCCTCGGGTAAGTCTCGGAAACAAGTCCCCCGAGCCAACGCCGACCTTCGACCAATACACATCTTGGCTGGTTGGGGAGTACCTATTTGACGCGCTCCTTAACCCAACCGCGCCTCGGCCCGATACCTAACCAGCGAGATGGATGAATCGTGCGTCATGGAATCATTCTTCCCTCCAGCCTCGTTACTGAAGCCCGCAGCGCTCTTCGCACCGACTCCTGAGACCGCAAAATGCATGCTGGACTTCTTTAATCAATACAATAGTTTACGCTTTGCCGTGCTGGCGGTATGGAGACCGGGCGAACTTGTCCTTATCCTGGTAATCCCGGTGGAGTTCCCAGAATTCCATATACAACTGATGGAGATCGCCGTCTGCCACCGAATTCTTGAAGTTGGTATAGCCTATCTTGTCGATCCGAGCGGCCACCAGCGCTGAGAACGCCTTCCGATCAACGAACGTTCTCCAGCGATAATCCGATCCGGCGTTTTCGATCACTTCCACGTCGTTGCCGCAAACATTCAACAAGGCCTGTTTTCGCCGTGCTCTGACCATCAGTCTGGCAGGGTCGTCTTTGTCGCTCACTACGCTGAGAAATCCGTCGTTGAAGCAGAGCCACATCTGCAATCCTCCCTTACCGAAGCTAGGTCGGCGAGATACTTAGCCCATACCTCTGATAGCGGGACGTGCACCATACGATATGAACCTACCAGTCTAAAGGCCTGGTCAAGTCGCCGACCATCGTTGACGACCCGCACCGGTCCGCATAGAGATGGAATCGATCTGCACTGGTGTCGTAGACCACGCGCCCACGCGGCGGTGGGACGTCTGCAAGCAGCGGCATATTTGCGGAGGGGGTCAATTCCTCCGCTGTGCGCATCATAAACTCTCAGGGAGAGATCTTCTGACCAACAGCCTCATTGCCTCTGATGTAGGTACCACGCTCGTCGTAGACGTAGTAGACATCATCCATCGTTCCACGCCGATAACCCTGAACTTGGCAGCAGGAGGCCTTCGGTCCACATCCATGTCCATAACTTCCATAACTAATCCCTTTATTTTCATCGCATCTCGTGTACTGAACTCATCGGCTTCCGGCGAGTGGAGTTCCTCGCTCAGCCCATGGACACAAGCTCAGGTGCTCTGTCCCGCCTTGGAAAGCGTATTCCGCACGATCTCTTTGGTATCCTCCGGCACGTCTATCGATAGCATCCAGCCTAGGAAACCAGGATCCGACTTAGCAATTTCCGGAAGTGGTTTTCCCTTGTGCTTGGCTTTTGTTAAACAGCAGCACGCCATCTTTGATCGCGAACCAATATCCCGAGTCGGCAAATCGATTAGGTCGTGCCTCTTTGCAAAAGGTATCGCCACCGCAGGGTCAACGAGTGCTAATGGCTATATGTGGCCAACTATCAGCTTTCCTGGTCGCCGACCATTGTCCATTAACCCAGTCTGCATGGGGAGGGATGCAATGGATCTTGTGAATGATGCCGCGAAGTGGACGCAGGGGGAGAATCTCCAGCCGCCCTCCCAGTGGGTTCCGGTGCTCATAATCGGTGCGGGACCAACCGGACTTCTGTTGGCTGCCGAGCTTCAACGGCGCGGAGTGCAATGTCATCTGATCGACGCCCAGCCGGGTCTGTAGCTGCGACGCCTTGCTGGGACCAGGTCAAGGTCGCTGCTGAAAACAGAAATAAGATCAATCCCGGAACAGTTATAAGCTTCATCTCGGCGCTTCATAGAATCGAGAGGGCATAACGGGCGATTGTAAACGGAATTTCCGGTTCGAAACTGTGGCCGCCAAAAGTCGTCACCAATTCGTCGCCAAAATTAGGTTTGAAGGTGTTTTCGCGGAGGTTTGAAAGCGGAAAGGCAAACAAAGGGTTTTAAAACATTCACACGGTGGAAGTCACAGGTTTAAACTGCCCACCATTGTTATCTTGCACTTGCGGGCCCACGATCCGCCGCAGCCTGCGGAGGTCATTCCCGACTCTTGACCTGATCTTCCAGTGTTGAGGTCTGTTCCCAGAGTCACCTGGTCGATTTTGTCGGCGACCTAATTGCTATACTGACCCCGCGAGGTGCCATGCGGCTCAGCCCATTACTGGTCGTTCTACTAGCCACATTTTCGTTAGGGCAAACTACAAAGTCGCAGCGCCCAGAACTGGTCATAACGCCGCTGGCAGAGTCTAGTGCCTTTCTGTCTTCCGACCAGGGGATGGTTCACGTTGTCCAGTTCACGTCGGATTCAACCCTGCGCATTCTGGCTACGGTCTCTGGACAAACTGGGTTATGGCAGCTCGGCGATAACCAGGACACGATTGTTTTTCCGTCCAACATGCTGCCACATCAAACGGCGGTTCTGACAAGCAAGGTTGTAGTTGCGATCTCGCCGTTGCAGGTCGAACGTTACGACATACTCCGGCAAAGTGCGTTAGGAGCACTGCCGGTGAATGGCATCGATGCGTGGCCGCTCGCGTGTCACGACAGCGGCTTGTGCGCATGGCAAAGCGGAAAGTCGATTCGCGTCGTGAATGTCAATGATGGCAAGGAGAGATTCAATCTGCCCATTGGCGACGACGCGGCGCTCAGTATCGATATCAGTCCCGACGCTAAAGTTTTGGCAGTCGCTGTGAATGAGCCGAATATCCGGCTCTGGTCTCTCTCCGACGGCAAGGAGTTTCCTTCGTTGTCCATGGAAGCCACTCCGGACGGATCGCTCTTGGGAGCGCCACCGTCGCTAGAGGGGATCGTGCCACGCATGTTCGTTTTGCCTCGTGCGGGTATGGCAACTGTTCTAAAGTTCAGCCCCGACGGGAGAAAGCTCGCGGCGGCAAATGAGACTGCAATCCACGTGTGGGAAACCGCACAATGGGGAAGATCTTCATTGTTGAAAGGGTACACCGGTCGGGTGTCGGCACTGGCGTTTAGCGCGGACTCTCGCTCGCTGTCGTCAGCCGCTGAGGATCTAGTTTTGCGAGTATGGATACCGGGAGCAGTTGGCAGTATTGTCGTGGGCAATATCACCACCTTGCCGCGAACCCTGACGCTAAGAGGCGATGATGCTTTTGTTGCAGTAGGGTTCCCTGGAGGGAGGGTCGAGCTTTGGAACGTCAAGGAGCGCGCGTTATCGGCCCGCATCTTCGTGACCCCTAATGGATGGATCGTCGCGACTCCGAGCGGCTTGTTCGATGGCAACGACACAGCGTGGCGCCTCGCGTCCTGGCGCTTTCCCGACTCCAATGGCGCGATCATTCCTGTAGAAGCTTTCTACCGAGAGTTCTATCGCCCGGGTTTGATCACTGACCTTCTGACGGAAAGGAAGCTGCCAGAATACGATGTGGGCTCCCTACATCTGAACGCTCCGAATGTTGCGATCCAATTGATTCAAACGACTCCTGCCAGCGCCAAACTGGAGCCGACCGGGATACAATTCCTTCCAGAACGCATTCAGTTCCATATCGAGGCGAGTCCGAATGCGCCCGGTGGCGTCGTATCCGATCTTGCGATCACAGTCAACGGAAGGGTAGTACAGAAGTGGCCGGGCAACCAGAAGTTATTGAAGGGCATTGCCACACGGGAAGCTGACTTGGAGATGCCGCCCGACGATGTCCGCGTTACCGCCTACGCTTTCAATGCCGATGGAGTGCGCTCCACGGAGGCGGTGTGGGAGCGCAAGGTGCAAGGGGGGTACAGGCTGCCGCAGCGCACTCTCTACGTACTCGCGATTGGTATCCGAAATTACAATAACTCAGCTTATAACCTGAACTTTGCCGATAATGATGCTGCCGCACTTGCGCATGCACTGGCGCATAGCAATACGGAACTCGAGGCGATGAGCGATCGCCTTATGAGCTGGTGGCGGAGTGCGGGTATTCAGCCAACTGGGCATTCTTCACAACTTGAAGTCTTGCCCTCAACCGTGAAAGTGAAGCTTCTGCTGAACGAACAAGCCACGCGCGAGGCAATTCTATCAAGCATCCGCGAGTTGGCGCAGAGCGCACATCCCCGAGATGCGATCATCATCTACTACGCCGGACACGGAATTAACCATTACCCAAGGCCAAACGAAATTGAGGAGAGCCATTACTACTTGCTGCCTTGGGATATGGGACTCAAGGGGCGACCGAATGAGATGGAGTCGAGTGCGGTTCGCGACGCCGCAGCGACGCTAATTTCTGATTCAGACTTGCAGGAGGCTCTGGGTCCGTTAAACGTGGACCACGGCGCAATCATCCTCGATAGCTGTTCTTCAGGACAAGCGCTTGAAGGCGCCGAACTACATGGCCCGCTCAATATCCAGGGATTGGCTGGGCTAGCTTACGAGAAGGGCCTGAACCTGCTGGCTGCGTCCCAGCCCAGCGATCCAAGTTACGAGCTCAAGCAGCTGGGCAGCGGTGTTCTGGCCTATGCTCTGGTGCACGAGGGACTCGATCAAGACAAGGCCGACAGTTCACCTTTGGATGGACGCATCGAACTGCAGGAATGGCTTAAGTATGGAGCTGCGCGGGTATCCTCCCTTGCCCGAGAGCAAGGCAGTCAGCAGGAGGCGCGTTTGTCTTTGAGCCGGGTACAGGAGCATGCAGTGCTCTTGTTAAAGGTTGCGGACAAACTACCCTGAGCACCTATGATGTTTCGCCAGATTTTCCGAAGTAGTATCCCATAGCAGGTGCGACAACCCAAGACAGCCTGGCCCCACTCTCACCTGCCACTTTGATTCCTTCCTCAATTGGCATAAGGCCGAGCGGTATCCGAATAATGAAGCTACAAACTATGATATTCCAAACCGCCGAAACCACGAGTGCAATAACGAAGGTCGGTTGTCGCGTCACCGCACGGCTCGGCTGGTTGCGGGTCGCGAAGTAAAAGGCGAGAACCGCTCCCAGATAGGGCACGTAAAGAGCGCTGATTCCGTCCAACGCAACTGTGAAAGCTGGTTGTTCGATGGCTCCTAAAAAAAAGAGCCACAACGGTACAGCGAGGGAAAGTAGAAAGAAGAATATCCATAGAGTTGCCAGGACTATGGTTGCTCGCTCATGAGTGATGTTGCGGCTCATGGGCTGGTCTCAAGGGTTTGCTTCAGTTGCGCGAGTGCTTCTCTGGTAAGTTGTTCATTGGTCTCGAAGTGCCATGCGGCTTCCCCAAGGCGCTGATATTCAATGATGGCCTTCACTTCGAATGGAATGGCACTTGCCGCATTCTTCGGATCAAAGATTTGCACCTCGTAGGCTAAACGGCGCGAGCGAATCCCTCGATCGGACGCATGCACCAGGTCAGGCCGAGGCTGTCGATCTGTAAAGAAGACATAAAATGGATCGTGCGGAGCATGTTCACTCTGCACTCTGAATTTCATTTGGTCTTGTAACGTCTTAAATGCGAGATCGAGGAAGGTGGTATAGCGGATGGAATGGCGCTGGCCGGAGAGTCCTTTCGGAAAATCCGTGGGATCGGGGAAGTCACCCCCCCCACGTTCGCCGACGACCGCAACGGTCGTGGAGGCAAACTCTACTCCTTGCGCCCCCTCAGACACAAGAGTGTATGTGGTTGAGATCCTGGGTGTCACTACCAGAGACCCAGATGGAGGCACCGTGCCAACTCCGCTTAAGAAGGCCGTCTGCCCGGGCGCCTGCCAGGTCAAAGTGGTCGATTCCGCCGGCTGAATGTCGCTCGGCCTTGCGCTAATCTTGAGACGCTCTTGAGCCAGCAGAGTACTCACGAGGAGCACGATCAATATTGAACGACGCATGGGAACAGAGCCTATCACAAACGCAATGGATGTTCTCGGCATATTGCAATTCGCTATTCGGCGTATACCTCTACGGTGTGCCGACAATAAGCCTGAACGCAGAGTCGGTCAATCATCGCCAATCGCGGCATCCGCCGGGGTGAGAATCGCCAGATATCGAAAGCCGCTAGTAATGAACTTCTACATGGGTGCGACTGGATCACAACGGGCTTTAGGTTTCAGATGCACTGCAGCTGTGGTAATCTGTGCCCGCTCAGTCTGCCGACCTTTCACCTACAGCCGCCGGGACGGAAATTATAGGGGCTTTGGCAGATGAAAGCACTGCTTGACTCCGGCTCAAACGCCACTGCGCGTCTCAAAGGCGATTTCGATGTTCTCGGACATGATGAACGAATCAGCCAACTTCAAAATGCCAGCGCTCCTTCCCATCAGGACCGGAAGCGATGATCGCGCGTTCTTTATAATTACTTTTTCCGTTACCACCATACGTGCTGGGACCTCTCAGCCATGAAAACGTCTGACACACGTCGTGTTTTTGTGAAACGCTCATGCTTCGCCGCCCTGGCAGGCATAATCTATTTCACGTTTCCTAAGGCGGAATGGCTGAACGCTCAATTGTTATGCAAGAGCGCCCCCGACATTTACCCTAAAGTTAAGGGTATTTTGATTGATCAATTTGGCATTAAGCCTGCGAAGATAACGCTTTCGGCTAATCTCGGAAAAACTCTTGGCTTGGACTTGCTCCGCAGAGTGGACTTGTTTATCGCACTGGACGAGACATTCAAAATTGAAATTCCCGATGCACTCTGCTCCGCAGCAACCACACTGCGAGACATTGTCAGCACAATAACCTCTATTCTGCTCTGTAAGGAAGTTGAGCAGAATACGAATTGTCACAGTACTGCAAATATCTACCGCCGAGTGATAGGGATTGTAGTTGAACAGCTGGGGGTAGAGCCGAAGGAAGTGACGCTTTCCGCCAGCTTTGGTGATGACCTTGGAGTGAACTCTCTCGATACTGTGATGCTAGTCAACGCTTTCGATGACGAATTCGGCATTGAAATACTTGGCGAGACAGCGGCGAAAACCAAAACCGTCGGCGATGCTGTTCGGTTGATTAAATCCTTGACGTGCAAGCAATGACTTAGAGGTGGAGCATCAGTTTGCTGGTTAACTTTTAGGCGTGATACCAAAGCGCACGGCTCACTCGATCTGCTCTTGGAGGGGTACGACCCTTGATCGTCGGGATCGTGGTTTTTGCGAAGCTTCCGAAAAAGCGGTGGCCAGCCGCTTGCTCCAAGGGCATTAGGTCGAAGGGTCGAAGAGGAGTAAGCAAGGAAGTTGACGACGGAAATCGGTGAACGCGATTCCGGTTAAACCCAAACTGCTTACGCCGACCATCGTCTTATCTCCTGGGGTTATGAACGGAACACAGCGCTGGCCGGACAGTCAGGCCATGAGCGCTTGGCGACGCTATTGGTTCGATGTAAAGTGCTCATTTGACTTTTCTGGCCAGCATCGCGCATTCTGCGCGCGTATTGCTTGCCTTTATGGCAACGCAACCGCTGACGTTGCAACGGTGCAACAAGAGGGGCGGCGGCCCCGGTCTATTGCGCGCTACAAAGCAACGGAACCCTTATCATGTCGCGTGGAGAAAGGTTGTCGAATGCGATTTAGCGCTTTAGTGCTTCTACTGGCATCGGTCTCGCCCACCGGAGAGACACGTTTGCGTCCTGAATTGATCATCGACGTACCCGCAGCGTCCCCGACTGCGACCAATGCTGTCGGACAGATCCACTCCGTTGAATTCACCTCCGATGCAAGTCTTCGCATACTGGCGACCATCGCTGGTCATCCCAGTATATGGCAACTGGGCGACAACCTCGAAGTCATTCGCCTTCCGACGGTAGCGTTTGGTCCGCAGTCGGGGGTCATCAGCGGCAACATCGTCGTTCTCGGTTCGGAATGGGGGGTGGAACGTCTTGATCTGTTGCGGCTCGATCAGAAGTGGCTCGCCGGCGACGGTTACATGCGGCCCGCAATTCACGCGCTTGGAATGCGGGGCATCGATCCTTGGCCACTGGCCTGCAACACAAGACATCTGTGCGCGTGGCAAGTTGGCACTTCGATCTTGGTGACGGATGTGGCGGATGAAAAGAAGCTCTTCGATCTTCCCATTGCCTATGATGAAGTTGTAAGTCTCGATATAAGCCCCGATGGGAAGCTCTTAGCGGCGGGAGTCGACGAAGCTCATGTGCGCGTGTGGTCGTTGGAGGACGGAAGGGAACTGCCTGCGCTACTTCTTGAGACCGCTGCCGACAACTCACCGCTCGGAAAGCAATTGACGTACGAAGCATTCGATCACACATTGATGCATCGTCGACCGGGCACAGCCACAGTCGTCAAGTTCAGCCCTGACGGCGCAAGGTTAGCCGTGGCAAACGAGGCTGCTGTTCATATGTGGGACACTGCGGGCTGGAATAGAGTCGCACTACTGAAGGGTTATTCGGGCCGCGTGTCCGCACTTGTGTTCGGTGATGACTCACGTTCGCTGGCGACGGTTTCGGAAGATCATGTGCTAAGGCTGTGGGCAGCAGGAGCAAACGGCAGTATCGTCATCGGCCACATAACTGGACTGCCCAGCGGCCTCACTTTGCGGACCGGTAATTCGTTCATCGCCGCCAGCATACCCGGGGGCAAAATCGAATTGTGGAATACGAAAACGAAGTCTTTGTCGGCGCAAATCGTTTTGACCGACGATGGCTGGATTGCCACGACGCCAAGCGGTCTTTTCGATGCTAACGATACTGCCTGGCGAGCTGCATCGTGGCGCTTCCCAGGAGTGAATGGCGAAACCTTTCCTGTCGAAGCGTTCTACCGCCAGTTCTACCGACCCGGTCTGCTTTCGGACCTCTTGAACAATGTCACATTGCCGGATTACGACGTTGATACCATACCGCGGGATATCCCGCAGGTTGACATAAGTGTGCTTCGCGACACACCTGCAAACGCGAAATCCAAACCTGATGGATTTGATTCTGAGCACATTAAATTCCAGGTTCAGGCAAAACCCGGCAGTGCCGGCGGCGTTGTCTCGGATCTTGCGATCGCGGTAAACGGAAGAGTCGTGCAGAAATGGCCCGGTGCTTTGTATACATCGAATGGAGTTGTGACCAGGGAGGCCGAACTGGAGGTGCCTCCTGGCGATGTTCGCGTCTCGGCGTACGCGTTCAATGCTGACGAGGTACGCTCGACCGAAGCAATATGGGAACGGAAAATGCAGGGCAACTCGTATGTTCTGCCGAAGCGCAATCTTTATGTGCTCGCAGTCGGCATTAGCAAATACAAGAATGCCAGTTATGATCTGAAGTACGCAGCGAGCGATGCAGTTGCGGTATCTGATATCTTGTCCCACAACGAGCGTGAGCTGCGGGCCATGTCGATCCGGGTGAGGGAGTATTTCAACGATTTTTCCAAGAAGCATCCAGTCGAAGAAATGCCGATTGTTCCGGCAACTGTCGAAACAACGACTCTGTTGAATAAGCACGCTACTCGACAAAACATTTTAGCTGCCATTGCGAAGCTAACGCGGAATGCCCATCCGAGAGATGCCGTCATCATCTACTTCGCGGGTCATGGAGCTAACTACTACGCCGTGCCCAATACCAGCCACGATAGCCATTACTATCTGTTTCCCTGGGACATGGCGTTGAAAGGCAAGCCCAAAGAAGCGACACAGAGTGCGATTCGCGAGGCCGAGACGACGCTGATCTCCGACGTAGATCTACAGCAGGCGCTGGCCCCTCTTGACGTGGACTATGGCGCTCTGATCTTGGACACTTGTTACTCAGGGCAGGCACTCGAAGGGGCTGAACTACATGGTCCGCTGAGCGTCAAAGGCCTTGCTGGACTGGCGTACGAGAAAGGTCTGAATTTGTTGGCCGCGTCTCAGCCGAGCGAGCCAACCACGGAAACGATCGAATTCAGAAGCAGCGTCCTCGTACACGCACTGGTGTACGAGGGGATCAACAACCTGCAGGCCGACTGGTCGCCCAAGGATGGGTGGATCGAGTTGAAGGAATGGTTGATTTACGGCGCGTCTCATGTAGCGGCAAAGAACAGACAACAACAAGCCCGCCTGGCACTAAGCAGGATAAAGAACAAAGAGCTGCTAGTGCTCGAGGTAGCGGCACAGCAACCCTGATCACGGCTTTTCGTCCGACTCGCCAAAGAAATATCCGATGACGGGCGCCTCGAGCCAGGACAGCTTGGCTCCAACGCCGGTGGCGAGCTTGATAGCGTCTTCCCACGGATGCTGCACGAGCACTCGCAGTATTAGGCTGACGACCACCAGATTCCCATGGAAATGCTCCCGCTACGAATTCAGGCGACGAAAGTCTGATCGTCCGTACATGGCACATCATCTGGTGGATATTGAATTCCGGGTGCAACTCGAACACGGCAACGTAGGATTCAAAGCTATCGATCAGCACGGACGTTGCGTGCTCGATCTCACGTTGGTGGTTGCTCAATCTTTCAAACGCTAGTATTCCTCAATTTTACCCTTTGTGTTTACAGCGACTTACCGCGGGCATTCCGGCGCCCACTCCGCGATTCTGCTGTTATCCGAGCATATCCAGAAGGATTTCTTCAGAATGCTACAGCAGTTCAGATTACGACCCTGGGCCGGTTGCTAGTCGAGGCATCGGGGCGGAAATAGGCATGCCCTATGCACGGTCACCTAACGCTTCCGATCAAGATCGGACTCAATTGCCGAAGCCTTTGACGGTCGGCTTCGGCATCAGGGCGCACAGTTCCTCAAGACTGCAAACGTGATTGCCTAACTGCAAAACGTAGATTACGCCCGCATGCTTCACGTTATACATACACCCGTCGCACAGCCTGTCGGTTAACAGGCTTCGATTCGCATCCGAGCCGGGGGATACGTTCAACGCCCGTCATACCAGCAAGGGGATGGCCGTTCAAGCGTTTAATGAAAAGGGCAAGCAGTCGGCGGAACCCACCGACATCAGCGACGTGCTGCCCTGGCACTACTCAGGGGAACCGCGCGCACTCAAACGAAAAAGCTGTCGAGACCCTCAAGCCGATCGCGGAAGCTTTCACTAAGACGGGAGATACGATTATCGACCCCTCTGCGGGATCGGGAAGCACCCTTATCGCAGCCGTGGGTCCGTCCGTGGGACTCGGACAAGACCAGAGGCCCGCAGGCGCCGTTCAATCCCGTGACCGGCAAGCGCTATCACGGCGTCAATGTCCTAATCCTCGGCATGGACATGCGCGCCTTCCAGAGCGGCGATCCGCGCTGGACGGGGTTATGACTGCGTTGGACACATTGGGCGGCAATAATGCCCAGGGCGGGGCGATCAATAACGCCGGCCAAGTCGCTGGATACGCCGAAGACAGCATACGCGATCCGAACTGTCCTTCCCCGCAGGTGCTTCAGTTTAAGCCTGCCGTGTGGACGAACGGCCAGATACGGGCGCTTCCCACTTATCCGGGCGACCCGGAGGGAGGGGCGTTCTGGATCAACGACAGGCACGAAGTGGTTGGCGCATCCGGCGTCTGCGCGCCCTACGATGGCAGATATGGAGTCGGTCTGGCGCCCAAGCACGCTTTGCTTTGGCGGAACGGCTCTCTCATGGTTGACTTGGGGAGCCTCGGTGGCACATTCAATAACGCCGGCTTCTCCATCAACAACGTCGAGCAGATAGTTGGCGCCTCCGACTTACCAGGCGACCAGTATCAGCACGCGTTCTTCTGGCAGAACGGTGTGATCAGCGACATGGGCACACTGCCCGGCGATGTAGTTAGCGCGGCACTTGCGATCAACAGCCGGGGGCAGGCAGTTGGGCTGTCTCAGGACGCGAACCAGAATATCCGCGCGTTCCTTTGGGAAAACGGAGTGATGACCGACCTCAACACTCTCATACCGGCGAACTCGCCTTTGTTCCTCTTGCACGGGTACGGAATCAATTCCTCGGGAGAGATCGTTGGGTTTGGGGCGACGAGTTCCGGCGAAGTTCACGGATTCTTGGCGGTTCCCAACCATCCCGTTTCCGAGTTGGACTCGCTTGAGATCCACAAAGGCTATGTAGGAAGTAGGAGGTTCACGGTCAGCGAGAGTGCACAGAAGCAGCTTCAGCGGTGGGTCCGCGTCCACCTATTCGCGCCGGGAAAGGCGCAATGACCCACAACGAAGAGGATAGGCGGTTAGTGAAGCAGGGAAAAGGGCCGTAAACAACGTTGGAGTTAGTGAGGGGCGGGCCGCACTGCCGCCCCCGCTTTTCTATAAGGGCATCTTCCGTTCGGAGAATTCTGCCCACCGTCTAAAGCGGCTCTGAATGCCCAGGCCAAAGCAAATTCCGGCTGACGCGGCCCGAAGTCTTCTTGTAGGAAGTTTCGCCAGATCGGTGCTGAAAACGCGCCAGGGTCTACGAATGCCATTAAGCATTTCGCGGCGGAAATCCACTTGAACGTATAGTCGGCGTTCCGTTCTTGTGGTGCCTGCCTGCTACTGTGCGGCGACGGCAATCACCCCAAGAATCGCTCGGTGGATGGCGAGCATTCTCGCTCTGTTTCGACCAAGGGGCGGAGGAATTTTGTTGGCCGTGCTGATTTGATAGTGCATAATTCCGAAACTCTGTTTTCTGCGGGAGGATACATGTGGGCTTCTATCCGCCGATGCGGTTGGGTGCTTGTGCTGCTGTTCCTGCTTGGTTTGCTTTTGCCGGTTCGGGGAATGGCTGCCGCAGATGTTCCCTCCGACACGCCAGCCGGCCGAACGCGCACGTACTACATCGCTGCCGAAGAGATTGACTGGAACTACATTCCTGACGGCAAGGACATGATGATGACCCGCGCATTCGACCCTTACGCGCGGGTGTTCACCGAGCACGCCGCCGACCGTATCGGCTGCACGTATCACAAGGCCGTTTTCCGCGAGTACACCGACGATAGTTTTCGAACTCTGAAGCCACGGCCGGCGGAACTGGAGCACATGGGCCTGCTCGGCCCCGTGATTCGTGCCGAGGTCGGCGACACTATCAAGGTCGTTTTCCGGAACAACGCCAGCTTCCCATTCAGTCTGCACCCGCACGGTGTGGCCTATACGCGTGATTCAGAAGGTGCGATGTACGGCGACGGCATGGACCACCCAGAAGCGGACGGCTTGGTTCCACCGGGCAAAATGCACGTGTACACCTGGTTTGCGCGCGAGCAGGCCGGACCGGGCCCGCAGGACGGCAGTTCGGTGGTGTGGATCTACCACTCCCACAATTACGAGCCGAAAGACGTGAATGCCGGACTCATCGGACCTATTGTGATTACCCGCCGCGGGATGGCGCGTCCTGATGGCTCTCCGAAGGATATTGATCACGAATTCTTTGCCCTGTTCATGATTGTGGACGAAAACCAGAGCCAGTATCTGGAGCAGAATGTCCGCGCCCATGTCCCCGATCCTGCCAAGCTCAACCGCCTCGAACTGGTACCGGAGGACCCGGATGGAAATGCCGATCTACCGCTGGGACGTGGTTTCGCACTGAGTAACCTCAAATTCACCATCAACGGCTATATGTACGGCAACGGCCCCATCATGACCATGCGCAAGGGCGAGCACGTGCGTTGGTACGTGATGACCATGGGAAACGGTTTCAACTTTCACACTCCGCACTGGCACGGGAATTTGGTGAGCGTTCGTGGTCAATACATGGACGTAATCCCCACCATCGGGCCCGCACAGTTCGTCACCGCCGATATGGTTCCGGATATGGCTGGCACCTGGATGTTCCATTGTCATGTGGACGACCACATGAAGGGCGGCATGCAAACCATGTACAGGGTGCTCGATTCCGGAATAAAGAACACAACGGTGGCGAGCGGTGTAAGCGCGAGCCCCGCGCAGCACCAGAGCAGGTGATTGCACGGCACGTATGACGGTGAGCTACGAGGTGGCCAAACCATTTGATTCTGGTGAAGTGATTCGCTTGCTCGCCGGAGGGTTCAGCAAATCTGAGCCCCCGGCGGTCGCGATGGGTCTTTCCATGGAAGAATTCGAGCAATTCCTCGACGCGCTCGCGCTCGCTGTCATTCCGGAGGAACTCACACTCGTTGCACGCAGCGTCGACACAGGAAGGCTGGTTGGAGTTTTGTTGACGGATGACTTCGGCAATCCTCCCGGCATAGACCTGGGTCGGATTAGCCCAAAGTTTCTGCCCATCTTCGCCATGTTGGAGCTGCTTGATGAGCAATTCCGCAAGGAAATGACGATTTGTCGCGGCCAATGGCTTCATTTGTTCATGTTGGCGGTTGACCAAGAATTCGCGGGAAGAGGGATTGGACAAGAACTCATCAAAAGATGTATCGAGAATGGGTATCGACGAGGCTACCGAACGGCGCTGACCGAGGCGACGGGTAGAATTTCACAGCATATATTCCGCAAGAACGGATTTGTTCAGCGCTTTTGCGTACCGTATCGAAGCTTCATGTACGAAGGCAGACTG